>NZ_JBFAOQ010000020.1:0-203832 GCF_040675285.1 Nonomuraea sp. NPDC049625 | reverse complement strand
GGTCTTGATCGAACGGGTGCCGAGCATCGCCGCCCGCTGGTCCGCGCCGACCCGGTCAACCCCGGGCAGGCCGTGCAGGAAAGCTCGCAACGCCGAGTCGGACGAGGCGACGTCCGCGAGCGAGGTAGTCACAGTTGACACCAACACAGCATCGCCGACCAGGGCCGTGAGCTCCAAACCGGACCGCCTTAGGCGGCCGGCCCCGGGGGTCTTAGGCATGCCGTACGCGTCGGCGTACCGGAGATAAGGCATCCACCCGATGTGGCAGGCAGGGCCTTAGACCGAGTCTTAAAGGTGTCAGGAAGAAGCACGAAATTTCAGGAGACACACCATGCACCCCGAGATCGAGTACGAGCTCATGAAGAACCACGCGAGCGAGCTCCGCAAGGCCGCCGCCGAGCACCGGCGGGTACGCGAGGCCGAGAGGGCCAACAAGTCCGAGCGCCGCTCGGTCTTCGGCAAGCTCCGTTTCTCATGACCATCCCACGAGAGCCCGGCCACCACCTCCCTCGTGGCCGGGCCTCGAAACCCCCGTAAAGGGACCCCCATAAAAGCGTCGAAAGTAATCGATGGGGCATGACATGCTGGATGACATGCGGGGACGTTCTGTCAGTCCCGTCTTCGTCGGGCGGGAAGAGGAGCTGGCGGCTCTGTCTGAAAGCTTCGACGAGGCACGAAAAGGCACGGTGACGGCCGTCCTGCTCGGCGGCGAGGCCGGGGTCGGCAAGACCAGGCTCATCCAGCGCTTCGCCGAGCAGTGCCAGGCCTGCGGCGCTCACGTGCTGTTCGGCGGCTGCGTGGAGCTGTCCACGGAGGGTCTGGCCTACGCGCCGTTCACCGCCGCGCTCCGGCAGCTCGTCAGGGAGCAGGGCCCCGCGGCCGTCGCCGGGCTGCTGCCGGACGGCGCCGAGCGCGATCTCGCGCGGCTGCTGCCCGAGTTCGGCGAGCCGAGCGGCGACGGCGAGACCGACACCGGCCGCGCCCGGCTCTTCGAGCAGTTCCTCACCCTCCTCGAACGTCTGGCCCTCGCCCGTCCCACCGTCCTCGTCATCGAGGACATCCACTGGGCCGACAGGTCCAGCCGCGATCTCATCGCCTTCCTCAGCCGCAACCTGCACGCCCCGCAGGTGCTGATCGTCATGACCTACCGCTCCGACGACCTGCACCGCCAGCATCCGCTCCGGCCGGTGCTGGCCGAGCTGGGCAGGGTGAGCGGCGTGCACCGGCTCGACCTGCCCCGCCTGTCGCGGGACGAGGTCGCCCAGCAGATGGCCGGCATCCTCGGCGAGGTCCCCCAGTACGCCAAGGTCGAGAAGGTCTACGAGCGCAGCGAGGGCATCCCGCTGTTCGTGGAGGCCATGCTGGAGGGCGAGGACTGCGCGTTCCCCGAGTCCATGCAGGACCTCATCCTCAACTCCGTCGAACGGCTGCCCGAGGAGACCCAGCGCCTGCTGCGCGTCGCCGCCGCCGGCGGCATCCGGGTCAGCCACAAGCTACTGGCCGCCGTGAGCGGCCTGTCCGACGTCGAACTGGAGGCCGCGCTGCGCCCGGCCATCGCGGGCAACGTCCTGCAGATCGCCGACAACCGCGCCTACGTCTTCAGGCACTCGCTCATCCGCGAGGCCGTGCACGACGAGCTGCTGCCCGGCGAGCACCAGCGGCTGCACGCCAGGTTCGCCGAAGAGATCTCCAAGGACCGCGGGCTGGTCCCGCCGGGGCGCGCCGCCGTCGAGCTGGCACACCACTGGTACGGCGCCCGCAACGACACCTGGGCGCTGATCTCCGCCTGGGAGGCGGCGCAGAAGTCGTTCAAGGCGTTCGCGTACACCGAGGCCGTCCCGCTGCTCGAACGCGTCCTCATGCTGTGGGAGCGCGTGCCCGACGCGGCCGAGCTCATCGACGCCGACCACACCGCCGTCCTCGAACGCGCCTCGGAGGCCGCGAACGCCGGCGGCGAGGCCGACAAGGGCGCCAAGTTCGTCAAGGCCGCGCTGTCGGAGCTGGACGAGGCCAAGGAGCCCGGCCGCGTCGCGCAGCTCATCGTGCGGCGGGTGGGGTTCAAGAACGCCAAGGGGCAGCTCGGCGTCATCGAGGACCTCCGGCACGCGCTGCGGCTCGTGCCCGAGAACGGCGCCGACCGCGCCGAAGTGGTCTCGGTGCTGAGCCGCCACCTCATGTTGCGGGGCGAGATCGCCGAGGCGAGCGAGCTGATCACGGAAGGGCTGCGCCTGGCCAGGGAGCTCGGCGACGGTTGCCTCGAAGCCGACCTGCTGATGAACCTGGCGCTGGGCCACTCCCTCAACGGCGAGAACGAGTCCACGATCACCGTGAACGAGCAGGCGCTGGAGATCGGCACGGCGGCGGGGTCCGCCCGCCTGATCACCAGGGCGGTCGGCAACAACATCGACGCGCTGATCGACATGGGCCGCCACGAGGAGGCGCTGCGCCTGGCCGAGCACGGCTGGGAGCTGGCCAAGAAGTACGGCAGGCTGCGCGGCAGCGGGCTGTTCATCAAGAACAACTGGGCCGAGGCGCTGGAGGCGATCGGCCGCTGGGACGAAGCCATCGAGATCATCGAAGGCGCGCTCGGCCACGGCCCCGTCCTGCGCCACCGGTACGCGCTCCTGCGCGTCCGCGCCGACATCGCCCTGGCCAGGGGCGAGCTGCAACTGGTCGAGGGCATCCTGTCAGAGGTCGGCGTGCTGAAGGACCGGCCCGAGGAGTTCGTCCAGGACATCATCAACAACGCCCGCCTGCACATCGGCTGGCACCTGACGAAGGGCGAGCCGGGGGCCGCGCTCAGCGTGGCCGAGCGCGTGCTCTCGCACCACAAACAGTCCAGCAAGGCCATGCTCAGCTGGCGGCTGCTCTCGCTGCTCCGCACGGTCTGCGACGCCGCCGAGACCACCGAGCCCGAACGGGCCGCCGCGGTGCGCGAGCTGGCCGCGGAGGTGGCGGCCGAGCTGTCGGTCATCGGGCCGGTCGTGGAGGCGTACCGGCTGTCGTACACCGGCGACTTCGACGCCGCCGCGGCGGCCTGGGAGCGGCTCAACCGCCCGCACAACCAGGCCAAGGCCCTGCTGCGGGCGGCCACCGCGGCCGCGCGCGGGGGCGACCGGGAGGGGGCGGCGGCCCGGCTGAAGGTGGCGCACCCGCTGGCCCAGGCCTTGCGCGCGACGCCGCTGATCGAGGAGATCGAGGTGCTGTCGCGCCGGGTGGGCGGGGTTCAGCCCGCCCAGGAGCCCTCCGAGCTGCTGACGCCGCGCGAGCTGGAGGTGCTGCGGCTGGTGACCCAGGGCAGGACCAACCGGGACATCGCGACCGAGCTGTTCATCTCGGCGAAGACGGTGAGCGTGCACGTGTCCAACATCCTGGCCAAGCTCGGCGTCACCACCCGCGGCGAGGCCGCCGCCGCGGCCCACCGCCTCTCACTACTGTCCCCCTGATCCGATAAGCGCTTCCGCCAGGAGGACGACGCCGAAGATCGCGAACGCCGCCGCGGCGCCGTACCGGATGACCTTCTCCGGCAGGTGCTTGCCCAGCAGCCGTCCCACCAGGATCGCCAGCGCGTCCGCCGCCACCATGCCGACGGTCGAGCCGATCCAGGTGCCGAGCCAGCCGTGCTGCGTGGCCAGCGTGATGGTGGCCAGCATCGTCTTGTCGCCCAGCTCGCTCAGGAAGAACGCCACGGTCACCGCGATCAGGGCGTTCCTGGTGGTGCGCTGGGCCTTCTTCGACTCGTCCTCGGTCAGCTCGTCCCCGCGCAGCGTCCACGCGGCGAACCCGAGGAAGGCCAGCCCCGCCACCACCGCGATGGCCGTCGTGGGCAGCGCGTCACCGATCAACCCGCCCAGGGCTACGCTGACCAGGTGCACGAGGGTCGTGGCGATCGTGATGCCCGCGAGCACGGGCCAGATCTTGAAACGGGTCGCGAACGTCATCGCCATGAGCTGGCTCTTGTCGCCGAGCTCGGCCACGAAGATGACGGCGAGACTGATCCAGAACGCTTCCAACGGTCCCCTTCCGCGCGACCGAGCCGGAAGCGGCGACCCGGGGAGATTCGGGCACGACTTCGGCCCGGCAGCGTCTCATTGCACAACTGCCAGGCCGAAGGTCTCGTCCGCCCGTATGAGGCCCGTGTGACCGGGCGCGATGAAGCGCCAGTGTGTCGATCACACGATTGGGACTACTCCCCTTCGGAAATTCCAACCAACCATAACAGCCCGCGAACGGGACCTATTCCCCGAGGCCCGAGCACGGGCTTCTCCCGCCCCCGCGTCCCGAGCGGGACCTGTTCCCAAGGCCCGAGCACGGGCTTCTCCCGCCCCCTGTCCCGGGCGGGACCTATTCCCCGAGCTCGCAGCCGACGAGCACGGGCTCGTTGACCAGCGTGACCCCGAACTTCTCCCGCACCCCGTCCCGGACCTCCCTGGCCAGCGCGAGCAGGTCGCCGGTGGTGGCGACCCCGTCGGGGTTGGTCAGCGCGAGCGTGTGCTTGGTGGAGATGCGTACGGGCCCGCGCGCGTACCCCTTCGGGTAGCCCGCCTGCTCGATCAGCCACGCGGCGGGCACCTTGACCGCCCCGCCGGGCAGCTCCCAGCGCGGATGCCCCGGGGCGCGGGAGGCCAGCTCCGCGGCCTCCTCGGGCGTGAGGATCGGGTTGGTGAAGAACGAGCCGGCGCTGCGGGTGTCGGGATCGTCCGGGTCGAGCACCATGCCCTTGCCGCGCCGCAGCGCCAGCACGGCCTCACGGGCCTGCGCGAGCGGCACCCTCCCGCCGGGCTCCGCATCCAGCCTGCGGGCCAGCTCCTCGTACGCCAGTGGGCCGGACATTTCCGAAATATCCAGCGCGTACGTCACCGCGAGCACCACATGCCGCGCCAGGTCGCGCTTGAAGGCGCTGTCACGGTAGGAGAACCCGCACTGCCGCGCCTCCAGATCCACCACCTGCCTGGTGCGGCGGTCGTAGGCACGCACGCACCAGACGGTCTGGGCCACCTCCTGCCCGTACGCGCCGACGTTCTGGATGGGCGTCGAGCCGACCAGCCCGGGGATGCCCGACATGCACTCGATGCCCGACCAGCCCTCGGCCACGGCGCGGGCGACCAGCGGGTCCCAGTCCTCCCCCGCCTCGACCGTGACCAGCACCTGCTCGCCGTCGCGCGAGACGGTCACGCCCCGGGTCGAGACCTTGATGACCAGCCCGTCGAAGCCCTCGTCGGCCACCACGACGTTGCTGCCTCCGCCGAGCACCAGCGTGGGCAGCCCCTTCATGTCCGCCTCGGCCACCAGGGACACGAGGTGCTCCGCCGTGGTCGCTTCGGCGAAGTCGCGGGCGGGGCCGCCTAGGCGCAGCGTGGTATACGGCGCGAGCATCTCCATGGGCCAATAGCTTATGAGGTGCCCAGTATGCGCAGCACGCGGTCGAAGTTCCGGCGGGACTCCCGTGCGTCGTAGTCGGGGTCCACGTCGTGCGATCCCAGCCGCACGGCGGGCAACGGCTCCTCGGGCACAACCAGCTCTCTGTGCCCTTGCCGAAGAGGCCCCTGCTGGTTGGACCCCTGGGGGGACCCTTGCTGGAGTGCGAGGGAGAGCGCCAGATCGGCGTTCCTGCCATAGCCGGCGTCCTCGGGCAGGGCTCGGAGCGCCGGGGCCCGGCGTACCGCCATGAGCTCCCCCGTCAGCGCCCGCACCCTCCTGGGCCCGGCCGTGCCCGGCCCCGGCTCCACCACGCGGACCGGCTCCGGCTCCCCGTCCGGGAAGTCCACGCCCCTCCACCCGGCCGCCACGGCGCCACCCGCGACGGCCGCGACCAGCGGGGTCAGCGCGTCGCCGCAGAGCTCGACATTCGTGTCCATGAGCACGTGCACGTCCGCCTCGTCGAGCCGCAGCAGCTTGGCGCGGCATTCGCCCCAGGTGGCCGTACCCCCTCGCCAGTGCGGCTCCTCGGCCACGTGCCACACGGCGATCCGGTCCGGATGCCGGTCGGCCAGCTCGTCCAGCACCTCACCGGCGCCGTCGACGTCGCCGAGGTCGAAGGCGAGCACGCGCGCGTTCGTGTGCTCGACGATCGATCCCACGCTCTTCCTGACGTCCTCCGGCCAGCCGTCGACCAGCAGGCCCACGGTCACGGTGACGTCCTTGGTCTCCGTACGCTGGCGTTCCAGCTTGACACCCAGCTCGTCGAGGCGGTTGGTGGCCAGCGAGCTGTCCCAGACGCGCTGAGCGTGCAGCATGGTGTCACCCGTGTCGCCCCGCTGCCCGGGAGCGCCGGAAAAGCCCAACTCGGCAGCGGGATCAAGCCGAGCATGCGCCCCGTTGCCCGCCCCTGCCCCGCTCGCCTTGGCCTTCGCACCGGCATTTCCTGTTTCGGTCGCTTTGGCCTTCGTATCGGCCGCACCGGCCTCGGTCGCCCTGCCCCTTGCACCGACAGTCCCGGTTTCGGTGCCGCCCGCGGTGTCGCGTCCCGTGCCGGAGCTGCCCGCCACCTTCTCGACCCGCGCCGGCCGAAGGTGGGCGGGCGGCTTGGCATCGGTCACAGCGGAAACGGGGATCGATCGAACTGTGGGCCAAACTCGTCGCGCGGCTTCGTTCATAGACGTCACGCGTACCCGAGACCCGCCCGAAATATCACCCGGCCGGCCGCCGCGTCAGGACAGCTGGACCACCGCGCGGGCCTTGGACAGCACCTTCTGTTCGCCCGACCTGGCGGTGAGCCCGATGACCACCCGCTTGTCCTCCAGCTTCTCCTCCACCACCCCGCTGACCGAGACCGTCGCCCCCTGATCGTCGTCGGGAACGACCACCATCGACGAGAACCGCACCCCGAAGTCCACCACCGCCCCGGGATCCCCGGCCCAGTCCGTGACGAACCGCCCGGCCTGCGCCATCGTGTACATCCCATGCGCGATCACGTCGGGCAGCCCCACCATTTTGGCGAACCGCTCGTTCCAGTGGATCTGGTTGAAGTCCCCGGAAGCCCCGGCGTACATCACCAGGTTGAGCCGGCGCACGTTGTAATCGGCGGCCGGGATCTCCTGACCGACCTCGACCTCGTCGTACTTCACCGTGGCGGTCATCTCAGCCGGCCCCTCCGCGCTCGACGATCGTGTTGTAGGTGACGCAGACCGGCTCGCCGTCGACGGTCGTCACTTCGCTCCTGACCGTCAACAGCTCGTTCCGCCCGGCCGTGCGGATGTCGGTGATCGTCGCGGTCGTGACGAGCTGGTCCCCGGCGCAGACCTGCCGGACGTACTCGAAGCGCTGCTCGCCGTGGACGACCATGGCGAGGTTCAGCCCGAGGTCGGGATCGACGAGCGCCTCGCCCCCGCTCTGCAGGCTGAACACGATGGGGAACGTGGGCGGCGCGATCACATCGGGATATCCGGCGGCCTGGGCTGCCTCTTTGTCCCGGTAGAGCGGGTTGTTGTCACCGATCGCGGCGGCGAACTCTCTGATCTTCACCCGGCTGACCTCGTACGGCACGCTGGGCGAATAGGTCCTGCCCACGAAGTCTCGGTTCAAGGCCATCAGTGCTCCCTCGCATGTCACCAACCGAGCGCTGCTGAGGCCGACGGTAACAGAACAAGGTTCGGCTGTCGCCGGTGATTATCTTGATTTTGCCCCGCGAACTTTCCCGGCGCCCGGCCCTTCCAAAACTCCCGCCATAACCACCGCCTTCTCTCGGCACGACGGTCGGTGCGCACGACGCCGCCCACCCGTCACTGCACCCACCGACCCACACCCCGGCCAACCGCAGTCAGCGCGTCCGCCGACCTTCTCGGGACTGGCCACCGTCACGACGCCCAGCGCCCCCCACAGGGCCAGCCAGCGTCACGACGCCACCGCCCCCTCCCAGGAGGCCAACCAGTCACAGTCACGGCGCCCGCAGACCGCCAAGGGGCCGGTCACCCGTCACGGTGCCCGCTTGTCCCCGTCTGGGTGGCGACCGGAGCCCCGGCGACGGCGCGCCGAACCGGGACCAACGCCCACCGCGAACACCCCAGACACCAACCCCGAACACCCCAGGCGCCCACTCCGAACACCCCAAGGCGCCCACCCCATCGTCCTAAGGCGCCGACGGCCATGCCGCCATCCGCCGGCCGTCCATCAGCGGCCAGAGGGGGCCCTGGGGTCCGTGTGGAGTCGCTGAACCCCTGTACAGACGCGACAAACCGGCGCCCTGTGGTAGGACGCCGGTTGTGCGATATGACGAAATGTGGGGCAGAAGCCCTGCCCGGAGACCTAGCGGGTCTCGCGGTGCGCGCGGTGGCAGCGGCAGTTGGGGCAGTACTTCTTCAGCTCAAGCCGATCCGGGTCGTTGCGCCGGTTCTTCCGCGTGATGTAGTTGCGGTGCTTGCACTCCTGGCAGGCCAGCGTGATCTTCGGCCTAACGTCGGTGGCAGCCACTTGGGAGTGCCTTTCTACGTTCGGGACATGGACACGCCCGTACCCAGGCCTGGTGACCTGGGAGTGGGCAGTAGCGGAGGCCGGACTTGAACCGGCGACACAACGATTATGAGCCGTTTGCTCTGCCTGACTGAGCTACTCCGCCTTTGGGCCGGTAACGACCCCGGCCCCGTAGAGGATACCCGACGCAGCGAGCACATTCGTAACTCGCCCGATCGGGTGGGGTGCTCCCAGTATGCCTCAGGAACCCCCGACAACCGAAATCCATTACCAATCGGCGATGCTCGCCCCCGAACAGCCGACTCCACCTGAAGATCAAGCAGTGGAGGAGGCAAGCGTAGCAGCGACCGGCGCGACGCGCACAACCCCTGAGAGCACGTGGATCTCGCCGTGGCGCACATGATCCCGCCCGGCCCCGCGCAGCCGTAGGAGCCGTACCTTTTGGGCATGAGCTTCGTGGGCACTCCCCGGCCGCGTCCGCGCTGGCACCACGCGCACACGGATCTGGAGGACTTCGCGATCGTGAGCTACCGGGTGGACGCCGACGCGCTCGCCCGGCACCTGCCCGAGGGCTTCGCGCCCATGGAGGCGAGCTTCGGGGACGGCCCCGGCGCCCTGGTCTCCGCCGTCGCCTTCCGCGACCGGGACTTCCACTTCCGATTCCTGCCGCAGGCGTCGATCAACTGCGGGCAGATCAACTACCGGGCCTACGTCACGGCGTACGGCAAGGCGGGCGTCTGGTTCTTCGGCACCCGTCTGGACCACCCCGTCGTGGCGATCCCGCAGCACCTGTGGGGCATGCCGTGGCGCCGCGACCACATCCGCATCGAGGCCGACTGGCTGGGCACCCCGGCCCGCTGGCGCCTGGAGTCCACCGACGGCCGGTGCGAGGCGGTCGAGCTCCCGCAGGCTCCGGCGCTGCTGGACGGCTTCACGGACGATTCGGACTGGCTGGAGCAACTCACCCATCCGACCCAGGGCTGGTACCGGCGTAGGGACGGCAGGGTGGGCGCCTACAGCATCTGGCACCCGGTCATGCGGCCCCGGCACCTGGAGGCCACCTTTGCCAGGTTTCCCTTCTTCGAGCGTCTGGGGCTGATCGCGCCCGACACGCCCCCGCACTCGGTCCTGGCGCAGGCCCGGATCCCCTTCGACATCCACACCCCACCGCACCGCTTCCACCCGCACGGGTGACCACGCCGCTCGGCTCGACCGGTACGCGCAGGGCGTAGGCGGCGCGGCGGGCCGGTGATTTGGGGTGGGTGGCGGAGATTGGGTGGCGGAGATTGGGTGGCGTGGGAGGGGGTGGTGGTTGAGGGTGGGGCGAGGGATGGGAAATGCGAAACGCCCGGCCCCGCGATCTTGCGGGTCGGGCGTTGTAGGCGTTCAGAGCAAGAGCCCCCAAACGGAATCGAACCGTTGACCTTCTCCTTACCATGGAGACGCTCTGCCGACTGAGCTATAGGGGCCTGTCCGGCGCTGCGGACAGGTGTAACCATACACGGCACTCAGCGATGATGCGAACTCGTTCGGGCCTCCGCGCGCTCTTCCGTCCGCCGCCGCGCCGGCAGTTCGATGACCTCGCACAGGTCGGCCAGGTCGACGTGTCTGGCCACCTCCGCCACAGAGGTGCAGTCGGCGACCACCCACCCGTGCCGGCGCACCCGCAGCAGTTGCCGCCCGCCGTGCACCACGCCTACGACCTCGTAGCCGTCGAGGCCGACCCATCGCCTGTCCATAGCGGCACACAGTAGCCGCCGGGTCTCTCAATTTTTGCCATGCCACACGCGTTACAGGCCATACCGAATCAGTTCAGAGCCGGTAGAAACCCAAGAAATCCTTACGACGGGCGATGTCGTCCACGCGCACCACCGCACCGGTCTCGGGCGCGTTCATCATCTTCCCGTTGCCGAGATAGATGCCCACATGGTGGGTTTTGATGGCTTTTTTCGTGATGCTTCCGAAGAAGACCAGGTCCCCCGGCATGGCCACCAGAACCCGCCGCATCCGCCGTACGTGATCGTTGGTGTTCCCCGGCCCCAGCACGTCAGACCCGCTGGCCAGCGCGTACACCCATCGCGCGAACCCCGAGCAGTCGAGACCGCGCGTCCGGGCAGCCGGGCAGGGCCGGATCTTTCCCTGGTATCCCTTGCAGGTCCCGTTCGACGGCCCGGGCTCCTCGGCGTGACCGCCTCCCCATGAGTAGACGATCCTGCGCTGCTCGAGCTCGTACGCGATCCGCACGACGTTCTCCGGCACGTACAGCCCGAGTGGCACGGAGGCCGTGGCGACGAGCAGGACCAGCGCCGCCGCCCCTGCTGCCAGCCGCCACCGCCTCATACCGTCCCGCCCCCGACAAGCTCCATGGCCCTCAGGAGTCATCCTGCCTCATGGGGATCTGCGCTGCTCGGCGGCTCCCCGGCAGGCGTCAGCGGGCCTTGAGGGTCAGTTTCACAGAGCCCACGGTGACGTACAGCCCGACCGTGCCCTTCGACTTCGACGGCTTCGTGGTGATCGTGAACGTCGCCTTCTGTCCCCGCGTCAGCTCCCCCACCTGGCACAGCACCGCCGTGCCGCTGAACTTGCACCCGGGCGCCTTCACCACGCGCTGCCCGCCGAACGCCCGCCCCGACACCTTGACGTCCTTGACGGGGTGCGGGCCGGTGTTCGAGACGGTGACCGTGTACGTCTTCCGGTTCCGGGCCGCGCCCGAGACCGTCACCTCGGCCGGCGGGTTGGCCAGCTCCTTGAGCTGGGACTCGGAGCCGTTGAACGAGTTCTGCCCACCGGCCAGCGTGCCCTTCTCCGCCGACTGCCAGAACGTGTGCCTCTTCCAGCCCTTCGGCAGCTCACCGGGGTCGCCGCCCCAGCGGGCGAGCCAGAGCGGGTTCGACTTGAACTTGTCGGAGTTCCCCGTGCAGGTCTGCCACCAGCTCGTGGTGGTGTAGATGATCGCGCGGCGGCCGGTGGCCTCGTGGTACTTCTTCGTGAAGTCCTTGATCCACGTGACCATGTCCTCGGCGGACAGGTCGTAGCAGTTGTTCTTGCCGTTCTTGTCCTTGTACGGGTTGTCCTCGATATCGAGCACTCCTGGCAGCGTTTGACCGTCGCTGATCCAGTTGCCGCCGTTCTGCAGGAAATAATCGGCCTGGGCCGTCCCGTCGGATTCGTGTGGTTGCGCAAAGTGATATGCGCCCCGGATCAGCCCGGCCCCGGCGGCACCGCCGTACTGGGCGTCGAAACTGGGGTTGCGGTAGTTCGTCCCCTCGGTGGCCTGGACGAACGCGAACTTCGCGCCCCCGGAGGCCACGCTTTCCCAGTCGACCTCGCCCGTCCAGTTACTGACGTCGACGCCGGGAACACCGTCGGCCGCCTCCGCGACTCCACCCATACCTAAGGCAGCAATTGCCGCAATTACCCACAGACTTTTCACGCGGGAGATCATTGCGGACCCTGACACAACCCCGCAAGTCCCGAAATATCAACTGTTTTTGAGGTATCAATCCAATAGACCGTCCCAACTCCCAGCGGCCGTGCCCCCGCCGTCCATTCCGCCCAGCGCTCGTCCCCGAGCCGGGCCTCGCCGTGGATCGCATGCCGCACCCGCCCCTCGTACCGGCGCCTGGCCAGCTCCGGCGGCACCGCGCACCAGACCTCGCGCACCTCGACCGAGGCCTCGACCCCGGCCCGCTCGAGTCCGGCGAGCACCAGCGGCCGCGTCGGCGCCAGCCAGGGGCTCTCCAGCACCGCGCCCCGCCCGGCGCTCGCCAGCAGCGTCCACATGCTCTCCCCGGCGGCCGCGCCCAGCCGCCTGCTCCATTCCCGCTCGCCCACCCCGGGCGGCCGTTCGAGCACGTCGGCCAGCGTCTCCTTGAGGTCGTCCTTGCTGAAGACCGGCAGGCCGAGCGCCCGCCCCAGCGCCCGCGCGACCGTGGTCTTCCCGGCCCCGGGCAACCCGTTCACCAGCACCACCATCCGGCACACGGTCAGCCATGCTGCCAGCCCCGCCCGGAAAATTTTGCGACACCCGGGAAACCGCACCTCAGGGCCTCGAAATCCACCGTCGCGGGCCACCGTCGGAAACGGTGTTTCCGCAGGTGAAAGGGGTTTATGAACGTGACATTCACGTTTGCCAAACCGGATTGAACCTGCACAAACTTGATTCGATCCTCAATCGCGCCCCCGACCAGGGGTTATTTCGCCATGCCCGGAGAGGCCGACCATGATCCATACCCGGGGACTGACCCGAGTGTTCAAAATCAAGAAGGAGCGTGTGGAAGCCGTACGCGGCCTCGACCTGGAGGTGGAGGCCGGCCAGCTCGTCGCCTTCCTGGGGCCCAACGGCGCGGGCAAGTCCACCACCCTGCGCATGCTCACGACCCTCCTGCCGCCCACCTCGGGCACCGCCGTGGTGGCGGGCCACGACGTGGCCAAGGACCCGGCGGGCGTGCGCGCCCGCATCGGCTACGTCGGCCAGCGCAACAGCGCGGGCGAGAACTTCCTCGTCCGCGACGAGCTCGTCACCCAGGGCCGCTGCTACGGCCTGGACGCCAGGCAGGCGACCGCCCGCGCCGAGGAGCTGCTCGACCTGCTCGACCTCAGAGCGCTGGCCAAGCGACGCCCCGGCACGCTCTCGGGCGGCCAGCGCCGCCGCCTGGACATCGCGCTCGGCCTCATCCACCGCCCCGGCCTGCTGTTCCTCGACGAGCCCTCGACCGGCCTCGACCCGAAGAGCCGCGCCGAGGTCTGGCAGCACATCCTCCGGCTGCGGGAGACGTACGGGACGACGCTGTTCCTGACGACCCACTACCTGGAGGAAGCCGACAACATGGCCGAACGCGTGGTGATCATCGACAACGGCCGGATCATCGCGGACGGCACCGCCGAGCAGCTCAAGAACGACCTCGCCGGCGACCACATCACGATCACCACCAGCACGGAGGAGGAGGCGCGCAGGGCCGCGGAGCTCGGTGGCGGCGCCGCCGACGGCACCACCGTGCGCCTGCGCGTCCCCAACGCGGCCGCCGCGCTCCCCGACTACCTCAGAACCCTGGACGGCTCCGGCATCAAGGTCACCACCGCCGAGACCATCCGTCCGACGCTCGACGACGTGTTCCTCGCTCTTACCGGGAGAAGCCTCACCGATGACGACATTCTTTCGTGACACCGCCACCGTCTTCTCGCGGGAGTTCAAGCCGGTCGTGCGCGACTCGGTCGGGCTGCTGTTCGAGATGGGGCAGCCGCTGCTGTTCCTGTTCCTGTTCGGGTCGCTGCTGGACGGGGCGGTCGGGTCGTCGTGGCAGTGGTTCGTGCCGGGGATCCTGGTCATGATGTGCCTGACGGGCCCCATGTCCGCCGGTTACACCCTGCTGGTCGAGCTGATCGGCGGCTCGCTGGAACGGCTGATGGTCACCCCGCTGAACCGCACGGCGATGCTGGTGGGCCGGACGTTGAAGACCATGATCGTGCTGCTGGCCCAGGCCGTCCTGATCATCATGCTGGCCGTCCCCCTGGGCTTCGAGCTGTATCCGGCGGGCGTCCTGGCGGGCCTGGCGCAGCTGGTGGTCTTCGGCGTCGGCCTGGGCTCGCTCTCGTTCGTGCTGGCCATCAAGTCGGCGCCCGGCGGCACGCTCTTCTACATCGTCAGCCAGTCGATCATGTTCCCCCTGCTCCTCCTCTCGGGGATGATGCTCCCCCTGGAGACGGCTCCGGCGTGGCTGCGGACGATCGGGTACGCCAACCCGGTCACGTACATCGTCGAAGGCCAGCGAGCCCTCTTCTCCGGCAACCTGACAAGCCCCTCGATCCTGTACGGGACCGTCGCCGCCTGCGCGATAGCCGCGATCGGCCTGTATCTGGGCAACCGGGCCATGCGCCGGGGTGTCTGAGACCCTTGAGGGATGACTCATCTGACGGTCCCCTGGATCCCCGTACGCCATCGCCTGGACGTGATCCTGTCCCCGGCCCTCCCGCCTGTGGACAAGACCACGTCGGCGTTCGCGTTCGTCTCGGACCAGACCGGCAGAACGCTCATGACGTGCGTGGACGAGGAGGGCCGCGGGTGGGACATCCCCGGCGGCCACCTCGAACCCGGCGAAACGGCCCTCGACGCCGCGGCCAGGGAGCTGTATGAGGAGACCGGCCTGCGCCTGCCGGCCACCGCGCTGTCCGCCTTCGCCTGGCAGCGCATCGAGCTCCTGGACGCGGCCCCGGCCGGCTACCGCTACCCGCCGCTGACGTACATGGTGATGTTCAGGGCCCGTCTCCCGCATCCGGGCCGGCCGACCCGTCCGCCGGCCGGCTCGGAGAGCACCAGGGCGGACTGGCTCCCGCCGTCGGAGATCGCCCGCGTCTGCCCTGATCGCACCTGGTTGCCGCTTCTGGACGGCCTGAGCCCGCACTAGCTATTTGGGCGCCTTCTCGGCGAAGAGATAGCCGCCCACGATCACGAACCCGATCTGGAAGAGCCAGAGCCGCACGTCCGCCACCTCGGGTTTCATCTGGCTCCACGCCTGCTCCGGCAGGAAGCCGGGGCCGAGGATGCTGGCCAGGACGACGGTGATGAGCACGCCTAAGTAGACGCCGATGAACCAGCTGCGATGGCGGACCGCGGTCTTCTCCAGCAGCTGCACCACCGGCGAGTCCGGGGGTGGCGGGGAGAGATCCACCAGTTCGCCCTTCGGTCGGACGTCCTCGGCCCCCTCGGCCCCGGATCGATCTCCGGCGCCAGACGGCTGACTGGCTCCACTCATGTTTCCTCCATCAGCCCAGTCGTCAGGGCTGACTACGGGGAGGTGCGTTGGACCACCTCAGACTGCGATGGGACCCACCTCGGAGAGCGAGCCACGTGTTTATGTCAGATTTCTGCCGCTTCATGCGGGATTTCTGCCACGCTGCCCGATCGCGCGCCCCTGCGGGATAACGCACATCCTAGGGGCCTGTGGGATTCGAGCGCGCCTTTAGCCCACATTTCATGATGCCGCGACGCGCACCATTTGCCAGAATTAATCGTATATGAGGCACAGGAGGAGATCTTTCCGCACCGGTATAACGTTCTTCCTTCGAGGTGTGACAGGACAACACTCGGTACGGATCGGACCCGTTCCTCATGGCAAGCCAGCGTGTATAAAAAGCATGCGCCTATCGATGAGGACCGAGAGCAGCGAGACGTCGGAGCATCCCCGCCCTCTACTCCACGTGCCCCCTTACCCCAAGGGCCAGGTGACATGACCATGACGCGTGAGTCCACCGGCAAGGACCCCAGGCTCGAGCAGGAGAGGAGCAACAACAACAGCAATTTCGTCCGCCTGTCCGTCAATCTGAGCCACGAAACAGCGCAGACGTTCAAGGCACTGGCCGAGCGCAAGGGCCTGTCGTTCACCGAGGCGATCCGCCGCGCCATCACCATCTGGAAATTCGTCGAGGACCAGCTCGCGCAGGGCCACGAGCTGGCCATCGTGGAATCCGACGGAAATCCGCGAAAAATACTGTTCCTCTGATCAGCCATTCACCGGGGGCTCTAAGACGGAAGAGGCTCTCGGGTGAAGCTCGCGCGGTAGGCCGTGGGAGTGAGGCCGACCCGGCTGACCAGGTGTTTGCGGAGGGAGTCCGCGCTGCCCAGGCCGCTCCGCCCGGCCACCTGGTCCATCGGCAGTCCGGTGGTCTCCAGCAGCTCCCTGGCCCGGTCCACGCGCCGGTGCAGCAGCCACTGGAGCGGGCTCAGCCCGGTCTCGGCGTGGAAGCGCCTGGTCAGGGTGCGCACGCTGATCCTGGCGTGGCGGGCCAGGTCGGCCAGGGTGAGCGGGCGGTCGAGGTGTTCGAGCGCCCAGGCCCGGGTGGGGGCGAGTGAGGTGCCGCGCTCGGGAGGCAGCGGGGTCTCGATGAACTGGGCCTGCCCGCCCGGCCGTACGGGGGAGACGACCGCGAGCCGGGCGGCCGTGTTGGCCACCGCCGCCCCGTAGTCGAGCCTGATCAGGTGCAGGCACAGGTCGATGGCGGCCGCGGCGCCCGCCGAGGTGAAGATGCCGCCGTCCTCGACGAACAGGACGTCGGGTCGCACGTCGATCGACGGGAAGCGGGCGGCGAGGTCTCCGGCCAGCCCCCAGTGGGTGGTGGCGCGGCGCCCGTCGAGCAGGCCGGCCTGGGCCAGCACGAACGCGCCCGTGCACAACGAGGCGATCCGCGCCCCGTCGGCCGCGGCCTTCCGCAGGGCGTCGAGGACCTCCGGGGGAGCCGGCTCGCCGCCGCTGCCGACCGCGATCACCGTCTCGGCCTCCTCCAGTGCCTCCAGGCCGTGCGCCACCACCACGTCAGGACCCCCGACGGTCGGCACGGGGCCGGGCCGCGCCGTACAGACGCGTACGTCGTAGTGCGGGACGCTGTTGAACACCATGAGCGGGATCGAGACGTCGAAGCCCAGCACGGGAGGGACGATCACTGCGGCGAGGCGGTGCATGGCCAGATCCTCCGGATAGTTGGCATTCCGGCCACTATGCTACGAGGCCGCAGGTCGGCACGGTTGTCATCATGAAATCTCATGTGATCGTGGGTCGCGGGGCCACCGCGTCGAAGACCGCTCTGCTGCTGGCCGAGGACGGCGAGCGGGTACGGATGATCAGCCGCACGGGCGGCGGGCCCGACCACCGGCTCGTCGAGAGGGTCACCGCGGACGCGACCGACACCGACCGGCTCACCGAGCTGGCCGAGGGGGCGGACACGCTGTTCACCACCGCCGTGCCGCCCTACCACACCTGGCCCGAGCAGTTGCCGATCCTGTCGGCGTCGCTGCTGACCGCGGTGCGGCGGACGGGGGGCGCGTACGTCATGCTCGGCAACATCTACGGTTACGGGCCGGTGGATGGGCCGATCACGCCGCACTTCCCGCTGGCGGCGACCGGGCCCAAGGGGCGGGCCAGGGCGCGGGCGTGGGAGGAGGCCGCCGCCTCGGGGGTGAAGGTCACGGAGGTGCGGGCCGCCCAGTTCTACGGCGCCGGCGCCTTCTCGGTGTTCAGCCTCCTGGTGCAGCGGCCCGTGCTGGAAGGCCGGCTCGTCCTGGTGCCGCAGGAACTCGACGTTCCGCACAGTTACTCGGCGATCGACGACACCGCGCGCACGCTGGTCGCCGCGAGCCGGGAGGAGCAGGCGTACGGCAGGGCCTGGCACGTGCCCACCGCGACCCTGTCGGTGCGGGAACTGGCCCGGCGGCTCGCGGAGCTCTCGGGAGCGCCCGCGCCGCGGCTGGAGGAGATGACGGAACGCGACCTGACCCTGCTCGGGATCACCGATCCGTTGTGGGGGGAGATGCACGAAGTGCTCACCAAGCCGGGCCACCCGCTCGTCCTCGACTTCTCCGAGACCGAGAAGATCCTCGGCGTCGGCGCCACCCCGGTCGACGATGTGCTCCGGCAACTGATCTAGCGTCGCGAGACCGCCGGCTCGTTGAGGCGGTTGCTGAAGCGGGCGAGCATGGCGGTCTGGGACGTCTCGGGGAACAGCCGGGCGATCAGCGGTGGGACGCGCCAGTTCGCGGGGTTGCGCCTGGCCAGCCCGGAGACCAGGGAGACGTACGGGTAGCGGAGCTTCTCGTAGGCGCGCAGCCGTGCCGCCGGGTCGTCGCCGCCCTTGGCGAGCTCGCGCCCGAGCACCCACGCGTCCTCGAGGGTCTGGTTGGCGCCCTGCCCCAGGGTGGGCGGCATGATGTGGGCCGCGTCGCCGACCAGGGTGATCCGCCCCTTGCCCCACGCCGGGCGCACCTTGGTCCAGTGGTGGCCGAAGAACTCGAGGTCGTCCTCGGTCGCGCCGGCCAGCACCTCGGGGACGGGTGACGCCCAGTGCCCGAACCGCCGCCTCAGCTCGGCCAGCGGCGCCGCCGGCCGCGGATCGGCGGGCGACCAGCGCACGTCGAACCACCATTGCAGCAGGCCCTCACCGGCGGGCATGAGCCCGCACGCGCCCTCGCGCCCCGAGATGATGAGGTGCCGGTGCGTGCCGGCGAGATCGATGTCGATCCGGCTGAGCCCCTGCCAGGTCCCGAAGGTCGCCGGCCGTACGGCGCCGTCGCCCCACAGGCAGCGCCGTACGACCGAGTGGTGGCCGTCGGCTCCGATGAGCAGGTCTCCCCTGTCCGTCGAGCCGTCGCTGAAGGTCGCCGTGACCTGGCCGTCGTC
Organism: Nonomuraea sp. NPDC049625; assembly: GCF_040675285.1. Lineage (NCBI taxonomy): Bacteria > Bacillati > Actinomycetota > Actinomycetes > Streptosporangiales > Streptosporangiaceae > Nonomuraea > Nonomuraea sp. NPDC049625. Next base: position 185,257 of record NZ_JBFAOQ010000020.1, on the reverse strand, counting down.
CTGGGTCACGCCCCGGCAGGCCAGGCCGTGGCGGACGAGGTCGCCGGGCAGCCCGCCGGCCAGGCGTTCCAGCAGGTGGCGACGGGGGATCGCCCTGGTCTCGAAGCCGAAGCGGCCGGCCGCGTGGGCGATGTCCATGCTGGTACGCAGCCGGCCGGCGGCGGTCAGCGCGTCGATCCGGTCGATGCGGGCGCCGACGCCGTCGAGGCCGATGCCGAGATCGTTCAGCACGGCGGTGCCGTTGCTCCAGATGAGCACCGCCTTGCCGCCCGTCCGCCTGGCCGGAGCCTGCTCGTAGACCCGCACCCGGTGACCGGCGGCCAGCAGCTCGCGCGCGACGGCCAGGCCGCCCACCCCGGCGCCTATGACGAGAACATCCATATCTCCTCCATCACGGAGTATCTTCGATTCGAAGATACTCCGTGATGGAGTAGGTTAGGAAGGTGGCCCACGAACATCCAGACGACGTCTTCCGCGAGTTCCTGGTCGCGGTCCTCCTGCACAACGAGGCGGTCGCCGACCGGCTCGGCCTGCAACCCGTCGACGTCGCGGCCGCCATCCTGCTGGAGACGCGCGGACCGCTCGCCGTGGGGACGATCTCCGAGGAGCTGGGGCTGCCGTCCGCCTCGACGACCCGGCTGATCGACAGGCTGGAGAAGGCGGGCTACGTACGGCGGGTGCGCGGCGAACGCGACCGGCGCACGGTCACCGTGGAGCTGGTCGAGGGCGGCCTGGACGACTACAACGCCGCCTGCGAGGCGTCCAGGCGGCACCTGGCGGCGATCAGCGCGCACTACGAGCCGGAGCAGGCGATGGTGATGCTGGACATGTTCAGCCGCGTCACCGAGGCCTACCGACGCGCCACCAAGGAAGTACGGGGGTGAACCCCGCGGAGCCCGCTCACGACGCGCCGAGCCGGACCTCCGCCACCGGTCGCCAGTCCCAGGCCGTCTCCGGGCCGTCCTGGTTGACGACATGGATGCTGCGGATCGTCACCTCGCGCTCCGGAAGGCGTTCCCCGAGCGCGTCGATGATGGGCGCCGCCGGGCCGTCCGCGTTGCTGTAGGCCACGGTGACGTGCGGCAGCCACGTGTCATGGGCGAGCACGCCGTCACGTCCCGTGGCCGCCCGGGTGGCGAACCGCGCCGCTTCCAGCAGGGGCCGCAGCCGCTCGGCCGGCCGCGCCTCCAGCACGACCGCCTCGGGGTGGTAGAGCACCCGCCCCAGCGTCACCGTGATCGGCGCGACCCGCGCGAGCTGGCCCGCCGCCTCCGCGGCCATCACGGTCACCTGACGCTCGGTGATCTCGTGCGAGTATCCGGCGACGAACGTGGTGAGGTGGATGAACCGCCGCGGCACCAGATCGAGCCCCGCCAGGCCGGCCAGCCGGTCGTGCGCCTCCTCGACGATGGCCCGCGCCTGCGGGTCCTCCCCCAGCAGAACGTGCCAGTAGAGCCGGCCCTGCCCCGGCGGCAGCATGAGCGATCGGCGCTTCTCCCAGCGATTCGCCATGCGCGTCGGAAGCGGGCTCACGCGTCCTCCTCGGTGGGCGCGGGCAGCTGATCTGCTCACGCAGCGTGGTCACGATATCCGACTCGGTGAGCCGCGGTCACGAGGGGATTTGCGGGACAGCCGCACGTAGGCCCGGTCGTCGAAACTCTCGGCGCCGGCCGCCATCGCCTTGGTGGCCGCGTGTTCCATGATGCGCAGCCGATCGGCCCGTAACGAGGCCCGGAGCTCCGCTTCGGCTCCCGCGAGGGTCTGCGCCGGGCCGAGGTAGCCGTCCGACGCCAGCACCACCTCGTCCACGTCCTCCGCCAGCACGAACGTCTCCACGAACCGCTCCGGGACCGGCCGCCCATCCAGCAGGCCGTATCCAAAAGGACCGGCCTCATCCCGGTTGGCCAGCACGGCCTGGCGCTCCAGCACCGGCCGGATCAGCGCCCGCCCCGGATCGGTGGCCGCCAGGTCCTCCGGGCGCTCTCCCTGCAGCAGCAGGCAGTGCAGGTAGGCGGCCCGGGCGCCGGCCAGCACCGTGTCGATCAGCTTCCCGCCGGGGTGACGACGCCACCCGCCGTCGCGGTGGCCCAGCGCGACGTGGACGTCGCCCACGCGCCACACCAGCCGCCGTTCCGGCCACACCACCGCCGCGACGGCGGCCGGCGCGAGAGGGTCGTCGTCGGCGACGGACCACTTGCGGCGCAGCCCCATGAGCTCGGCCGAGACGGCCGCGACCGCCTCCGCCACGGTGACGTCGTCCGGCAGGGTGACGAGGGTCTGCGCGACGCGATCGGCGGCCAGGGCCCCGCCGCTCGCCCCGCCGTAGTCGCGGCCGGACTTGTCGGTGACGCCGTCGATCACCGCCGCGCAGCGGACGCCGCCGCCGTCCTCGATGACGACCACCCGGTCCTCGCCGGGTCCCGCGCCTTTCGCGCGCACCGCGCGCTCGGCCACCCGCCAGCCCGTCACGTGAGCCGCCGCCGGCTCAGGTCGTCCGGAGCAGCGAGACGAGATCGTCCCACCGGGCCATGAGCAGGCCCAGTACGGCGCCGAAGACACCGACGATCGCGACGATGGCCGGATCGAAGGAGCCGTTCACCAAGGAAGCGGCCAGCCCGAGCAGCGCCACCGCGATGAGGATGCCGTTGCGGGCCACGTGCGCCATGCTCAGGGGCGTCCGGGAGGCGCCGAAGCAGCGGCAGGGAACGGCGGCGCCCCTCCGTACCACCATGATGACGGCGACGGTGAGGCAGCCGAGCAGCCCGGCCGCGAGCACGAACGACGCCGACCCGGCCCAGCGAAGGGGGACCGCGGCCAGCACGATGACACCGGCCTCGGCCACCGCCGTCGCCGTCGCGGCCGCCGGCGCCCTGGCGTTGTCGATCACCGCCATCGCCTTGATCGACTGGACGAACTCGTTCCAGGCCCGGCGGCTGGAGACCTTGCTCGCCAGCGCGAGGACGAACACCGTGAGCAGCAGCAGTCTGCTCGCCACATCGACGTACTGCATAGACCGCAACCTGCCATGGCCGCGCAAATCCGGCAAGAGCACCACTGCGTTAGTCTTCGAAGATCCACGAGCAAGGGGTGGACCGTCGTGCTGATCCGGTTACTCGGCCCGGTGGAGGTGGAGCGGTCGGGGCAGACCCGGCCCGTACGCCCTCCACAGGTCGCGCTCGCCGTCGCCGCGCTCGCTTGGGAGGTCGGCCGGGTCGTGCCGGTGGACACGCTCCTCGCCCGGGTCTGGGGCGAGCAGGTCCCGCCCGGCGCGCGGCGCACCCTGTACACGATCATCACCCGCATCCGGCGCGACGTGCTCGCGGATGAGGGCGCCGTCGTCCGCCGGCTCGGGGGTTACCTGCTCGACGTGGACGAGTCCGCGGTGGACGTGCCGCGCTTCCGCGGCCTGGCCGACCAGGCGATGGCCGTACCGGACCCGGTGCCGCCGCTGGGCGCGGCGCTGGCGCTGTGGCGTGGCGATCCGCTGACCGGGCTGCCCGGCGAATGGGCCGAACGGGCCCGCCACCGCCTGCGCGACGAGCGCAGGGAGCTCCTGCTGCGCTGGGCACGGGTGGTCACCGGCCGGGACGCCGCGGCCGCGGTGGCGGCGCTGTCGCCGCTGGCCGAGGAGTACCCGCTGGACGAGCTGGTGGCCGCCGCGCTGATCGAGGCGCTGCACGCGTGGGGGCGGACCGCCGAGGCGCTGGCCCACTTCGCCCAGGTACGCCGGACGCTCGCCGAGGAGCTGGGCGTCGAACCGGGTACGCCGCTGCGGAGCGTCCACCGGAAGCTGCTGCGCTCCGGCGACTCGACCGAGGCCGCGCGGCCGGTCCCGGCACAGCTGCCGGTCGGCCTGCGGCACTTCGTCGGCCGGTCGGCCGAGCTGGACCGGCTGGCCGCGATCGGCGAACAGCAGGCCACCGCGGCGGTCTGCGCGATCTCCGGGCCGCCCGGGGTGGGCAAGTCGTCACTCGCCCTGCGCTGGGCCCACCTGCACCGCGACCGCTTTCCCGACGGGCAGCTGTACGCCGATCTCAGCACGATCGACCCGGCCGACGGAGCCGTGGTCCTGCCCCGGTTCCTGGGCGCGCTCGGGGTCACGGAGGCGCAGGTGCCGTCGGGCGTGGAGGCGCAGATCGGGCTCTACCGCAGCATGCTGGACTGCCGCCGGGTCCTGGTCGTGCTCGACGACGCCCGCAGCGCCACCCAGGTCCGCCCGCTGCTGGCCACCGCGCCGGGGTGCCTGACGCTGGTGACCGGCCGCTCCGAGCTGTCCGGGCTCGCGGTCACGGCGGGGGCGCACCTGGTCGGCCTGGACGTCCTGCCCGGCGACGACGCGCACGACCTCCTGGTGGCGTGGCTGGGCGAGGCCCGGCCGGCGGCCGAGCCGGAGGCCACCGCGAACATCATCCGCCGGTGCGGCCGGCTGCCGCTGGCGCTGGCGATCGTCGCGGCGCAGCTGGCGCAGCGCATCGATCTGCCGCTGGCCGAGGCCGCCGCGGACCTCGAGCGGGCCGACGCCGATCTGGAAGCGTTCGCGCACAGCGACCCCGCGATCGACCTGCGCCACGTGTTCGGGCGCTCGTACCGGGACCTGCCCGTGCCGGCGGCCCGGCTGTTCCGGCGGCTCGGGCAGCACCCGGGGCCGCACCTGCCGCTGTCGGCGGCGGCGAGCCTGGCCGCCCTGCCGGTGGGGCGCACGCGGGAGCTGGCCGCGCACCTCGACCGCGCCAACCTGGCCGAGATCCGCGCGCCCGGCCGGCTGCGCCTGCACGACCTGCTGCGCGTGTACGCCTCGGAGCAGGCGCGGGCCGCCGACACCCGGGCGGCACGGCGGTCGGCGACGCGGCGACTGCTGGACTACTACCTGCACTCGGCCTGCGTCGCGAACGGGATGTGTTACCCGCACCGCGACAACCTGCTCCTGGACCCGCCGGCGCGGGGCACCGTGGTGGAGCGGTTCGCCGGGCCGGCGGAGGCCCTGTGGTGGTACGCCGACGCGTCGGTGGCGCTGCCCGCGCTGCTGGCGGAGGCCACCGAGGCCGGGTTCGACGGCCACGCGTGGCGGCTGGCGTGGGCGTTCGCGGAGTTCATGCAGCGGCGCGGCCTCTGGGAGGAGATCCTGCGCACCCACGCGGTGGCGCTGGCCGCGGCCGAACGGCTCGGCGACCGGCTGGCCGAGGCCCGCTGCCACAACAGCATCGCCCGCGCCCACGCCCGGCTCGGCCGCGACGGCGAGGCGGTCGAGCACTTCGAGCGGGCGGTCGAGCTGCACCGCGACCTCGGCGAACCCGTCCTGCGCGCGCACGTCCACCTCGGCCTGACCGTCGCGCTGAGCCGGACGCGACCCGATGAGGCGCTGAGCCACACCCTGCACGCGCTGGAGCTGTTCCGGCAGGCCGGCGACGTCGGCGGGGAGGCGCGGGCGTTGAACAACTCCGGCTGGCTGCGGGCCCAGCTCGGCGAGTACGACGAGGCGCTGGCCGACTGCCGCCGGTCCCAGCGGCTCCTCGCCGGCCTCGGATACACCCAGGGCGAGGGGCACGCGTGGGACAGCGTCGCCCACGTCCTGCACCTCAAGGGCGACTACGCGCAGGCGGTGGCCTGCTTCGAGCGGGCGGCGGAGCTGCTGCGCGACTGCGACGACCCGCACGCGGCCGCCGAGACGCTGGTCCGCCTGGGCGAGACGCACGTCGCGGCCGGTGACATCGCGACCGCGCTCGACACCTGGAAGCAGGCGGCGGAGTTCTTCGACGCCGTTGACGACGCGCAGGCGGCGAAGGTCCGCGACCGCATCGTCTCCTTCCACCGTCCCTGATCCGCACGCGCCTGCGATCGCCCGCCTGAACTGCCGAAACAGGCCGTTAAGAATTCATTGAGAAATCGCTCAGACCTCTGGCGCACGCTGCGACGGGCGGCGGGACGGCGGCGTGGTCCGGCGTACCGCTTCCGCACGGGCGGGCGCCGTCCCGCCGGAACAACCGAAAGGAAAGTTCGATGCGCGTCGTGACCAGAATGGCCGACCGGCTCCTCGAGCTGATCGCGCCGCACTCCGTGGCCAGGGCTACCGACTGCGGTTATGAGTGCTGCAGTTTCCCGGCGTTCACCGCGAAGTACTGCTGCTACTACCCGAACGGCAGCCGCAGTTGCGGCGGCTGCAAGAGCTACATCTACTGCTCGTGACCGCACGTTGAGCGGGTGCCCGGCTGGCGGGCCGGCCGGGCCCTTTACACGGAAGGTTGTCTCATGTCCTATTTGATCGCCGTCGTGGCCCTCATCGGCGCTTTGTGCCTCGTGGGTCTGGTGCTGACCCTCGGCGTGATCCGGCGGCTTCGGGAGCACACCAAGCTGCTGGACGGACTGTATGAAGCCGTCGACCTGATGGGCGGCCCTTCCGGGCCGGGCGCGGGGCCGGCCGTCGGCGACGTCGCCGGTGATTTTGAGGCGACGACGGTGGACGGGAGCCCTCTCACCCGGGATCTCCTGCCGGACGGGACGGTCGTCGCGTTCTTGTCGCCCGATTGCCGCGGCTGCCATGAGAAGCTTCCCGGCTTCGCCTCGTGGGCCGCGGGCCAGGACCGCTCGCGGGTGCTGGCGGTGGTCGACAACCGATCGGGTGACCCCGCGGACATGGTCAGCGCTCTGAAGCCCGTGGCACAGGTGATCGTGGACAGCGCTGTGAGCAACGCGTTCGGCGTGCACTCGTTCCCGACGTTCCTCCAGGTGACCGCGGGCGGCAGGCTGCTCGCGGTGGCGCCCGAGATCTCCCGGCTGCCGGCCGGGTCGCCTGCGTGAGCGAGCCGGCGCCGACGTCGCGGGGGCTGGCCGGGAGCGCGGCACGCGCCGCCGCGATGGTGTGGCGGTCGGCGCCCGTCCATGTCCTTGCCTACCTGGCGGTCACGCTGGTGGGCTCGGCCACCCCGATCGCCGTGGCCTGGCTGACCAAGGCCGTGCTGGACGGGGTGGCGCTACGGCAGACCGGCACGCTGCTCGCCCTGGCGACGGCCGTCGCCGCCGTCACCACGGCCGCCGCCGTGGCGGCGCACGCGGGACATTACCTGCGTGCCGAGGTGGATCGCAGGACGGCGCTGCACGCGAAGGACGAGCTGTTCGCGGCGGTCTCCGGCTTCACCGGTCTGGCCAGGTTCGAGAGCCCGGCATTCCTTGACCGGCTGCGGCTGGCCCAGCAGAGCGCGAGCAACCCCGGCAGGCTGGTGGACACCGCGCTCACCACCGCTCGCAGCGCGGTGACGGTCGCCGGCTTCGTCGCGTCCCTGGCACTCGTCAACTCCGCCTTCACCATCCTGGTCGTGCTGTCGGCCCTGCCGGCGCTGCTCATCGAGCTGCGGATGTCGCGGCAACGGAACACGATGTTGTGGCGGATCGGGCCGGCCGAGCGTCGCGAAGGGTTCTACGCGCACCTGATGTCCACCGCGGACGCCGCCAAGGAGATCCGCCTGTTCGACCTCGGCGGCTTCTTGCGGCTTCGCATGCTGGCCGAGCTGCGCACCGCGAACGCCGAACGCCGCCGGATGGATCGGCGGGAGCTCTGCATCCACGCGAGTCTGTCAGGCGCCTCGGCGATCGTGGCCGGAGCGGGCCTCATCTGGGCGATCCTGGCGGCGGGGCAGGGACGGCTCAGCGTCGGCGACGTGGCGATGTTCGTGGCGGCGGTCGCCGGCGTGCAGGCGGCGCTGGACAGCATGGTGTCGGCCGGCGTGATGGCGTACGAGCACCTGCTGACCCTTCATCACCACGTCGCGATCGTGACCGCCGAGTCCGATCTGCCGGCGCCGGGCGAGCGCCCGGCGCTGCCGCCCCTGCGCCGGGGCATCGAGCTGCGCGACGTCTGGTTCCGCTACAGCCCGGACCATCCGTGGATCCTGCGCGGCGTCAACCTGTTCATCCCGAACGGGTGCACGGTCGCGCTGGTCGGGCGCAACGGCGCCGGCAAGAGCACGTTGGTGAAGCTCCTGTGCCGCTTCTACGACCCGACGCGCGGGGCGGTCCTGTGGGACGGCGTGGACATCCGCGACGTGCCGCCGGAGACGCTGCGTGCCCGGATCGGCGCCGTCTTCCAGGACTTCGTGTCGTACGAGCTGACGGCGACCGACAACATCGCCGTGGGCGACCTCGCCGCCGCCCAGGACCCGGCGCGGATCGAGCGGGCGGCGCGGGACGCCGGGATCCACGACGTGGTCGCGGCCCTGCCGCGCGGCTACCGCACGCTGCTGAGCCGTGGATTCCCCCAGGACCCGGACGACGAGCAGGACGACGCCGACTCCGGAGTGCTGCTCTCCGGCGGGCAGTGGCAGCGGCTGGCGCTGGCCAGGGCGTTCCTGCGCCGCGACCGGGACCTGATGATCCTCGACGAGCCCAGCGCCGGCCTGGACCCCGAGGCCGAGTACGAGGTGCACGGCCGGCTCGCCACGCTGAGGTCGGGGCGGACCAGCGTGGTCATCACCCATCGGCTCGGCGCGATCCGCACGGCCGACCGGATCGTGGTGCTGACCGACGGCGTCGTCACGGAGCAGGGCACGCATGCCGCCCTGCTGGCCGAGGGCGGCACGTACGCCGAGTTGTTCGCCCGGCAGGCGACCGGCTACCGGGACGACGTGGAGCTGTCGCGGTGACCGGCGCGATCGTCGTGCTGGCGGCCGTCGGCATCGTTCTCGCCGTTCTCCGGGTGCGCCGGCGATACCTGGTGGTGACCGTCCAGGGGGAGAGCATGCTGCCGGCGTACCGGCCGGGTGAGCGCGTCCTCGTACGGCGGACGCCACCCGGATCGCTGCGCCCCGGGCAGGTCGTCGTGCTGAGCGGCTTCGCCCACGCCCGGCCGGGCGAGCGCCCGCGGGAACCGCACCAGCAGCTGGGCGCGGGCCCGGGCTGGATCATCAAGCGCGTCGCGGCCGTCCCGGGTGACCCGATCCCCCGCGACACCGTCCCCGCGCTGCGGACCGAGCCGGGCACGCGGGTGCCGGCCGGACGCCTGGTGGTGCTGGGCGACAATCCGGACCACTCGCTCGACTCCCGGCAGTCCGGCTACCTGGCGGCGGATCGCCTGTTCGGCGTGGTGCTGCGCAAGATCGATCAGCCGATGTCGGCGCCCTCGCGGTAGCCGCTGGCCTGGGTGGCGAACAGGTGGGCGTACCGGCCGCCCAGCGCGATCAGCTCGTCGTGGGTGCCCCGCTCGACGATCCGGCCGTCGCCGAGCACCACGATCAGGTCGGCGTCGCGGACCGCTCCGAGCCGGTGCGAGACCAGCAGGCTGGTGTTGTCCGCGCGGTGCTCGCGCAGCCGGCGGTGCACCTCGTACTCGGCCTGCGCGTCCAGGCCTGAGCTGGGCTCGTCGAGGATGAGCAGGTCGCGGCGCTCGCGCACCAGCGCGCGGGCCAGGGCCAGGCGCTGCCACTGGCCCCCGGAGAGCGTCACGCCCGCCTGCGGGTCGTCGTCGTCCTCGGGGCCGAAGAAGACGCGGCTCAGCATGGTGTCGTAGCCCCGGGGCAGCGCCTGGACGGTTTCGTGCGCGCCCGCCAGCTCGGCCGCGGTCCGGAGCCTGGCGCGGTCGGACATCGCCTCGACCTCGCCCACGCCGATGTTCTCCGCCGCGGTCAGGTCGTAGCTCATGTAGTCCTGGAAGAGCACGCCCATCCTGGCGCGCAGCTCGGCGGGTGGCACGTCGCGGATGTCGATGCCGTCCCAGCGGATCGCGCCGCGGGACGGGTCGTAGAAGCGGCACAGGAGCTTGATCAGCGTGCTCTTGCCGGCCCCGTTGAGCCCCACCAGCGCGACGGAGGCGCCGTGGGGGATCGTCAGGTCCACCCCGCGCAGCACCCAGGGATGGCTCTCGTCGTACCGGAACCACACGTCGTGCAGCTCGATGCCGCGGCGCAGCGCGGGCAGCGGCTCCGGTTCGCCGGGCGTGGGCAGGTCGCCGGGCAGCGACATGACCCGTTCGTGGTGGGCGAACAGGAGCAGCGCCTGGCGGGCGTTCGCGGCGTTGTCCACGGTGGCGGTCAGCGCGGCCTGTGTGCCCGCCACGGCGGCGGCGAACGCGGTCACGTCGCCGAGGGTGAGCCGGCCGTCCAGGGCGGAGTACACCGCCCAGAGCAGCCCGGCGCCGCTGACCGCGGCGGAGAGCGCCGCGAGCGCCGACTGCGTGAGCGCCTCCCGCCGGTCCAGCCGCCGCTCCCCCGACTGCAGGACGGCCAGCTCGCCGAGCACCCGCCGCTTGAGGAAGTCGCCGAGCCCGAAGAGCCGGACCTCCTTGGCGGCCTCGACGTCGGTGATCAGGGAGGAGTAGAAGATCTGCCGCCGGGCCGCGGCGGACTGCCCGGCGATCATCTTGATCCGCCGCTTCTCCAGGGACATCCTCGCCGCGAGGACGGGCAGCGCCGCGAGCGCCACCAGGCCCGCCATGAGCGGGCTCAGCACGGCGAGGGCCACGAGGAGCCCGGTCAGGGCGATGACGTTGCGCCCGAGGTCGAACAGGCCCGAGGTGATCGGCCCCATCGCGTTGCCCGTCGCCTGCGCGGCCATGCGCAGCTCGTCGAGGAACACCGGACTCTCGAACCGCGACAGGCCGTGGAACGTGTTCACCCGCGTGTACAGGCGATCCTGCAGCAGCAGGTCGAGCCGGCGATCCGTCTCGCCCCGCAGATAGCCGGTCAGCTGCGGCAGCACCCCGGCGACCAGCCCCAGCACGACGAGGCCCGCGACCGGGGTGAGCACGCGTTCCGGCCGGCCTGTCGCCAGCCCGTCGACGAGCGTCTTGGTCGCCCACACGGTGGCCGAGGGCAGCAGTCCGGCCAGGACGGTGGCGACCAGCTGGCACACCGCCAGCACCGGCCCGGCCCGCCAGCACAGCAGCGCCAGGGTGGCGGCGCGACGGGTCACTTCGCCGGTGCCATGGCGGCGAGATCGGTCAGCTCCGTGTCCGCGGCCACGACCCTGCCGTCCTGGTCGGCCCGCAGGAACGTGGGGAACGCATGGATGTCGAGAGCCTGCACGATGCGCAGCGCGTCCTCGCCCGTGACGACGCTCGCCACGCCGCCCACCACCTCGACCAGGTCCGCGGTCTCCTCGACGGCGCCGGAGATGACCGCCAGAGCGCTCTGCCCCTTGGCCTCCGCGGCGAACTGCGGCGCGCGCTCGTGGCAGGTGTCGCAGCCGACGTCGAAGAAGCCCACGAGCCGCGGCCCCGCCACATCCTGCGGCAGCGTGCGCCCGACCAGCACGCGGGGATCGTACGGCATGAGCGTCGACGTCCCCGCGAGGCGTTCCAGCTCGGCGGTGTGCGCGCGCAGCCGGCGCAGCACGCCCAAGGTGAGCACCAGGTCCAGCAGGCACAGCAGGCCGACCAGCACGACGGCGACGATCAGGAAAGGCATCGGACAACCCCTCTTCAGGCGGTGAACAGCTCCAACAGGTCGTCGAGGCGCACCACGAGCAGAGCGCCCACGGCGGCGGCGACGAGAGCGAGCGCGACACCGGCCGGATGCGCCACCGCCGCGCCGGACGCGGCCCATGCGGCGAGCCCGGTGGCGCCGGACGCCGCCAGGACGAGATTGCGGATCACGTGTGGCCGGCCGAGCGGCGTGACGGACGCGCCGAAGCACCGGCACGGCGCCTGCCGCCCCCGGCGCAGGGCGACGAGGATGCCGCCGGTCAGCGCGGCGAGCGTGCCCACCGCGACCGCGAAACCCAGCGGCACGGTCCACGGCAGCGCCAGCAGGACGACCGAGGCGGCCTCCGCCGCCAGCAGGGCGTGCGCGGCCATGGTGGACACGGTTCGCGGAAGGATCTTGAGGACCACGATCGAGGACACGTACTCGCCGTACGCCGATCGGCCGCGGACCTTCCCCGCGATCGCGATCGCGAAGACGGCGGCCAGCAGCGCCCGACACATGATCATGAGATAGAGCACGGCGTCACCCTCGTGTCCGGGGACCGGCGGCGGAGGAGGCCGCCGCCGGTCCGCGCGTTCTACCTAGCCGCCGCAGACCCTGAAGGCGTAGCAGGACCCGCAGCGGGTCGTGCCGCCGGCGGTCGTGCAGATCTTCCTGAAGTCGGAACGCTCCCTGCAGTAGCAGTGCACGTACCACTCCGCGGCCGCCTCGGCGGACGCCTTCGGGACGAGCCTGTCGAGAATCCTGTCGCCGAGCTTGCCCAAGACAGAAGTCATGTTCGCTCCTTGTATAGCGATGCGGTCAGGCCGAAACGCTATTTGGGGGACATACAGCGACCGATACAGCCGCGCTACACCTGGGCGGTGAGCAGCCTTTCCAGCACCGGGTTGAGACGCATCGCCGGATCCGCGAACAGTTCCTCGGCCCGCCGGGCGTCCCCCGCGGCGCGCGGGTCGCCCGATGCCGTCCTGGCCCTGGCGAGCTGGCGGGTGCAGGCGGCGTAGCCGTACGCGTCGCCGATCTGCGCGGCCAGCTCCAGGGCCCTGACCAGGTCGCGCTCGGCCGCGGCGAGGGCACCCTGCCGCAGCCGGATCTCGGACCTGCTGAGCAGCACCTCCCACTCGTCCTCCCGGTTGCCGGTCTCCTCGCAGCGGGCCAGCGCCTCGTCCATCGCGGCCAGCGCCTCGTCCCGCCGGTCGAGCAGGCAGTAGGCGCGGCCGAGCGCCGCCAGCGTGATGCTCTCGCCGTTCAGGTCGCGATCGGCCCGGCGGACGGTCAGGCACCGTTCGAAGCGGTCCACCGCCTCGGCGTCCCTGCCCAGCTGGAGCAGGAGCTCGCCCAGGCTGTGGCCGACCAGCCCGACGCGCCTGGACCCGTGCGTCTTGAGCAGCCGCAGGCTCGCGCTGATGCGGCCGAGGGCCGCGTTGAGGTCGCCGGTCTGCATGTGCAGCCAGCCGAGGTTGTGCAGCGCCATCCCTTCCTCCTCGCGGTTGCCCAGGTCGCGCCAGAGCTCGAGCGCGCGCCGCAGGTGGCCGCCGGCCGCCTCCCCCTGGCCGGCCCGCCACTCCAGCAGCCCCAGGGTCGCGAGCGTGGACGCCTCCGCGCCGCGGTCGCCGTCGCGCCGCGCCACCTCGATGGCGAGCCGTGCGATGGTCTCCAGCTCCCGCCAGTAGCCGCCCTTCATCACCGTGGCCTTGACCAGGGTCATCAGCTCGATGGCGAAGCGCGCCGTATCCGGCTCCCCGCGCGCGGCCTGGACGGCGGCCGCGACCAGGCAGTGCAGCTCCGTGTCGAGCCACCGCACGGCCGCGGCGGGGTCACCCAGCACCAGGCCGGGATCGCGCCTGCGCTCCCGGCTCCCGCCGCCGGCTCGCAGGTGCGACTGCAGCAGGTCGCGCAGCTGGTGGCAGAGGTCGAGGTACCAGTCCAGGGCCCGCCGTACGGCCAGGTCCAGGTCTTCCGGCGAGTCGTGGGAGGCGGCCAGCTCCCCCGCGAAGAGCCGCAGCAGGTCGTGCGTGCGGAACCGGCTCTCGCCGACCGGCTCGATCAGGCGTGCCTCGACCAGCTCGTCGAGCACGGTCTCGGCGGTCTTCAGGTCGACGTCGGCCAGCGCGGCGACGAGCTCGACGCCCACCTCCGGCACCTCCAGCACGCCGAACAGGCGGAAGACGGTCCTCGCGGCGCTCGTCAGGGTCGCGTAGCCGACCTCGAAGCAGGAGCGGACGCGCAGGTCGGCCGCCTGCAGCTCGTCCAGCCGCCGCCGCTGGTTGCTCAGGCGCTCGTTGAAGCCCGCGAGCGACCAGTCCGGCCGGCCCGCGAGGCGGGCGCCGGCGATGCGCAGCGCCAGCGGATGGTGGCAGCACCAGCTCGCGATCTCGGCCGCCGCCTCCTTCTCGGCGGCCACGCGCGCCTGACCGGCCAGCAGCGCCAGCATCCGTACCGACTGCTCCTCGTCGAACATGTTCACGGCGATCGGTACGGCGTCCAGCGTCGTCAGGGCCGACCGGCTGGTGACCAGCGCCGCGCAGCCACCGCCCGCCGGCAGCAAGGGAGCCACCTGGGCGGCGCCGACGGCGTTGTCGAGGACGACCAGGACGCGCCGGTCGGCCAGCACCGACTGGTAGAGGGCGGCCGCCTCCGCCGGCGCCGCGGGCACCTCGCCCGGAGGCACCCCCAGCGCGCGGAGGAAGCGGCCGAGCACCTCGTCGGGGCGCAACGGCGACAGGCTCGGTGTCGATCCCTGGAGGTCGGCGTAGAGGTGGCCGTCGGGGTACCGGTCGGCCACGCCGTACGCCGCCTTCATGGCGAGCGTCGACTTGCCGATCCCGCCGGGGCCGTGCAGCGCCAGCACGGGCGGTCCCGCGCCGGCGCCCAGCACGGCGTGGATCCGGGCGAGCTCGGCCGAGCGGCCCACGAACACGCTCGGCGCGCGCGGCAGCTGGCGCGGCCGCGGCCGCCCGTCGTCGGCGGGGGCCTCCTCCTCCGACAGCAGGGCCGGGTCCCTGCGCAGGATCAGCTGATGCAGCCTGCGCAGGTCAGGGCCCGGATCGATGCCCAGCTCGTCGGCGAGGACCTTCCGGGCGGCCCCGAACGCGTCCAGCGCGCCCACCACGTCGCCGCTCTGGTACAGCGCCACCATGAGCTGGCCGTGCAGCCGCTCGCGCAGCGGGTACTGCCCGATCACCTCGCGCAGCCGCTTGGCCGCCGTCGCGTGCCTGCCGAGGGCGAGCTGGATGTCCGCGTGCTCCTCCACCACGCTCAGGTAGTGGTCGGTGAGCCGCGCGACCACTTCCCGCAGTGTCGGCCCCAGCGGCACGTCCTCGGCCGCCATCCCCTGCCACAGCGCGAGGGCCCGGGTGTAGGAGTCCAGGGCGGTGCTGAGATCGCGCCTGCCCAGCGCCTGGCGGGCGTGCGCGGACAGCGCCTCGAACTGGAAGAGGTCGAACTCCTCGGGCTCGACCCGCAACAGGTAACCGGCGTCCGAGGTCACCAGCCGCTCCACGGCCGGGTCGGCCGCGGGCGGCATCAGCTTGCGCAACTGCATGAGGTACGTACGCAGGTTCGCCACCGCGGAGCGGGGCGGCTGGTCGTCCCAGACCTCCGCCACCAGTGACCGGATCGGTACGACGTGGCCCGCCCGGGCGAGCAGCATGGCGAGGACGGTCCGCTGCTTGGGAGCCGTGATCATCGCCCATCCCGCCGGCGGGTCGTCGCCCTCGATCCGCAGCGGTCCGAGCATCCGGAACTTCACGTCCCGCCGCCTACAGGGCAGACCCGCCCAGCCGGCGCAGCGCTACCCCGAGCAGGCGATCGGCCGGGAAGAAACCGCGCTGCCGCGAGTCGACGCTGCGGGGGTTGTCGCCGTAGACCACCAGCGCACCCGCGGGCACGCGCTCCGCGGCGCCGTCCACGTCCGGCGGCACCGGGTCACCCGGCAGGGCTACGGCGCGCTTGATGTTCCAGCGCGTGCCGTCGATCCCCACTCGCGGGTCGGACGGAGGTTCCAGCACCACGACATCGCCCCTGGCCACCTGGCCGATCCGGCGCCGCCGGACCAGCACCCGGTCGCCGTCGTGCAGGGTCGGAGCCATGCTCGTCCCCTCGACGGTGACCACCACGTAGCGCCGGCGGGCCACCAAGGCGCCGGCCGCCGCCGCGAGCACACCGGCGAGCAATCCCATGCTGATCAGCTTCATCCGCTTTTCCACCGCCGCCCCAGGGAAATATTGATCTTTATCCGGCTGAGGATCGCCGCTGGCTCCGCACCCTGTCAACCGCTGGGAAGGCGGCGCGCAGGGCGGATCCGTTGACGACGAACCCGGCCGCGGCGATGGGGAGGGCACATACCGCCTGCATCATGGCGAACCACATCGGGCAGATGCCTGGGATCATGTCGACGGCGACGATCGCGACCGGCATGACGATCGAGATGACGCGTACACGCAGATAGGCCCACCGGGCTCCCCGTGCGGCGAGGACCGTCAGCCAGTAGGTCACCGCGGCGCTCGCGAGCACCCCCGCCGACCGGCCCCACATGAACGAGGTCACCGTCTGACCGCCGATCGCGAGGACGGCGACCGTGGCGAGCACGGCGGCGCTGAGCGCGCCGTAGGCGGCGACGAGGATCTTGACCTTGCCGAAGGATTCCATGTCTGTTTCATCCCTTGTGTTGTCTGGATTGGTGATCACGCTAGGGAGGGCATGGATGGGGCGGTATGGGGCTGGACGTACGGTTGGGTGGGTCCAGACCCACTTCAGGGCCGATCCGGCGGGGAGCGGCTCCGGCGCGGTGCACAGTGAAGACACCAAGCCGTGGTCGTGAAGTGAGAAGGAAGAATCATGCGACAGTGGGTGTCGAGCGCCTGCGTGGGGTTCGTGCGTGCCTGCGTGGTGGTGGCCGTCACCATGCCGGTCCCGGCCGTGTGGGCCGCCGCCGTGGCTCTGTGGATCTGGTGGTGGGGCGGGGACCCGTGGTCGGGGACGGTGCCGTTCGTGTGGGCGTGCATCGGCACGCTCGCCCTGGCGCGCCCGGTGAGCCGGATGGTCCGCGCCGTCGTCGCGAAGTGGACGGGCACCGTCATCCCCGCCGGAGATCGGCAGGCCGCGCCGGTGACGCAGCTGTCCACCGGGTATTGGTGGAACGGCTTCAGCTACGAGCGCACCAGACGCGACGCCCTCATGGACCAGAAGTGGCGGACCCGGTGGAGAGATCCCGGCTTCTGGCGCGACCTGCGGTTCACGGCGATCGCGCCGCTCACCGCGGGTGTGGTCGCCGCCGTCCCGCCGGCCGGAGCCGTGGCGGCGGTCCTCGGGTTCAGCCGGTCGTCGCTCCTCGTCGGGGTGCTCGGCCTGGTCGTGGCGGTCGCCGCCGCCCCGTACACCTGGCGGCCCGTCGTACCGGTGGCCGTCCGCTTCCTGCGCCCGTCGCCCGCGATGACGCTGGCGGACCGGGTCGATGAGCTGACGGCCCAGCGCGCGGACACCACGGTCGCGCAGGCCGCCGAGATCCGCCGGATCGAGCGGGACCTGCACGACGGAGCGCAGGCACGCCTGGTCGCGCTCGGGCTCTCGCTGGCGACCGCGGAGAAACTCATGGAGACCGACCCCGACCAGGCCAGGGCGCTGCTGCGGGACGCGCGGGTGGGCGCCGCCACCTCCCTGAACGAACTGCGCGAGCTGGTCAGGGGCATCAGCCCGCCGGTGCTGAACGAGCGCGGGCTCGTCGACGCCGTCCGCGCCCTCGCCCTGGACAGCCCGCTCGACGTGGCCGTGAGCGCCGGCGTTCAGCTGCGCCTGGACCCGCCGATCGAGTCCGCCGTGTACTTCGGGGTCGCCGAACTGCTGACCAACGCCGTCAAGCACGCCCACGCGACCCGGGCGCGGATCTCGATCACCCGCGACGAGACCGGCGTCGCCGTCGACGTCGAGGACGACGGCCGGGGCGGGGCGAGTGTGAGCGCCGGGGGCGGACTCGCGGGGCTGCGCCGGCGCCTGGCGGTCTTCGACGGCACCGTGGAGATCACCAGTCCGGCGGGCGGTCCGACGCGTGTGAGGATGGTCGTGCCATGCGAATCGTTGTAGCCGAAGACCTCTACCTCCTGCGCGACGGGATGGTCCGCCTGCTCCAGGCGTACGGGCACGAGGTGGTGGCGACGGCGACCACCGGGCCCGAGACGCTCGACGCGCTGCTGAGGTGGCGGGCCGATGTCTCCGTCGTCGACGTCCGCATGCCGCCGACCCAGTCCGACGAGGGCCTGCGGGCGGCCCTCGCCGCCCGCGGCGAAGTGCCGGGGCTGCCGGTCCTGATCCTTTCGCAGCACGTCGAGCAGTTGTACGCCCGCGAACTCCTGGCCGACGGCGCCGGCGGCATCGGCTATTTCCTCAAGGAGAGCGTGTTCGACGCCGATCAGTTCATCGACGCCCTCGAACGCGTCGCAGCCGGCGGGACCGCCATGGACCCGGCGGTCATCGCCAAATTGTTGTCCAGCGGGTCCTCGGACCGACGACTCGGACAGCTCACCGAACGCGAATACTCCGTGCTCGGCCTCATGGCCGAGGGATTGTCCAATCAGGCCATCGGCCGGCGGCTCTTTCTCAGCGAGAGCGCTGTCAGCAAGTACACGACCTCCATGTTCGGCAAACTCGGCATCACCGATGACGACAACAACAACCGCCGCGTCCTCGCCGTACTCACTTACCTGAACAAGCCCTGACGTCGTCGCCGGCTGCTGCCGTATTCGTGATCGATGGCCCCGATACTGATTCCCGGAAAAGGCACGGACGCTCCGGAGGAATCACGTGGAAGCCAAAGGCCCTACGGCCGAGATCATGATCGCTGAGGCGCGCAAGGCGTTATGGGTGATGGTCGGAGCGCTGGCCGTCATCTGGACGATCCAGATCGCCAACTGGGCATCGGGCTACACGCTGAGTTACGAGTACGGGGTCCAGGCGTGGAACCCCGCGAGCCTGCCCGACATCGTGTCGGCGCCGTTCCTGCACTGGAGTTGGGCGCACATCGAGGCGAACTCGGGGCCGTTGTTCATCTTCGGCTTCCTGTCCGCTTATCGGGGCGTGCGCAAGTTCCTCAGCGTGACAGGGCTCATCATCCTGGTCAGCGGTCTCGGCGCCTGGTTCACCGCCAGCCCCGACGCCACGGGGGCGGGCGCGAGCGGTGTCGTCTTCGGCTACTTCGGCTACATCCTGGTGCGCGGCGCGTTCGACCGGCATCTCATCGACATCGTGGTGGGCGTGGTCATGGCCCTGTGCTTCGCCTACCAGTTCGCCGGCCTGCTGCCCCAGGAGGGGATCGGCTGGCAGGCTCACCTGTTCGGCTTTGCCGGCGGCCTGGCGGGCGGCTGGATATTCCGCGAACGCGGCCGGTCCCGGCGCACGCCGTCCGCCCCACCGCGGCAGAGCCCTCGAAGCGCGCTGCTGAAGGAGCTGGACGATCTCGGGCTTTAGCAGCTCCTATCCTGGGTCGATGAACGTGGAGTTCAGCAGTGAGATGTGGTTCTGGAGGGGGCCGGCGCCCTGGCACTTCATCACCGTTCCGGACGAGGAGTGCCGTGATCTGGAGACGACCGCCGGCGCGGTGAGCTATGGCTGGGGCATGATCCCGGTCACGGCCCAGATACGGGAGACCCGGTGGAAGACGTCGCTGTTCCCGAAGGACGGGCGTTACATCGTGCCGGTGAAGGCGGGGGTGCGGAAGGCCGAAGGGCTCGACGTGGGGGACGTGGTGACCGTTCGCCTGACCGTTGACCTCTGACCCATCCGGGCGCTGGCAGGCTACTATTGCGAAATAGTCGCAATAGCGAAGGATATGCAGATGATCCGACGGTCGTTGTTCCTGCACGCGCCGATCCGGCGTACGCCACGGGTGATGCTGGAGCAGATGCTGGCGCTCGTGGACGACGACACCCCGCCGGACGGCCCTGACGGCCCCGTAGCGGTGCTGGAGCGGCGGCTGGCCGAGCTCCTCGGCAAGGAAAGCGCCCTGTTCTTCCCCAGCGGGACGATGGCCCAGCAGGTCGCGTTGCGCCTGCACGCCGACCGGCGCGGGCGCCGCACCTTCGCCGCGCACCCGCAATCGCATCTCGACGTCTGGGAGGAGCAGGGTTACAACGCCGTCCACGGCCTGCGGATGCGCCGCACCGGCGACCCGCACGAGCTGATGACCACCGACGATCTGCGGGCGGCGGGCGAGCCGCTCGCGGCGGTCGTCTGGGAGTTGCCGCAGCGCGACCTCGGCGGCCTGCTTCCGGAATGGCAGGACCTGTGCGAGCAGGTCGCCCTCGTACGGGCCACCGGCGCCGCCGCGCACCTGGACGGCGCCCGGTTGTGGGAGGCCCAGACGTACTATCGCCGGCCGTTCGACGAGATCGCCGCTCTCTTCGACACGGTCTACGTCTCGCTCTACAAGAGCCTGCAGGGCGTACGGGGCGCCGTGCTCGCCGCCGACACCGCCACGGTGGACGCGGCCCGGGTGTGGCGCCAGCGGCTCGGCGGCGGCATCCGCGACGCCTGGCCGCTCGCCCTGGCCGCCCTCGTCGGCCTCGACACCCTGGCCGCACGCATGCCCGCCTACCACGAGCACGCCGTCGCCATCGCGGCGGCCGTCAACGCCGACGGCGCCGCCCACGCCTACCCCGATCCCCCGCAGACGCCGCTGTTCCACGTCCACCTGCCGGCTCCCAGGCGCGCCGTCGAGCGGGCCGGCGAGGAGATCCTCGCCGAACGCGGCATCCAGCTCTGGGGACGGGTCCGCTCCGCGCCCGGCCCGAGCCGATGCAGCTTCGAGATCAGCGTCGGCGACAACGCCATGGAGTTCACCCCCGGCGAGGTGGTCGCCCTCATCCGCGACGTGCTCGCCCGCGCCGCCTCGTGACCCTGGGCGTGTGGCGGGCGGGGATCGGCGGTGATGTGGATGTAACCGGCGGCGGTCGGCTGCTGTGACATCCGCGTAACGCCTGTTTCTTACGTTTTGCGCGTTGGATCTGCCCGGTGCGGCTGCGGCGCGCCCACGGAGAGGGAACGTCGTTCAGGCCCTGTCGAAGGGGAAGGGCCGATGACGGCGACAGACCCGAGCAACGCCATCGCGCGTGTGAAGACCGTCTGCTCCTACTGCGGCGTAGGGTGCGGGATCGTCCTGGACGTGGCCCGGGGCGTGGACGGGCGGCGGCGGGTGGTCAAGGTCGCCGGCGACAAGAGCCATCCGGCCAACGCCGGTCGCCTGTGCACCAAGGGGGCGACCAGCGCCGACATGCTCGCCGCCCCGGGCCGGCTGGAACGCGCGCTCGTCAGGCCCGCCAGGGGCGTGCAGCCGGAGGAGAGCGGCGTCGACGCGGCGATCACGGCGACCGCCCGGCGGCTGCGCGCGATCCTGGACGAGCACGGGCCCGACTCGCTGTCGTTCTACGTGTCCGGGCAGATGACGCTGGAGGCCCAGTACCTGGCCAACAAGCTGGCCAAGGGGTTCGTCGGCACCAACCAGATCGAGTCGAACTCGCGGCTGTGCATGGCCAGCGCGGGCAGCGGTTACAAGCTGTCGCTGGGCTCGGACGGCCCGCCCGGCTCGTACGAGGACTTCGGGCGCGCCGAGGTGTTCTTCGTCATCGGCGCGAACATGGCCGACTGCCACCCCATCCTGTTCCTGCGCATGATGGACCGGGTCAAGGCCGGCGCCAAGCTGATCGTGGTGGACCCGCGGCGCACCGCCACCGCCGCCAAGGCCGACCTGTTCCTGCAGATCCGGCCCGGCACGGACCTGGCCCTGCTCAACGGGCTGCTGCACCTGCTGGTGGAGAACGGGCACGTCGACGAGGAGTTCGTCGCCGAGCACACCCGCGGCTGGGAGGCCATGCCGGACTTCCTGCTCGACTACCCGCCCGCCAAGGTCGCCGAGCTCACCGGCATCCCCGAGGCCGACCTGCGCCAGGCGGCCCGGTGGATCGGCGAGGCCGGCGAGTGGATGAGCTGCTGGACGATGGGGCTCAACCAGAGCACCCACGGCACCTGGAACACCAACGCGCTGTGCAACCTGCACCTGGCCACGGGCGCGATCTGCCGGCCGGGCAGCGGCCCGTTCTCGCTGACCGGCCAGCCCAACGCGATGGGCGGCCGCGAGATGGGCTACATGGGCCCCGGCCTGCCCGGGCAGCGCTCGGTGCTGGTGGAGCAGGACCGCCGGTTCGTCGAGGACCTGTGGGGCATCGCGCCCGGCACGCTGCGTACCGACGTCGGGCAGGGCACGATCGAGATGTTCTCCCGGATGGCCGAGGGCGAGATCAAGGCGTGCTGGATCATCTGCACCAACCCCGTGGCCAGCGTCGCCAACCGCAGGACGGTGATCGCGGGTCTGGAGGCCGCCGAGTTCGTCGTCACGCAGGACGTCTTCGCGGCCACCGAGACCAACGCCTACGCCGACGTGGTCCTGCCCGCCGCCCTGTGGGCCGAGACCGAAGGCGTGATGATCAACTCCGAGCGCAACCTCACCCTGCTCCGGCAGGCCGTCGATCCGGTCGGCGAGGCGCTGCCCGACTGGATGATCATCGCCCGGGTCGCCTGCGAGATGGGGTTCGAGGACGGCTTCTCCTATTCGAGCGCGGAGGAGGTGTTCGAGGAGATCAAGCGGGCGTGGAACCCGGCGACCGGGTACGACCTGCGCGGCGTGACGTACGACCGGCTACGCGAAACCCCCGTGCAGTGGCCCGCCCCGCCCGGCTCCGGCGAGCGCAACCCGGTCCGCTACCTCAACGACGGCCGCAGCCAGGAGACGCTCACGCGCGAGGACGGCAGCGGCCCGCGGCTGGCCTTCGCCACCCCCGACGGCCGGGCCGTCTTCTTCCCGCGTCCGCACCTGCCCGCCGCCGAGCTGCCCGACGACACCTTCCCGTACGTGCTCAACACCGGGCGGGTGCAGCACCAGTGGCACACGCTCACCAAGACGGCCAAGATCGCGAAGCTGAACAAGCTCAACCCCGGCCCGTTCGTGGAGATCAACCCGGCCGACGCCACCGAGCACGGCATCGGCGAGGGCGACCTCGTGACGGTCTCCTCGCGGCGCGGGCGGGCCGTGTTGCCGGCGGTGGTGACGGACCGGGTCATGCCGGGCAACCTGTTCGCGCCGTTCCACTGGAACGATCTCTTCGGCGAGTACCTCAGCGTCAACGCCGTCACCAGCGACGCCGTCGACCCCATCTCCTTCCAGCCCGAGCTGAAGGTGTGCGCGGTCTCCCTCGCCAAGGTCGCCCCGGACCCCGCCACGGCCGCTCCCGTCCCGGCATCCGATGTTCGTACGGCCGAGGAGGTGCGGGCGCCGGTCGCCGTCGGCGCGCTGCGCGGCCTGTTCGGGCTCGCCGACGTGACCCCGCCGGAGCTCTCCCCGTCGGAACGCCGCTATCTGTCCGGATTCCTGTCCGGCCTGGCGAGCACCCCGCTCGACGGAGCGGACGTACCGGTGCTGCCGGATCATGCGCCCTTCGCGCCGGACCACGCGGTGTGGGTGAACGGGGCGCTGGCCGGCGCCTTCTCCCGCATCGTCCGCCCGGCGCGGAAGCCCACCGAACCGGAGCCCGGGCCCGCCGATCCGGAGGCCCCGGCACGCGAGATCGTCATCCTGTGGGCCTCGCAGACGGGCAACGCCGAGGAGTTCGCGGCGGCCAGCGCCGAGCGGCTGGCGGGCGCCGGCCGCAGCGCCCGGCTTCTCAGCATGGACGACTGCGCCCCGCAGGCCCTGACGCCGGACGCGGACCTGCTGATCATCTCCAGCACGTTCGGCGACGGCGAGGCCCCCGACAACGGCACCGCGTTCTGGGACGCGCTCGCCGAGCCCGGAGCGCCGCGGCTCGACGGCGTACGCTATGCCGTCCTCGCCTTCGGCGACTCCAGCTACGACGACTTCTGCGGCCACGGCCGGCGCCTCGACCGGCGCCTGGAGGAGCTCGGCGCGCTCCGCCTCGCGCCACGCGTCGACTGCGAGCCGGACGAGCACGAACGCGCCCTGGACTGGCTCAACCAGCTCCTGTCCACCCTGGCCGATCCCGGACCGGCGCGGAGCGAACCGACGACGGCCACGCCGTCCGGCACCCGCGCCACCCCCTTCACCGCGACGCTGTCGGCGAACAGGCTGCTCAGCCTGCCGGGCTCGGCCAAAGAGGTTCGGCAGTTCACCTTCGACACCGGCGGCGAGCTGACCTACCAGGCGGGCGACGCCCTCGGCGTGCTGCCCGTCAACAGCCTGGACCTGGTCATGGAATGGCTGGCCGGCACCGGCCTCAGCCCCGCCGACACCGTCGAGCTCCCCGGCCTGGGCACGCTGCCGCTCCGCGAGGCCCTGTACCGCCACCTCGACATCACCAAGATCACCTCTGGCCTGCTGAAGTTCGTCGCCGAACGTACCCACGACCGCGACCTCGGCCGGCTCCTGCGCCCCGGCAACAAGGGCGAGCTGGACAAATGGGTGTGGGGTCGCCAGGCCGTGGACGTGCTCGCCGAGCTTCCCGTGCGCGCCACGGCCCAGGAGTGGGCCGACGTGCTCAAACGGCTCCAACCACGCCTGTACTCCATCTCCTCCAGCCCGCTCACCAGCCCCGACCGGATCAGCCTGACGGTCTCGGTGGTGCGCTTCCGCAACCCGCGCGGCACGACGCGGGGCGGCGCGTGCTCGGCGTACCTGGCCGACAGCCCCGAGCAGACCACCGTCCCGGTGCACGTCCAGCCCACCAAGCACTTCCGGCCGCCCGCCGACCCCGGCGCCCCCATGGTGATGATCGGCCCGGGCACCGGCGTGGCTCCTTTCCTCGGCTTCCTCGACGAACGCCGGGCCCTCGGCCACCCCGGCCGCAACTGGCTCTTCTTCGGCGAGCAGCGCCGCACGACCGACTTCTACTACCGCGACGAGCTGGCCGCGCTGCACGACGACGGCCTGCTGACCCGGCTGGACCTGGCCTTCTCCCGCGACCAGCGGGCCAAGGTCTACGTGCAGGACCGGATGCGCGAGCACGGCGTGCAACTGTGGAGCTGGCTGCAGGAGGGCGCGCACGTGTACGTGTGCGGCGACGCCGCCCGGATGGCCAAGGACGTCGACCAGACCCTGCGCGACATCGCGGCCCGCCACGGTGGCCTGGCCCCCGACGACGCCACCGCGTACGTCAAGCAGCTCGCCGCGGCGAAGCGCTACGTACGCGACGTGTACTGAACGCGGCGCTGATCAGCCTGTCGTCATCTCATCTGCCGTGAACATGCCGAAAAACCCTTGCAGATACGTGTGCGCTATCTGATCGCGGTGCTGGGACGCGACGGCCACCGCGCCGTGCTGTCGTGGGGCGAGATCGACCCCGAGTTCGGCAACACGGCGGCGCTGCTCGCCGTCACCATGGACTGCCGGGACCTGACCGAGCAGGGGCCGCACCTGGTGATGCCGGGAGATCACTGCGGATCGCGGCACATCAGCCAGGTCACCGACATCAGGGTGTGCGCCGCCGACCAGTTATGGGTCTAGCGTTCATGCCGGGTAGGCGTGGGTCTCGCCGGCCTTGACCGAGGCCCAGATCTGCTGGCCGGGCGTCAGGTCGAGGTCGGCCAGGGCGGCGGGGGTGATGTCGGCGAAGGCGGTGATCGGCCCGTCGAGGTGGACGCGTACGTTGTCGCCGTGCCGTTCGATGCCCTCGATGCGCGCCTCCCACAGGTTGCGCGGGCTCCCGTCCGGACGCGTCCGGTAGAGGGCCACGGCGGCGGGCGGGAAGGCGACGAACGCGGGTCCGTCGAGCCGTTCGGAGGTGTGCAGCAGCAGCAGCTCGCCGACCTTGACCCGCGCCCCGTCGGCCAGACCTCGATGCAGGTTGAGCCCGACCAGGCGGGCCACATAGTCGGTACGCGGGTGCCGGGCCACCTCGGCCGGGGTGCCCTGCTGGACGACGGCGCCGTTCTCGATGACGATCAGCCGGTCGGCCAGCACCATCGCGTCCAGGGGGTCATGGGTGACCAGGACGGTCGCGCCGTCGAAGTCGGCCAGGTGACGGCGCAGGTGCGAGCGGATCTCCAGCCGGGTGTGGGCGTCGAGGGCGGCCAGCGGCTCGTCCAGCAGGAGCAGGCTGGGCCGTACGGCCAGCGCCCGGGCCAGCGCGACCCGCTGAGCCTGCCCGCCGGAGAGCTGGCGCGGCTTGGCGGCGGCCCGGTCGGCCAGGCCGACCCGTTCCAGCAGGACGGCGGCCGTGCGGCGGGCCTCGGCCTTGGGGACGCCCTGGCAGCGCGGCCCGAAGGCGACGTTGTCGAGCGCCGTCAGGTGCGGGAAGAGCAGGTAGTCCTGGAAGACCATGCCGATCGGACGCTGCTCGGCGGCCAGCGGGTGCAGATCGCGGCCGTCCAGGACGATCTCGCCGCCGGACAGCGCGACGAGCCCGGCCAGGGCGCGCAGCGCGGTCGTCTTGCCCGCCCCGTTGGGGCCGAGCAGGGCCACCACCTCGCCCGCGGCCACCTCGAACGCGAGGTCGAGGGTGAAGGCGGGCCGGGAGACCACCAGATGGGCCTGCAGTGTCATGGGCTGCTCACCCACCGATCCCGCAGGCTGGCCAGGATGATCACGGAGACGGCCAGCAGGACGAGGCTGAGCACGATCGCCGCCTCCGGCTCCGTCTCCAGCGCCAGGTAGACGGCCAGCGGCATCGTACGGGTGGTGCCCGGGAAGTTGCCCGCGAACGTGATCGTCGCGCCGAACTCCCCCAGCGCCCGGGCCCAGCACAACACCGCCCCGGCCACCACACCCGGCGCGATCAGCGGCAGCGTCACCCGCCGGAACACCGTCCAGCGCGAGGCGCCGAGCGTGGCGGCCGCCTCCTCGAAGCGCCGGTCGGCGCCGCGCAGCGCGCCTTCCACGCTGATCACCAGGAACGGCATCGCCACGAACGCCTCCGCGACGACCACCCCCGCCGTGGTGAACGGCAGCGTGATCCCCAGCGACGACTCCAGCCACTGCCCGACCAGCCCGCGCCGCCCCAGCACCAGCAGCAGCGCCACACCGCCCACCACCGGCGGCAGCACCAGCGGAACGGTCACCAGCGCCCGCACCACCCGCCGCCCCGGGAAGTCCACCCTGGCCAGCAGCCACGCCAGCGGCACCCCGAGCACCAGGCACAGAGCCGTCGCGATGGTCGCGCACACCAGCGACAGCCGCAACGCCTCCAGCACCTGCGGTTCGGCCAGCCGCTCCAGCAGCGTGCCCCACGGCGCGCGGATCAGCAGCCCGGCCAGCGGCAGCACCAGGAAGGCCAGGCCCACCAGCGCGGGCACGACCAGCATCCACGGCAGCCGCCCGGAAGCCCGACGGCCCGGGCGACCGGCGGACCCGCCTTTCAGGTCCGCCTGGTGGGTGCGCACGGGATCGGTCATGCGGATTGGCTGCTGCTCACGCGCTCGTGACCGGGGATCTCGACGACGACGTTGGTGGACTTGATCACGGCGACCGCCACCACCCCCACCTCCAGGCCGAGCTCGTCGGCGGCCTGGCGGCTCATCAGCGACACCACCCGGAACGGCCCGGCGGCGATCTCCACCTGCGCCATCACCGCGTCCCGGATCACCTCGGTCACGATCCCCCGAAAGCGGTTACGCGCCGAGGAACGGCTGCCGCTCTCGATCTCCTCGACCTGAGCCCGGGCGAAGGCGGCCAGGTCGGCGCCGTTCACCTGGCGATGACCGTGCTCGTCCCGCTCGGCCGCCAGCCGCCCCGCGTCCACCCACCGGCGGACGGTGTCGGCGCTGACCCCGAGCAGCGCCGCGGCCTCGCTGATCCGAAACGTCGTCATAGGCCCTCACCATACCTTTCGCACATTCGAGCCCAAGTACGGTTCTGGCATGGCATCCACGGCCGAGCCGTCAGGGCCACGCCGTGAAGCCCTCGTGCCGGTGTCCTACCTTGGCCTCGCCCCGGAGCCGAGATCAGGAGCTCGTGAGGATGACCAGTTGCTGGGTCGCCCGGGTCATCGCGACATAACGATCGACCGCTCCTTCGATGCCCTCGCCGAACGCCTCCGGGTCGACGAGAACGACCAGGTCGAACTCCAGCCCCTTCGACAGCTCCGGAGTCAGCGACCGCACGCGGGACGTCCCCTGGAACGTGGGGTCGCCGATCACGCAGGCGATCCCGTCGGCATGCGCGGCGAGCCAGGTGTCGAGGATCGAGCTCAGCTCCGAAACAGCCCCGTGTACGACGGGGACGTCGGTGCTGCGGATGGAGGTCGGCACGTTGGCGTCCGGGAGCGCGGCCCGGATGACCGGCTCGGCCGCCACCATGATCGCTTCCGGCGTACGGTAGTTGATGCTCAGGGACGCCAGGTTGACGCGGTCGAGCCCGACCCGCTCCAGTCGTTCCTGCCACGACTCCGTGAACCCGTGCCTGGCCTGGGCCCGGTCCCCGACGATGGTGAAGCTCCTGGACGGGCACCGGAGCAGCAGCATCTGCCACTCCGCGTCGGTCAGCTCCTGAGCCTCGTCCACGACGATGTGCGCGAACGGGCCGGCGAGCTGGTCCGGTTCGACACCGGGTGATGCGTTCTCGTCGACCAGGGCGTCCCGCAGGTCCTGCCCGCGCAGCATCGTCACCGCGCCTTCACCGTCGTCATCGGCCTCGAGCAGGTTGTCGACGACGCCGGCCATGCGCTCGCGTTCGGCGGCGACGGAGGCCTCCTGCCGCCGCTTGCGCCGCGCCGCCTCCGGGTCGCCGAGCCGCTGCCGCGCCGCGTCCAGGAGCGGCAGGTCGGACACCGTCCAGGCCTGGGCGTCCGCGCGCTGCAACCGCCTGACCTCGTCGGGGCTGAGCCAGGGGGCGCACATCCGCAGGTAGGCGGGTACCGACCACAGGTCTCCGACGAGGTCGGCCGCTTCGATCAGCGGCCACGCGCGGTTGAAGGTCGTGAGCAGCTCCCTGTTCCGCAGCAGCGACTTGCGGAGCAGGTCAGGTGAGATGTCCTCGTTGTCGTGCTTGTCCGCCAGGATCGTGAGCAGTTCCTCCCAGACCTGGTCGCGCGCCTCGTTGTGCGGGGTGCCGGGCTCCGCGGCCTCGAATGCCTCGGCCCAGTCCTCGGGGCTCAGCCAGATGTCGGACCAGTGGGTCGTGACCGTCATCCCCTTGGTGGGCGCGTTCTCGTAGAACCTGACGGCCGGCTCGATCGCCTTGACCAGGTTCGCGGACGACTTCAGGCGGGCCACGTCCGGATCGGTCTCGATCGCCGCCGTGGCTCCCTCGGCGACGAGGTCCCGCAGGGTGCAGGTCTGTACGCCCTCCTCGCCGAGGCTGGGGAGGACGTCGGCGACGTAGGCCAGGTACGGCTGGTGCGGGCCGACGAACAGCACGCCACCCCGGCGGTGACCGAGGCGAGGATCGGAGTAGAGGAGATACGCGGAGCGGTGCAGGGCGACGACGGTCTTGCCCGTACCCGGACCGCCGTCGACGACGAGGGCGCCGCTGGATCCCGCGCGGATGATGGCGTCCTGGTCGGCCTGGATGGTGCCGAGCACGTCTCGCATCCGTGGCGACCGGCTGCTGCCCAGGCTGGCGATGAAGGCGGACTGGTCGTCGAGCGCGGCGTGGTGCCCTTCGAACCCGTCCGAGGTGAACACCTCGTCCCAGTAGTCGCTGATCCGGCCGCGGGTCCAGCGGTACCTGCGGCGGCTCGCCAGACCCATCGGGTTCCCGTGGGTGGCTCCGAAGAACGGCTCGGCCGCGGGGGAACGCCAGTCGAGCAGCAGCCGGCGGCCCTCGCTGTCCGTGAGGCCGAGTCGTCCGATGTACACGGGCTCGGGGTCGTCCGCGCTGACAATGTGTCCGAGGCACAGGTCCAGACCGAAGCGACGCAGCGCGCGCAGGCGGGCGGAGAGCCGGTGGATCTCCAGGTCCCGGTCCAGGGCCGCCCGCCCCTTTCCGCCGGGCGCCTTGCGCTCGGCGTCGAGGCGGTCGGACAGCTCGGAGATCGACTGCTCAAGGCTCTCCGCGATGGCCGCGAAGTGCCGCTCATCGCCGGCGATCAGCGCCGGGTCGGCCTTGGGGGCAAGATGCTCGGGCAGGTCGAACACGCCGGTGGTCAGGGGATTCACGTCATCAGCTCCGATGTGAGGTGGCTTGCGAAGGTCGGCGTCTGGACCGGCGTGACAGACCCGGTCGCCGGGGGTCACGCGGATGCGGACCGCCTTTCCGGGCTGACCACGTCGAGCAGCAGCTTCGCGGCCACCGCCGCCCCGTCGGTGCGGATCGTGCCGGCGACGGCAGCCGCTCGTACGCGGGTCTCGGGGGCCAGAGCCGTCCTGAGCGCGGCCGACAGGGACTCGGCGGTCGGAGCCGGACCGTCGTGTGCCGCGCCGATGCCCAGCTCGGCCACCCGACCCGCCCAGTACGGCTGATCCGTCGCCTGGGGCACCACCACCTGAGGCGCGCCGGCCCGCGCGGCCGTCGTCGTCGTGCCCGCGCCACCGTGGTGCACGACCGCGGCCACCCGGCCGAACAGCGCCTGCTGGTTGACCTCGCCGACGGCGAAGCAGTCGTCCCGGTCGTCGATCAGAGCCAGGTCGGCCCAGCCGCGCCTGACGAGCGCGCGGCGGCCCTGCGCCCGGACCGCCTCGATGGCCACCCGGGCGACGTCCTTGGAAGCGTGCATGGGCATGCTGCCGAAACCCACGTACACCGGCGGTTCGCCGGCCTCCAGGAACGCCACCAGCTCGGCCGGGAGCGGGCGAGCATCCGGCAGGATCCACGCGCCGGTCTGTACGACGTCGAGCTCCGGCATCCCCTGCCACGGGTCCAGGGCCGGGTCCGTCGCCAGCCACGGCTGGTCGCCGATGACGTAGTCGCGAACGTCGTCCACCGGCGGCAGGCCGTTCGACGCCCGGCTGGTGTTGAGCGCCGCACCGAACAGCGCGTTGATGCTCTGGGCGTCCAGGTCCCACAGCACCCGGTTGTCGGTCACCTCCGGCGGGAACGGCCGGCCCTGATAGGCCAGCGGCGGGCGGTGCGGCGACGGCAGGGTGAGCTGCTGGAAGGTCACGGACACGGAAGGGATGCCCAGTTTCTCGGCCACCGACCGCGCACCGGCGGCGGCAGGCATCATGCCGGTCGCCACCAGCACGTCACACCCCTCGGCCGCCGCGGTGACCGCGTCGAACTGGCCGGCGATCAATTCGGCCGCGCGCTCGGGCAGGGATGACGGCGGCGGCGCCGCGGTCGTCAGCGCACGCGCCGACTGACCGACCGGCACCAGCCGCACGCCGACCCCGGCCAACAGCTGCGCGAACTCCTCGTCCGGCGGCGCGCACACCCGCACCTCCGCGCCGAGCTCCCGCAACCGCACCGCGAGTGCCGCCATCGGTTCGACGTCCCCGCGCGACCCGTACGTCGACAACACCACACGCACTTCGCGTCCCCCATTTCCGCAGGTTCTGGCCTCGGCGGACGATTCTGCGGCATGACCCGGGTCTTGTGGCAAGCCCCCCGGTGCGCTATACGTTGAGAGTGGAAAGGCGCGGGTCTCCCCTTTCCCCCGTCGGCCGCGACGCCACATACGGACAGCTCAGCCACCGAACACAAGGTAACCCCCATCCGCCGCAGGGCCTCCCGGGGGACACCTCCCGCACGGTGATCATGGCAGGACGAGCCGGCAATCGGCCGCCCGGGTGCGTGTCAACGGGGGTTGAGGGCCGGTGTGGGGCCGGGCGACTGGTGCTGGTGCCGCACCAGGTAGGCGTAGTGGCCGTCGTGGGTCATGAGTTGGTGATGGGTGCCCGCCTCGATGATCTGGCCGCGGTGCAGCACGACGATCAGGTCCGCGTCCTGGATCGTGGACAGCCGGTGGGCGATGATGACCTGGGTCTGGCCGAGCCTGAGCAGGTTGCGGCGGATGCGTTCCTCGGTGACCGCGTCCAGCGCCGCGGTGGGCTCGTCCAGCAGCAGGATGCGGGGCCGGTGGACCAGGGCGCGGGCCAGCGCCAGGCGCTGGCGCTGGCCGCCGGACAGGCGCGTACCGCCCTCTCCGACGTTGGTGTCGTAGCCCTGCGGGAGGCGCACGATCTCGTCGTGGAGTTCGGCCAGGCGGGCGGCGTGCTCGACCGCCTGGTGGTTGACGGGGGTGAAGCCCGCGATGTTGGCGGCGATGGTGCCGGAGAACAGGTGTGGCTGCTGGGTGACCACGCCCACCTGCCGGCGCAGCCACTGCCGGTCGAGTTCTTGCAGCGGGATGTCGTCGAAGCGGACCTGCCCGGCGGTCGGCTCGGTCAGGCCGATGAGGGTACGGCCGAGGGTGGTCTTGCCGGATCCCGACGCGCCGACGATGGCGACCCGCGCGCCGGCCGGGATGCGCAGGGAGAGGTCGCGGAGCACCGGCGTACGGGCGTCGTAGCCGACGCTGATCTTGGTGACGGTGACGCTGCCGCGCAGCCCGCCGTCCGGACGGATGCCGCCGATGCGCTCCTGCGGCGTACCCATCAGGTCGGCGATGCGGCCCAGGTGTGCGGCGGCCAGTTGCAGCTGGTAGACGATGCCCAGGAGCGACGCGAGCGGCGTGGTCGCGGCGACGGCGAGGGACACCAGGGCGAGCCGGTCGCCCAGCGTCCCGGAGGTCGAGGCGAACACGGTCACCAGCAGGCTCAGGTGGAGCGCGATCTGCAGGGTGGTGGTGGCGGTCTGGACCGCGGCCACGTGCCGGTCCCGGGCCGCCCCGGTGGTCAGCTCCTCCTCGTGGTGGACGCGCCAGCGGTCCGCCGCGGCCGCCTCCCCGCCGGAGGCCTTGATCGCCTCGATGCCGGCCAGGCTGTCGACCATGGTGGCCTGGGTGGCGGCGGTGGTGTGCAGGGCGGCGAAGGCCAGGTGCATGCCGCGGCGGGCGGTGGCCAGGACCACACCGGCCTGCAGCGCCGCCGCCGCGAGCGTCACCAGCCCGAGCCCGGGCGCGGCGAGGATGAGCAGGGTCAGGTACGTCACCGCGGTGGCCAGGTCGAACAGGAAGGCCAGCGACTGTTCGGTGAGCAGATCGCGCAGCATGGCCACCCCGCTGAGCCGGCTCAGCAGGTCGCCACTGGAGCGGCGCTGGAAGAAGCGGTACGGCAGCGCCAGCGTGTGGCCGACGAGTGCGCGCATCCCCTCGGCCGCCACCGAGGTCTGCAGCCGGATCAGCATCCGGGCGCGGGTCCAGGACGTCAGCCCGTACACGAGCACGACGCACAGCGCGGCCGCAGCCAGCGTCGTCGCATCCATCGCCACCGGCCGGTCCACCACGAGTTTGGTGAACAGCGGCACGGCCAGCCCGAGCAGCTGCGCCGTCAGCGAGGTCAGCAGCACCGCGACGATCAGCCCCCGGTTGGCCAGCGCGGGTGCCAGCAGCGGGCGCAGCACGCGCCAGGGCCGGGGCCGGGCGGCGGGAGTGAGCCCGGCGGGGGCGTCGGCCAGCAGGACCTTGCCGGAGTATCCGGCCTGGAACTGCTGCTGCGACAGTCTCCGCCGCCCCCGCGCCGGATCGATCACGGTGGCGCCGCGTGGGCCGATGTGCTCGACGACGACGAAGTGGTTGTTCTCCCACACGGCGATGAACGGCGCGGGCAGCGCGCGGAGGGTGTCGATCGGGGCGCGGCAGGCCCGTAACCGCAGCCCGAAGCGGGCCCCGGCCTGGATCATCTCGCGCAGGCTCACCCCGTCCACGCCTTCGGCCAGGTGCTCGCGTACTTCCGCCAGGCCCGTGCGGCGGCCCAGCGCGCTGAGCACCATGGCCAGGCAGGCGGCGCCGCAGTCACTGCGGGCCAGTTGCATCCGCAGCGGCACGCGGCGTCTCACCGCCGCACCTCCCCGATCCGGTACGCCATTTCCCTCACCGTCACATCCGCCCGATCGCGCTCAGAGCCAGAACCACTGGATCTCCGCATTACGCCGCCGCTCGTCCAGCCACGCCTGGAAGGCCGCGTCCCGCGCTGCTTCCAGCACTTCCGGCGCGCCGGCGTCGGGCGGGACGACCTCGTGGACCGCCCCGGCCAGATGGCCGCCTTCGTAGGGGACCGGCCCGATCGCCGTTCGCTCGGCCGCCGTCCGCAGGGGCTCGGGCAGCCGGGAGGTGAGCGCGGTCGCGGCGTGCAGCTGCAGTCTGTGCCCGGGGCGTTCGAGGGCGGCCAGGGAACGGGCCGCGAAGTCCTGCACCGGACCCTCCGACAGGGCGCGCAGCTCGTCGGCGTGTGGGCCGGTCACCCACACCGCGCGCCGCATCGTGAAGTCCTCCGGGTGCTCGGCCAGGTGGCGGCGGGCGGGTTCGCCGGCGAAGCGGTCGCGGATGCGGGCGATGATCGCCTGGGTACGGGCGTGGGTCCGGAACATCTCCGGCGACATGCCCGCCTCGGCCAGCCACTCCAGCGTCTGCGCCTTGCCGGTGAGCCCACGGCGGCGGCGGAACTCGTCGGCGGCCTCCTGGATCTCGGCCTCGGTCGGCGACTGCAGGGCGCCCTCCAGCTCGTTGAGCAGGATGCGGTGGTCCACCAGCCGCTCGTGGAGCTGCTGGTCGCGCACGCCCAGGGCGCGGATGGTGGACAGCGCCACCGCGATGGACAGCCCGACGCCGTCCACGCTGAGGACGTTGGCCGCCGCCCAGTGGGTGGAGTGGTCCACCAGCCACGGGACGCCGTCCTCCGCCTCGGCCGACAGCGCGACGGTGCCGCCCTCGGGGTGGTCGAGGAGCAGGTCGTAACCGACCCGGGTCGTCCCCGGCGGCTCGTCGACGACCAGTTGGGCGCGCAGGTGCGGCCGCGCGGCGGCCCAGTCACGCGCGCGCCGCCGCGCCTCTCCCACCTGGTCCTGCGCGGTCGGCAACCCCTGCAGGAGCGCGACCGCCCCGGCGAGGTCGTCGGCGAAGGAGGTACGGACGGCGGTGCGCTGGTCAGTGGGCATCGGCGGAGTCCTTCGAATCGGGGCCGGTGGTGGTGGCGGTGGTGAGCCAGTCGGCGATGGCGTCGCTGATGGGCATGCCGGTACGCAGCTCGACGAAGGCCCATTGGCCGTTGACGTTGAGCTCCAGGAAGACGTACCGGCCGTCCGGGGTCACGATGAAGTCCAGCGCGCCGAAGCTCAGGCCCAGCCCGGCCACCAGCCGGACACAACGGTCGGCGATGTCCTGCGGCAGGTCGTAGGCCGCGTAGCCCACCTTGGTGTCGTCGTAGTGCCGCCAGTCCACGGTGGTGAGCCGCGAGGTCTGGGAGTCGATGCGGGCGGCGAACACCTGCTCGCCCACCACGGTCACCCGCAGCTCGTACGCCTTGGGCAGGTTCGGCTGCAGTATCGCCGGGCCGTGCCGGAGCCGGTGCCGCCCGGTCAGCCGCCGCCTGGGCACCGTCGCGGTGAACAGGTGACGAGCCTCCCCGTCCAGCGTGAACGGGTGAAATCCGAGCGTCTTGGTGATCATCCGCCCGCCGGCCTGGTTCCACAGCGGCACCAGGACCTCGGGATCGTTGGTCACCACCGTGTCGGCCACGGTCAACCCGAGCTCGGCGGCCCGGTACAGATGCAGGAGCTTGTTGTCGACGGCCGCGGTGTACTGCGGCGGCGCGGGCATCCACCGGGCCCCGACCATGAGGTCGTACGCGCCGGTGACAGCGATCTTGGCCGTGTGCTCGGCGAAGGCACGCTGCGACGGCTCCGGAACATCGAGCGCGGACGGCCGGTCGGGGCGCCGGTCCCACACCGCGCTCACCTTCGACAGGTCGTACGTCTCGCCCCGATAGGTCAGCACCTGGCGCCAGCGGCCGTCGAGACAGCTGGTGGTGAGGGTGGAGGCTCCGGGGTAATCGGCCTCGTCCCACCACAGCAGCGGCACGCCGCGCTCGCGCAGCTTGGGCAGCACGACGTGTATCGAGTCGTCGCGGTGGCTGCTGATGATCAATAACACGGTCGTTCGGTCCTTTGCTGTCGCAACAGCGGGGAGCCGCTTGACGGGCTCCCCGCTGCTCACCGGGCCGCGGTCATCGCGGTCGGATCACGTCTTCCAGCAGTCGCCCTTCTGGCTGGCGGTGCAGAGATAGGTGCTCCAGTCCGGTTCCATGCCCGCGATCACCTCCAGCTCCTCGCCGTCGAGCTCGGAGACACCGGCGGGAAGGTCCTCGATGTTCAGCATGCTGTTCACCCCCCTTCTGGTTGCGCAGGGCCGTGATCTACGACCCTGCGGGTGATCGTGGCGATCACGACTTGTGATCCACTGCAAAGGCGGCTGAAGCTGACTGCGAACGCAGGTCAGCACGACTGACATCCCGCGTCCTCGCGCTCTTAGGCTGCTCGCCATGGACAACGGCGGAACGTCTCTTCGAGCGGCGGACATCACTGCGGCGCTGGACACGGTGCTCACCGCCATGCGAGCCGCGGGTGCCGACATCGCTTACCGCCTGGGGGGCACGAGCGCGGCTCTCCTCCAGGGGGTTCAGCTTCCTGTCGGGGACATCGACCTCCTGGTGGCGCGGCGGGAGGAGGTGGATGAGTTCGGTGCCGCGCTCGCCTCGTTCCCCTGCCTTCATGCCGCCTCGTGGATTCCGGCGTCCGCGCAATACTTCGCCAGGTACGAGGTGCACGGGGTCAAGGTGGAGATGAGCACCGTCGAGAGGCAGACCGACTCCGACGCGATGGAATGCGTCGGTCGCGGCCCATGGCAGCACTGCGTGTGGATCGCATGCGGCTCGCACCAGGTTCCTGCGGTTCGTCTGGAACTACGGCTGGCGACGGAACTCGTACGGGACAGGGCCGACCGTTACGAACCCGTCCTCGACCACATGAGCGCGCAGGGGTGCGACTTCGACCTGTTGCATCGGGCCATGAGCGGCCAGGGTCTGTCGGCGGAACGGCAGCGCCTGGTCTGGGATCGCCTCGCCCCGTCACGATGACCCGCACTCGGCGCCGGGGGGCCGTCCGTCCCGCGAGGGCTGGCCGAACGCGTCGGTCCCACGGGCCGCGTCCTGGCGACCGACATCGACGTCTCCTGGATCCGTGATGCGGCCGGCCCGGTGGTGGAGGTACGCCGGCATGACGTCGCCCGTTCCGACCCTCCCGATGAGGCGTTCGACCTCGTGCACGCGCGCCTGGTGCTGGTGCACGTCGCCGACCGCGAACGTGCCCTGCGGTCGATGGTCGCGGCGCTGAAGCCCGGCGGCCGCCTCCTTCTCGAGGACGCCGACCCCGCGCTGCAACCGCTGAGCTCCCCGTACGAGCAGGGGGAGCGTGAGCGGCCGGCCAACCGGATCCGTGCCGGGTTCCGCGCGATGCTGGCCGGGCGCGGCGCCGACCTCGCGTACGGACGGCGGCTTCCCGGGCTCCTCCGCGCCGCCGGGCTGGTCGACGTGGCGGCCGAGGCGTACTTCCCGATCGCCTCCCCCGCCTGCGACCTGCTGGAGACGGCGACCATCGCGCACATCCGCGAGGGCCTGGTCGCCGGCGGCCACGCGACCGAGGAAGAGGTCGAGCGGCACCTGGCCAACGTGGCGGCCGGTGGCATGGACCTGGCGACCGCGCCGATGGTGTCGGCCTGGGGACGCGCCCCGGAGTGAACTACGCCGAGACGCCGGGCAGCGCGTAGCGGCGGCCGAGCCCACCGCCGGCGCGCGGTCCGGCACGGCCGCTTCGTCGAGGCTGTGCCAGCGAGACACGGTTCCGCCGTCAGCCCGCGCGGGTGGTGCCGTTCTGGACGGCAAATCGCCGCGTATTCGCAAATGTGAATTAATCGGAATCAGCGTCATGGCATGTCTCACGACATGCAAAGAAACGCCAAAATATTTGTGTGACGACGCCTTCTTTAAAGGTATCGAATTTGACGGGTTATTGGGGTTCATTGAGGTGAATGAGATAATCCTTGCGGGTATGTACGCTTCTGTCTGAATGCCTACCGAGATGTGGGCGTCGGATTTCGCGTCGATTTATCCATGAATGGAAACGAGAGCACGTGAATACTGAAATTCGGCATTTGCCGACGCCGCGCAGCGCCCGTATCGCCAAGCTGGCTCTGGCCGCTGCGGCCACCGGTCTCATGTTCGTTCCGCTCGGCCAGGCAGTGGCGAGCGCGAGCGTGGGCTACGTCCCGACGCAGCCGGCCGCGGGCTGCGCGAGCGAGTGGGGCGTGTGCGACGTCCTCTGGTGGGGTCGCGAGGACAAGTCCGACCACGACGAGAAGTTCGAGCACGGCAAGAAGTTCGACCACGACAAGTTCGAGCACAACGAGTTCGAACATGAGAAGAAGTTCGAGCACGACGAGAACGAGCACGACAAGAAGTTCGAGCACGACGAGAACGAGCACGACAAGAAGTTCGATCGCGACA
This sequence comes from Nonomuraea sp. NPDC049625, assembly GCF_040675285.1. Taxonomy (NCBI): domain Bacteria; kingdom Bacillati; phylum Actinomycetota; class Actinomycetes; order Streptosporangiales; family Streptosporangiaceae; genus Nonomuraea; species Nonomuraea sp. NPDC049625. Next base: position 147,542 of record NZ_JBFAOQ010000020.1, on the reverse strand, counting down.
GGTTCGAGCACGACAAGAAGTTCGACCGCGAGAAGATGGACCGCGACAAGAAGTTCGACCGCGACAAGAAGTCCGATCGCTTCAAGTTCGACCACGTCAAGATCGACCACGTCAAGTTCGACCACGACAAGAAGTTCGAGCACGAGAAGAAGTTCGACCGCGACAAGTTCGAGCACGACAAGAAGTTCAAGCACGACGAGGCCGAGCGCGAGAAGAAGTTCGAGCACGACGAGTCCGAGCATGACAAGAAGTTCGAGCACGACGAGAACGAGCATGACAAGAAGTTCGAGCACGACAGAAAGTTCGAGCACGACAAGAAGTTCGACCACGACGAGGACGAGCACGACAAGAAGTTTGACCACCACCACGACTGGTAAGTCGTAACGCACGGTACGAACCAAGGTGCGAAGGCCCGCCCGGGGATGAGCTCGGCGACGACGTCCTCCGTCGAGACCGAGGGCATCCCCTGGCACTGTGATCGGCGATTGAGTCGGAATCGCTCTCGGCCGCCCGAAAACGCGGGTGACAAAATGCCGTGGCAAATTATTTGCCACGGCATTTTCGCTTGTCGCGCATCCATGTGCAGGCCTCGCAGGACAAAACCGGCGCACGCCACTGCGACGGGGCCGAAGACCCACGCGCGTACGACTCTCCCGGTGAAGACGCAGATGCCGGTGGCGAGGACGGGCGCAGCAGTGAAGATGACCGCGGCCACGAACCCGCCCACCTGCCCGAGCCAGCAGCGGCGCGATTCCCTGCAGGGAATCGCGGTGGCGCGGGGGAATCAGCACACTGCTGTGCATGAGCAACGCACTCGATATCAAGCAATGGGCCGACCGGTACGTCGCCCAGTGGAACGAACCCGATCCGGCCGCGCGGGCCGCGCTCATACGCGAAATGTGGGCGCTCGACGGGGTCCAGGTGCTGGTCGACCCGCCGCAGGAGATCCGTGAGGCCGCCGCGGGGCTGGCGTTTCCGGTGCCGCCGCTGGAAGTCCGGGGTCACGACGCCTTGAACGCCAGGGTGACCCGTGCGTACGAGATGTTCGTCGCGTCGGGCGAGCACCTTTTTGAGTGCGCCGAAGAGGCGTCCCTCCTCATTCCCAACGTGCTCGGCATCCGGTGGTCGATGGTGTCGACCCACACGGGACAGGCCGTCGGCGGCGGCCTGGACATCCTCGCCCTGGACAGCGATGGGCGGATCCGTACCGACCACCAGTTCATCGGAGTGAGTTGATGCGCTTCACCAGGATCACCCGCACGGAGGACGGCGGATCAGCGTTCGAGGACGGCGAGATCGCACTGGAACACCGGCAGGTGGCCGACGGGGTGCCGGCCATGGCCGTCGGTGGGCTGCCGTCGAGAGATGGCGTGCAGTTCCTGCGCAGTGCCGCGTTCGACAGCACCGCGCACCCGGCGCCACGTGAGCAGTGGGTGGTGATGTTGCGCGGGGTGATCGAGGTGACGGTCAGCGACGGCGGCCGGCGTCGCTTCGGTCCCGGCGACCTCGTACTCGCCGCCGACACCACAGGAATGGGGCACGTCACGACCGGCGTCGGCGACCCGCCGTTCGAGGCGCTGTTCATCCCCGTCTGACCGCCGACGCGAATCCGGCGCGAGCAGCCGTGGAGCGCTTGGCGCTCGGCTGGCGGCAGCTCGCGCGGCGCCTCCGCGGGCTCGACCCGCTCCTCCCCGTGGAGGCCGTGGAGGCCGTGGAGGCCGTGGAGGCCGTGGAGGTCGCGCAGGCTCCGACCGATCAGGTGGGGATGGCCGGCTGCCGTTCCTCGTGCCTGCCCAGCACCGCGAGGGTCAGGGTCACGGCGACCGACCCGAACGCCAGCACCGTCATCGCCGCGGCTGGGGAGATCAGTTGGGCCACCACGCCCGCGAGGGCCGCGCTGACGCCCTGCATGGTGGACATGCCGACGGAGTGCAGGCCGAGGGCTTGGCCCGCGAGGTCGTCCGGGGTGAGGGACATCAGGCGTTCCTGCAGGACCAGGCTCGCGCCGAAGCCGACGGAGGCGACGACGGCGGCCACGGCCGACAGCGCCACTCCCGGCTGCAGGACGAAGAACAGGTACGGCGTCGCCAGCAGCAGGCGCAGCGGGACCGCGAGCCGGGGGCGCGACGCGGGCGGCACCAGGCGGCCCACCGCCACGTCTCCCATGAACATGCCCAGCGCCGCGCACGCGAACAGCGTGCCGGCGGCTCCGGGGGCGTACGAGATGTAGAGCGACTCGCAGCCGACCACCAGTCCGTTGGGGATCCACAGGCCCAGGTACGTCAGGCGGCGGGAGCGCGAGGACCACAGGAGGGCATTGGTGCGCCAGGTCGCCGAGACGGACGGGCGTCCGGAGGAGCGCGGCGGGCGGACCGTGAGGCCCAGGCGGGTGGCGAGGGCCGACATCACGTACAGCGCCACCGCCAGGAGCAGGCATGTCCTCGGGGTCAGAAGCGTCAGCAGCGCGGCGCCCGTCGCGAACCCGGCCACCTGCATCAGGCCCCAGAGCATGTTGAACACCGAACGGCCCAGGACATAGCCGTCTTTCGACAGGATTTCGGTCAACAGTCCTGAGCGCGCTCCCCCGCCCAGGGACGCGATCAGGCCCTGCGCCAGCACGACGGCGAAGACCGCCGCGACCGGCAGACCGGGCAGCGCCAGCACCGCGGTACCGGCCGCGAAGGCGAGGGAGAGGCCGGAAAGGACCGCGCGCGGGGGCAGGCGGTCGGCGCCCGAGAGCAGGAACGTGGCCCCCACCAGCTTCGCCAGCTGCGGGCCGAACATGCTCACCGCCGACAGCAGCGGGGAGCCGGTGGCCTGGAAGACCAGCGTGCCGAGGGCCAGGGCGCCGATCGTCTGAGCCGCGGCGAAAGCGGCATAAGAGAGCAGGAACGGGGTGAACTCCGGGGTGCGGAACAGGGTTCGATAGCTGCGCATACGTCGGAGTCTCGGAGCGGCCCGGGGGTCGTGTTTACTGTTTCGCCGACGCGCGAAAGGTTGTACGCATGGGCCTGTGGCAGATCGACACCGATGTCCTCGCCCGTAGCCGGTTCGTGCTCTCGCCGTTCGCCGAGACCTTCGCGAGCCTGAAGCTGCTGCACGCGGGGACCGGTGCCCATCCGGGCGAGGAGGCCTGGCTGCGCGCGCACCTGCCCGGCTACCGCGCGCGCCTCGCGGCCGACCCGGTGGCCGCGCTGGTCGTACGGGCGGCGCTCGGCAGGTCCTGGATCGCCGACTTCTTCTGCCCCACCTCGTGCGAGGGGGAGAGTTTCGAGGCGACCGTGGCCCGGGTGCGGGCGACCGGGGCCGAGGAGGCGCGGGCCAACCTCCGCGTGTCCCTCCGGGGCCCGCTTCCCGCCGCCCTGGAGCGGGACGACCTGCCCGAGCGGGCGACCGCGCTCCTGACGTACGTCTGGGAGGAGACCGTACGGCCGTACTGGGAGCGTCGGCGGCGCGTCCTGGAGGCAGACATGGTCGCGCGGACCGCGCGGGTGAGCCAGGGCGGCTGGGCGGCCGTGCTGGACTCGCTGAAGCCGGGGACGCGGTGGCTCGGGGAGAGCCGGTTCCAGGTCAACCTGAACGCGTATCAGCCGCGGGAGATCGCCGCCGGGGCCGACCTGCTGTTCATGCCGGTGACGCCGAGGACCGGGTGGGTGTCGTGGGAGGGACGGGAGCGGTACGCCGTCGTCTATTCGTGCCTCGGGGTGCTCGCCGAGGACCACGACCGGCGGCCCCTCCCGGCCGGGCTCGGGGCGCTGATCGGGACCGCGCGGGCCGGATTGCTGGTGCTGCTGGGGACTCCCATGAGCACGACCCAGCTGGTCGCCGTGACCGGTCAGGGGCTGGGGTCGGTGGGCCGGCATCTGCGGGTGCTGCTGGACGCTGGGCTGGTGGAGCGGCGGCGGGCCGGGCGGTCGGTGCTGTACGTGCGGACGGCGGCCGGGGAGGTGCTCGTGGAGGCATCGGGGACCGGTCCCGTGCCGGGCCTCGAGTGAGCCCTACGATCGCCAACCGTTGACGGTCAGGTCGGGGTCGGTGGCCGCGTTCAGCAGCCGCCGGCCCCAACCGTAGGTCATCGGCAGCCAGTTGAAGTCGTGATCCGGTCCGACGATGTCGGCCAGCTCGATCAGCTTCATCATCTCCACCACCGCGGCGAGCGGCTTGGCCACGCGCCATGCGCTCCGCATCCGTTCCGGAGCGACGGCGTCGGCCCAGGCGGAGAAGAAGGCGTCGAGGTAGGCCGCGGCGTCCGGCTCGGACGCGTCGTGCAGCCATGAGGCCAGATCGAACAACGGGTTCGTGACGGTGGCGAAGCTCCAGTCGTGCAACAGGATCCCGTCGTCGCGCACGACCACATTGCCCGGGTGGAAATCGCGGTGGACGATCGCCGCCGGGACGGCCGCCTCGTCCAGGCGCTCGGCGCACTCGACCAGATACGGCGTCAGTGCCTGCAGCCGGTCGGCCTCCTCGTCGGTCAGCGCCCGGTCCAGGTTCTTCGCAAGCTTGGGCGCCCGCCAGATGTCGTCGCGGGCCAGGGTCGACCGTACGCCGTCGGCCAGCGAGGTCGGGGTGAGCGGGACACACCCCGCGGCGATCAGCTCGTCCCCGCGGTGAATGGTCTCCTTCTGCACCGTGACCAGCTGTGCCAGGCATGCGCGACGCTGCTCCGGGGAGACCGCCCAGCCGTCCACGCCGCCGAAGTCCTCCGCGAGCCACCAGCGGTCACCGGGTGACGTCGCGGTGATGGTGGCGAACGGCGCGATGCGCAATGACGCCAGGTACCGAGTGATGTCCGGTTCGCGAGCAAGCCTCGGCAGGACCGCCTTCAGGTACAGGTCACCCCGGTCAGTCGGCGTGCGCAGCACGGCTGACATGCTCCAGTGCTTGATCTGGCGGCTCGGACCGAGCCGAACGCGACCGGCAGCCTTGATCTCCCCGTCGATGTAGGACTCGGCTCGCTCGAACCAGCCGGGCCCGAACCAGTCGGAGGCGGGCGGCCGGGATCGCGCCGCCCGGCAGTCGAGTGCCAGGCTCTGCCCGGTCACCGCATCCCGACCGTGCCACGCGAACCCATCGGCGGAGACCGGCCGCGCCCTGCCCTCTGCCAGCAGCACCACCGTCGTAAAGTCCAACGGCTCCAGGACCACCGTGGACAGCCCGAGTTCGCGACGAACGCGATCGGTCAGCTCACTGTCCATCGGCGGCCACCTGCCGTCGAACCGCATCCGCGGTAGCGCCGGATTGCCGCCGGCCATGTCGCACAGCACGGCGCCGTCCTGGTCGACGATTGCCAGCACGGCTTCTGACGACATGATCAACCCTCCAAGGATCGACGGAGTTCACGGGATAGCGCGCCGGCGTCGTTCATGACTTGTATTCGTCCTGGTGGACGGTCTGCGAGGGCTTGATGCGGCAGAAGCCGCAACTCATGAACGGCATGATCACAGCTCGCTTCGCTGAGTGATCAGGCGCATCCGCTGGATGTCGACCCCGACGGGGGAGATCGTAGCCTCCAGCCCGTCCTCGGGCACGCGCCAGCGGCCGGGGAAGGCCTTCCGCAGCGCCCGGATCGCGACGGCCGCCTGGCTGGTGGCGAGTCGCAGGCCCAGGCAGACGTGGATGCCCGTGCCGAAGGACAGGTGCGGGTTGGGGTCGCGCGTGGCGTCGAACGCGTCGGGGGCCGCGAACACCAGCGGGTCCCGGTTGGCGCGGCGGATCGAGGCCACCACCCGCGCCCCGGGTGGGATCGTGACGCCGTCCACGTCCACCTGGGCCGTGGTGAAGCGTTCCGTGCCGCCCACCGGCGGCAGGTAGCGCAGCACCTCCTCCACCAGGCCGGGCGTCGGCGCCGTGGGAAAGCGTTCCAGGCACAGGACCGCGTGGTAGATCAACCTGGTGGTCGTCTCGTGGCCCATGACGATGAGTGTGGTGGCCAGATCGAGCAGTTCGCTCTCGTCGAGCGCCGCCGCCAGGGCCGGGATCATGCCGCCCCTCGGCTCGGCGACCACCTCGCGGATGCAGGTGCGCAGTTCGGTCAGGTCCTGGTGGAAGCGCGCCTGCCGTACGGGGTCCTCGGCGTTGGCGCCGGCGAACTCGGAGATCGTGATCGTCCAGCGTACGAAGTCGGCCCTGCGCTCTGGTGAGATGCCGAGCAGCCCCGCGAGCGTGGCGACCGTCAGCGGCGAAGCGAACCCGTCCACCACCTCACCGGACCCCTCGACCAGCAGTTCCCTGGCGGTCTCGGCGATGGAGGGCTCCAGGGCCGACACGGCGCGGGGAGTGAAAACCCTGGCCACCAGGCGGCGCAGCTCGTGATGGCGGGGCGGATCGAGCGACGGCAGGCTGCGCAACACGGGATTGTCGTGGTGAGGTGCCGGATGTGCGCCGTGGGCGAGTTCGTCGGAGGAGAAGGCGGCGTGGTCGCTGAGGATCCTGCGGACATCGGCGTGCCGGGAGACCACCCACGCCTCGAACCGCTCATCGAACTGGACCGGGCCGGGCGCGGGTGGATGGGCGAAGATACGTTCTTTGACAGACATGCCCTCCACCCTGGGCGAACGGCCTGGCAAACCGCTGCCGGATCGCTGCCGTACTGGAAAGGGCGACGACCTGCATGGCCATCAGTCGATCATCTCGGAGCCTGAGTCCCCCGCCGGAGGCGAAGGAGTGCGTTTCGGCTGTGTGCCCTCGTAGGGTTCGTTCATGGATTGGCAGACTTGGCACGATGAGTACGACGTCCCCGGTTCACAGTTGGCGCGGCGCTTGCAGGTCGTCCAGGAACGGATACGGCTGGCGTTGGACGGCTGCCCGCCCGGTCCGCTGAAGCTCGTCAGTCTCTGCTCGGGTCAGGGCCGCGACGTGCTGGAGGTGCTGACCGATCATCCCCGCCGTGACGATGTTCGGGCGCGCCTGGTCGAACTGGACCCGGGCAACACCGCCATCGCCGAGGAGGCGATCAAATCGGCGGGACTCCGGCAGGTCGAAGTGGTCACGGCCGATGCCGCGCTCACTGACCATTACCGGGATTCGGTGCCCGCCGAGATCGTGCTCGTGTGTGGGGTGTTCGGCAACATCACAGATGAGGACATCGAGCGCACGATCGACACTTGTACCCAGTTGTGCAAGACCGGCGGCACGATTATCTGGACTCGGCACCGCGGGGCTCCTGACCGGGTGCCCCTGATCTGTCGCTGGTTCGAGGAGCGTGGCTTCGAACGCGAATGGCTATCGGAGCCGGATGCCGGCTTCGGCGTCGGCGTCCACCGCTTCACGGGTCAGTCGCGTCCCCTGATCTCGGGACGGCGCATGTTTACCTTCGCCGGCTATGACGTGCTGAGAACCGAGAACGCCGAAACCTGAGGAGTCTCCTCAGCCGTCGTGGGGACATCAGCCCTGAAGTCGGACCGCTGCGGTTCAGGTCTCATTCCAGTTGTCGAGGATGATGACGGGCGCCTCTTCTACGTCCAGCCATTCGGCTTCGATACCCATGCCAGTGGACGCCTCGATGAAGGCGAACGCCGCACTGCGCTTGCCTCGGTAATCCTCCGGGTCAAGGCGGTCGAGCATGGCGCGGAATTCGGCGAGGATGCTCGGATCGCCCTCCTGGATGGCGTGCTGGGCGAAGATGAAGTTGCGCATCCGCGCCCTGATCTTGCCGTCGGCCGCGTAGAGCATCGTGTATCCCCCGTTGAAGTGCCAGGTCGTCATCCACACACGGGACGCCTTGCTGAGTTCGGTGAGGATGTGGTCCGGCGTGGTGAAGCCGTAGGTGAACTCGAGGAAACCCCAGGCTCCTTCACCCTCGTAGACGAAGAGCACGGGCACGAACTCTTCGCCGGCCTTCTCTATGGGGTACTCCATGATGCGTTCCTCGGGATCACGGCCTCCATTCAGCCGCCACAGGAGATCCCCCACGGTGATCTCTTCGTCGAGGGGTTGCACCACGGTCCAGGAAAGCCCGTCCTCAAACCACTGCTGCCGGTCGAAGAGATTGCGGTAGTGATCGATCACGTGATGATTGTCGCGGAAGCTGCCAGGAATGAAACGCTCCTCAGCTCCTCTATTGGACGGTGAGGAATGCGGCATGCATCGGTGGCCACGACATGGCGATCGTGAGGGGGGATCTGTGCAGCGGCGCGGCAACCCCTGCGGGAGGGCCGCTCAGAGCGGAACAAGCAGGCGAGACCGTCCATTGATGAGTGGATAATCTTCTATAGATTGAATCAATCGCTGTATATAGTTACAGCGTGTTCACGCTCCAATCCCTGCTGGATCGCGCCTCGCTCGAACTCCGTGTGCTGGTGCCGGGCCGACCGGGCGCATTGGACGCGCCCGTCGCATGGGTGCACAACACCGAGCTGCCCGACCCTTCGCACTACGTACGCGAAGGGGAGATCGTGCTGACCAACGGGTTGTGGCTCGAACGGGTGCCTCCTGCGCAGTTCGTGACGAACGTCAAGAAGGCCAAGGCCAGTGGCATCGTGTTCGGCTTGCGCGCGGAGATGCCGGAGACTCCCGACGCGCTGGTCGAAGCCTGTCGCGAAGCGGAGTTGCCGCTGCTGGAGATCTCCGTCGCGGTGCCGTTCACGGCGGTCTCGCAGGCCATGGCCGACATGCTGACCGACGAACGCAAGCAGTCGCTGGTCGGTATGGTGCGGCGGGGAGACGCCCTGGCCACGGCGATCTCCCGGGGTGCCGGTGCCTCCGGCGTGCTCGATGTCCTGCGCCGTGAGCATGATCTGCCCCTGGCGGTGGTCGACAGGATGGCGCGTTCCCTCGCGGTGGCCGGCGCGAGCCTGGACAGCGACCAGCTGCATGCCGTGGCCACGGCATTGGCCAAGAAACCTCCGGCGCTGGAGGTGGATCTGGGAGATTTGGGACAAGCAGCGCTGTTTCCGGTGGGTGCCGTCGGCGACATCGACGCGGCTCTCATCTGCCTGCGCCCTTTGCGTGAGCTCACCACGCCCGAGCGGCAGGCGCTGGAGCAGACGGCTCGGTTCCTCAGCCTGGAGGTGGCGAAACAGCAGGCGGTCCAGGCGATCGAGATGCGCTTCGCCAGCGAGCTCCTGGAGATGGTCCTCTCGGGAGGCTGGCGGGCGACGGAGGTTCCTGGCCGGCTCCGCGCGTTCGGCGTGGATCCGAGCGGTCCGCTGGCCGTGTGCGCCGTGGCGTTCGCGGACGGCGAGGCCGCGACGATGCACGGGCTCGCGGAGGTGATCGTGGAGTTCTACGCCGTCGAGGGAGTGCCGGCAGTCGTGGCCGGCGGCACGCAGGACGTCGTCGCCGTCCTGCCATGGCGTCATCCTGAGCACGAGCTGCCGTCGCTCGCCCAGCGCCTGGTACGGAGCATCGAGCGGCGCTTCCCTGGGCTGCGCCCGGTCGTCGGCCTGGGAGGACTCGCGGCCCACGCGGCCGAGCTGCGCCCTCAGCTCCTGCAGTCCAGGGAGGCGTGCCGCGTGCTGCGGCGCACCCGCACGGGTCCGTCCGTGCGGGCCTTCGCCGAGCTGGGCACGCACCGGCTGCTCCTCGGGCTGCTCGACGCCGAGACCTTGAACGAGTTCGCCGGCAAGATCCTCGGCCCGATGAAGGACCATGACGCGCGGCGGAGCGGCGAGCTCGAGCTGACGCTGCGTACGTTCCTCGATCATGACGGGCAATGGGCGGCGACGGCCGGAGCGTTGCACATCCACGTCAACACCCTGCGCAACCGGCTGGCCAAGATCGCCGAGCTCACCGGCAGGGACGTGGGGCGTACGGAGGACCGGGTCGATCTGTTCCTGGCGCTGACCGTCGAGGCGATGGACTGGGCTCAGTCCGGGTAGACGTCCGGATCCACCACCGGGGGCCGGGGCCGGCGCACGGTCAGGCCGGCGTCCGCGGCCGAACGCTCGGCGACGTCACGGCAGCGGGCGAAGGACACGTCCGCGCAGCTCTGCGCGTACTCCAGGAACTGCCGCAACGCCAGCGCACGGCCGGGCCGGCCGGACAGGAACGGGTGAACGCACAGGTTGAACAGGCCGCCGTAGTGGCGCATCCCGTCGAGCTCGGCCCGCCACAGCTCCAGCACCTTCACCGGAGACTCGATGACGGAGCCCACATGAGGTGCGGGCAGGAACGCGTACTGCTCCCAGTCGTCGAGCGACCAGTGGACGGGCAGCTCGACGATCTCGCCGGCGGGCGTGGCCACTTTGTACGGCTTGTCGTCCCCCATGAGAGAGGAGTCGTAGCGCAGACCGTACTCCGCGACCAGGTCGGCCGTCCGCCAGGACGCTTCCCACAGCGCCGCTCGGTGTCCCCGGATCTCGATGCCCTGGCTGTCGAAGACCGCCAGCGCGCGTTCGAAGTCCGCGCGTTCCTCCTCGGCGGTCATCGACGTGGGCGGCCGGTGGCTGTAGGAGTGGTGCGCCACCTCGTGGCCCCGCTCGACGATCGACGGGGCCAGTGCGGGGCGGTGCTCGGCAACCCAGCCGGGCACGAAGAACGTGGCGGGGACGCCCAGCTCGTCCAGAAGATCGAGGATACGGGGCAGGCCGACCTCGGGACCGTATGCCTGGTGGGACATCGTGCTCGCGTGGTCGGCGAAGCCGCGGCCCTGCGCGAGCACAGGGGTCTCCGCGTCCACGTCGAAGGTGAGCGCCACGACCGCGGCGGACCGGCCACGCCAGCCGCCGCGGATCTCGCCCGCCGGCTCGACTCGCCCGGACGCGCTCAAGCCGGCACTCCGGCCGCCGGTCGCCACAGGCGGGCGTTGCTCAGCGTCGCCATGGGCTGGAGCATCTGGCGGTCGAAGTCCGCCATGGGCAGCCCTTGGGCCAGGCGCCGCGGGAAGTCCGGGTTGGCGAGCGCTCCCCGGCCGAGGGTCAGTACGTCCGCGTGACCGTCCTGCAGCACCATGGCGGCCCGGGCGAGATCGTGCATGCCGCCATTGGCCAGTACGGGCAGCCCGGTCACCTTCCGGGCCAGGCCCGTGATCGTCACCTGCCCGTCCAGGGTCGCGGTCTCCACCCAGTCCCGTCCTTCACTGGCGATGTGCAGGTAGCTCGCCCCCGCTTCGGCGAGCGCGGCGAAGATGATCTCCGCCTCCCTGGAGCCGCCCGCCCATCTGTGGGTGAAGTCGTTGACCTTGCCCTGCGACAAGCGGATCCCCACGCAGAAACGCGGACCGACCTCAGCGCGGATGGCGGAGACGATCTCTGCCGCGAGTCGTACCCGATTGGCGACCGTGCCACCATAGCGATCGCCGCGCTGGTTGGTGTAGTCGGTCAGGAACTGGTCCACGAGGTAGCCGTTGGCGCCGTGCACCTCGACCCCGTCGAAACCCGCTCGCCGGGCGCGGACGGCCGACGTCACGAAGCCGTGCACCACCTGGTCGATGTCGTCCTGGCTCATCGCGCGGGGCGTCGGCCAAGGACCGTACCCGCCGTATTCCGGCATCTTCTGCCCGCGCGGCAGGACGGCCGACGGCGCCGCCGTGTCGTCGCGGTAGCGGTTGCCCTGCGACAGCGCGCCCGCGTGCATGAGCTGAAGGATCACCGGCGCTCCGGCGTCGTGCACGTGGCTGACGACGTCCCGCCAGGCGGCCTCGTGACCGTCGGTGACGATGCCGGGCTGGTTGGCGTAGCTCTGGCTGTAGCGCGTATCGGTATAAGTTCCCTCGGTCAGGACGAGGGAGAAACCACCGCGGGCGAAAGCCGCGTAGTAGTCCGCCATCTCGGCCGTCGGCGTTCCGTCGGCGGCGGCGGACACCCTGGTCATGGGCGAGACGGCCAGCCGGTTGGCGAGGTGGAGCTCGCCGATGCGGTCCGGTCGCAGGGCGGGATGCTGGATGTCGTTCATCGTTCGCTCATTCCTTGACGTCGCTTGTGTCGTCCTGACCGTTGAGGAGATCGATCGCCAACGGTGTCGGCTTGTGCCCATTGATTCCGACCAGGTCCTGCGGGCAGGCCGAGACCACGAACACGCAGTCCATCGCCGCCTCCAACGTGATCGCGTCGTTCGGGCGGCTGATCGAGCTCAGCCAGCTCAGCCGGCCGTCGTCCGCCACGGGGATCCTCATGAACACGTTGACCGGCTGCGGAGTGACCGGGACGGCGAGACCGAGTCCAGCCATGCTCGTGGCCAGGTTGTCCGCGCAGGACGCGTGGAACCCCGACACGCCCAGAGCACGGTAGCGGGCCGGGTCGCAGGCGGCGATGAGCATGTCATGCCGCCCGGGCGAGGTGTCCTCCACCAGGGTGAGGATGGGCCTGCGCCGGTCGGTGACGAACTGCTCGCCGATCGCCGGGAACAGGCGGCTGGTGGCGGCTCGGGTGTGTGACGCGCTGAGGTGCTCGTTCACGTCGTCCGCGGCGAACGCGAACACGTCGCCGACCTGACCTCCCTTTAGGTCAGTGACCCGTACGCGCTGACCGGTCCTGACCTTTACCGCCCGCCCTTCGGTGGCGGGCACGAAAACTCGCATACCGACAGCCAACCAGCCGGCACACGGACAGGCCATGGAGATTTCCCCCGCTTTTGTACGAGGAAGTGGATGAACCTACAGTCTCGCAAGGTCATCCGCTGGGACCCTCCGTCCACCGGGCACGCCCAGATAGCTGAACAGCATGGTGGTCCGCAAAGTCCGCCGGTTGGCCTCGCCATACAGATGCCCGTAGGCAAGCGGACGGCGGGGCGGGCCGAGACCCGACTCCGCCTGAATTATCAAAACGGCAGGTCAGAGCCCGCATCCTTCCGATCTTCCCGGCTACTACAACGACCCTATGAGAGGAAATTCGAGGGTTCGGGACGATGACGGCTCAGCCAGTCAAAGGAGGCCACAGAAACGCCGAAGAAACAAACTGCGTGCTTGCATCCCCCTCGCAGATCTTTCCTCGTGAAAGGATTTCCATGGCGTTGTCGCATCCCTCCTCGTCTGACCACGGCCCTTCGCGCCGCTCCGCCCTCGGGTTCCTGGGCGCGGTCCCGCTGGCGGCCGGTGGTCTGCTGGCCTCGCAAGGAACCGCCGAGGCGAATGCCGACCGATCCTCAGGCTCTGGCCGCATTCCCAAGGACCTGCGTCCTGGAGGCGCCTTCGACCAGCACATCAAAGAACTGGCGGACAAGGATCAGTTTTCCGGCACCGTGATGCTCGCGCACCGCGGCCGCCAAGTCCTGGCCCGCGCCTATGGCTGGGCGGACAAGGAAAGCAAGATCCCGAACAAGGTCGACACCATCTACGCTCTGGCCTCGTCCTCCAAGCCGTTCACCGGGCTGGCTGTCGTGCAGCTCGTCCAGCAGGGCAAGCTCAAGTTCTACGACCTGGTGAGCAAGCATCTGGACGGCCTGCCGGCGGAGATGGCCGAACGCATCACCGTGCACCACCTCCTCACCCACACCAGTGGCCTGGGCGACGCCCGGCGCCCGGGCGAGCAGCCGCCACCGGAGCAGATCCACAACAGCTACGAGCAGCAGATGGCAAGCTTCTGGACGAATCTGAAGACCTTCGAGCTGGAGTTCGCCCCGGGGACGAAGAAGGCCTACAGCAGCATGGGCTACACCCTGCTCGGCGAACTCGTGGCGAAGGTCTCCGGCAAGTCGTTCCAGGACTACGTCCGCCAGAACATCTTCCTCCCGGCCGGCATGGACGACTCCGCCTACTACGACCGCCGCCAGTGGCTGACCGACAAGCGCATCGCTCACCCGTACATGTATCAAAAGGACGGCACGCGCGTCGACGCCGTCCGCAACCTCGACAAGGGCTCCGTCTACGGCGACGCCGGCCAAGGCAGCAACTCCGCCCGGGGATGGATGGGAACAGGCGGCGGCAACGGCTTCGCCACCGCCCCGGACCTTGTACGCTTCGCGATCGCGCTGCAAGGCGGCAAGCTCACCGCCCGGCCCTACACCGAGTTGTACGTGAACGGAAAGATCTCCGCCAAGCCGCTGAAGCCGGACACCTCCGGCAACTCCCTCCGCGGGGAGACCTTCCAGGCGTACGGGCCTGTGGCCGCCACCTACAACAACCAGCGCATCATCACCCACGGAGGCGGTGCGGGCGGCATATCGACGAGCTGGTCCATCTACCTTGACATGGACTGGACGGCCGTCATTCTGAGCAATTATGACCTGCAGAGCATCGAGCCGATCATCGACCTGGAACGACGCCTGATCACCGGCGCCTAGCCCGCGGAAGCCGGCACAACCTAACGCGAGGTGACAACGAACGTTCGGGGCGCGTGGCTCGACAAATTCAAAATCAAATGTGCCTGGGGCACAAGCCACGGCTGATGGCCGACGACGTGACCCCTGTGACACGCGGTCTACGCCCGGACACCAGCCGACAGGGAAGTCGCCGTTCACTCCTCTCGGGTTTCGTTCAGTGCTAGTCAAGTTCGCTTTCGTACGTTGAGGCTGCTGAGGATCGAACTCAAGCGTGGAGGGGCCACAACGATGACGACCACCCGCCGAACACTGCCGGCCGGATCCCTCATCCGCGGCGGTGTTCAGGGCAGGCGGGTCTTCGGCGCGTTGATCCCCGAAGGGTTCGGCCACCCGCGAACTGTTGGGCACCGGCGCTGAAGAGGCGCTTCTACGCTCGCCGTGGCCTCCATCAAAGCGACGACCCGCCCACGCCGGCACATGACCAGCCCATGCGTAACCCGAGCCAAAAGGAGCGTTGGATGCCAACTCGCGTGAATCGGCAGACCGTCGATCTGTCCGCCTATCCAGACCTCATCGTCCTGTACCTCGGCATGCGGGTGAATCATCTGTACGGGATCCGGACCTTCTTCAGCTTCGGCCGGAAGATCAGTGAGTCGGTCGCGGGTAAGCCGGACGGGCTCTTACTGCACGAGCCCGTTTACTACTCGTTCTTCCCGATGAACATGGGGATGCGTCAGTACTGGCGGGACCTGCCGTCGCTGCTCGCCTTTGCCCGGTCCGAGCCGCATCGGGAGTGGTGGTTGGACTTCCTGCGGGACTCGGGCGGCACCGGTTTCTGGCATGAGACGTACTCGGTCAAGGGTGGCATGGAGGCCGTCTACGACGACGTGCCCAAGCCGATCGGTTTTGGACGGTTCGCTGGGATCAAGCGCGCTCGTGGACCCATGTTCGGTTCCGCGGCCCGCTTGGGACGCTCCGATGACAGCAGCCCGGTCCTGAGCGAGACGGACCTCTACGGGTCCTAGCCGCTCGGCCTGTCGTCGGTGATCGCAGAGGGTGTCCGCCTGGTGACACGGACGGTTGGCGAAATTCATGGGTACCCACAAAGGTTCGCCGGGCCCGCGAATGACGCGATCGTGGCCGGCAGAACGTGCAGGCTCTGCCCGATGGCGCGCCGGAACAGCCCGCCTCGGTGGGCATGACCATCAGTGCGACGATGATGCCGCCGTCGCGCGATGTGCTGGGCGTCGTAGCCGGGGCTGCCGGAAAGGTCGAGCTTGTAGGTCAGCCGGACCCTGGGAATCACGAACATCATGGTCGCCCGGCGCCGAAGAGGCAGGGCAGCAGTATCGGCAAGTTGCCGCTGGGCACGCCGATCAGCACCAGGAGCGTCGGGGGCGGGCGGCGGGCGCCGCCCGCCGGGCCGTCAGGCGATATCGGTACGGCCCTGATCCGGCGTCAGCGCGCGGCGCGTTTGATGAGGTCGGCAGTCACGGCAGGCTGCGAGATCATCGCGACGTGCGAGGCGCCGACCTCGTGGACCTGTGCTCTGGCCCGCCGCGCCATGAACCGCTGGGCCGCGACGGGGAGCACCTGATCGTTCCGAGCGGCGAGGTAATAGGAGGGAATGGTCTTCCACGCCGGAGCGCCGGACGGCTCCCCGAGCGTGCGCGCGTCAGCGGGCCGCTGGCCGGCCTGCATCAGGTCGGTGGTCGCCCTCGGCACGTCCCCGGCGAAGACGTCGTGGAAGAACTCCTTCTTGATGTATCCGTCGACGAGGTTCTCACCGTAGGGACGGAAGTCCAGCGCCGCCTCATTGAGCTTGCTTCCCGGATACTTCGTCTGCAGGTCCAGCAGCGACTCACCCTGGTCGGGGGCGAACGCGGCCACGTAGACCAGCGCTTTCACGTTCGCGTTACCGGTCGCGGCGTTCGTGATGACGATCCCGCCATAGGAGTGCGCGGCGAGGACGATCGGGCCGCTGAGGGTGGCGAGGATGGAGGCCAGGTAGGCGGAGTCGGCGGCCACGCTGCGCAGTGGGTTCGCCGGGGCGATCACCGGATAGTTCTCGCGGATGAGCCTGGCGCTGACGTCGTTCCAGCCGGAGGAATCGGCGAACGCGCCGTGCACGAGCACCACGGTGGGTTTGGGCTTGGCTTCCGGCCGGGGCTGCGCCTGCGCCTCGGACGTTCCCAGCAGGGTACCGGCCGCGACCGCGGCGGATCCGGCCAGCACCGCTCGGCGGGTCGTCGTCATAGTGTGGTCCTTTCAACGTATGCACTTTGCACCTCAATTGCGGGTCAGAATAGATCCCGGTAGTTGACGATCGCTGAGCCCGGTAATTCAGTCTTTGGGAAGTACGTCGATCTAGCCTGCAGGCATGAATACAAAGAAGAGCGAGACCGCCCGGAAGTGGGGTCTGCGGATTCACCTGCTCTTTTATGTGCTGTCCAATGTGGTCCAGGTCGTGGTCTGGTCTCTCTACGACTCGGGAAACCACTTCTGGCCTGTGTGGTCGATAGTCTTCTGGGGCATCGGGCTGGCCTTTCACGCCTGGAGCGTCTACTCACCGCCCCAATCGAATACCGCGCACTGAGCCGAGCAGTTGGAGAAGTGGGGATGGCTGAACCGGTCCGCCACCCGGGGCGGGCGGTCAGTGGGCACAGGCCGGCGCCAGAAAGCTCGAATCCGATTTGGCACACCCCATTCACCTGCTCACCCGCTTGGCTGACGCCGGTGAGACGGCCGAAGGTGGCGCCAGACTCGCGGTCAAGTCCTCGGCGTCGCCGCAACTGAGCAGGACGGAGGTTGCGGTATCCAGGTGACCGCGGCCGTGATGTCCGGCACGCCCGCCAAACTGGACGAGCGCCTGAGACGATCCTGCCTGGCAGGTGGATCCCTTCTACGACCAATCCTGGGCCCATATACTCGGTGCACGCTGCGTCCCGAAGCGGGTCGCAAGCGGACCAATCTGTCATGTCCATCCGGGAGTCGACGTGACTGGGCCCGCCCATCCCGTTCGGCCCGACGGCGAAGATCCGCCGACCGGTGCCGGTTTGCTGCGCCTGCAGGTCCTCGGTCCGCTGCGGCTGTGGCGCGATGGCGCCGAACTGGACGTCGGCCCCCGGCAGCAGGCGCAGCTGTTGGCCCTGCTCCTGGCGCGCGTGGGCCATCCGGTCAGCACGAGGGAATTGATCGACCTGCTCTGGGCCGATGACGCTCCCGTCAGCGCGCTCAACCTCATCCAGAAGTACATCGGGGCATTGCGGCGGGTGCTCGAACCCGCGGTCCCCGCCCGGGCAGCAGGTACGTACCTGCACCGCCGCGGCAACACGTACGCGTTCAGCGCCGGCCCCGGCACGCTGGACCTCGTCACGTTCCGGGAACTCCTCGAAGCCGCCCAGACCGCCCTCGCCCAGCAGGCTCGCGAAGTGGCGCTCGACCACTACGTCAGAGCGCTCGGCCTCTGGCGTGGCCCCGCGGGTGACGGGTTGTCCTACGGATCGGCCGCGATGTCGATCCTGGCCACCCTGGACGACGAGTTCTACGCCGCCTGCGCGGCGGCGGCCGAACTGGCCGTGTCGTTACGCCGGCCGGAGCGGGTGATCCCGTCACTGCAGCTGGCCGCGTCGATGGCGCCGTTCCACGAACCCGTACATGCCGGCCTCATCACCACCCTCGGCGCCGCCGGACGGCAGGCGGAGGCGCTGTCAGCGTTCCACGCGGTCCGTAACCGCCTCGCCGAGGAGCTCGGCATCGACCCCGGCCCGGCGCTGCAGGCCGCGCACCTGCGAGTGCTGACACAAACCCCGACGTCGCCGGCGGTGACGAGCACGGAAAGTGAGAGTGATCGCGCACCGGCGAGCCTGGTCGGCCGCGGCGAGGAACTCGGCGTGCTGCGGCAGACCATCGAGGCGGCGCTCACCGGCCGCACCGGGCTCGCCATCGTCGAAGGCGAACCGGGCGCGGGCAAGACGCGCCTGCTGGAAGAGGCCACCGCCGCCGCGGACCGGCGTGGCGCGCTCGTCGTCTGGGCTTCCTGTTTGGAAGGCGACGGAACACCCTCGATGTGGCCATGGGAGCAGGCGCTCACCGTTGTCCTCGACAGCCTGCCCGCGTTGGCGCGCGAGAAGTGGCTGGCCAGCGAACTCGGTCGCCTCCTCGAATCTCGGGACGATGACGCCGCGCCGCCGGTTTCCGGCGGCCGCGCCCAGTTCCGCCTGTTCGAGCAGGTCGTCACCTTTATCGGCCAGGCCTCGGCAGAACGACCGATGCTGCTGGTCATGGACGATCTTCAATGGATCGATGCCACCTCGCTCCAGTTGTTCAACCACCTGGCGGGCCGGTTGCCCGCCGGCACCGCGATCGTCGGCGCCCTTCGCGACCGCGCGCCCACCCCCGGCCCCGACCTTTCGCGGGTACTGGCCGCCGCCAGCCGGCTGCCCAACCACCGCAGGATCCAGCTCGGCCCGCTCAGCCTGACCGACGTGGCCGAACTCATCCGCCGCGAGACCGGCCACGAACCCGGTACGGACATCGCCCGCAACATCCACGTTCGCACCGCCGGCAATCCTTTCTTCGTCCGCGAACTGTCGAGGCTCCTCAGCGACCGCGGCGCGCTCGGCGACGGTGACGCATCGGCCCGGGCCGGGGTGCCGTCCACCGTGCGAGACGTCGTCCGCGATCGGATGGCGGGCCTCGACGAGAGCGCTCGCGACCTGCTGCGGGTCGCCGCGCTGATCGGCCGCGAGGTCGACCTCGGCCTGCTCGCCCGCGCCGCCGGTGTCGACTTCGCAGACTGCCTCGAACGCCTCGAACCGCTGCGCGCGCTGGGCCTGCTCGAAACGGGGCCGGAGGACCCGTTCTCGTGGCGCTTCGCGCACGACCTGGTCCGCGAATCGATCATGGAGACAACGGAGCAGCTGCGGACCATCCGGCTGCACCTGCGAGTCGCGGACGCGCTCGAAGAGAGCCAGGCGGACGACGAGTCCATCACCGAACGTCTCGCCTTCCACCTGTCCGCCGCCGGTCCCCTCGCCGACCCGGTTCGTACCGTGGAGGCGCTGAAGCGCGCCGGTCGTCGCGCGACGACCAAGCTCGCGTTCGCCGCCGCCGACCGGCACCTGCAAGCGGCCGCCCAGATCGCGCGGAACGCCGGGCTCCCGGAACTCGAGCTCTCCGCCCTCTCGCTGCTCGCCATCGCCCCGCGCCGGCAAGCCGGGTTCGGCGGCACGACGTTCGATCTGCTGGAGCGTGCGGAACACCTGGCCCGCACGCTCGGCCGGGAGGTGGAGGCCGCCGGCCTCCTCTTCGCTCGCCTGTTCGGGGCCTACACCTTCCTGGAGTGGGACCGCGTTCGTCTGGTCCGCCGGCTGTACGAGCAAGGGGAGGCGTCCTCCGATCCGGTCGTCCGCGTGTACGGCCGGCAAGCCTGGGGCCTGCACCAGTGGGACATCGGCAACATCGGCGAGGCATACCGGTGCTTCAGCGAGAACAACCCCGCCCTTCTCGACGGGGTTGTCTCCGCGCACAGCGAGACCCCGATCCGGCGTGACGTCTCGGGTGAGTGGCCCGGCTGGCAGGCCGTCATAACGGCACTGCACGGTGACGCCGGGACGGCGGAGACCATGATCGACAAGTGGAACGGCCCCGACGACTCGTATGCGGTCGCGACCTGGGCCTACTACACCACGATCATTGCTTCGATGGCCGGTGACGCGGCCTGGGTGATACGCACGATCGAGCGGTGGATGGCCGTGGGCGCTGGCCGCGCCGCCGTCCAGCAGGAGCACTACGTACGCCTGAACTGGTACTGGGCCCGTGCCCTCACAGGCGATGACCCGGCCGGTATCGCGGCCGAGGCCGACCAGCTCCTGGCCGGGACGCTGGTCGACCCGCCCCGGTGGGGCGTCGCGTACCACCACGCGCTGATCGCCGAGATGTGGCTGGCCGCCGGGATGCCGGACGAGGCGGGCATCGCCCTCGACCGAGCGGACCAGGCCCTCGAGGCCTACGGCCAGCGCTACGCCGAAGGACTGGTCCTGCTGCTGCGGGCGCGCCTGCTCCGCGCCCGCGGCGAACCGGCCGAAGTCGTACGAGCCGCTGCCGAAACGGCCCGCGACCGGTCCGACGAACGCGGGTCCCACCTCTTCGCCCGGCGCGCCGAGAAGTTCCTCACCGAGCTTTGACCGCGCTCAGGCCACACCGTCACGTTGGATCTGTGGATGCCATCGAGCTCGATCGAGCTCGACTCCTGATCAACCAGCCGAATCCGGTCGCCGTGAAGAACATGACAATGCCGTACACCGCGCCCGGGATGGCGATCTCGGCACTGTTCAACAGCGTCGGGCTCAGCGCGATCGTGATGGCGAGCCCGGTGTTGTGGATGCCGATCTCGAACCCGGCCGCGGTGGCCGCACGGTGGTCGACGCCGGCCAGGCGCGGCACGCCGTAGCCGATCAGCAGGCTCACGATGTTGAAGACCAACGCGGCGAGCCCGACCGAGACGAAATAGCCGACGAGGTTCTCCCGCTCCGCGTACAGAACGGCGTAGATGACCCCGACCAGGACCACGACCGACAGCGCCCGGACGGGGAGGTTGAGCCGCCGCGCCGCCTCCGGCGCCCATGCGCGCACGAGCATCCCGATCGCGACCGGTACGACCACCATCACGAAGACCTGCAGTATCTTGTCGAACTGCAGCCCGAGGGCGGCCCCATCGGGCAAGAAGTACCCGGCCGAGAGGTTCACCACGATCGGCAGGACGACCACCGCCAGCACCGAGTTGATCGCGGTGAGCGTGACATTCAGCGCGACGTTCCCACCGAACAGGTGGCTGAACAGGTTGGCCGCGGGGCCACCGGGCGACGCCGCGACCAGCAGCAACCCGACCGCCAGCTCCGGCGGAAGCCGGAAGGCGAGCACCACGCCGAAGCAGATCGCCGGCAGCAGCGCGATCTGGCACAGCAGCGCGACCACGGCCGCCTTCGGATACTGGCCCACCCGCCGGAAGTCGTCCAGCGTCAGGCTGAGACCCAGGCCGAGCATGACGATGCCGATGGCGAACGGCAGACTGGCCAAGATCAACGCGGAACCCATAGCGGACATTCTCGGGCATACCTACAAGTTCTGGTAGGTCGCCGCAAGGTTTGTCGGGCGGGGGACGGTGGCTACCACTCGTCAGCAGCCTGGCCATTGCTCAGGTCGGCCATGCGTGATCAGCGTGAGGCATTCCGAGCCGCGGGGACTGTGACGGCGACCGTCCCAGCCGCCTCGCCGGCCTGCGCGGCCCAAGGGCAGGCACGAGGTGCCGGTCAGCCGCGGGCGAGGACGGCGCGGGCGGCCGCGAGCTGCCGACCCTTGGTCTCCTGAAGCGCATGGAACTCGGCGGGGTGAGCCGCGACGGCATCGTCCTGGATGCGTTTCTCCACGGCGGACCAGATGGAGACGAGGTCGGTCCGCGCCTTGCACCCCACGTCCGCCTGCGCCGCGCGGATCTCCTCCTGGGAGGCGGGGCCGCCCTTCATCCACTGCCGGTCGGTGATGGCGGCGAGCGGGTCGGCGTACTGCCGGCCCTGCTCCCGCATGCACGTGCTCCAGGCCCGGAAAACCTGGACGACCTCCGGATCCCCCTGAGAGCGCTCGAAGGTCTCCGAGATGAGCCTGTTGAACAGGGCCTCGTCGACCTGCGGGGTGCCCTGCTCCAGGTGGTCCCGCGCCTGTTTCAGGCAGCCGTCCTTCTCGCCGTACGCCGCCTGCCGTTCCTTCGCCGACAGGCTTCGCATCCGGCCGGCACGTGCGGCGGCGCGCCGGGCCACGGTCGGGCGGTCCGGCGGGTTGTGATAGCCGAAGAGGCGAGCGATCTCCGGTTCGACGACACCGTAGCGGCGGCGGTTGGCCGGCTCCACGTCCTCCGCCGCGCTCTGCGGCAGCACCTCCCACGCCATGCCCCGCCGCCGCATGCAGTCGCGGATGAGGAGCTCTTCGGCGCCCTCAAGGATGCCGATGTCCGACGGGGAGAAGTTGTACCGGTCGAAGGGGATCGAGAGCTCGCGCGCCTCCACCCCCGGCGTCGGCACCGGAATCCGCGGCTCCGTCGCCGCCGCCGTCGAACAGGCGGCTGTCGCCGCGGTCAGGAGCACCCCGACCGCTCCCCGCAGCCGAACAGACACGCTGATTCCTCCGATCGGCCGCGGGGCCGGGTACCGAACTCAGTGTCCTGCGGGCGGTTCAGGGCCTTACGGCCTGACGTACCTGATGGAGCTGGTCTTGTTGTCGAACCCGTTGTTCGTCAGGTCGCCGTCCGAGGAGGACGGCTTCGCCGCGTAGCCGTACGCGCCGGAGCAGTTGGCGGAGTTGTAGAACTGCACCCTGGCGGCGCTGTTGTTCCGCATGGAGCTCGCCTTGTTGTTCACTTTGAGTGCGTTGTAGCACAGGCCCCAGCCCTCGAACATGAACTCCTCTTCTGCGCCCTTGAACTTGTCGTGCTCGTACAGGCAGAAGGCCAGCTCGCAGGAGCTCACCGCCGGGTCCACCTCGGCCTGCGCAGTGGAGCCGACCCCCACCACGCTGACCAGGGCCAGCGCCACCACACCGGCGCTGCGCACCCTCGCTCGCTTCATGCACACCTCATTCTCGTGGAGCCGAAATTGTTGTGATCATAGTCAGGTACATGCCGGAAAATTCCACGAATTCGGTTAAGTGGCGAGCATGCCCCACCTCGTGGAGGTGACCCCACCTACACGCGTTATGGCCGGAACGTACGCCTGTGGGGGCGATCCTGTGCCGGCGGCGGCCGTGGACGGCCGGACACAAAGCGAGCGGCCCGTCACCGCGTTTCCGCTGGTGACGGGCCTGCAAGGTCCGAACGTGCGTAGGCCGAGCCGAAGGTCCCGCCAGAACGGGACCGTGGCGTACGGCTAGGCGATCTTTTCGGGTACGCGCCGTACGAGCTCGACCGGTTATGGATCGTGGCAGCCAACCTTACTGACAGGCCGCAACCCGCAGCGGGAGAGCTCAGCCCGCACCCGTCTGCCCCAGGATCGCCGATCCAGGGGCAACGGGGTCTTCACTTGTGAGCAGCACCCAAACGCCTTCGGCGTACTCCTGGCGGGAGATCCTGCCGTCGCCGTCGGTGTCCAGTTGGGCGAAAGCACCCTCGGCCACCTCGTGGGGGATACCCATCCCGCTGAAGAAGTGATCGAGTTCCGGCGCTGAGATGAACCCGTCTTCGTCGGTGTCGGCGGCATCGAAGGCGGCGCACGACAACGCGCTGGTCATCTGCTGGAACTGCGGATGGCTCGCGACCAAGTGGTCCACCGCCTGGGCGAACTCCGCCTCGCTCACCGCGGCATCGCCATCGAGGTCGGCGTCCTCGCGGATGTGTTCCCACCAGTCCGCGCACAACTGCTGAATGGCCTGATGCTGACGCGAGCCCGGGTCAGGGGCCACCGCGGCGCATACCCTGTCCGCGATGCGCTTGAAGTCATCGGCAGCGATCTGCCCGTCGCCAGTGCTGTCAAGCAGTGCGAACAGGGCAGCGACGTTGGACTCGTGCAGAGAGCGGGTCACAGGTGTACCTCCCGGATCGAACGGCGTGGATCGCGACCGATCCCTAAGTATCCGGATGGCTCCGCTCAGTGACAGATGGCGTCATGGTGGCGACGCGGCAACACTAATGTGCCTTGAGGGAGCGCGTGGGAGCAGTACGCCGGTGTTCGCGAAAGAACGGCCTCCGAGAGAGTCCGACACCGGTGTGTCGTTACCAAAGCCGAGGCTCGCATGAAGATCGCCACCCGGATCGCCAATGTCTACAACACCACCCGGCGGCACAGCGCCCACAATGGGCCGCCACCCATCACATTCGAGCATCACGTGGCCAGGCCGTACATGCTGGTGACCAGGAGCGATGCCGCTATTCGATCGTGCGGAGCGCGCCCTCGGCCAGCACGTGCGCCGCCTTGATGCCGTCGGGCACGCCCGGGGCCTCCAGCCACTTCGGTTCCAGGTGATCCGCCCAGTCGATGATCTCGGAGGCGAGAGCCAGCGCCTGCGCGTCGCGGCCGTGCACGAGTTCCACGGCGAGCCGCAGGTACGCACCCTGCCGCGTCCCGTCGAACTCGGCGGCCAACGCAGCGATCCGGTCGGCGGCCCGCACACCGTGCCCGGGATGCTGCGCGGCAAGGACCGCGAGCACGAAACGGATTCCCGGCGGCTCGGCGTCCCACCGGTCCAGCAGCACCGGAACCTGGTCGCCGACGGTCCGGAACACCTCCTCGGTCCATGCACCCGACAGGAGTGGCTCCCCCTCGTCCAGCGCGAGGTCGGCGAACGCGACCAGGTTGTCGTTGCGGCGGCCACCGGCGACCATCAGCCACAGATAGAGGTCCCGGCGCTGACGCGCGGGCACCGTGTCGGCGACGATCAGCTCGGTGAGGAACGGCAGCGCGGGGGCGGTGGCCTCATAGCAGTCGCCCTGGTGCAGCAGGTCGTCGCCGAACAACTCGTCGAGGACCTCGTCCCACTCCCCCGTCCCGTCCGCCAGCTCGCGCAGCAGGCCGGGGACGTCGTCGGCGGAGCCGTGCGCATGCTCCAGGTCGCCCCACGGCACGTCGTCGAGACCGGCCAGCTCCACGATCCCCGGGGTGGCGAAGTCCGGTGTGAGCGCCAGTGGTGCCAGCGGTGGCGCCGGAACGACGGTGACCTCCGGGACCGGCGGACGCGCCTTCGTCCCCTTCACCTCGATCGGGGCGGTCCAGCTGCGATACTCGGCCATCCTGCTGACGTCGAACCGGCTGCCGCCACTGGGCCGACCGCCATGCATCCGCGCGATCGCCGCAGCTTCCCGGCTCACCGCCTCGATCTGCCGGTGACCCACGGTGTCGACCGGGTAGGGCCCCTCGTCGAGCGCCATCACCAGCCAGCCGCCGTCCGGGTGCGGACGGGCGAAAACGCAGGGGAACCCGTACGCCGCGAGCCGCTCGGCGAACACCTGCGCCGCCCCCTCGTCGGGCACGACGAAGTCGTGCATCCCCGCCATCGCGCTCCAACCGGCCACGCGCTCGTCTCCGTCCCGCCGCTTCTGCCGTCCTCCTCCTGCCAGCCTGCCAGATCGCCCGCGTGCTGCCCTGCCTCCCGCAGAAGGTGAGCTCGGATGACCGAGTCCGTCCTGACAGCTCGTCCGGGTTACTGCGATGGACCCGCGACGATACCCGGGGATGCGTAGGAAACGCTAACCTTCGGGCCCAACGTCGCGGCCCGAACGGCGGACGCGGTGGAACGCGAGGAGAACATGAGCCAGTACTTCCAGGTTGGCGATCAAGTCCTCTGGAACCCCTCGAACGGAGTCGCCGGCCTGTTCATGCGATCAGCGGAAGCGCTTGCCCCCGAGACAGGATTGCCGACGGGGCTCGGCCCTATGGTGAGCGACGAATGTGAGGTTGACCTGCCCGCCTTCGCGGCCTTCGTGAGTGCGCTTATCGAGCGCTACGAGCGTTCGAACCATCCCATCCTGCACTCACTCATGGAGGGCTTCATAGCGACGGCCCTCGTTCTCGTTGAGCGCGGCGGAGCAAAACTGCCCGTGCCCCATGCGAACGATGGCGGCTGGAGGGATGTGCAGGTGAGCGAGCATTCCGCATGGCCGCCAGGTGGCCAGGTACGTGATGTTGAGCGATGGGCGGCCCTTTCTGGGCAGCACGCTCGGGCAATGCCGCACTAAGGCTCCTACGACCGGCACAGACGCGGAGTACGCCCGGGGCTCAGGTCGTCGCCGAGAACAAGGGCTTGCCGCGCCCCAACGGTGACGGTACCGATGTAGCCCTCAACGGCGCAGGCGCGGCCGTAGTCTCCCCAGGTCTCGACCGGACCATCGTTGTCGTTGACACCCGCCCACGTGTTCAGCTCGGACTGGGGGATGGCGATCAGTGGACCTCCGGCGGTGCTGACCCAGGTATGCAGCACTGATGACCTTGGGCGCGATCTGAGAACACCGTTATCCGGCTCTTCCATCGCCTCGCCCCACCGCTTTGCCGAGCGAATCTCTCCCTTCGATGCTTTCCAGCTGTCCGACGTCCCCGCGTGGGAGCGTTGGCCCGCAAAGAGGACCCTGCTGCGGACTTTCAAGCGCTGATCCGCCCAATCCAGTCACGTGTTCTGAGACCTGATCGGAACCGATCACTGCCGATGATGGCCGTACGCGGTGACCCGCTGCCGGACGGCTCAAGGTTGGGCGGCGGCCATGACACCGTGTACGGCCTGATCGATGCGCTGAGCGGCCTGGTCGGGGTCGGGCTGGCCGGCATCCAGCCAGGCGATGACGGCCTCGAGTGTCAGGGTGGGGATCAGGTTCGCGGCCCAGTCCAGCCAAGGGCCCGCAGGGATCTTCCTGGCCAGGTTGCGGCGGGCGACCTCACGAGAAGCGGAGGTCATGGAGTCGATCAGTTCACGGAAGTCGGGCTCGCGGGCCGCGTAGCGGAACAGCAGCCTGAAGCCGTCGGGGTCGGCCGCGGCAGCGCGCACGAGGGCAGGGAGGGCGCGCTCGTCGAAGTCGTCGGTGCCGGTGGCCTCGGCCAGCCGCACGCACGCCCGGTCGAGCACGGCTCGGTACAGGTCGGCCTTGGAGTCGAAGTGCCGATACAGCATCGCCCGGGTCAGCTCGGCCTCGGCGGCGATGTCGTCAAGGCCGGTGGCGGCGTAGCCGGCGCGGGCGAAGGCGCGGGTGGCAGCGTCCAGGATCTGCTCACGCCGCTCGGCGCGCCGCAGCCGCCGCACCGGTGAAGTCGGGACGGCCTCAGAGCCGGTACCGCCTGCTTCGGGGTTGCTCATCCCACCTCCACTTGTAGAAGCAGCAGTATACATGTAGCTTTGTAGACATCGAAGTATACAAATCTGCGTCTACCTCTTGGGGGAGTCGTGTCCGAACCCGTCCGGCTGCCGTTCCAGCAGCCCGGCCCGATGCAGCCGGCGCCGCTGCTGCGCCGGCTGCAGGCCCAAGGCCCGATCCACGCCATCCGCACCGCCGTCGGCGACCCGGCCTGGCTGGTGACCGACTATGTGCAGGTACGCGCTCTGCTGGATGACGACCGGCTCGGCCGCGCCCACCGCGAGCCCGAGCGCGCCTCCCGCACTGGTGAGTCAGCACTGTTCGGCGGCCCGCTGGGCGACTTCGACACCGAGCAGGCCGACCACCGGCGGATGCGCTCGCTGCTGCAGCCGCATTTCTCGCCCAAGCGCATGCGCGCGCTGCGCGGCCGGGTCGAGACGCTCACGGCGAACCTGCTGGACGAGATGGCCGCCGCCGGTCCACCTGCCGACCTGCACGCCGCGCTCGCCCTGCCGCTGCCGATCGCGGTCATCTGCGAACTCCTCGGCGTCCCGTTCGAGGACCGGGCGCAGTTTCGCGCCTGGACGCAGGCTGCCGCCGACATCACCGACCGGGCCCGCTCCGAGCAGGGGCTGGCCGAACTGTTCAGCTACGGGCAGCAATTGGTGGCCCGCAAGCGCGCCGCAGGGGAAATGGACGCCGATGTGATCTCCCGGCTGGCCGCCACCGACGGCGTCAGCGACGACGATGCCGCCGCGATGGGCATGACTCTGCTGTTCGCCGGGCACGAGACCACGGTCACCGTGATCGGTAACGGTGCGCTGTGGCTGCTGACCACCCCCGGCCAGTGGCAGGCCCTCGTGGACGACCCATCCCGGATCGACGCTGCCGTGGAAGAGATTCTGCGCGCGCCTGGTCTGGGTGGCAGCGGCATCCCCCGCTACGCCCGCACCGACCTGGAGATCGCCGGAGCCCACGTCCGAGCCGGGGACCTGGTGCTGCTGGACACCGGCGCGGCCAACCACGACGCCGCCGTCTTCGCCAACCCCGACCGCTTCAATCTCGACCGGCCGCCGGCGTCGCACCTGACCTTCGGCCACGGCGCCCGCTACTGTATCGGCGCGCCACTGGCCCGCATCGAGCTGCAGGTCGTCTTCTCGCAGCTCGTCACCCGCTTCCCCACCCTGAAGCTTGGCTGCGCGGTGGAGGAGCTGATCTTCAACCCGAACGTGCTCACCGGCGGCCTCACCGCCCTGCCCGTCACCTGGTGACGACCATGGTGAAGACGACCGTACGGCGGCCGGTCTTCGGCCGGATGTATCCCAAGATGGCCGCCGCGATCCGCGCCGCGCGTACAGCCCCGCAGCCGACACCGCAACCGGTCGCCGCACCGCTCGCCCCGGCCGGCAGGACACTCCTGCCGATCGCGGCCGGCGCCTGCACCGACGGCTGCTGCTCGCCTATCTCAGAGGGTTCCCTATGATCGGCCGCCCGATGCCCGCCCGATGCCCGCCGCCTACCGCTTCGAGATGCGCGCCGCCCGCACCACCACCGACGATGCGGCGCGCTGGCGGCACCTGGAACGGGCGCACATCATCTCCCAGCCGTGGCCCTGGCCGCACACCGCTAACCATGTCGCCACGTTCGTCCTCGCCGTACGCCGACGTGACCGGCGTGAGGCGATCGGCCAAGTGATCCGGAGGACCTGGCCCTGCTGCTACAGGCCACCAACTGACGCTGCGGCCTGCGATGAACGGTCCTCGGTGATGTCAGCGCACCCACCGAAATTCCATCAAACCAGTTTGATGTATTATCCAGAGCATGGTGCCCGGTCAAGCTGTTCCGCCGCCGTTCGTCCGGTTGGCCGCCCATGAGGTGCGCTGGCAGCTCCTGAGCGAACTGGCGCGCAGCGATCTGCGCGTGCGGGAACTCGTCACCCTGCTCGGCCAGCCGCAGAACCTGGTCTCCTATCATCTGCGGCTCCTGCGCTCGGCCGGGCTGGTCGAGGCCCGCCGCAGCAGCTTCGACGGCCGCGACAGCTACTACCACCTGGACCTGGAGCAATGTGCGCACGCAATGGCCGCCGCCGGTGCCGCCCTGCATCCCGCGCTGCGTCTGCTCCCCGCCGAGCCGGCGAAAGCGGCAGGAACATCGGCGGTGCCTTCTGTGCTGTTCATGTGCACCGGTAACAGCGCCCGTTCACCCATCGCCGAGGCCCTGCTGCGCCACCGCGTCGGCAACCGCGCCGAGGTGACCAGCGCCGGCAGTCACCCCAAAACGCACCTGCACCCCAACGCCGTGCGGGTGCTGCGCCGGCAGTACGGCATCGACATCGCCGACCAGCGCCCACGGCATCTGGACACGATGACCGGCCGCCCCTTCGACTATGTGATCAGCCTGTGCGACAAGGTCCGCGAGGTCTGCCGCGACTTCGACGACCACCCGCAACGCCTGCACTGGAGCATCCCCGACCCCGCCGCCGCCAACGGCGACAACACGGCCCGGGACAGCTATCCCGCCTTCGACCGTACAGCCGCGGAGATCGACCGCCGCATCCGATACCTGCAACCCATCCTTTTGCCCACCCCGCACCGGGAGGTCCAGCCATGACAGCAGCCGGCCAGGTCGCCAGTGTCCGTTACATCGTCGACGACGTCCAAGCGGCCATCGACTTCTACACCACTCACCTCGGCTTCACCCTTAACTTCAGCGCGGCGCCCGCTTTCGCCGACGTGGTACGCGGGCCGCTGCGGCTGTTGCTGTCCGGGCCCACCAGCTCCGGTGCCCGTGCCACCCCCGACCAGGCCGCAGGCGCGGGCCGCAACCGCATCCACCTGATCGTCGACGACCTGGACACCGAGATCGCCCGGCTGCGCGACGCGAGCCTGTCGTTCCACAGCGACGTGGTCTCCGGCCCCGGCGGGCGCCAGATCCTGCTCGCCGACCCCGCCGGCAACCTGATCGAACTGTTCCAGCCAGCCCATCGGCCCGCGTCCTGAGCGACGCCTCTGAACAACGGGCCCGAAGCCATATGCCCCATGGGTGAGCCCGCCGGCCACCGACCGGCTCACCGCACGCACCGAGATCCGAGGCGCGACCCTGTCCACCGCGTCCGGGATGCTGTTCGTCGGCGTGCACAACGCCGCGCCCCCAGCCAAGCAGTCTCGTGACCCGATACCGGGATCCGTTCCCATGGGAGGTCGCCGTGGCAGGCACACCCGCCCCCGCCGGTCAGGGGCAACTGGAGCGCCGCCTGGGCCTGGCCGACGCGGTCGTCATCGGACTCGGCTCGATGATCGGCGCCGGCGTCTTCGCCGCCTTCGCGCCGGCGGCCCGCGCGGCCGGTTCGGGGCTGCTGCTCGGGCTGGCGCTCGCCGCGGTGGTGGCCTACTGCAACGCGACCTCCTCGGCTCGCCTGGCCGCGCGCTATCCCGCCTCCGGCGGCACCTACGTCTACGGGCGCGAGCGGCTAGGGGACTTCTGGGGCTACCTGGCCGGATGGGGATTCGTGGTCGGCAAGACAGCCTTGTGTGCGGCGATGGCGCTGACCGTCGGCTCCTACCTCTGGCCCGAGCACGCGCACGCTGTCGCGGTGACCGCCGTAGTGGCGCTCACCGCGGTCAACTACGCCGGGATGCACAAGACGGTCTGGCTGACCAGGGCGATCGTCGCCGTGGTGGTGGCCGTGCTGGCCGCGGTCGCGATCGTCTGCCTCACCTCCGGTGCCGCGGACGCCACACGCTTGGATGTGGCCCCTGGTGCCACTGTCGCCGGGACGCTGCAGGCGGCAGGTCTGCTGTTCTTTGCCTTCGCCGGGTATGCCCGCATCGCCACGCTGGGCGAGGAGGTCCGCGACCCGGCCCGTACGATTCCCCGGGCCATCCCGCTCGCGCTCGGCCTGACCCTGGTGGTGTACGCAGCGGTCGCGGTGGCGGCGCTGACCGTGCTGGGCAGCACAGGTCTGGGCCGGGCGACCGCTCCGTTGGCCGAGGCCGTGCGCGCCGCCGGGCTGCCCGCCCTGGCGCCGCTGGTCAGCGTGGGCGCGGCGGTGGCCGCGACCGGCTCGCTGCTGGCGCTGATCCTGGGCGTCTCCCGCACCACGCTGGCCATGGCCCGCGACCGGCACCTGCCGCACGTGCTGGCCGCCGTCCACCCCCGCTTCAAGGTCCCCCACCGCGCCGAGCTGGTCATCGGCGTCATCGTGGCGATCCTGGCCGGTACGGCTGACCTGCGCGGCGCGATCGGCTTCTCCTCCTTCGGCGTGCTGGTCTACTACGCCATCGCCAACGCCAGCGCCTGGACCCTCGCACCCGGCGAGGGCCGCCCCGTGCGGCTGATACCCGCCGTCGGCTTGGCCGGCTGTTTGATTCTCGCTTTCGCCTTGCCGCTTTCCTCAGTGATCGCGGGAGTAGCGGTGCTGACCGTTGGCGCCGCCACATACGGCCTACGACGGGCGATCAAGCAACCCGCCTAAGTTCGAGACCCTGCGAGCCGTGTGACCGTGATGCGCACTTTTGGATGCATGTCCGCATGAGGGGAAGTAGTCAGCAGGCTACGGAAAGTAACAGACCCTGACAAGTGGGATAGGCCGACGGTGCCGCGATGGCGAGGGGGTGGGCACGGTGGAGTTGACCAGAAGGCAATTCGCACGCGTGACCGTGGGTGCGGGGGTGGCCGTCACCGGCTTGAGTCGCGCCACGCCGCTCGATGGGGAGATCTCCCTGGCCAAGTACGTCGACGCGGTGCCGCGCCTGCCGATACCGGAGCCGCAGCGGTCGGCATACCCCGGGGCGGACTACTACGAGCTGACGATGCTGCAGGCTCCCTGGCGTTTCCACCGTGACCTGCCGGCCGGGCAGGCCTGGGGATATTGGGCCGCGGGCGAAGACGGACCGATCGGCCTGGGCTACCTCGGGCCGACGCTGGTGGCGCGACGGAACCGCCCGGTGGTGGTCCGCTTCCGCAACCATCTGCCCACCACGCACCTCCTGCAGCCGGCGGTCGACGTCACCTTGTGGCGCAACGTTCCCGGGGACCCGCCCGACCCGCCCGGTGGCCGGATGCCGCAGGACTTCCCTTCGGGCAGGAACGTCTGGGCCGTCCCTCACCTGCACGGCGCCTTCAACCCACCGCAGTCCGACGGCTATCCCGAGGCGTGGTTCACCCCGGACGGCCTGCACGGCCCCGCCTACGCCAGCCTTCA
Source organism: Nonomuraea sp. NPDC049625 (assembly GCF_040675285.1). NCBI lineage: Bacteria > Bacillati > Actinomycetota > Actinomycetes > Streptosporangiales > Streptosporangiaceae > Nonomuraea > Nonomuraea sp. NPDC049625. The sequence continues at coordinate 115,377 of NZ_JBFAOQ010000020.1, read as the reverse complement.
GGGCGCCCGCCCCAACGAGACCGTCTACGCCTACACCAGCCGTCAGCCGGCCACCATGCTCTGGTACCACGACCACGCGATGGCCATCACCAGGCTGAACATCTACGCCGGGCTGGCCGGCCTCTATCTGATCCGCGACTCGCTCGAAGACGGCCTGCCGCTGCCGTCCGGCGACTACGAGGTGCCGCTGGTCCTGCAGGATCGCAACCTCACCTCCGGCGGCGCCCTGTCCTACCCCGACAGGGGGCCTACGCCGTACCACCCCAAGTGGAATCCGAACTTCTTCGGCGCCGTCCCGGTGGTCAACGGCAAGGCCTACCCGTACCTGGCCGTCGAGCCGCGCCGCTACCGGCTGCGCCTCCTCAACGGCTCCAACCAGCGCTTCTTCCACCTGTGGTTCCAGGATGGCGGCACGCGGAGGCCGTTCTGGCTGATCGGCACCGACGGCGGCTTCCGCGCCGCCCCACTGCGGCTGACCAGCCTCCTGCTCGGCCCGGCGATGCGGGCGGACCTCATCCTCGACCTCACCGACGCGCCACAAGTCTCGCAAATCACCATGATGAACGACGCCGCCACCCCCTTCCCGCAGGGCGGGATGAACGTCCCCATGCCCGAGATCATGCAGCTCCAGGTGAGCAAGAAGCTCTCGGGCCCCGACCCGAGCGCGCCGCCGGAACGGCTGTCGCTGCGGCCGATCACACCACTACGGCCCACGTCCGGCCTGCCCCGACGGCAGTTCGTCATCACCGCCGACCGCGACGCTCACCACAAATCCACCCACCTGGCCATCAACCAACGGCTCTTCGACGACCCCATCGAGGACTTCCCCAGGGTGGGCACCACCGAGATCTGGGAGTACATCAACACCTCCGGCGACGGCCACCCCATGCACGTGCACCTCGTCCAGTTCCAACTCCTCAACCGGCAGCGCTTCGACGCGCCCGCCTACCTGAAGGCGTACCAGGCCTGGATCGCGCGGGGACGCCCGCCTGCGGCCAAACCTGCCCTCGCCCGCTACCTCAACGGCCCGGTGACGCCCCCGGCAGCCGAGGAGGAGGGCTGGAAGGACACCGTCGTCACCCTTCCCGGCATGGTCACCCGGATCGGCCTGCGCTTCGACGTTCCCCCGCCCATCGACGGCATCCCCGGCACGGGCACCGCGTTCCCCGCCACCTACATCCAGCACTGCCACATGCTGGAACACGAGGACAACGAGATCATGCGCCCCTGGCAGATCATCTCGTAGAACCGGTGAGCTTCATCCCTGTCGGGCCCACACCCGGCGGCCAACGCGCGACCGGCCAAGCCGAGGCAAGCATTACCCACGTCATCGCATCGGATCACCGGCGACCGGGCAGGCATCCGGCGTGATGCCGTCCAGCCGGACCGCGTCGGACTGGCCAGGAGACGGAGTGCCGAACGCCATGGACGAAGCAAGGGCCGACCGCGAAACACCGATCGTGCGCCGCCGCGAAATGATCGGCCTGCCCATCGCCCTGGCCTGCGGCTCGGCGGTGCTGACCGGATGCGGCACCACACGACAAGCCGGCAGCGCCGCAACGCCCACACCTGCCCCCAGCCAGGAGCAGACGCAAGAGGTGCCGGTCACGCCGCCGGAGGACCTCATGAGGGAACACGGGGTCCTCAAACGCGTCCTGTTGATCTACCGGGAGGGCATCCGCCGGATCAACGCCGGCGAACAGGTCCCCCAACAAGCCCTGCACGCCGGGGCCGGCATCATCCGAACCTTCATCGAGGAATACCACGAGCGACTCGAAGAACGGTACGTCTTCCCGCGCCTGGTCAAGGCCGGCAAACTCACCGACACCGTCTCGGTGCTGCTCCAGCAGCACCAGCGCGGACGCGTCCTGACCGGCCGCATCCTGAACGCCACCGCCAAACCCACACCCCAGCAGCCCCGTCGCGACCTGGTCACGAACCTGGCCGCCTTCATCCGCATGTACGAGCCACACGAGGCCCGCGAGGACACCGTCGTCTTCCCCGCCATGCGGGACGTCATCCCGCCCAGGGAATTCGTCCAGATGGCCGAGACCTTCGAGGACGAGGAACACCGCCGCTTCGGCGCGGCCGGCTTCACCGGCATCGTCGCGCAGGTCGCCGACATCGAAAAGACGCTCCGCATCTACGACCTGAACCAGTTCACACCCCGCGTATGACGATTTCCCGGCCGGACGTTGAAGACGAGCCCAAGACTCGCCGGGCGCAGGCGCGCTGAGGCAATAGCCACGTTCAAGGGCTCAAACAGCCCCTTATGGCCGTTCCGCCTCGGGCAGCACCTTCCGCGCCAGCTCCAGCAACGCCCTGCGGTCCTCCGCCAGCGCTGCCACACCCGGCACGGACGCATATCTTCCCGTCCTCATCGAAAACGCGGTACGAGACCGGCTCGCACACTGACCCCGAGCCTCGGCGACTTCCACGTGCTTGCCCGACTGTGGACGAACTCGCCGACCAGCGCCGCCATGGCAGCCTCGCAAGTCGGACACCCGGCAGACCTGCGCGCCGTGGACCCCATACCTGTGCCCGCCGCACGCACCTCGCACAGCGACACCCGCCGGCAAATCGGAGCCCCGTCGGCCGAAACGCACAAAGGTCGCTCGGGGACTTGCATCCGATACCTAGGTACAGGCTTACCGTCGAGGCATGACTCACGACATTGCCCTTGACCAGGAATGGATGCCCTCAGCCTGCACCTTGCCCACCGCCGAGCGGCCACTGCGGGTGGCCGAGTTCGACGCCTTGTTCGCCGAGGCGGTGCAGGCCCTGTCCCGGCCGGAACACACCCGGCTACGCCTGGAGCTCGTCTTCACCCCGGACAATGCCGCCCACGCCGCCGAGCTGACGGCGCGGGAGAACAGTTGCTGCTCGTTCTTCACCTTCACCCTCGCCATCTCCGCCGGAAGCCTGGCGCTGGAGGTGGCGGTGCCGCCGGAGCAGGCCGAGGTGCTGGACGCGCTGCAGGCCCGCGCGGGCGCGGCGGCCTCCGCATGACGAAGACGCCCCTCCAAGCCCTCAAGGGACGGAAAGTGATGGATCGCATCACGCGTGAGGAGTTGCGCGCGCTGCCGGCCCCTGGAGCCGCGCATTTGGTGGAGGCCGGGCCTGCCTTCGAGGACAGCCGCGCGAACGCACCCGCCGCAGCGGGGCGATCAGCGTGAGACAGGACATCGACGGGCCGTACCTGCGCAGCGGACAGGTGGCCGAGCAGGCCGGAATCAACCTCCAGACCCTGCGCTACTACGAACGCCGCGGGCTGATCGCCGAACCGGCGCGCAGCCCCGGCGGGCACCGCGCCTACCCGCCCGAAACCGTCACCCTGCTGACCGTGATCAAAGCCGCCCAGCGGCTCGGCTTCACCCTGGCGGAGGTGGCCGAGCTGATCGACACCGGCCGGCCCGGCCACCCCACCCCGGACCTCCGCGCCCGCGCCCTGGCCAAGATCACCGAGGTGGACGCACGAATCGCCGACTTGACCACCATCCGGGAGGCACTGACCCAGGTGGTCAGCGCCGGGTGCGACAACCTGACCAACTGCACCTGCCCCGACTGCCCACTGCCGTTCGCCGATCTGGCCGCAAGCCGCGCCTCCAATGAGAACTGACCACGTGAGCACCCATCACGACCACCGCTGTTCCCCTCACCATCTCCGGCGCCGCCCTGGCCAAGCAGACCCTGCCGGCCATGGCCGTGCTGCTGATCGCCGCCGCCGGCGGCATATGGCGGCTGCATCGCCGCCGCGCCTCGCGTGCGACTGCCACCGAGAAAGGCTGTGACTGCGGCGGGAGCGGCTGCGACTGCTGAGCTATGACGACATCGGCGTCGACCCGGCGCAAACCCTCTCACGGGGATGCGCTGTACTACCGGTCATGACGATCGTCCGCTCGTTGGTGCTGTTCGCCCTGGCCGCGCTCGCCGAGATCGGCGGGGCATGGCTGATCTGGCAGGGCGTACGCGAGCAGCGCGGTGTGCTGTGGATCGGGGCCGGCATCATCGCGCTGGGCCTGTACGGATTCGTCGCCACTCTCCAGCCGGACGCGAACTTCGGCCGCATCCTGGCCGCCTACGGCGGCGTGTTCGTCGCCGGATCGCTGGCGTGGGGCATGGCCGTCGACGGGTTTCGTCCCGATCGCTGGGATGTCATCGGCGCGCTCGTCTGCCTGGTGGGAGTCCTGATGATCATGTACGCGCCGCGCGGCTGAGCCGATCCCGGCGCGTGGTCAGCGGGGCCCTAGACGCTTCAGATGTCAACGATCTTGTTTAGGTCCAAGATCTCCCGTCCCCTCGGGTCCGGGATCCCCTGCGCTACGTCGGTCTCTGCTTCGGCGCCCCAGGTGTGGGCAAAACCCGGCCAGCCCGCTACTACTCCCAATGGGACCAGCTCGCCGGTCACCTCGACGGCACCCGCCCCGTCGGCTCGACCTGCAGGGCGGGTGCCATCGAGGCACAGGTTGGTGATGACCTTGGTCAGCCATGCTTCCGGCACCTTGATCCGCTGCCGGTCGGTGGCATGCCAGTGCAGGAACGCGTCCTGCACGGCGTTTTCGACGTCGGCGGCGGAGCCCAGCAGCCGGAACGCCCGCGAGGCCAGCCGGTTCGTTCCGGCTGACCTCGAACCGACCGGCGCTCAAGCGATCAGTGGCGGTGCTGTGCACGCGGGCCACGTGAGGCGATTACGCGAGCGCCTTCTCGACGGGCCGCGTCCGGCGCGGCGGCCAGGCGGTGCTTGCGCGTGGGCATGCCGTAGGTGGGGTGCGAGGTGGCCCACAGCGCCACCTTGAGGATGCCCGCCTTGATCCGTGCGGGCTTCCGGCCGCCCTGGTACTTCGGCTTTGCCTGCCCTTCGTCGTTGACCGTCTGCAGGATCCCGTCTCGCCGTCCGAGGCTGATGTGGTTGTACGTGTAGACCAGCTTGGTCTTCGCAATCTTGCGGCCGGTCAGGCGTCCCACGATCGCCTCGATAGCCTGCCGGCCGGTATAGCCGGCCGACGCGCAGGACATCGGCAACGGCCGGTCGTTGTCGCCGATGGCATAGGCGCTGTCGCCGATGGCGTACACGTTCGGGTGCGAGACCGACCGCATGGTGCGATCGACGACGATCTGACCGTTCTCGGTGACCTCCAGCCCGCCGGCGGCGGCGATGGGGCTGACCCCGAACCCCGCCGTCCACACGGTCGCGTCGGACGTCAGGGCGGTGCCGTCGGCGCACAGCACCCGCGTCGCTTCGACGGCTTCGACGCGGGTGTGCTCCAGGACGGTGACACCCAGCCGGTCGCAGGCCCGGCGCAGGTGGCCGCGGGCTCCGGCGGAGAGCCGGGCACCCAGCTCGCCGCGGGCGATGAGCGCCACCGACAGGCCCGGCCGGGATTCGGCGAACTCGGTGGCGGCCTCGATACCGGTCAACCCGTCGCCGACGACCACCACCCTCCCGCCCTCGCCTCGCCCGCCCCGCCTGTCCAGGCTGTCCAGGCTGTCCAGGCGCTCGCGCAGGCGCAGCGCCGATGGCCGGGCGGCGACGTCGAAGGCGTGCTCGGCCGCGCCGGGGACGCCGTGGTCGGCGCCGTGACTGCCGAGCGCGTAGACAAGCGTGTCGTAGCCGAGCTCACCGCCGACAACGCCGTCGGTGTCGGTGTCGGCCACGGCGACGACTTGGCGCTCGGGGTCGACGGCGGTGACCCGGGCCAGGCGCAGCCGTATCCCCGTGCCCGCGAAGACGTGGGCGAGTTTCGGAGCCTCGATGTCGCGGCCCGCCGCGAGCTGGTGCAGCCGCATTCGCTGGACAAAGTCCGGCACGGCGTTGACCACGGTGATCTCGGTGTCCGCTGGGGACAGCCGGCGGGCCAGGTTCCCGGCCACGTAGGCCCCGGCATAGCCGGCGCCGAGGACGACGATGCGGTGCTTCATGTGGTGCTCCTGTCGGTTCGCTTGCTTCTGGTGAGTCGGCTCGGCCCTGGGTCAGCGATCTTCTTGATCGAGGTTGCCGTGCGCCTGCGCCGAAAGGTCCTGCCAGTCGGCCCAGGTCTTGAGCCGGTCGGCGTAGACCTGCTGGAGCATCGGGTAGAAGCCCTGCCCGAACAGCACCCGCAGGGGCGGATTGTCGGAGTCGACGAGCTTGAGGAGTGCCTGGGCCGCGGCGGCCGGGTCACCGGCGGGCTGCTTGCCCGCGAACGCGGCGATGCGCTGGCGAAGAGCGTCGTAGACCGGGTTGGGCTCGGCCAGGTGGCCGTTGTTGAAGGGGATCGGGGTTCTTGCCGGACCTGGTGGCGAAGCCGCCGGGCTCGATCACGGTCACCTTGATGCCGAAGTCGGCGACCTCGTGGGCGAGGGATTCGTTCACAGCTTCCAGGGCCCACTTGGAGGCGCTGTAGGCGCCGCTGAGCGGGAACGCCATGAGCCCGGCCGCCGAGGACAGCTGGATGATGTGCCCTGCACCCTGCTCACGCAGGTACGGCAGCGCGGCCTGGATCACCCACACCGCGCCGAACACGTTGGTCTCCAGCTGGTCGCGCAACTGCTGCTCGGTCATTTCCTCGATCGCGCCGACATAGGCGTAGCCGGCGTTGTTCACGATGACGTCGAGACGGCCGAAGTGCTCCCCGGCCCGCTTCACGCTCTCGAAGACGGCGGCCTTGTCGGTCACGTCCAGCTCCAACGGAAGCACCGCCCCGCCGTAGGCGGCGACCAGCTCGTCAAAGCTTCCGATGGTCCGCGCGGTCGCGGCCACCTTGTCACCCCGGGACAGGGCCGCCTCGACGAAGTTGCGGCCCAGGCCGCGAGACGAACCGGTGACGAACCAGACCTTGCTCATGATGTCCTTTCCGTTCTTTCTGCGGTGGCGGTTGCGCGGCGGTCACTGCGCCATGGGGCCGAAGTGATCGCTCGGGAAGTTGTGTGCCGCGCATATCGTTCGCGCGGCGTCCTGACGACCACGTGGCGTGAGCGCCCGGAACTTTGTGACAGCGCGGTCGTGTGACATGTGTCACCGATCGCGGGTGTCACACCGCGGTGGTTGCCAACGCCTTGTGCATGGAGCAGGAGTTGCGGGTGAACAGGCAGGAGCCAGGTATGAACGGGCGCTGGGATGCGACGACGGGCAAAGCCGAGCCGACGGCTGGTGGTGGCCGGATGGACCCGGCAACCGAGGTGTTCCTCGCCCACCGCAACCTGCTGTTCACCGTCGCCTACGAGATGCTCGGCTCGGCCGCCGACGCCGAAGACGCCCTGCAGGAGACCTGGCTGCGGTGGGTCAAGGTCGACCTTGAGCAGGTGTCCGACCAACGCGCCTACCTGGTGCGGATCGCCACCCGGCGCTCGCTCGACCGGCTTCGCATCCTGAAGCGCCGCAAGGAGGCCTACGTCGGCCCGTGGCTGCCCGAGCCGCTGCTCACCACGCCGGACGTGGCCGAGGACGTCGAGCTCGCCGAGAGTGTGTCGATGGCGCTGATGCTCGTCCTGGAGACGCTGTCGCCGACCGAGCGCGCCGTCTTCGTGCTGCGCGAGGTCTTCGATGTGAGCTACGACGAGATCTCGGCCGCGGTCGGCAAGACCCCGGCGACCGTGCGCCAGATCGCGCACCGGGCCCGGCGGCACGTCGATGCCCGCCGCCCTCGGGAGGTGGTCTCCCCGAGCCAGACCCGGGCGGTGCTGGAGTCGTTCCAGCGTGCGGTAGAAACCCGGGACCTGCAGGGGCTGCTCGACGTGCTCGCCCCCGAGGTCGTCCTGATCAGCGACGGCGGCGGCGTCAAACAGGCCGCGCCGCAGCCGATCATCGGCGCCGGCAAGGTCGCCCGCATGATCGTCAGCGGTCTCGGCAAGGCCCAGATCGCGCTCACCGGCGAGCCCACCGTGGTCAACGGCAACCCGGCGCTTCTCCTGTGCGTGGACGGCGAGATCGACGGCGTCATTGCGGCCCGGGTCGAGGACGCCCGCATCACCGGCCTCTACTACGTCCGCAACCCGCAGAAGCTGACCCGCATCGGATCCGAGACCCCGCTCACGCTGAAGTAATCCGTCGGCCGCCGCGCGCGGCAGTGCGGAGCATTCCGGGCGAAGGCATCCGCGTACCGGCCCGCCCCGTCATCACGTAAATCACGCAAACGTTGTATTCGAGGAGCAGATATGGCCGTTCAGGCCCCGCTGGCAGCCGACACACCACGGTCACCCTGGTTAACGGTGGTCAGGGCGGTCGTCCTGCTCACGGCGGGCATCTCCGTGCTTCTCACCGCCTTCGCCTGGCCGTCGGTGCGCTCGTCGGTACACGATGTGCCGATCGCCGTCGCCGGGCCGGCCGCCGCGGTCGAGCAGGTCAGCGCCGCTCTCGGCCGACGTCTACCGGACGGCTTCGAGATCACCGAGGTCGCCGGCACCGCGGCCGCCGAACGGTTGATCCGCGACCGGGAGGTCTACGGGGCGATCGACGTCAGCTCCGGCACCCCACAGGTCATCATGGCCAGCGCCGCCGGCACTGCGGTCGCCCAGACCCTGCAGAGCGTCGCGACCGGGCTGAGCCAGGCGCAGGCACCGGGCACCCGCACGGCGGTCGCCGTCCGTGACCTCGTCGCCTTGCCGGCCGACGACCCGCGCGGCGCCGGCCTGGCCGCCGGAGCCCTTCCCCTGGTCATGGGAGGCCTGCTCGCCGCGCTCCTGCTGACCAGACTGGTCCGCGGCACCGCCCGCCGGGTCACCGGAGCGCTCGCCTCCGCGATCACCGGCGGCCTGGCCGCGGCGGCGATCCTTCAGTTCTGGCTCGGCTCGCTGGGCGGCGCGTACTGGGCCAACAGCGCCGCCGTCGCCCTGACCGTCGCGGCCACCTCGCTGAGCATCCTCGGGCTGGAGTCGCTGTTCGGGGTGGCGGGCTTCGGTCTCGGCGCCGTCGCCATGATGCTCATCGGCAATCCCCTGTCAGGTGCCGCGACCGCGCCCGAAATGCTGCCCGGCTGGTCCGGCGTCCTTGGCCAACTGCTGCCGCCCGGGGCGGGTGGCCAGTTGCTGCGCTCCACCGCCTTCTTCGACGGCCACGGCGTCACCCACTCCGTCATCGTCCTGGTCACCTGGCTCACGCTCGGTGTCGTGCTGTGCCTGGCCGGCAGCCTGCGCGTGCGCCGTGCCGCCACCGCGGACCTTCCCAGGACGGCCGCATCACCGGCCTCTCCTACGCGTCCGCGACCCGGAGATGTTGTCCCCAGCGAATCCGAGACCCCGCTCAGCCTGCGATGAACACCGGTGACGAACCGGCCCACGGCCTTGGAGCGACATGGACCTGACGGTGGCGCGACAGGCGGCTCTCGGCCTCCGCAGGACACCGCCGGTTCCGGAGGCCGCCACAAGCAGAACACATCCCGCCAGATCTAGTACTGGGAGGTCATTCATGACGAAGAGCGTTGCCGACGAACTCGCCGGTCTGGAATTGCCGGTCGGACGGGGCTGCCCGTTCGCCCCGCCCGCCGCCTACGAGCAACTGCGCGAGCAGGCGCCGATCAGCAAGGTCCGCCTGGCCAGCGGCGGAGAGGCATGGTGGGTGTCCGGGCATGAGGAGGCCCGGGCCGTCCTCATCGATGGCCGCTTCTCCTCCGACAAGCGCAAGGACGGCTTCCCGCTCTTCACCCTCGATGCGGCGACCCTGCAGCAGCTCCGCAACCAGCCGCCGTTGATGCTCGGCATGGACGGCGCGGAACACTCCGCGGCCCGGCGCTCGGTGATCGGCGAGTTCACCGTGAAGCGGCTGGCCGCGCTGCGCCCGCGCATCCAGGACATCGTCGACCACTTCATCGACGGCATGCTCGCCGCCGACCAGCGGCCGGTCGACCTGGTGCAGGCGCTGTCCCTGCCGGTGCCCTCCTTGGTGATCTGCGAAATGCTCGGCGTCCCGTACGCCGACCACGACTTCTTCCAGAGCCGTACCACCATGATGGTGCGCCGGACGTCGCTGGAAGGCCGCCAGCGAGCCTTCGCCGAGCTGCGCGCCTACATCGACGACCTGGTCACCCGCAAGGAGTCCGAACCCAGCGACGACCTGTTCGGCCGGCAGATCGCCCGGCAACGCCAGGAGGGCACCCTCGACCACGCGGGCCTGGTGAGCCTGGCCTTCCTGCTGCTGACCGCCGGGCACGAGACCACGGCGAACATGATCTCGCTCGGCGTGGTCGGGCTGCTCTCCCATCCGAAGCAGCTGGCCGTGGTCAAGGGCAACCCAGGCCGGACACCCATGGCAGTGGAGGAACTGCTGCGCTACTTCACCATCGCCGACGGAGTCACCTCCCGGCTGGCCACCGAAGATGTGGAGATCGGCGGGGTGAGCATCAAGGCCGGCGAGGGCGTCATCGTCTCGATGCTGTCGGCCAACTGGGACCCGGCCGTGTTCAAGGACCCGGGCGAACTGGATGTCGAGCGCGGGGCCCGCCACCACATCGCCTTCGGCTTCGGCCCGCACCAGTGCCTCGGCCAGAACCTGGCCCGGATGGAACTGCAGATCGTCTTCGACACGCTGTTCCGCCGTATCCCCACCCTGCGGCTCGCCGCACCGGCCGAGGAGCTGCCGTTCAAGTCCGACGCCGTCATCTACGGCGTTCACGAACTCCCGGTCACCTGGTAGGCCGGACATGATGCGCATCAACGCGGACACTAGTCTCTGCGTCGGCTCCGGCCAGTGCGTCCTGACCGAACCGGCTGTCTTCGACCAGGACGACGACGGGATCGTGGCCCTGCTGACCGACCACCTCGACGACCAGAGCGCCGCACAGGCGCGCCACGCCGTCACCCTGTGCCCATCCCGAGCCCTGTCCATCCTGCAGGAGTAAGCCCTACCCCGGGTGAACTACGCGTCCGTACCCGTACGTCGGCACCTTGCCTCCAGCGCATCTGCGCCGGAGGCAAGGTGCCGCTATCGCGGTTGCGGTCTGGGGCTCAACCCGGCGAAGAGGGCATGGAGTACGCGGTTGATGTAGTCGGGGGCCAACGGCTGCTGTGTGATCAGCAACCGGTAGTACAAGGGGCCAGACAGGACCTCGAACGCCAGGTCCAGGTCGAAGTCGGGAGCGAGTTGACCCTGGTCCTTGGCGGCCCGGAGGCCAGCCAGGGTGTTGGCGGTCTGTGGCTCGATGAGACGCCGGTTGAGTGCGGCGGCGACCTCGGGATCGTGCTGAGCTTCGCCGATGAGGTCCTGGACCCAGGGTGTCCCGGCCTAGCAGGTCGGCGGCCCTGGTCATCACCTCGCGTAGATCGGCCACGATGTCGCCGGTGTCGGGGGTGGTCCAGGCCTGCCGTGTTCAAGCTGAGGACCGCGTCGAGGAACAGCAGCCCCCGAGAGGGCCAGCGGCGGTAGACGGTGTGTTTGCCGACGCCGGCCCGGCTCCTTGGGGCTGCTGGGCGGGTTCGCCGTGCCAATGCTGGGAACACTCGCCGCCTTCAGCCTTGTGTTGTACTTCCTCGGCGCGCGCGTCTTGAGCACCTGCGAGTGGGTTCCCGCAAGCTCGTGAATTGGGCCGGATTCTTCGCCACTGCGGTAGCCGTACTAGCCGTAAACCTGGGCTACCACTGGTCGTGATCCGTGGAGACAGGCTCTCTCACCTGGCCGCCGCGGCATAACGATCGACGCGTCGCCGCACATTCCCAGCAGTTGTGTCGTCGGGCTCCACATCCCGATTGCCTGGCCTCGCGGAACGACTTCACTGCTGCCCTTACGCATTGCCGGCCCAGGCAGGCGGATCAACGCCCGCGCCAACCACAACCGTTCAATCCCGTCGCCCACGGCAAGATCGACCTAGGCTCCGTCGCCCGCGTGAGCGGCTTGGGACACGGCCACACCCCTTCCAAACTTGGCCGCGTATTGGCCGTGAGAAGCCGTTGGACACCGGGGATCGCCGTAGACAGCCGGACACAAAGCGAGAGGCCCGTCACCGCGTTTCCGCTGGTGACGGGCCTCTTCCCGCTGGTGTGGCAGGTGCAAGGTTCGAACTTGCGTAGGCTGAGCCGACGGTTTTACAGGGCGTCGCGACTAACGCTCGCACCTACGCCTTGACCTGGTAGGCGACTCCTGCACACGCGCTTGGATGTGATGATCATTTCCCGCATATTGCACGGCAAGCCGATCATGCGGTGAGGCAGTTAGCGCGCCCTGATAATGGTCTCATGAGGCTCCCAGCAGAATTGCGTGACCAACTGGCCACGCTTCGAGGCCACCTGCTACGCGGGCGCCTTGTCGGCTCTACCGCCGATGCGGGATGGATCGCCTGCGACCTGATCGGGGCAGGACTTGACACGCCTGCCACCCTTGAGCTGGCCGGACACGCTCTATCCATCGGCTCCATGTCCGAGATCGAGCCGTTGATCCGTCAGGTGTTGTCCGAGTGCGGCATGCCTCCCATGGACACCAGCCAAGAGCCATGGGCCACCGCCCGCGATATCTCGCTGGCCATGCGGGACGGCTCACTACCGATCTCATCCGGAGCCGATTTCCTGATCACTGAGCTAATGGCGAAGTGCGCTTATCCGCCGGAGATCACCGAACTCATGATCCTCATCGATGACTGGGAAGCCGTACGGGACACACAACCAACCGATGACGAGCTCCGTGCTCATGCTGGAAAGATCGCGGAAGCTGCGGAGCTGCGCAGTTCGCACACGTCCTCCACCTGCCTGATCGTCCCGTTGCCGTCGTCCCACCCGGCAGGGAAGCGGGCCAAGGGCCAGGGGTGAAGGTGGAGCTCCCTACTGGAAGAACGACCTTCGCCCCTGGCCCTTGGTCTGCTTGGGCTTGTCCTGGGGCGACGGCGACGGGAAGATCAGGCTTCCACCCCAGCCACGTGACCACCTCGGCTTGTCGCGATCATCCCGGAGCCGGAGTTCCCCGCCGGAGGCATGGTTGTACGGTGAGCGTCGTGGACCCGCAGTATGCCGCTGACGCCCGCCGGATATGGCAGTCGTACGTACCTCCCCGCGGCCAAGCCGACACCGTTCAAGGAGAACTCCTCCGTGCCGTCGAGAAGCTCCGAAACGAGGCACAACGCAACGGCAACATCAACTGGAGCGACAGCTTCGAGCGCCTCCAGGCCTTCCTCCGGTCCATGCTTGTTGACCCGACCCTCTTTGACGAGAAGGACTTGCGAGAGCTGATCGCGGACCTCGATCGTCTCGCTGACTACGAGCGACCAGCCATTGATGACGCTCCCTTCGACCGCCTAACGCTCCGGGTCGTGGACTGGTGTAGAGCCCATCCTGAGCCCATGGAGCATCCACATGACCCGATGCTCTTTCTTTGAGCGCTATGCGTTGAACCTGAGCAGCGTGGCCGACAGCATGCCGTAGGCACCCGAAGCGAAGGGCGAGCGGAACTCGTGCGGCCGGCGACGATGCGACCGGCTCCGTGCGGCGGCGCGTCGCTCACGTCGGCGGGTTCGATGGATGCGGCGAGTGGATGGTCGGCGGTGCGGCCCGAACTGCCGCCGCCCGGGACCGGCCCCCAGGCCGCATGCCCGGGCGGCGGGCAGGCGGCGGGCCGGGTACGGCGGCGCGCCGCGCCGCCGCTTGATACCTATAAGAACAACTCGGCAAGATTCCTGGGCATCAGTCAACCGCCGCCAGTGCGGCCGAGGAGCCCGGAACACCGTTTAGACACTAAGCTGGGCCGAGCAGAATGATTTCATTGGCACGCAACGAACCTTCCGCATGTTCTTGAAGTGCAACCAGACTCGCGAATGACTGTGCCACCAATACCCCAGCCTTGTTGTTACCAACCTTATCCAGCATGGCCAAAGTGGCGATCAACTCCATACGAGCAACAGCCATGGATTCGCCATTGATAGGAACAATTCCGTCAAATATCTTGCCAATAAAGGAATCGACTTCCTTAAGCCGACTTACCTGATATCCGAAAACTTGCGATGGCTGGCGGTGTTGGCTCCGCTGAACTTCGTGAATTGCCCCCTTGAGAATATTTCGGGGATTTTCTCGGATAGGAGTCGAGATTGGATGCTTCGCAAGCAGATCCGCGATGTACTCATCTAGCTCCCCGAGAGATCTGGACGCCTGCGGTTTCCACAACCTAAGGATGATTCGATAGCTGCGCACCAAAACATGAATTTCTTTTACCCTTGTTTGGAGCGAAAGTTCAGAGGCAAGATCAAGGTCATTAGCGAGGTCGACCATGTCCTCAAGCTCACGTCTTCGAGTCGTGGAGACCTCTATCGCTCTCTCCAGGTCGCAAGCCCGCGCATAAGCCCGGCCTAGAGCGGCTTCAAGATCGGAGATGAAACCGTTGTCAAGCGCACTCGCTAGGTCGCTAGTTAGATTCCTTGAGAGAGAATCCGCCATTTTGCAGATGGAATCAAGATATACATTCAAGCTACCATATGACCTAAGCTCATCTTCATTCTCATAATGGCGAACGTGGCCAAGAGCATGTTGGACATCACGCGCTACGTCACCGATGCGAGCAACCTCCTGCGCGAGGCTCGCCACAGAGCTAGCGCGTCCACCACCATCACACGCTGTCTTAAGAATCGAACATAGTTTGTGCACAGCTTCATGCGCGCTTTCAAGGCTCAGCCCATCATTTAGATTTCTACAAAAGTCCAAGCCTATAGCGAAATCGCGGTACGGGAAGGCTTTATGACCAATCCCCAGCGCGAAATCAAGCTGCCGATCTAGCGCGTTAGCGCGTGCCAGTATCTCAGGATGGTTACGCTCACCCAGTTCAGGTTGGGCATGCTCAATAGCAGCCTTGAGAGCCTTGTCGTAGGCAAAAGGATCGACATAGGAAGTCGTGTCCTGAAGAAAGGTGAAGTCAAGTCCAAGCTCACTCGCAAGTGACTCTGATCTGGCCCGCACCTCGCTAGCGGTGGCCCGTTGACTGTTTAACAGTCCGCGAAGATCTTCTATGTGCTGTGCTCGAGCTTGGTTAGGTGGGCGAAGGAGAGATCGCCCAAGCTCAAGCATTAGCATAAGCTTGTAGACACCAATTTTTGGATTATCACGCTCCTGATGCACCATTTGAGCACGAGCAGTAGCCAGAGCGTGACCATAAACAAGGATACGATCAAACTCTAGGCCCGGCGTCACAAGGGCCAATCGTAGATTCAGACTGGTTTGCTTGCGATCCCGTACAGGATATCTTCTTACATCTTCAGATGAAGCTGCATATGGCCAAGGAGCAACCTCTGGGCGAAACAAACTAAGCTCCGCCTTATTCCTGATCCAGATGGTATTTTTGCCGATACCCTTCACTAACTTAACGGCCGGAGAACTGACTTCTTCTGCATCAGGGAGGCGATAGGCTTGCCCCCCATCGAACAGCGAATTCAGCCATGCAACAAAGCGCTCTACTTCTCCAAGATTAGCGCCTACAGCCGGCATGCTGTTTTCATAGCCCAACGTGACGTCTCTTAGTGCTGGATTATAAACATAACGTCCGGCTGCAAGCTCATTCCGAACGAACAATCCGTACAGTTCATTACTTACTGCCTGCGCACAAACAGCAGATCCTTCATCGATCCAAATAGTGTCGCGCAAGAAGCGTGTAGCTTTCACGCCGTCGACAAGCCTACGGCGGGCTACGTCAACCTTTTCGGCTGCATCGGTATTGGAAAGAAATTCTTCAAGACGGCCGCGCACACCGGGGTCCACTTCTCGCGCCTCATCAGCACAGTCAAATGCTAGAGTTAAAGCGCGGTACGATCCGGAGATTAGGCACGCTTCGATGACAGGGGTTGCATCCGCGGCGGCCGCCCACAACAACGTACATTCACGCCACCATACATCATCAACATTATCCGTAAGCAGACTCAGCAGCTGACGCTTCTCTCTTATTTGGGCTGCTGCCAAATACTCCTGAAGTGTAAGGTGGGCAAAGGCATAAATGTCATGTTCACGTTCTACGAGCAGTCCGCTCCTACACACATCTTGCAGGAACGTTACGGGTGATAATCCTGGTGATACCAGCCGAAGAGACTTCTGGATGGCTCTTTCAGCATCCGCAGCGTGAATGTCGCGTACTTGTGCGGTCATCATGTCGAGCGCCAGGTGACGCATGACATGCTCCTTTTGGTGCCCGCGCAGCCCTGTAGTATTCTCTAGATCCTTTGCTTCCTGTCGACGATGAAGAAGAACGTCACACATCTCTGCATATAGTTCCGATCTACTTCCAGGAAGTTGCCCTCGATACCTGTGGACATTGGCAACCATAGTGAGAAGTAATGGATTGGCTGCCAAGTCATGGAGCGCTGACTGCTGTCTTATCCGGTGGAATAGATCGTCTGCCTTACGGGAGGAGATCGCGCGAACCCGAGCACCCTTGGCTCCGACTGCTCGGCACTCAATTGCGTAATACCAGTTATGCAGAAAGTGAGAGATTTGCCCTCCAGTGAAGCGTCTCACCTGCAGTACTTCGGCATTTGGAAGTGGATTAGACAAGTATCCATATGGCCGAGAAGTGAGCACATAGTCGTTGTAGGGGTAGCGTTCAATTTGTCGCTTGACCCAAGCAACTACTTGCCCCCTATGAGATTCGTCTGCGACTTCATCTAAGCCATCGAGGAGGACGATACAACCGCCTCGATCAAGCCGTTTCTCTACCCAAACCGCCGGGATTTTTCCTGCCAGCCAACCCGCCGAGACTGCCACCTCTGCAAGGCTCTGTGATGCCTGCGAGAGAATCATTTCGGCGTGATCTCGCATGTATAGGAGGATTGGCAGCGTTGTACGTTTCCAGATTCGCCACCCACGTCTGCTACAAATCAACGCAGTGTTTCGTACAAGCGTGGTCTTACCTGTGCCGGGACCACCGATGACAGCAAGACGTCGATGATTGCCAAGGAAAGATTCCAAAGTGCGCCTGTCATTGTACGCGCTGGTGGCATCGATGCCCACGTATGGCTCGTGGACTGTATCTTGGGAAGGCTTCGGCACTAGGCTAACGTCAACATATACCTGACGCATTTTCAACACAAACTCGGCCTGAGTCTTTACGCCAATCGTCTCCATGTCGCTGACGCTAGCTCTCAACTGGCGTAGATAAGTTCGCCTTCGGCCAGCCGACAAAGAACTAGCTGAGGCGTCGCTTCCATTTCTGGACGCCACCTGCGAGACATGTTGAGCTATAAGAGCCCCGAGGACCGCCAAGCCGAAGGCAAGATAGGCCCATGTCCAACTTAATTTTCCGTCGTCAAGAACCTGATTTGTGGCTACTCCAACCAGTACGACTCCTGCCGCCGTGGCAACCGTCACCACAGCACCACGCACATTCATCATTCGCACACCCACCACATGGATAATGCCGTCGTTCGGCTATGCGTTCCTTTTAGAGGCGATCTGTCACATCGTGCCCAATTTGGCGGAAGGTTTGTCGTTCCACGGTAGCCACTTTAAGAGCATGGAGCCCTGGACGCGGTCATTGTGCTTACTCAGCGTAATTGGGTAGGACCATTGCGACTCTTCCCACACGGTTTAAACCCTATATGCTAGCAGCGAAACCGTGCTATGTGTGGCCTTTAGGGATTGATAGGAGCTCGACTAGGCTGGCCAAGGATCTCTCCAGTTCGGAGCCGCAACGCTGTCCTGGGAGGCTGCCAGGCTTGGTGGCCGCTGGCATATTGATGGTGGACCAGGGACTCGGGCTCAGTCTCAACGCTGGTGTATCGGTTCGATGCCATGTATGAGGAACGTATAAGACGATAGCGTCGCGGTGTGGCTGATGACGCTGAGCTGACGCGCTGGGTTGTGCATGGGGAACGGCTGATCTACGACAACCGATGGATTCGGCTGGGGCTGGCCGACGTGGAGATCCCCGGCGGGGAACGGTTCGAGCATCACGTGGTGCATCTGGATCGGGCTGCGATCGCCGTCGTCATCGATGAGCAGGATCGTGTCTTGCTGATGTGGCGGCATCGGTTCGTGTTCGATCGGTGGGGGTGGGAGCTTCCCGGCGGGCTCGTCGAGGCCGGCGAGGATCCGATGGCGACCGCTATCCGGGAGGTGGAGGAGGAGACCGGGTACCGGCCGAAAAACGTTGAGCGCCTGGTGAGCTATCAGCCGATGGCCGGCATGGTGGATGCAGAGCACCTGCTGTTCGTGGCGCGCGGGGCCGAGCTGGTGGGCACGCCTGAAGGAGAGGTGGAGGCCGACCGGATCGAGTGGGTTCCGATGGCAGAGGTTCCCAGCATGATTGCCCGCGGAGACATCTGGACATCCGGAACGTTGATCGGGTTGCTTCAGGCTCAGGTGTGGCTCAACGGCCGAGCGCGCGGTTGACGGCTTTCGACAGTTCGTCGATGCGGCGGCGCTGTCTGCGACTGCCGGTCATGGTGGCCAGTTGCTGAGCGCGTTGGATGTGGGGTTGGGCGGCTTCGGGGTTGCCGACGGCCAGGAGGGCATGGCCGAGGTCGCAGCGGACGCCGGATTCGGCCCTGTTGTAGGTGCCGTCCATACCGGCAAGGGCTGAGCGAAGGTCTTCGGCGGTGTCTGGGTCGCCGAAACGTACGAGACAGTTGCCGCGCCAGCGGGCTATGTGGTGGGCGTTGATGGACAGGTACGGCATTTCCGCATCGCCGTCCCCTTCGGGAAGGAGGGCGGCGGCCTGGTCGAGAGCCGCGCGGCAGATGGTCTCGTCGCCGAGGATAGCGGCGGCTTCTGCTTCGGCTGCTGAGAGCCAGGTGCGGAGGCGAGCCGGCAAGTGGCCGCCGTGCTGCTCGTGAACATGCTGCAGGAGTTCGGTGGCTTCGGCGGGGCGGCCGAGCTCCATGAGGACGTACGCCTGTTCGCCAGAGACATAGGCCAGTAGGGCCGCGTCGTCAGCCTCATATGCGGCGGCCTTGGCTCGCTCGTAGTGCGTCCAGGCGTCGTTCAAGGCCAGGGTGTTGATGGCCTGCCATCCCGCGAGTGAGGCGGTTTCGGCGAGTAGGTGCGCCAGGCCGGCGCGTAGGCCGGGGCGGATGGCGTGGCGGTGGGCGCGCTGGATCTGGGCCATCTGGGCGTGCATCTTGTCGGCGATGGCAGGACCTCCAAGACGGCGGTCCAGCAAGCGCAGATTGTTCGTGTCAGTGCGCAGGATCATGACCGTGGTGGGGTCGACTGCTGCGGCGGCGTCCAGGCGGCTGATTAGTTCGGTGGTTTGTTCCTCATGTTCGTCGTCGTGGTCGCCGGTGGGTGAGGCGATGTCGAGCGGGGCCAGGCCGAGGAGCATGCGGACGTGGTCGGGCAGGCGTAGGCCAGAGGCGATGCGCTCGATGACGGCGAGTTCTTTGATCGTTCCGTTGCCGTGCAGGATGGCGTTCACACGGGGCTGACCGAGGCCGGTGGCGGTGCCGATGCGGACCTGACTCGCGCCGTATTTGACCGCAAGACCGAAAAGTCCGGCAATGTCGCGCTCTCTGAGAATTTCCCGGGTCCGTTCCTGTTCCCAGACAACGGCGGGTAGCTCAATTGGGTCGAACGCGCCATTCTGCATTGCTGACCTCCGGCTTTGTCATTGTCCGGATGATGCATTGCCGTGTGGCGGAGCCTATATCCCATCGTCATATACCAGCGTGGGATAGGTAAGAAAAGTATCGGCAATCATGCTGTCCGGCATGACAACGCCAGTCAGATGCACAGAGTGCGAGGGACGGGGCTGGAAGATCGTCACCCGGCGCGGCCACGTGGCGGCTTCGGGGCTGGGTCTGGCGGCATCCGCCCAAGAGGACTGCCTGCACTGCCCGGGGCCAGCCGAGACGCCTCAGGAGCGGTTCGAGTGGGAAGTCCGCATCAGCTCAGAGCAGGGCGATGCCTTGGGACCGTGCGGGTCCTCTGCCTTCCAGGCCACCGCGATGGACGAGTTGCGCAAGGCGATGCGAGGCATGCCGGGTGACGCCTCTATTCGAGGCAGCATCGTGCACAAGGTCTTCGACTTCGGCACGGGTGCTGACGGCTGGTCAAGCCGTCATATCTTCCGGGCATATCTCGACCCGGCTGGTTCCGTACTATTTGAGCGGGTCGCCAAATGATCGCCCCCCTGGTGATCATTCAGGATCCCTGTCGGTCGGCCGAGCTCCTTCAAGAGGCTTTGCGGCACGACGGAATCAAGGCCGACGTCCATGGCGGTTATGGGCTGGCGTTGGTTTCGGTCTGGGTGGGTCTCGTCGTTTGGTGCGATGGCGGACGCTTTTGGTGGCGTACCGGGTGGAATGCCGGTCGTCGGCGGGTCATTTATGCCTGGCATCCGGCGACTGATCCATTTCGGGCAGCCCGTCGTATCGCCATGCGGTACGAGGAATTGCGCAACCAGCAATGTGCTGAGGCGGGCCGACACGAGACGCCCTCTGCGGAGCCTCAATGAACACGTGGGAGCGCGTCGGGAACCGCGCAACGATCGTGACCATGGAGCACAGCCCCGCCTCCACTCGGGCCTACCGATCTATGTTGATCGGGCGCGAAGGCCGGGTGGTGGCGGTGCTGCGCGAGGGCAACGTCGCTCTCCTGAAGCTCGACGGCGAATGGTACGACCTTCCGGAAGGTGCGCAGCGTTGGGCTGTCGCGTGGGATGACCTCGCGATTCATGAACCGGCGGGCGAGTCTGAGGTCGCTGTCCAGACGTACGTGGCCGGCTTCTCGAAAGAGGGCCGCGTCCTGAAGCAGCACGCCGTCGTGCCTGGAACGAAGCTCGCCGTTTGTTCTTCGCCGGTCAAGCCGCTGCCCTTCTGCGGTTGGTCGCTGACCTTCTCCCCCACTGCCCCTCAGGCGTGCGCGAAGTGCCTCACGCTCCTCGATGCCCTTGATCGAGACGGCAGTAAGGTCACTATGCCTGCACCCTGATGGGGCCTGACAAGCACATCCTTAACCGGTACTGTGCTTGTGCGCATGAGTGCAAGAGCGAACGGGCGGTTGAGATGAGCATGGACTTCGCCCCACCGAAATACGCCCAGGTGATGCGGGCCATTCAAGAGCGTATCGAGTCAGGCGAGTACGCCCCGGGCGACATGCTGCCGTCCGAAACACAGCTCGTGCGCGAATTGGGCGTCGGCCGAACCACGGTGGTACGCGCCCTTCAGACGTTGGCCATGCAAGGTTGGATCGAGCGCGAGCACGGGCGCGGCTCCTTTGTGAAGGGTCGTCCAGAGAGCACGGCCGAACGGATGCGGCCCAGCCAGACGACTACCGAGCAGGGCGAGAGCGCCGATGCGGTGGTGGAAGCCGGGCGCGTTCCAGCCCCACGGCATGTAGCGCGTCTGCTGGGTGTTGCCGAGCAGACCCCAGTGATCATGCGTAAGCGGGTGGCTCGACAGGCGGACGTGATCTCGGCCGTGGAGACGGTCTGGGTGCCGCTGGAGCATGCCATCGGCACCGACCTGGACAAGCCCGAACCCCTGCGGCGCGGCATCCGCCAGCACCTCCAGGCCGTCAAGCACCTGCGCTTCGACCACATCACCGAGCGAGTCAGCGCGCGCATGCCCACTCAGGAGGAAGCCGAGCTGCTCGGGTCATCCAACCCGGTCCTCGGCGTGCTGGCCACCGTGCATGACCCGGCCGGCGACGTGCTGATGGTGGCGTGCCTGGCCCTGCCCGGGAGCTTGCACGAGCTCGAAGATGTCTTCAAGGTGAGCTAACTCTTACCCGCCACTTACCAGTCATCCACTTGTGCGGACGAGTTGCGATCACTTACTCTCAACTCATGCGGACAAGTGGACGAGCGAACAAAGGGCTCTCCACCGCTATCGAGAGGAACAGCATGGCAATCCAGGGACCCATCCCCGTCACGTACAACATGGTCTTCCCGCACGGCTGCTACATCGTCGGCGAGGTCGAGCCCGTCAAGGACTTCGACGCCTCGTCCAACGGCCGGTTCGTGCAGGCCCGCGACAAGCAGACCGCAGAGCTGGTCTGGCAGGTCGCGGTCATGGACGGTGACCCGACCCTCAAGCCTGCCCAGAAGACGGTGGCGGTCAAGATCCTCGCGCCGGTTCAGCCGGTGCCGCCCTCCCCGATGCCGGGGCTGCCGTTCACGCCGGTCGAGTTCGACGGCATCGCGATCACGCCGTACGTCAACGCCGTTGGTCGCCTCGCGTACTCGATCAAGGTCCGCGAGATGCACGCACCCCGCCAGACCACCCAACCCGCCCAGAGCAAGGCTTCGGCCGGAAAGGATGCCGCCTAAATGACCCGTCGCCGTACCCCGCGCAACAGCGTGATCCGGCTGACCACCGGGCACGCCGCCCGCACCCTCAACCACCCGTACGCCCGCCGTGAGCCCGTCCTGGCGCTCGACTTCGGTGCCACCTCCGTCCTGGTCACCACGAGCGGGCCCGTGACCGTGGAGGACCTGGAGTTCGCGCGCCAGCTCGCCCGCGAGGCCCACCGCTTCGCCCGCTCGCTGGAGCGCAGCTTCTACGGGCTGCCCGACGGCAAGGGGGTCGCGGCGTGAGTCTCGGCCCGTACACCTACGTCACCTTGTCCGTGCGACCGGAGTCCACGCCGCACGTCGGCGTCTCCTTCCACACGTCCGACCTCAAGGTTCGCGCCGGACTCCTGCTCAGCGGCCCGCGGCCGTACCTGGAGTTCAACTCTCAAGAGGCTGACGTGCACATCTCCACCACCGGGGCCGGGCCGGTCACCGACGCCGACCTGGCCATCGCCCGCGAGATCTTCGCCGCTGCCGCTCGATACCTGGCCGAGTGCGAGCAGCTACACGCCGAACAGTCGGCCACCACCAAGGACACCACCGACCCGGCGGCCTGACATGAGGCGGGGCCGCTGGAAGCGGCAACTTCCGGCGGCCCCTCGGTTCTCCCCTGACTCCACATCACGAGAGGTTCCCAGCTTATGTTCAAGCGGCTGCCTGGCGACGAGGCGCGCAACCTCGTCTCCACCACGCCCGACACGGCCGTCGTCTTCCGCCCGGCCGTCGTCAAGACTCCCGCCATCATCACCATCGTCATCCTGGTCTGTCGGATGCTCGCCGGGCTCGTCCGTACGATCTGGCGCCACCCCATCGCGTCCATCATCCCGATAGCCTTCGGCGCTGCCTGGTACTTCCACGGCTGGCCGCTGGCGGCGTCCCTGCTCGGTAGTGTCGTCTTGGTCCTGGTCTCGTGGGCGTTCATCGACCGGCCGTCGTTCGCCCGTCTCGTCGGCTACCGGCTTCTGGCCTGGTGGCGACTCGTCTGGATCTACCGGCGGCACTGGCAACCCGTCATGATCGTCTCCGGTCTCGGCCGTCACCTCCGAGGCCGCGACTACCTCCCCCGGCTCGGGAAGGTCACCTGCACCTCGTGGGCCGACCTGGTCACCGTGCGCATGCTCAAGGGACAGGCAGTCAAGGACTGGGCCGACCGCACCGACCACCTGGCCCAAGGGTTCGGCGCGAAGTCGTGCCGGGTGGCGCTGTCCCGGGCCGGTCGGTTGACGCTGACCTTCCCGCGGAGCGATCCACTCGCCTTGCCTCTGCCAGCGCTCGCCATACCGGAAGAGCCGACCGTGGGACCGGTCGAGATTGGCAAGGGCGAGGATGGGGGGCCGTGGCGGCTCAAGGTGCACGGCACCCATGTCCTCGTCGCGGGCGCGACCGGGGCCGGCAAAGGATCGATCATCTGGTCCGTCATCCGCTCCCTGCTCCCCGCCGCCGACGCGGGCCTGGTCGAGTTGTGGGCGCTGGACCCCAAACTCATGGAGCTGTCCTACGGCCGCGACCTGTTCGGCACCCGGTACGCGGCCACTCCCGAGGAGTGCGCCGACCTGCTGGACGAGGCCGTCTGCGTCATGCAGAAACGGGCTGCCCGCTTCGCCGGCCTGCAGCGCTCCCACACATCCACCGTCGATGATCCTTTCGTTCTGGTCGTAGTCGATGAGGTGGCGTTCCTGACCGCCTACCAGTCCGATCGGCAACTCCGGCAACGCATCTCCGCAGCGCTGGCCACCCTGACCACCCAAGGGCGCGCGGTCGGCGTCGGCGTCCTGGCCGCACTTCAGGACCCGCGCAAAGAGGTCATGAACATCCGCAACCTGTTCCCCGACAAGATCGCCCTCCGGCTGGATGAGTCAGAACAGGTGGACATGGTCCTCGGCGACGGCGCACGTGATCGAGGCGCCCTCGCTGACCACATCTCACCCGTCCCGGAGATCGGCGCGGGCGTCGGCTACGTCCGGCTGGAGGCCAGCCCCGAACCCCTCCGGGTGCGCGCCGCCTACGTCTCCGATGCCGACATCCGCGACATGGTCGACGCCTTCGGCCCGCGCGAGGGTGCGGCATGAGGATCTGCTTTCACGGCACCGCCGACGAGATCAGCCTGGTCGCAGGCCGCCCGCTGCTGGTCCTGCTGACCGCTCACGACCTGCCTCATATGCGGGTCTTCGAGCTCTACCACCCCCGCGTCCACGCTCACCCGGACCTGGAGCGCTACCGGCTCTGCGCCCGACTGGCCGAAACCGCCGGCGAAGGGAGGACCGCATGACCCATGTGCACGATCGCGCTCTCCCCCGGGCTGTCCGCCTGGCCATGCCGATGGCCCGGGACGTCCTGGAAGAGGTCGCCAAGCTTCACGGGGTCTGTATCAGGCCCGTCCCGCTGCGGCGGCTCGACATCGTCACTGGCAAGTCCGAGATCATCGACGTTCCGTGCGGGGCTGTCCTCGCCAGCAAGTGCCCGCCGTGTGCCAAGCGCAACCGGCAACTCCGCATGGCTCAATGCCGCGAGGGCTGGCACCTCGACGAGGAGCCCACGATCACGCCCGACGAGCCGAACGAGGAGCAGCGCTGGCTGGTCGAGTTCCGCGCCGACATGCAGGCCAAGCGGGATGCCGCCGAACAGGCCGGCGACGACACCACCGACCTGGACGCCGTCCTGTCCGGCCTCGATGACGAAATCAACGCCGCTGGCATGCGGGGCAGCGTCACCGGATCCGCGGTGCCCAAACGCACCCGATCGACCCGCCGGCGACAGGACGCACCCAACCTGCCCAAGCGCAAGATGACCAACACCACCCTTGGACGCACCTTCACCAGCACCGACGGCAAGAACTACCGGCCGTCGCTGTTCGTCACGCTCACCCTGCCCAGCTACGGCAAGGTCCGTGACGGCGTCCCGATCGATCCCGACACCTACGACTACCGGCGCGCTGCTCGGGACGCGCTGCACGTCTCCAAGCTCGTGGATCGCTTCGTGCAGAACCTGCGCCGGGTCGCGGGCTATGACGTGCAGTACTTCGCGGCCGTCGAACCTCAGAGGCGGCTCGCTCCACATCTGCACATGGCCATCCGGGGCACCCTGCCGCGCGCGGAGATCAAGCAGATAGCTGCGGCCACCTATCACCAAGTGTGGTGGCCATCGACCGACGAAGTGCGCTTCGACGGGGATCAGCTGCCTGTCTGGCAGGACGGGACGGGCTACCTCGACCCGATCACCGGCGAGGTCCTGCCCACCTGGGACGAAGCCCTCGACTCCCTCGACGAAGACGCCGAACCGCTCCACGTGATCCGCTTCGGCGATCAGGTGGACGTGCAAGGTGTTCTCGCCGGTACGCCGGACGCTGACCAGTGCATCCGGTATCTGTCCAAGTACCTGACCAAGTCCATCGGCGAGAGCCTCGACGGCGGCCAAGCCCAGCGTGAGCACGCCGCGCGCATGGTTGACGCCCTGCGCTACGAGCCCTGCTCGCCGACCTGCCCGAACTGGCTGCGCTACGGCGTACAGCCCAAGAACGCCAAGGCGGGGATGGCTCCCGGCCGGTGCCGCTCCAAGGCGCACAAGCCCGAACACCTCGGCTACGCCGGGCGCCGGGTCCTGGTCTCCCGCAAGTGGTCCAACAAGACCCTCGCTGAGCACAAGCAGGACCGCCGTACCTGGGTCATGGAAGCCCTCGGCCTGGCCGACGAACCGACCGACCCCCACCGCTACATCTGGCGGCTCGTCCCGGCCGGAGACGCCAACGTGCCTCCCCTCGTCGTACGCCTGCTGCGCACCGTGGCCGAACGCCAACGCTGGCGAGCCCACCTCAGAGAGCTGGAGGCCAGAGCAGCCGGACAAGATTTTTCGGCAACCAACGACCTGGGGAGGGCTGCGTGACCAAGCGAGACGAGTTGCTGACCGTCAGCCAGGTCCTCGACGAACTCGGTGGTGTCTCCCGTCGCACCTTCTACCGCTGGCGCGAGATCGGCAAGGCGCCAGAGGGCATCCGCCTGCCCAACGGCGAACTCCGCATCTACCGCAGCGATCTCAACGCCTGGCTCGCATCCCTCAGGAGCACCGCATGACGACCTCGTACGACGTGAAGTTCTTCGAAATCAGCCGCAACAAATCCAGCAAGACGCCTTCGTATGTCGTCCGTTGGTCGGTCGCCCGTAAACGCTCCTCCAAGACCTACCGAACCAAGGCCCTGGCCGAGAGCTTCCTGTCTGATCTCCGGCAGGCCGCCAAGCGCGGTGAAGCGTTTGACGTGGAGTCTGGGCTGCCGTCATCCATGATCAAGGCCAAGGACGCTCAGAGCGTCCTGGAGTTCGCCCAGGCGTTCATAGAGATGAAGTGGCCACACGCGGCGGCCAAGAGCCGAGACAGCATGTCCGACGCCCTCGCAACGGTCCTGCCCTCGCTGGCCAAGGACCGCGCAGGCCGCCCTGACACTCGCGAGCTTCGCACGGTCCTCCGTAAGTGCCTTCTCCTACCTGAGGACAAGCGACCAGACATACCGCAGCAGCACGCCGCTGCGGTGGCCTGGCTGAAAGCTGCCTCGCTCGACGTGGCGAGCCTGGAGGAGTCCAAGACGGTACGGCTCGCCCTGCACGCCCTGACCTTGTGCCTCGACGGCAAGGCGGCGGCTTCCACAACCATCGCCCGCAAACGCGCCGTCTTCCATGCTCTCTTGGAGTACGCGGTGGAGCTGGAGGAACTTTCGGCAAATCCGCTGCACAAGATCAAGTGGAAGCCACCCAAGACGACGGAGACGGTGGACCCTCGGGTCGTGGTGAATCCGCGCCAGGCGCAAGAGCTGCTGACCGCGGTGACCTACGTAGGACAGCGAGGCAGGGGCCGGCGCCTCATGGCCCTCTTCGCCTGCATGTACTACGCCGCCCTACGCCCGGCCGAAGCAGTCGGCCTACGACTGCAAGACTGCCACCTGCCCGCGTCCGGCTGGGGCCGGCTCACGATCGACGTGTCCCGGCCAGAGGTCAACACCCAGTGGACCGACAGCGGAGACGCCCACGAAGAACGCGGCCTCAAGCACCGGGGCAGGCAAGACGTCCGCCCGATCCCCATCCCACCGGAACTGGTCAAGATCCTCCGCGAGCACGTCGCGGAATACGGCACCGCCAAGGACGGACGCATCTTCAGCAGCGAACGAGGCGGCGTGGTGGCCTCAACCGCCTACACCGAGGTCTGGCAGGCCGCACGCCTCCTGGCCTTCGCACCCGCCCAGGTCGCCTCTCCGCTCGCCAAGCGCCCGTACGATCTCCGGCACGCGGCCGTCTCCCTCTGGCTCAACGCGGGCGTCTCAGCCCCGGACGTAGCTGAAAGAGCCGGCCACAGCGTCGACGTCCTCCTGAGGGTCTACGCCAAGTGCATCGACGGACAACAAGAGATCGCCAACAAGCGGATCGGCGACGCCCTCGCCGCATGACCACGTCCCAACCGCACCCAGAGCCCCGTCCCACCGCCGGGGCTCTTCTTCTTGGCCGCGTATTGGCCGAAACCCCTGGCCGACCTGCGAAAATGCACTCAAGATCATTGCACGTATATTGGTGGACCAGCGACAACGGGCCGCTCAGAGCGGCATCTGGCTGCACACCCCTGAAACGCAGAAGAGGCCCCGAAGGGCCTCTGAGCTGCGCTTACTGCGTGTGGCAGGTGCAAGGTTCGAACTTGCGTAGGCTGAGCCGACGGTTTTACAGACCGCTCCCTTTGGCCACTCGGGCAACCTGCCGTGCCATCCGCTCTCGCGGCGACAGATAGAAGGATAGCGGACTTCCGAGGTGTACGTGACAACGGTTGGGTGTGCGCCGGATCTCCGTTGGGCACCGCGCCGAAACGGGTGGAGGGGAGCCGGAATCTGGACGGTTCTCCGTACGGGGAGCGGTGTCCTGCGCGGCGGGCCGATGCTGGCTAGGCTCGTGCGCTGGGTCCGCGCGTTTTCGCGTACGCCGGGGAAGCAGGATCCGGGTAGTGCTTTCGCCGCTGAGAGGATGAGTGTTTTGGCCGATTCGTCTTTCGACATCGTGAGCAAGATCGACCGTCAGGAGGTCGACAACGCTCTGAACCAGACGGTCAAGGAGATCGGGCACCGCTTCGACTTCAAGGGTACGGGGGCCGCGATCAGCTGGTCAGGGCAGGACAACATCGAGATCAAGGCGAACAGCGAGGAGCGGGCGAATGCCGCTCTCGACGTGTTCAAGGAGAAGGTGGTCAAGCGGGGCCTCTCGCTGAAGATCCTCGACGCGGGTGAGCCCAAGCTGTCGGGCAAGGAGTACCGGATGCTGGTCAGCCTGAAGGAGGGCATCGACCAGGAGAACGCGAAGAAGATCTCCAAGCTGATTCGCGACGAGGGGCCGAAGGGGATCAAGGCGCAGATTCAGGGCGAGGAGCTTCGGGTCAGCTCGAAGAAGAAGGACGACCTTCAGGACGTCATCTCCCTTCTGAAGGGCAAGGATCTGGACATCGCCCTCCAGTTCGTGAACTACCGCTAGCGGAGGCCTACTTCAGGCCTTTGAACTGGCGTTCCAGCGTTCCGCAGGGCTCGGAGGGCACATCCGGGGCACACGGTCGAGCGCGCTGTCCACGAGGGCACGCGTCTTCTCCTGTGCCTCGGGCCGCTCCCCCACATGTACGTATCCTCGGTGGAGTGGCTGAGAGCGGGCTACACAGCCTTGGTCGAGGTGCCCTTGCGGATCGGCCAAATGGCTCCGTGGGTGATGTAGGCCAGTCAGAGGCGGGGCGCCCACCGCGGACCGCCAACGCCCATATGCACGGCCTAGAGGCCACATTTCGGAAGTGAGTTCATAGCGACTCATGGCGACCTTGTAGCGGATGGCGAGCGTGCCGAAGCGAGGTGGTCACGGCCCGATGAGGTTTGAGCCGGTTGATGCCGTGTCCCACAGGTGGCGCTGCTTGCATGATCGACCGGCTTCTTCCGCACGCCACCGGGCCCGGCGCTCGGCCCGTAGATCGCCTGCCAGCACCCATACCGCTCCGGGAAGTTCCACTAAAACGCTCCCACCCGCATCCGCACCGGGGCCTTCAATCAGCTGCCGGTTCGTCCAGGTCGGCGAGCGCTCCGGCGCGCGGCCGGCGGGCAGGGACGGCTCCGGTACCGCCACCAATGAGGTGCTGGCGAAGTCTCCGCGTTTGATGGTCTTCTTGGCTCGTTGAACCATCTATCCGAGATCTCGTGCCTGTGTCGATCGCCGATGCGGCACCCGGTCTTTCCGATCCGTCGCCTTGACCCGTTTTCGCTGGCGGAGTTCTTCGCCGACGCGCACCATGGGAGTTCGATCCTCCTCCCGGGGAAAAGAAATCTAGGCACCGGTGCGAAAGAACCACTGCCTGACTACGGGCGCCCATCGGCAGTTGGGGAACTGTCCGTCACTGAGTCCTCACTCAATGAGACCATGGATGAAGTCAACCACAAGGGAGTACTCCCTCTGCCGCAAAGGTGGAACAGTGGACATAGAAGGACGCCTTCTCGACCTGATGTCACGGATGCGGGCACTCGAAGCGGGCGTGCCCAGCAGTGGCGCCGGCAAGGCCACAACGGCCGAAGTCGACCAGATAAAGGCCGACATCGCCGAGTTCCGTATTGAGGTCAGACAAGATCTCGCAGCTCTCGGCGACGAGATGGCCGGGCTTCGGCGGCACTTGAACGAGTACCTCAGTTCCATCCAATGCAAGGTTCAGCTCCAGCCGGGGTCCCTCTAACCCGAGCTCATCCCTAGATAGCCAAAGGCTCAGCCAAAGCCGCCGATATGCTCGCGGCGGCTCAGGCTGAGCCCAGCATCCGCTTGATCTCTGACCTGCGTGGTATGGACATGAATGATCGGCCTCACAGTGCTTCAGGTTGATCTGGTCCAGTCCCCAGGGTCTGGCTGGTTGTCCAGCCCGATCGCGCCCTCAGTCAGATTGCTCTGGAGGATGGCGGCGGGCGGCATGTCGGGGCTCGATCGTAAGCTCGGTAAACGTGACGAAGATCCCCCTGCGCCGCTTTACGGCGCGTGCCCTGCCCATTGATGATCAAGATCGGGTTCTCCTGCTCCACGGCTTCGATCCGGCCAGGCCCGATGAGCCGTTCTGGTTCACGATCGGCGGGGCGGCGGAGGATGGCGAGACGTTGCAGGAGGCGGCGGCGCGGGAGTTGTTCGAGGAGGTCGGGATCCGGGCGAATGCGGACGAGCTCAGCGGACCGTACGGGAACAGCGTGATCGAGTTCAACTGGTCCGAGTACGCCATCACGCAGGATCAGACGTTCTTCGCGATCTGGGTGGGGGCCGGTGCGGTCGTGTCGTTCGATCACATGGAGCAGACCGAGAAGGACACGACGATGGCTTACCGGTGGTGGAGCGCGGAGGAGCTCGAGAGCACGGAGGAGACCTTCTTCCCGACGGATCTCGCGTCCATCCTGCGCCAGGTCACTGAGGGCGGAGGATCCGCGTAGCGCCGGCGATCAGCGCCGTGGCCAGGATCCAGCCGGAGACGATCAGTCCGTACGCGAGCCACTGCGTCCACCCACCCGGGTCGAACAGCTCTCGTTGCCCGAATGCGGGGATCGGGAGCAGGAGGTCGAAGGTGTAGGCGAAGGCGTTGAAATCGGGGCTCTCGGAGGGTTTGAGCGCTCTTGGGGGGCTGATGGCGAAGACGACCGTCCCGATCGCCAGCAGCAGGGCGAACCATATGCCCGCCAGCCAGGGGCGGTAACCGTACCCGACCGCGACGTCGAGCAGCCGCCCCCACGCCCGGCTACCGAGGCCCTGGGTCTGCCGGCGGGCGCGGAGTTTGGCGAGTTGGGTGCGCCGGGCGAGCGCGTCGTTGCCGTCGCTGAGGAACCAGGCGGCGAGTTGCTCGTACGGCTGCGGCCTGAACCCCTCCGGATCCCGGGTCACCCAGTCGATTCGGCGGGTTACGCCGGAGCCGCGCAGGCGGTCGTAGGTCAGGCCGTTCAGGCGTAATTTCTCGGGCCAGGTGTCTGGATTGTCGTGCAGCGTGCCGACGGTGGTGTGTGCGAGGGTGACGACGCCTTCGATGAGCTTTGCGGGCTTCAGGTAGAGCTCGCGGAGCTCCATGTGGCTTGCGTGGAGGGCGTAGCGGGTGTCCGGGCTTCGGATGATCCCGTTGAGCGAGAGTGTCCCGTTGATTCGCGCTCCGCGTAATCGTATGCAGCCCAGTGCCAGGAATCCGTCGGTGCAGCGCATGGTGTCCTCGACGACCATGTTGTCGGCGATGAGGGCCTGGTTGCCGGGATTGCGGAGGGTTGCGCCGTCCAGGAAGAGTCCACCGTTGAGGCGGGCGCCGACCAGACCGATTGCTCCGGTGAAGTCGGCGTTGCGCAGGTACGTGCCGGAGTCCACGACGACGGCGTTCGCGTAGAGCGCCCATCCCTCGTCGTCGTCGGCCGTCATCTTGGTCCCACCCAGCCACAGCCCGCTCTCGAACTGGGCCCGGTTCAGGCGGACGGTGCCGGTGATGTTCGAGCCGGACAGGCTGAGGTGCCCGGCCACCCGCAGGCCGCCGCCGCTGAGGCCCGGGAGACGGCAGTCGGTCAGGCGTACGGTGCGGGTGTTGGAGTCGGTGAAGCGGATGGGTTCATCCAGATGGCAGCCGATCAGGCTGAGTTCGTACGGGATCGTGCCGCCGATGATCGTGAGCCGGCCGGTGATCCGGGCGCCGCGCAGACGTACCGCCGGGACCGAGCCGGTGCCGGTGTCGCGGGCGCCGAGGAGCAACTGGG
This sequence comes from Nonomuraea sp. NPDC049625, assembly GCF_040675285.1. Taxonomy (NCBI): domain Bacteria; kingdom Bacillati; phylum Actinomycetota; class Actinomycetes; order Streptosporangiales; family Streptosporangiaceae; genus Nonomuraea; species Nonomuraea sp. NPDC049625. The sequence goes on along the minus strand of NZ_JBFAOQ010000020.1, from coordinate 83,479 downwards.
CGATCACTTCGGCTCTGATCGAGCGTTCGGGCCCCCACGTGTGGCCGTCCGTGGGAGCGTTCGCGCCGGCCGTACGGAACGGACCGATCTTGAACGGGCCCAGCTCGACGGTCTGGCCGGTGGGGAACGCGTTCCAGAGCCTCCGCTCCGCCTTGGTTAATCGGCCCATGGGTCAGCGGCGGTAGCCGGCCATCCGCTCGAGGCGGGCGACCCGCTCGGACGTGGGCGGATGCGTGGAGAACAGCCGGCCGAAGCCCGAGCCGCTGAACGGGTTCGCGATCATCATGTGGGAGGCCGAGGTGAGGCGGCTGTTCTCGGGGAGCGGAAGCCTGCGGGCACCCATCTCGATCTTGCGGAGCGCCGAGGCCAGGGCGAGCGGGTCGCCCGTGAGCCTGGCACCCGATTCGTCGGCCTGGAACTCTCTCGTCCGGGAGATCGCCATCTGCACCATCCCTGCCGCCACCGGTCCGAGCACCATCATCAGCAGCGCGCCCACGAAGCCCGGCCCCTCGTCATCGTCCGAGCCGCCGAAGAACACGGCCACGTAACTGATCCAGGTGATCATCGTGGCCAGCGCGCTGGCTACGGAGGAGATGAGGATGTCCCGGTTGTACACGTGTGACAACTCGTGCCCGATCACTCCGCGCAGCTCGGCCTCGTCGAGCAGCTTGGTCAGGCCGTACGTCACGCACACCGCGGCCTGGCGAGGGCTTCTGCCGGTCGCGAACGCGTTCGGCTGCACCGTCGGCGAGATGTACAGGCGCGGCATCGGCTGGCGAGCCTCGGTGGAGAGCTCTCGCACGATCCGGTAGAGCGTGGGCTGCTCCACCTCGCTGACCGGCCTGGCACGCATGGCCGACAGGGCGATGCGGTCGGAGAAGAAATAGGCGACTCCGTTGCTCGCCAGGGCGAGCACGAGCGCGATCTGCACACCGGCGCCGCCGCCCAACCACGCGCCCACCGCGACAATCAGCGCCGACAGGCCGCCCAGCAGGATGGCCGTGCGCAGACCGTTGTGGTGCAAGGTTTCCCCCCTTCGTGGTCTGGGTTCACCTCCTCCAACGACCACGACCCGGTGCTTCGTTCCCCAGCCGCTCCCCGGCGTGCTCAGCTGCGGGCGGAGCGCGACTTTCTTCTTACCCACGGCCCGTCTCTCAACCGAAGGCGGACAGTGCGGTCATGTCCAGGACCAGTTGGGGGGCGATCGAGAACAGCACGGCCGCTGCCAGAGCGAGGCCGATGGCCAGCCACGTCATGGGCGTCGGGCGGTGCCGGACGAGGACCGGTGCCGTGGGAGGGGTGAAGAGGCGCGCGGTCCAGACAGCGTAGTAGTAGAGGCCGATCACGGTGTTGACGGCCATGATCAGGGCAAGCCAGCCCGAGCCGCCCTCCACGATCTCGCGGAAGACGAACACCTTGGCGAAGAGCCCGGCCAGGCCCGGTGGCAGGCCGGCCAGGCAGACCAGGCAGAACGCCAGCGCGAGCCCCGCCGCGGGTCGCCGGAACGCCAGGCCCCGGTAGTCGTCGAGCTCGTTGCGGGTGGCGGTCCTGGAGACGAGCAGGACCACCGCGAACGCGCCGAGGTTCATGGCGGCGTAGATGACCAGGTACGCCATGGAAGTGCTGACCGCGCCGACCCCGGTTCCGGCTGGGTATGTGCCGGGTCCCCTGGCAGGCCGAAGGGTTATGCCCTGGGCCGCCACCGCCAGCGGCGCCAGGATGTAGCCGGACTGCGCGACGGAGGACCAGGCCAGCAGGCGTACGGCGGAGCGTTGGCGCATGGCGAGCAGGTTGCCCGCGGTCATGGTCAGCGCGGCGATGATCCCGACAATGGGCGCCCAGGTGGCAGCCTGCCCGGACAGTCCGGCGACCAGTACGAGGATCAACCCGGCGAACCCGGCCGCCTTGGAGATCACCGAGAGCAGCGCGGCCACGGGGACCGGGGCGCCCTGATAGACATCGGCCGCCCAGGAGTGGAACGGCACCGCGGCGATCTTGAAGGCGAACCCCGCCACGACGAGCACGACTCCGACCGAGACGACGGCGGGCAGACCCTGGACCGCCGCGAGGGTCGTGGTCTCCGCCAACCCCGGCGCCGGGGCCTGACCGCTGAACACGGCCGCGAGGCGGGACAGGTAGACCGTGCCCGCGATGCCGTACAGAAGCGAGACGCCGAACAGCATGACGGCCGTCGACACCACCGAAACCACGAAGAGCTTCACGGCGGCCTCGGAGGCTCGGCCGTCGTAGCGCTTCATGGCGGTGAGGGCGAAGACCGGGAGCGAGACCAGCTCGAGCGCCACCACGAGCATGATCAGGTCTCGGGAGGCGGGCAGGGTCACCGCGCCGACGAGGGTGCAAAGGAGGAGGAAGTACCACTCACCCACCGGGATGCCGCCGGCCGCCAGCTCGGTCATCGACATCAGCACGACCACCACGGCCGCGACCAGCACCATGCCCGCGAAGACCAGCGTGAAGCCGTCCGCCACGAAGGAGCACTGCCTGGTGGGACCGGCGAGGTCGGCCGGGACGCAGAAGGTCGATCGCGGCGGGCCGCCCCTGATCGCCTGGGCGACGACGAAGGCCAGCGCGACCAGGACGCCTGCCAGCGTGACGAGCCCCAGCACGGGCTTCGTACGGGGGCGGGCCGGGAGGAAGGCGTCCAGCAGCAGCACCAGACCGGCCACCAGGGCCAGCGCCAGCGGGGGCGCGATCACGAAGTAGTCGATCTGCTGGATCATGAGACGGCTCCCAGCAGGGTCTGCACGGCCGGTGTGGTGAGCGACAGGAGGAGGCCCGGCCAGAGCCCGAAGAGCAGGATCAGGGCCACCAGCGGTGTCCATGCCAGCAGCTCGTAACTCCTGATGTCATCTGGCGCCTGCCGCCGGGGCGCGCCGGTAACCCGCTGAGGGCCGCCCGGGAGGGTGCCGCCGCTCACGGCTCCGGCATCTTCCAGGCGCGCGTCACCGCTGGACGGTCGGACGTGGTCTGAGGGCGTGCCGCCGTTCAAGGGTCCGGCATCTTCCAGGTACGCGTCGTCACCGGACGGTGCGGCATGGTCCGGAGGCGTGCTGGGTTCGGTGGCGCTTGGAGGCTTGTTCTGGCCGCTGTAGGGCTCCGGTCTCGGGGGCGGCTCCAAGGTGGCCGTCGCCGAGCGTCTTGCCGTCGAGCCGAGAGGTACGACGGGACGCTCGTCCGGTGTGACGCCTTCCCGCTCGTCCATGCGGGGGCGACCGTGGGTCACGCGGGACAGCATGACCAGGAAGTACGCGGCCGTCAGGGCCGCCCCCAGCCCTCCGATCGCCATGTACGTCACGAACAGCGCGCGGGGCAGCCCGTTCGCCGGCTGGAAGGCCCCGAACAGCGCCAGCATCTCCCCCCAGAATCCGGCCAGCCCCGGCAGCCCCAGCGAGGCGATCGACGCGAAGGTGAGCACCGAGCCCAGCCGCGGCAGCGTCGCCAGCATGCCGCCGCCCAGGGAAGGCATGTCGGCGGTGTGGTAGCGGTCCTTGATCGCCCCGGCCAGGAAGAACAGCAGGCCGGTGATGAGGCCGTGGGCGACGTTCGCGAAGAGGGCGCCGTTGATGCCGACCGGGGTCAGCGTGGCGAACCCCAGCAGGACGAAGCCCATGTGGCCGACGGACGAGTAGGCGATCATGCGTTTGAGGTCACGCTGGGCGAGGCAGGCCAGAGCGCCATAAATGATGCCTACCACGGCGAACGCACCGAGCCACGGAGCCACCGCCATCGCGCCCTCGGGGAGGATGGGGATGGCGATCCTGGCGAAGCCGTACGTGCCCATCTTCAGCAGCACCCCGGCGAGCAGAACCGAGCCGACGGTGGGAGCCTCGGTGTGGGCGTCGGGCAGCCAGGTGTGCAAAGGCCACATGGGGGTCTTTACCGCCAGGCCGATGCCGATCGCCACGAACGCCACGATCTGCACAGACCTCGCTATACCGGCACCGTGGGCCGCGCTCAGGGCCTCGATGTCGAGCGTGCCGGTCTGCGCCCATACGAGCAGCAGGCCGAGCAGCATCACGACCGAGCCGAGCAGCGTGTACAGGATGAACTTGACCGACGCCGCCCGGCGGCCCTCTCCGCCCCAGATACCGATCAAGAAGTACATCGGGATGAGGACGATCTCGAAGAACACGAAGAAGAGCAGCAGGTCGAGAGCGAGGAAGGTACCGATCATGCCCACTTCGAGCACCAGCAGCGTGAACACCAGTGCCCTCGGCCGCGCCCCCACGAACCCCCTCCGCGCGGCACCCCAGCACAGGTAGACGAAGCACAGGAACGTCAGCAGCGCCGTCAGCACGATCAGCGGCAGCGAGATCCCGTCGACGCCGAGGTGGAAGCGGAGACCCAGCCCGGGGATCCACGCCTGATCGACCTCGAACTGCGGCCGCGCGCCCCGTGAGTAGTCGAAGGTCGCGGCCAGCAGCATGGCCAGTGCCAGCGTCAGGCCGGACAGGGTCAGTCCGTACGTGTGCAGCAACGGCCGGAGCCGGTGCGGCGCGAGGAGGAGCAGGAGGGCGCCGAGCAGCGGCACGGCCAGCAGCGCGACGGAGAGCCAGGCCATCATGCGAGCGCCTCCGCCTCTGCGCCGAGGCGATACCGGGCCGTCATGCGAACACCACCGCCTCTGCGCCGAGGCGATACCGGGCCGTCATGCGAACACCACCGCCCCCACCGCGATCAGCAGGACACCGGCCAGCAGGCCGCTCACGTAGAGCTGGACATTGCCGTTCTGGGCCAGTCGCAGCAGTCCGGACAATCCGCGCGCCGACCTGCCGGACGCGCGCACCGCCCCGTCCACGACCACGTCGTCCGTCCGCACCACCAGCCTGGCCAGGGCCAGGACCGGGCGTACGAACAGCGCGGCGTAGAGGCCGTCCACGGAGAACGCCCGCTCGCACGGCCCCCGCAACGGCCCCAGCAGGCGGGCCGGGTCGGCGATGGGATCGATGCGCCAGAACGCGTACACCGTCCCGGCGCCGAGTGCGGCGAGCACGACGCTGACGGCGGCCACGCCGAGGTCCAGGTGCAGCTCCCCCGCGAAGCCCAGCAGCAGGGTGGGGACGGCGAGGACGACGACGGGAACGAGCATCGTGCGGGGGGCCTCGGCGACGTCCACGACGTGGGCCGTGCCCGGCTCCGGCTCGGGGAGCGCCACGGCCCGCGCCTGGCCGAAGAACGTGCGTAGCCAGGCTCTGGTGGCGTACGCGCCGGTGACGGCCACGGTCACGAGCGCGCAGCCGTACAGGAGGAGCGCGGCCGCGTCCGTCAGGCCACCGGTGGACAGTGCGCGGTCCATGGCCAGCAGGATGCCATCCTTGCTGAAGAAGCCGCTGGCCGGAGGGATGCCCATCAAGGCGGCGAAACCTATTGTCATCGTCGCGAACGTCACCGGCAGTTCGCGCCGCAGGCCGCCCATCTGGGTCATCAGGTTGGAACCGACGTGGTGGATCACCGCACCCGCGCACAGGAACAGCAGAGCCTTGAACGCGCCGTGAGTCAGCAGGTGGAAGATGGCCGCCGTGTCGGAGCCCGCGGCCAGGCCGCCTGCCATGTACGCGAGCTGGCTGATCGTGGAGTAGGCGAGCACGCGTTTCAGGTCGTCCTGGGCCAACGCGGCCAGCGCCGAACCCAGCATGCCCAGGGCCGCGACGACGGCCAGCACGTCGAGCGTGGGCCGGGCCGCGAGGAACGCGGGGAACAGCCTGGCCACGATGAAGATCCCTGCGGCGACCATGGTGGCGGCGTGGATCAGGGCGCTGATCGGCGTGGGGCCCGCCATGGCGTCAGGGAGCCACGTGTGCAGCGGGACCTGGGCGCTCTTGCCCGCCACACCGGCCAGCAGGAGCATCGTGGCGGTCACGAGCGTGGCCGCGGACATCTCCGGCACCTTGCCCAGCACGTCGGTGATGCGGAAACTTCCCGCCGCGAGACCGAGCACGAAGATGCCGAAGAGGAAGCCGACGTCGCCCAGACGGGTGACGAGGAACGCCTTGACCGCCGCGCGGGAATTGCTCCGGTCTTCCCACCAGTGGCCGATGAGGAGGTACGAGCAGAGGCCCATGATCTCCCAGCCCACGTAGAGGACCAGGAGGTCGCCCGCGTAGATCACCAGGAGCATGGCGCTGGTGAACAGGCTGATGAACGCGCTGTAGGAGGGGTAGCGCGGATCGTCCTTGAGGTAGCCGACGGAGTAGACCTGTACGGCCAGGGCGACGAGGGTGACCAGGACGCCGAGGATGCTCGACAGGTTGTCGGCCTGGAGGATGAGCGTGATCGGGACGCCGCCGGTGACGATGGTGCCGTACGTCTGGCCTGTGGGTGGGGAGGTGGTCGCGCCGTGCAGGTAGGCGACGCCCGGGCCCCAGGCGAGCCAGCCCGCCAGGATCGCTGAGAGCGTGGTCGGGAGGATCGCGATCCAGGCTGCCCGGGTGTTGGCTCGCTGGGTCGCCGCTCTGGTTGCCGCAGCTGTCTCGGCTGACTTGGCTTCGTGCTCGGGCGTGGTGGCCTCTATCGCGGAGGTCGCGGTTTCGAGGGCCGGGGTTGTGGCCTTTGGGGTGGATGTCGTGGTTTCGGAGGCGGGTGTCGTCGTCCCGAGGTTGCCGGCTGGGGCGCCTGGGCTGGGCGTCTTGGGCCCTCTTGTGCCGGAGGGGGCGGTGGAGCGCTGGTGGGGCCAGCGGGAGAGCAGGAGCCCTGCCGCGGCGGCGACGAAGGGCAGGAGCACGGCGATGAGCGGGAAAGTCGTCACAGCGTGCCACCTCGCTTGGCGGGCTGCTCGTCCCCACGACCGCCTTCGGCCTCCGCCTTCCCTGTCCGATCCGCCTCGCTTGTCCCGTCCGAGTGGTCTGAGGCTGCTTGGGGTGCCTGAGCCGGCTGGGTGTGGTGGTGCTCGTTGGGCTCAGCGGTGGCGGGTGGACGGCCTTCGGTGGGCTCAACCGTGTTGGCGGGCGTGGCGGGATCGGACGTGGCGGGGTCAGGTGGGTGTTCCGGGGCGATGGCGTGGCCTCGTACCGGTGTCGTCGCTGAGCGCGCGGCGGCGGCGGGCTGGTCGGGAATGCCCGCGATCGCCGGCGTCTCTGTGGGCTCGTCGGTGGGTTCGGCGAGGTCGCGGAGGTGGTCGATGTCGACGGTGCGGCGGTTGCGGTACAGCGCCAGCACGATCGCGAGGCCCAGGCCCACCTCGGCGGCCGCAATGACGATGACGAACAGGGTGAGGACCTGGCCGCTGTGCAGGCGGTCGGCCAGCCACACGTCGAACGCCACCAGGTTGAGGTTGACGGCGTTGAGCATCAGCTCGACCGACATCAGCACGAGGATCGTGTTGCGGCGGACGAGCACGCCATAGACGCCGATGGAGAACAGGAGCGCAGAGACCACGGCCGGGTAGACGATGTGCACTAATGACCCCCGGTCTGATCGGGCGGCAGATGACCCCCGGTCCGGTCGGGCACCGAGTTGTCCCGGGTGTCGGGGGGTGACGGGCTGGTCTCCGGCCGGGCGGGCGAGCTTTCCCCGCTCCGGGTGGATGGTGACCTATCCCCCGTATGCGCATCCTCCCCGGCTTTGTGACCCCCAACCCGCCGAGGTGCCGAGTCCCTTTCCGTCGGCGACCTTGCGGCGCGCGTCTCGTCGGGTGGGGTGTTGCTCCCGGTATGAGCGGACGGCGCGCCGCCGGGGATGTCCGTACGGGACAGGACGATGGCGCCGATCAGGGCGGCGAGCAGGAGCACGGACAGCGCCTCGAACGGCAGCACCCAGGTGGCGAACACACTGGCGCCCAGCTCCTTCGCGGCTCCCTGGCCTGGGGTCAACGGTGTGTAGGCGGCGTGGAATCCGTCGATCACCACCGTGACGAGAATGGCCGCGGTCGCCACCGCCACCAGGGCTGCGACCAGGCGGTTGCCGCTGTCCAGGTCTGTGGAGCGGCCGATAGGGGCCCGGGTGAGCATGATGCCGAACAGCAGCAGCACCACCACCGCGCCCACATAGATCAGCACCTGGACCCAGGCCACGAACTCGGCGGTCAGCACGAGATAACAGCCCGCCAGGGCGCCGAAGGACACCACGAGCCAGAGGGCGGCGTGGACGAGTTGTTTGGTCGTGACGACAAGCAGCGCCGATCCAACCGCTACCGCGCCCAGCAGCAAGAAGACGATCTCTTGCCCGGTGGGTGACAGGTAGGAGGGCACCGCTTCGGTCACGACTCCTCCTCGGACTCCCTTGTCTCGTCAGGACCGAGCCGCCCGGGCGGTCGGATGGACCGTGGATCGGCCATCCTGCGCCTGCGAGGGCTCGCGGCAGAAGTTTGCTCCTCCGGCTCGGGCTTCGGTTGCGGGCCGCCCGAGGCTGTGGACAACTTTTCTGAGGACGACTGCCCTGTGGATGAAGCCTGTCCCTGGGGTGGCTCCTCCGCGGAGGGACCAGTCTCGCCGTCTTCTGTGGGGGGAGAGGCGGTGGCCGCCGTTGGGGAGGGCGCGCTGGTCGTCGGGTCGTCGTCCTTCGTTGCGGGGGCTGCGGCCGTCTCGCTTTCTCCTGCGGGACGAGATGCGGTCGTCTCGCTTTCTCCTGCGGGGCGAGATGCGGTCGTCTGGCCCTCTTCCGGGGGGAGGGCGGAGCGCGGCACGTCGGCATTCGGCTCAGAGGTGTCGTCCTGAGCGCGGGATGGGAGGGCGCCTGGAGGACGGATCCCCCGTACGTTCTGGATGGGTCGGCGTGGGCGTCCGCCTGGTGTGCGTGACGGAGCGGTCGCCGGGCCTGATCCGGGCGCGCCCGCAGTGGGCTCCCCGTCCTGGGCGTCGGGCGTGGGCGTCGTCGCTGAGGTGTCGGGGGCCGTGCCTGGGGTGCTGGATTCGGGAATCGTCCCGGATGCGCCAGCTCCGGGCTCGGATGGGACGATTTCAGGCGTTGCTCCGGAAACGTCGGCTTCGGGCGCTGTTCTGGAGACGCTTGCCTCGGACGTTGTTCCGGGCAGGCTTGCTTCGGATGTTGTTCCGGGGGCGCCTGCTGAGTGCTCTGCTCTGGTTGTGGGCTGCGAGCTTTTTGCTGTGGTTGTGGGCCCTGCGTCCGGTGCTTCGGAGGTGGGGCGCGTCTCGCTTGTTCCCGCTGCCGGCCGGGTCTTCTGTGCGTCCGGGGAGGGGCCGGCTGCCGTACCTCTGCGCTGGGGTGGTTCCGCTGTGCGTGCCGTACGGGCGGCGGGGCGGCGGGGGGCGGCCGTGAGTTCCTTCGGGGGCTCGGCGCCCGGGTCGTGGGCCGGAGGCGGGGGGACGGTCTGGGTCCAGGCGGCCAGCTTGTCCTTCTCATGGATGAGGTTGCGGATGTCGCCTTCCGCGTACTCGAACTCCGGAGACCAGAAGAGAGCGTCGAACGGGCACACCTCGATGCATATCCCGCAGTACATGCACAGGCTGAAGTCGATGGCGAAGCGGTCGAGGACGTTCCGCTGGCGAGGGCGGCCGCCCTCGGGAGCCGGGATCGTCTCCTTGTGGGAGTCGATGTAGATGCACCAGTCGGGGCACTCTCGGGCACAGAGCATGCAAGAGGTGCAGTTCTCCTCGACCAGGGCGATGACGCCGCGGCTGCGGGGCGGGAGGGCAGGCTTGACCTCGGGATACTGCTGCGTCACCGATTTGCGCAGCATGTGGCGAAGGGTGATGGACAGCCCCTTTGCCAGTCCGACTCCTGGTATCCGCCCCATGCTTCAATATCATGACGCAATTGGTCCCGCAGGCAAATGAGTGGGGACAGGGTCCCCGGTTTTCCACAGCCGTCCACAGGTTGACGGGGAGTTATCCACAAGCTGTGTGCATGCCCGGTATGAACCGTGCCGGGGCGATAGTCTCTCGGCCATGCAGCAGAGCCATCAGGTCCGTCCCGGTGGCGGGGCGTGGGCGGCCGCCGTCGTCTGGGCCTGCCTGCCCCTGTTCACGTGCGGGCTGGCGACCCCGTTCACCATCGGGTTCGCCGCGTTCTGGCTGCGGAGCATCTGGCAGGTCTTCGCGGCGTCCGCCTACCTGGTCTGCATCGGGTCGTTCGTGATCTCGGCGCTGGCGTACGACACCTTCGAAGACATTCCGCAGCCGCTGTCCGTGCTGGTCTCGTTGGGGCTGTTCGTCAGCTGGCTCGGCGGGGCCATTCACTCGGGAATCCTGGTGCCGACCATGGTGCGGGCGCGGCTCCGGGGGCCGGTGCATCCGACGCACACGAATCTGCACCAGAGGACGACCTCGCCCTCCCATCAGCATGGGCATCGGGAGCCCGGCCCCTATCAGGGGCGTCCCGGCCCTGCTGAGGCACACCGGCCGCGTCCCGCCTCCGCCGAGACGCACCGGCCACGTCCCACCTCGGCCGAGACGCACCAGCGGCGTACCGACTCCGCCGACACCCATCCGCCGCGTCCCGGACGTGGCGAAAACTACCGGCGGCGTACGACCGAGCCTGAGTCGCGCCCGCGGCGCCCCGGAGAGCCTGAGTGGATCGGGCACTATCGGGTGCTCCAGTCGCTCGGGCGTGGTGGGCAGGGGGCGGTTTACCTGGCCATGGCGCCCAACGGGACGCGGGTGGCCGTGAAGGTGCTGCACGATCTCGTCGATGAGATGGCGCGGGCCAGGTTCGCGCGGGAGGTCGACGCGGCGCGGCGGGTGGCGACGTTTTCCACAGCCCGTGTGCTCGACGTGAACATCTCCGGGCAGCATGCCTACATTGTCAGCGAATACGTGGAGGGGCCCTCGCTGGAGCAGCTCGTCAAGAAACACGGGCCGCGTGACGAGGACAGTCTGACCAGGCTGGCGTTATCCACAGCCGGAGCGTTGGCGGCTATCCACAAGGCGGGGATCGTGCATCGTGACTTCAAGCCGAGCAATGTGCTGATCGGGAACGACGGGCCTCGGGTGATCGACTTCGGGATCGCCCGGGCACTGGATCAGGTGACGATGACGTCGGGGAAGATGGTCGGGACGCCGCCGTACATGTCGCCTGAGCAGCTGACCGGGGAGGCTGTGGGGCCGGCTTCCGATGTGTTCAGCTGGGCTGTGACGATCATGTTCGCGGCTACTGGGCGGCCTGCCTTCGGGGAGGACACCGTGCCTGCTGTGTTCAACCGGGTGCTCACGCTGCATCCGGATCTGTCGCCGCTGTCGCCTGCTTTACGGGGAGTTGTGGGGTCTTGTCTTAACAAGCGGCCTGAGGATCGGCCTTCGGCGTCTGATGTGATGCTGGCGATCGTGCACTGAGTTGTTGCTGCCCAGAGCGGCCTCCTGGTCGTGGGAGGGATGGGTTGCGGTGTGACGCGCTTGGCGGCTTGGGCGGGCGTGCTGAGTGAGCAGTTGGGGTTGATCTGCCGGTGTTCTCGGCGCTGTTGGCCGCTGCCGCCTCTGGCCCGGGTGCGTTGGCGTCGTTGATCTCCCGGCGCGCCTTCGACATGGGCAGGCGCTGGGGGTCCGGGGGTGCTGACGTCGTTGATCGCGCGGCGTGCCTTCGACATGGGCAGGCGTTGCTGGGCCGGGGGTGTTGGCGCTGTTGTTGACGTCGTTGATGGTGATTAGCACCCAGGCTGGTTGGGCGCCGCCGAACCGGGCGGATCCTCAACCGGGCAGGCCGTTCAACCGGGCCGTTCAACCGGGCAGGCCGTTCAACCGGTTGGGCTCCGGGCGTGTTGTCAGTGTGGGTGGCTGATCGCGGGTGTCCGCCAACGGGAGTTGGTTAGGGCGTGCGGGTGGTCGCTGCTGTTCTTTCCGCGGCTGTTCCGGGGTTGTCACGGGTTGGCTTCTTTGGTGGCTCTGGTGAGGTTGAGGTACTCCTCGCGCGAGATGCGGTGTACGGCGAGGGAGAGGTTGTGGCGTTTGGTGAAGGCGTGGGCGTGTTCGGGGAGCCAGCGGCCCGGGAGGTGGTGGAGGGGGCTGCCGGTTACGTCGAGGATGAAGAGGCCGGTGAGGCTGTCGTACTGATAGAGGAGCAGGCTGAAGGCTTCGCGCGGGGATGCGCCGATTCGCCGGGTGGCCGTGACCTCCGTGCCATGGAAGATCTGGAGCGTTCCGGAGGAGTTTGCTTTGAGGTCCGGTCCGCGGCCCGCTGAGGGCAGGAGGGTGCCTCTGCGCGCCCGCCAGCGGGTTATTCGTCCGAAGACGGGACGTAACACCAGCAGTGCGGGGCTGAAGGCGACCATCAGCCATTTGGATTCGAACATTTCCAGGAGGAACCGGCCCATTGACGAGACAGCGCGCCAGGCAGCCCACATTCCCAGAGACGCGAGGTAAGCCATGACGGCCAAGCCTGCGATTCCCGCGCAAATGGCAACCGGCTTGTGCCATTTGCGCGGGAACAACGGTCGGAGGCCGCGTAAACGTTGCCAGCCGGGGGCGCGGCTTGCCAGGACCGCGCGTACACGGGCCGGAGGGTGGGAGCGGGCGTCCAGCAATGGGATGCCTGCCCTGTGCGCGAAAAGCTCCAGGTCGGGCTTGTGCCACTCGCCCGGCAGGTCGAGCAGGACCAGGCCGTCCGCGTCCAGGGCCGCTATGCCTTGCACGGGTTGGAGCTTGCCGGTTTTGGTGGTGATCTGCTCGCAGTTGTAGTGGTAGAGGCTCGCAGGTGTCACGCGTACGGAATGGTCTGAAGCAACGTCGGTGACGACCAAGGTTCGGTCGTGTGATGTCAGAACGGTTTCCGGGCGGAGTTCGCCCTTTGTCGCGCCTGAGATCGGGACGAGATGGTCCATAGCCATACCCCCAAAGGCCCCCTGCCCAGGTACGACGAATAAAGCGAACCTAAAGTTTCTGCTCTAGACGAGAACCTTGATGATGCCGGTCAGGGCCAGTTGGCCAAGGGCCAGGGGGACCAGGATGGCCCAGGCGAGCTTTTGCAGCTGGTCCTCGCGCAGCCGGGGGAACGTGACGCGCAGCCAGATCACCACGAACGACAGCGCGAAGACCTTGATCAGAGTCCACAGCCAGCCGGGGAGGAACGGGCCGTGCCAGCCGCCCAGGAACAGAACGGTGGTCAGGAACGACAAGACCACGATCCCGACGTACTCGGCGAGCATGAACAGCGCGAAGCGCATGCCTGTGTACTCGGTCATCGGGCCCATGATGATCTCGGACTCGGCGATCGGCATGTCGAACGGGGGGCGGCGCAGTTCGGCGAGTCCCGCCAGGAAGAAGACGACGCCGCCGACGGCCTGCCACGGCAGCCACCACCATTGCCACGCCTCGACGATGCCGGGGATCGACAGCGTGCCCGCGGCCATGGCGACGGAGGAGGCCGCCAGGACCAGCGGCAGCTCGTACGACATGAGCTGGGCGGCCGAACGCATCCCGCCGAGCACCGAGTATTTGTTGGCCGAGGCCCACCCGGCCATGATCGAGCCGAGGACGCCGATGCCCATGACGGCGAGGACGAAGAAGAGGCCGAGGTCGAGGTTCACGGCCACGCGGTCCCGGTCGATGGGGATGGCGATCAGTACGACGAGGTACGGGACGAGCGCCACGCCGGGGGCGATCATGAAAATGCGGCGGTCGGCCGCGGCCGGGATGACGTCCTCCTTCTGCGCGAACTTCACCCCGTCGGCGATGAGCTGCGCCCAACCGTGGAAACGACCCGCGTACATGGGGCCCAACCGCGACTGCATGTGAGCCATGACCTTGTGCTCGGTCTGGCCGACGATCAGCGGCAGAACCAGGAACACGATGAGGATGACGGCGAAGCTCAACACCACTTCAAGCATCGGGCGGCCCCCAGTCGGCTGGAACTCCTGGCGGAAGTGTCTTGCGGCGGCTCGGTGCGCCATGTCCCGATTCGCCGGGCTCCTTGGCGCCGGGCCACGGCTTGGCCACGCGGGCGGCGAGAATGAAATCCTTGCGGAGCGGGTGGCCCTCGAACCCGTCGGGCAGGAGGAGGGGCACGAGGTAGGGGTGATCGTCGAAGATCACGCCGAACATCTCGTACGTCTCGCGCTCGTGCCAGTTCGCGCCCCGGTAGACGCCTACCGCGGTGGGGAGGTGGGGGTCTTCGCGGGGTACGCGGGTGCGGAGGAGCAGGCGTGCTCCGGCGGTCAGGTTGTAGACGTGGGCCACGACGAGGAAGGCCTCCGGCGGGTCGTCCACGCCGGTCAGCCAGTCGAAGAACGCGTAGCCGAGGTCGTCTCGGACGAACGTCAGGAGCTCGATCCAGTCGGCGGGGGTCACGTCGATGGTGGTGTCGCCGTAGGACTCGGAGATCTCGGCACGGTCCCCGAACCGGGCCTCCACCTGGGTGAGACCGCCAGGGAGGCCAGTGGTGTCGGGGGGTTGATGCCGTGTCGACTGCTGGGTGCCGTCGTCCGTCGGTTGTGTGGACGGGCGGGTTTCGGGCCGCTCGGACGGCTGTGTGGGCGGACGAGTCCCTGGCTGTTTGGACGGGCGGGTTTCGGGCCGCTCGGGTGGCTGCTGGTCGTGGGGGTTGGAGGCGTTCGAGGGGTCGGGGGTGTTGTCCGGTCGGTCCGGGGTTCCCTCGGTGGTCACGCGTCCTCCCCATGGGAGCGGGACCATACGTACCGGTCGCTGAGCTTCTCGTCGGCGATCTTCTCTTGGAGCTTCATGATCCCGTACAGGAGAGCCTCAGGGCGGGGCGGGCAGCCGGGGACGTACACGTCAACGGGGATGATCTGGTCCACGCCGTTGGTCACGCAGTAGGAGTCCCAGTAGGGGCCGCCGGAGTTGGAGCAGGCGCCGAACGAGATCACGTATTTGGGGTCGGGCATCTGCTCGTAGAGGCGCTTGACGGCCGGGGCCATCTTGTCGGTGACCGTGCCGGAGACGATCATCAGGTCGGCCTGGCGCGGGCCGTTCGCGAACGGGATCACGCCGAACCTGATGAAGTCGTGCCTGCTCATCGAGGTCGCGATGAACTCGATGGCGCAGCAGGCCAGCCCGAAGTTGAACACCCAAAGCGAGTAGCGCCGGCCCCAGTTGAGCACGAAGCGCATCGGCTTGGGCGCCAACCTGGAGATCGGGCCCACGGTGGGCATCGGGAGGTCTGTTGCTGCCATGTTGACCATTCTTGCGCGGATCGCAGGTCAGGCAAAGGAATCTTCGGTTGGGGGATGGTTGGGGACTTCTTGGGATCGGCAAGCGGTGAGAGGAGGCGCGCGAGCATGGCGGGGCGAGCATGGCGCAGGTGGGAATCAGCGGGGGCAGGGGCGAAGGCGCGGGGCGAAGGCGGAGGTGAAGACGAGTCGGGGGTGGAGGTGAGGGTGTGGCGAAGGCGAGAGTGGAGGCGAAACTGAGGGTGCGGGTGAAGGCGAGAGTGGAGGCGAAACTGAGGGTGCGGGTGAAGGCGTGGCGCAGGTGAAGGCGCGGTGCAGGTGAAGGCGCGGTGCAGGTGAAGGCGCGGTGCAGGTGAAGGCGCGGTGCAGGTGAAGGCGCGGCGCGGGTGAAGGCGTGGGCGGGTGGGTTAGGTCCAGGTGAGTACGCGTTTGCGCCAGGCGTACAGGATGCCGAGGGCGATGAAGCCCAGGAAGACGAACATCTCCACGAGCGTCGTCAACCCATAGCCAGGCGTGTCGAAGATCGTGGCCCAGGGGAACAGGAAGACGGCGTCCACCGCGAACACCACATACAGGTAAGTGAAGACGTAGTAGCGGACCTGCGACTGCGCCCACCCCTCCCCGACCGGGTCGACCCCGCACTCGTACGTGGTCAGTTTCTCCGGAGTCGGGCGGGTCGGGCGGAGGAGGCGGTTGGCCATCAGGGCGCCGGCCACGATGGCGACGCCGATGGCGAGCAGTGCGGCGACGAGCACGTAGGACCCGAAGTAGCCCTCCATGAGTGAGATCGTAACCCGGAACCCCCCTCACGAACCTGGTCAAAGTTCAGGAATCCGCCACAAACCCCGGCCCAGAAGGCATCAGCGCCCGCCAGGTACCCGCGCCGGTCAAAGGCTCGGTGGTGATCACGTCAAGACGGGGTAAATAGTAAGATCAGCAACATACCCTGACATTCATGCACAAATTGCGATTCTTTTCCGGAATCGCTCTGCTGGCCCTCTCGGCGACCGCCTGCGATCTGGCGGCCGCCACCCCCGAGAGGGAGGTCGTGGTCCCGGCAGAGCCGACGATGATCGACTTTGTCGACCCGGCGGCCGTTGCCGGCCTGTCCACCAGGACGCTCACCGACGACCACTACACCGGCAGCCGATATGTGCACATCAGCTACCCCGAGTTCCAGAACGCCCCCGCGCTCAACCGCGCCCTGCGCGCCGAGGCCGAGCGGAGGTGGCGGGACTTCGGCGGGCGGACCAAAGGCCGCGCCGCCTCCTCGCGGCCCGAGCTGAACGTGGACTGGCAGCTCGCCGCCGCCTCCCCCCAGGCGATCGCGGTACGGCTGCGGACGGGCGAGTTCCAGGGCGCGGGCTGGGCCTACTCCACGCGTACGTACTGGTTCGACCGGCGCAGCGGCAAGGTGGCGGAGTCGGCCGGGCTGCTCGACGGCGAGCACGCCCTGCGGCAGCTCGCCCAGCTGGTGCGGGAGCAGTTCAAGGGACGCGGGTCGCAGGTCGAGCGGGAAGAGGTCAGCGCCGGAGGCGACCGGTTCGACTCGATGGCGTTCAACCGGGGCGGGGACCTGGTGGTCGAGTTCGACGACTGCCAGATCGGGCCGTGCTCGCTGGGGCGGCTGGCCGTGGCGATCCCGGCGGAGCGGGTACGTCCGCTGCTGTCCGAGTTCGGGCGGCGGGTGCAGGACAGCGTGCGGGAGGCGGCCAGGAGGGCTCCGATCCGGCGGCCCGAAACGGCGCCCACGGAGAGCCCGCAGGCCGCCAGCAACCGGGCGGGGACCGTGGACTGCGCCAAGGCCAAGTGCGTGGCGCTGACGTTCGACGACGGCCCCGGGCCCTATACCGCCAAATTGCTGGACATCTTGCGGAAAGGCCAGGCGAGGGCGACGTTCTTCGTGGTCGGCTCCAACGCCGCCGCCCAGCCCGCGCTGGTCAAGAGGATGAGCGCCGAAGGGCACCTCGTCGGCAACCACACGTGGGACCACAAGGACCTCTCGAAACAGGCGACGAGCCGGATCACCGACTCGCTCGCGCGCACCGAGGACGCGGTCTCGACCGCCATCGGGCAGCGGCCGGCGCTCGCGCGCACGCCGTACGGGACCGCGAGCCAGGCCGTGCGCGACGTCGCGGCCGAACTGGGGCTGGCCCTGGTCGACTGGGACATCGACGCCAAGGATCTGTTCGCAGATAAAGCGGGCGACATCGCGGACCTTGCCGTGCGCAAGGCGCATCCAGGTGCGATCATTCTCATGCACGACATCCACCGGGAAACGGTTGACGCGGTTCCGGACATCCTCAAACGGCTGCGCGGGAAGGGTTACAGCTTCGTCACCGTTCCTGAGTTGTACGGCTCGGCAGGGATGCAGGCCGGACACCTGTACCGGTCGGGGAGCGAGCTGCCGGGTAAGCGCCCCCTGACGTAGGACACGTATTGGGGGGACGTATAGTTGGCGCTCGTGACCCGAACCGTTCTGTACGCCCGCCTGCATGTGGACCTCTGCAGGCTCGCGTCCGGGCTGTGTCGTCGTTCTCCCACCTCACCCTGACTTCGACCGCGTTTACCCGCTATGCGCGGGATGCAAACGCGTGACCTTCCGAGGATCTAGCATGGATACAGAGAACGCGCCCCGGGCAACCGCGCCTCGGGCGTCGAGGAGGACTGAGCCGTGACCCAGCGCAGCGAGGGCACAAACGATGAGCACAGTCGAGTTTCGTTCACAGCACTGACGAGGGAGGCGCTGTGAACAAGCAGGTCCAGCAACTCGACCGCGTGATCATCAGATTCGCCGGAGACTCCGGCGACGGCATGCAGCTCACCGGCGACCGCTTCACCGCGGGCACGGCGGAGTTCGGCAACGACCTGTCGACGCTCCCCAACTTCCCCGCCGAGATCCGTGCACCCGCAGGCACCTTGCCGGGTGTGTCGAGCTTCCAGCTCCACTTCGCCGACCACGACATTCTCACGCCCGGCGACGCGCCGAACGTGCTCGTGGCCATGAACCCGGCCGCTCTCAAGGCCAACCTGGGCGACCTGCCCAGAGGCGCGGACATCATCGCCAACATCGACGAGTTCACCAAGCGCAACCTGCAGAAGGTCGGCTACGACGCCAACCCGCTGGAGGACGACTCGCTCAGCGAGTGGCGCGTGCACGCGGTGCCGCTGACCTCGCTCACCGTCAAGGCCCTCGAAGGCTTCGAGCTGTCCAAGAAGGACGCCGAGCGGTCGAAGAACATGTTCGCGCTGGGCCTGCTCAGCTGGCTCTACCACCGGCCGACCGAGCACACCATCAAGTTCCTCGAGCAGAAGTTCGCGAAGAAGCCGGACATCGCCAAGGCCAACATCGCCGCCTTCCAGGCGGGCTGGAACTACGGCGAGACCACCGAGTCCTTCTCCGTCTCGTACGAGGTCAAGCCCGCCCAGCTCGCCCCCGGCGTCTATCGCAACATCTCCGGCAACCAGGCCCTCGCGTACGGTCTGATCGCCGCCAGCGTGCAGTCCAAGCTCCCGCTGTTCCTGGGCTCCTACCCGATCACCCCGGCCAGCGACATCCTGCACGAGCTGAGCAAGCACAAGCGGTTCGGCATCCGCACCTTCCAGGCGGAGGACGAGATCGCGGGCGTCGGCGCGGCGCTCGGGGCCGCGTTCGGCGGGGCGCTCGGCGTGACCACCACGTCCGGTCCGGGTGTGGCGCTGAAGGCCGAGACCGTCGGCCTGGCGGTCACCACGGAGCTGCCGCTGCTCATCGTGGACGTGCAGCGCGCGGGGCCGAGCACCGGCATGCCGACCAAGACCGAGCAGACCGACCTGCTCATGGCCATGTTCGGCCGCAACGGCGAGTCCCCGGTGCCGATCGTGGCGCCGATGTCGCCGAGCGACTGCTTCGACGCCGCGATCGAGGCCGCCAGGATCGCGGTCAAGTACCGCACCCCGGTCATGCTGCTCTCGGACGGCTACCTGGCCAACGGCTCGGAGCCCTGGCGCCTGCCCGAAGTTTCCGACTTGCCGGACATTTCGCAGCCCTTCACCGAGGCCCCCAACGGCGCCGACGGCGAGTTCCTGCCGTACAAGCGTGACACCGAGACGCTGGCCCGCCCGTGGGCCATCCCCGGCACGGCCGGCCTCGAGCACCGCATCGGCGGCATCGAGAAGGCCGACGGCACCGGCAACATCTCGTACGACCCGAACAACCACGACCTGATGGTCCGCACGCGTGCCGCGAAGATCGCCGGCATCGACGTGCCGGAGCTGGCGGTCGACGACCCCGACGGCGACGCGAAGGTGCTGGTCATCGGCTGGGGCTCGACGTACGGGCCGATCGCCGCGGCCGTCCGCCGGATCAGGCGGAACGGCGGCAAGGTCGCCCAGGCCCACCTGCGCCACCTCAACCCGCTGCCGGCCAACACCGGCGAGGTGCTCAAGAGCTACGACAAGGTGCTGCTGCCGGAGATCAACCTCGGCCAGCTCGCGCTGCTGCTGCGGGCCCGCTACCTCGTCGACGTGATCAGCTACAACCGTGTGCGCGGGCTCCCGTTCAAGGCCGAGGAGCTGGCCGGAGTCATCCAGGACGTGATCGACAGTGACTGAGCTCGTTAACGGGAAGGGCCTGTCGCTCATCCCCAAGACCGACGTCAAGCAGACCCTGAAGGACTTCAAGTCCGACCAGGAGGTCCGCTGGTGCCCCGGCTGCGGCGACTACGCCATCCTGGCCGCGGTGCAGAGCTTCCTGCCGGAGCTGGGGCTCAAGCGCGAGAACATCGTGTTCGTGTCGGGCATCGGCTGCTCGTCGCGGTTCCCGTACTACCTCAACACGTACGGTTTCCACTCGATCCACGGTCGCGCGCCCGCCATCGCGACGGGGCTGGCCGCCTCCCGGCCCGACCTGTCGGTGTGGGTGATCACCGGTGACGGCGACGCGCTGTCGATCGGCGGCAACCACCTGATCCACGCGCTGCGCCGCAACGTCAACCTGAACATCCTGCTGTTCAACAACCGGATCTACGGGCTGACCAAGGGCCAGTACTCGCCCACCTCCGAGGTCGGCAAGATCACCAAGTCGACGCCGATGGGCTCGCTGGACAAGCCGTTCAACCCGATCTCGCTGGCCCTCGGCGCCGAGGCGTCGTTCGTGGCCCGCACCATCGACTCCGACCGCAAGCACCTGCAGTCGGTGCTGCGCGAGGCCACCGCGCACCGCGGCACGTCGCTGGTGGAGATCTACCAGAACTGCAACATCTTCAACGACAACGCCTTCGAGCAGCTCAAGGACCCCGAGGTCCGCGACGACATCACGCTGCGCCTGGAGCACGGGCAGCCGATCGTGAGCGCCTCCAAGGCCGTCGTGCGGGCGGCCAACGGCGGCATCGAGGTGGTGGCGCGCGACGGCGTGAGCGAGGACCAGATCCTCGTGCACGACGCGCACGCTCCCGACCCCTCGGTGGCCTTCGCGCTCAGCAGGCTGGACGAGCCGGCGTTCGAGCACGTGCCGATCGGCATCTTCCGGCAGATCGACCGGCCGGCGTACGACGTGCTGATGGCCGAGCAGCTCGAGGAGGCCGTGGCGCAGAAGGGCCCCGGCGACCTGAGCGACCTGCTCCTTGGTGGAGACACCTGGCGCATCGGCTAGTTGATGATTAGATGGAGCCGTCGGCCCGAACGGCTCCATCTTCCACGGAGGTCAATCCACGATGTCGTATTGGCCGGAGACCGTGGTGCTGGTGACAGGGGCGGCCGGATTCATCGGCTCACATCTGGTGACGCGCTTACGAGCGCTCGGCGCTCAGGTGCACGCCGTCAGCCGCCGCCCCCAGCAGGCTCGCCATGGCGAGACCTGGCACGTGGCGAGCCTGAGCGACGCCGACGCGACGACGCGGCTCTTCCGGTCGGTACGGCCGACGCTCCTGTTCCACCTCGCCGGTGAGGTCACCGGATCGAGAGGCGACGAGGTCCTGCGCGCCACCCTGGAGAGCAACGTCATCGGCGGGGTCAACGTGCTGGCCGCCGCGCACGAACGCGGCATCAGGACCGTCTTCACCGGCTCCATCGAGGAGCCGCGCCCGGGCAACGACCAGGCGCCGCCGTCGTCGGCGTACGCGATGTCCAAATGGGCCGCCACCGGCTACGCGCAGCTCTACCACCGGCTCTGGGACCTGCCCGTCACCGTCCTGCGCCCCAGCATGGTCTACGGGCCCGCCCAGCCCGACACCACCAAGCTCGTGCCGTACGTGACGCTCTGCCTCCTGCGGGGCCAGCACCCCCGGCTCACCAAGGCCACCAAGCTCGCCGACTGGATCTATGTCGACGATGTCGTCGACGCGTTCGTCCTGGCGGGCGAATCAGACAAAGCCATCGGACACACGCTGGATATCGGCACCGGCGTCAAGACCCCGGCGCACGAGGTCGTCGAGCGGATTTATCGGATCACCGGCACGAGCACGCGACCCGAATTCGGCGCCACCCCCGATCGCCCGCACGATATTACGCAGGTCGGCGACATAGCACCGGCCGCGGACCGGCTCGGCTGGCGTCCTGTCACGGAATTGGACGAAGGGTTGCGCCGAACTGTCGATTGGTATGCGTCGCAAGAATGTCACAAAGAATCGCACGCTCAGCCGGGCCCGGGATAATTCTGGGAGCATAGAGGTACTTGTCTGGCCGGAGGAGCGCCTTTATGAGCCGTCTTAATGCCCTGCGCAGCCGTTTCGTGGACGCTCCGGACTCGCTGGGGGCCAAGGCACGGGCGCGAAGGTGGCAGTGGTTCGCCGACCGGTTCCCCGACCTCGACCAGATGAGCGTGCTCGACCTCGGCGGCACGGCCGGGGCCTGGATGCGCGCCCCGGTCAGGCCGGCCCACGTCCACATCGTCAACCTCGAGCAGCCGCCCGCCGACCTGCCGGGATGGCTGCGGGCCGATGTCGCCGACGCCTGCGACCTACCGGCGTCGATCCGTGGCACGCGCTACGACCTCGTCTTCTCCAACGCGGTCATCGAACACGTCGGCGGGCACCAGCGCCGGCAGCGGTTCGCCGACACCGTGCACGAGATGGCCGACCGGCACTGGGTGCAGACGCCCTACCGCTATTTCCCGGTCGAGCCGCACTTCCTGTTCCCGGGGTTCCAGTTCCTGCCGCTCGCCGCGCGGACGACGATCCTGCGCCGCTGGCCGCTCGTCCACACCCCGACCTCCGACCGCGACGCCGCCCGGATGATCGCCATGGAGGTCGAGCTGCTCAGCGTGACCGAGATGCGGCACTACTTCCCCAAGTCCCAGATCCGCTTCGAGCGGCTGGCCGGGCTGGTGAAGTCAGTCATCGCGATCCGCACCTAGTCCGCGGCCAGCACGCTCGCGCCGCCGCTCTCCCAGGTGTTGCCCTTCCAGACGTTGCCGGGCCCGTTGGAGTCCCAGTACGACACCGGGCCGGCGGAGCCGCCCTTCGGCCACACCTTGCGGCTGAAGACGTTGTCGATCACCTTGATGTTCGAGGACAGGCCCTTCCGGCCGGCGCCCGCGTAGAGCGACCAGCCGCCCCCGGCCAGCAGGTTGCCCTGCACGGTGACGTTGCGGGTCACGCCGAAGTCCTGGAAGAGCGCGATCGCGCCCGTCTGGTCGAGCGTGTTGATCACGGTGTTGCGCCGGATGATCAGCTCGGTGCCGGCGGCGGCGGTGCCCGTTGACATGATCATGTCGGTGTGGTCGCCGGAGTAGTACTTCGGGTCGTGCACGTACGAGTCCTCGACCAGGCCCTGGTCGGTGAGGATGCCGTTGGAGATCGTGTGGATGTCCACCCGGCGCACGGTGATCATCTTGCCCTGGTTGAGGATGCCGAACTGGGTGCGCTGCTTGCCGTTGCCGAAGATCTCGCTGTCCTCGACCTTGAGGCCAGAGAAGCCCTCGCGCTGGAGGATGCCCCAGTAGTCGGTCTGACCGCGCACCCGGGTGTTGCGGATGGTCACGTTGTCGGCCTCGACCGTGATGTCACCGGTGATGTCCCAGCCGTCGATGACCTTGCCGTCCTCCTTGATGACGATCGAGCCGGTCTTGCGGACCAGCTCGGTGCCCTCGGGGACGCCCGTGTTCCCGGGCCCGGGCCAGCCACCGCTCGGCGGCGGTGCGGTCGTCGGCGTCTTCGTCGGCGTCGGAGTCGGAGTGGGAGTACCGGGAGACGTCTTCGTCGGAGTAGGAGTACCGGGAAGCGTCCCGGTGGGAGTCGGCGTCGGCGTCCTGGTGGGAGTCGGGGTCCGGGTCGGGGTGGGGGTCCGGGTCGGGGTCGGCGTCACCGTCGGAGTTGGGGTCGGCGTCCGGGTCGACGTCACCGTCGGAGTCGAGGTCGGAGTCGAGGTCGGCGTAGAGGTCGGCGTGGGCGTCGCAGGAGGAGGAGTAGGCGTCCTGGTCCTCGTCGGCTGAGGCGTCGGTGAGGAGATCAGGGTCGGCGTCTTGATCGGCGTCGAGGTCGGAGTCGCGGAATCGCCGGGCTCCGGCGTCTCGGTCGGCCTGCGCGTCGGCCGCGAGGTCGGCTTCTTGGTAGGCCACCGGGGCCACCACCAATGCCCCTTGGTCTTCCGTGGCCGCGGGCTCTCCGTGGTGGGTCGCGGCCGGGACTTCTGACCGGCGGCAGCCCGCGGTGAGACCGAAGCCCGTGCTCCCCCGCTCGCGTCCGTCAGGGCCGCCTGAGGCTTCAGCACATCAGAGGCGATGACGCCGTATCCGCCCGCCAGCACCGCCACGGCGGAGACACCGGCCAGGGATAACCACCCGGTCCGCCTCTTACTTCGCGTACTCCGCCGATGCCTTGACACAGGTGACTCCTTCCGATCACGGCCATATCGAGTCCCCAAGGGGAGAGAGTAGCCATGCCGGAAGCACTAAGAGGGGCTTTTTGCCGAAAAAGGACTCCTTTACCCCTCAATTCCCAGAAAGCTCAGCTTTCTCAATGATGATCAAAAAAGCATGTTATCCCGGACTTACCGCCCCACCGTTTTCCCAGGTGTTACTGTGCCACGTATTTCCGGGCCCGTCCTTATCCCAATAAGAAACCGGCCCGGCAGACCCGCCCTTCGGCCACACCCTGCGGCTGAAGACGTTGCCGATCACCTTGATGTTCGACGAGGTGCCCTTGGCCCCGGCGCCCGCGTACAGCGACCAGCCGCCCCCGGCCAGCAGGTTGCCCTCCACCGTCACGTTCTTGACCACGCCGAAGTCCTGGAACAGCGCGATCGCGCCCGTCTGGTCCAGCGTGTTGATCACCGTGTTGCGCCGGATGATCAGCTCGGTCCCGGCGGCGGGCGGCCCGGTCGACATGATCATGTCGGTGTGGTCGCCGGAGTAGTACTTCGGGTCGTGCACGTACGAGTCCTCGACCAGGCCCTGCTGGGTCAGGATGCCGTTGGAGATCGTGTGGATGTCCACCC
Source organism: Nonomuraea sp. NPDC049625 (assembly GCF_040675285.1). NCBI lineage: Bacteria > Bacillati > Actinomycetota > Actinomycetes > Streptosporangiales > Streptosporangiaceae > Nonomuraea > Nonomuraea sp. NPDC049625. The sequence continues at coordinate 59,034 of NZ_JBFAOQ010000020.1, read as the reverse complement.
GGCGCACCGTGATCATCTTGCCCTGGTTGAGGATGCCGAACTGGGTCCGCTCCTTGCCGTTGCCGAAGATCTCGCTGTCCTCGACCTTCAGCCCGGTGCGCCCCTCGCGCTGGAGGATCCCCCACCAGCCCTTGGTGCCGCGGACGCGCGTGTTGCGGATGGTCACGTCGTCGGCCTCGACCGTGATGTAGCCGGTCACCTCGACGCCGTCGATGACCGTGCCGTTCTTGGTCACCCGGATGGACCCGGATTCGCGCAGCGGCACGCCGCTGGGCACACCCGTGTTGTCCGGTCCCGGCCAGCTCCGCTCGGCCGGGTTCAGCGGCGGGGCCGAGGCGGACGTGGTCGGGGTCGTGGCGAGCGACTGGGTGGCGAGCGGCTTGTCCTGGGCGCCGCCGTTCTGGCACCCGCTCAGCAGCACGACCAGGCCCAGGCCGAGACACCAGCCTATGGCGGACGACCTCACTAGGCGTTGGGCTTCCGGCCGCCGACGAGGTCGGCCAGCGCCGGTGGCGTCCAGCGCTTGGCGACCTGGCGCAGGTTGCTCTTCCACGCCTCACCGGGCCGCTGCTTGAACAGCGTGGTGTGCTCGTCGGTGGCCTCTTCCTCGGGCCGGCCGTTGGAGTAGTAGTACAGCGCCATCGAGCGCCGCGCCCGGTCCGGCGGGCAGGTCAGCGGGTCCGGGTGCCCGTGGTTGGCGTCGTCGGTCGTGGCGAACACCACGAACCGGTTGAAGAGCGGGAGGATCTTGCCCTCGCACTCGGTCATGTCCTTGTTCCACAGCTGCAGGTGCCCGCCGTAGCTCTCCTCCCAGTCCTTGTTGAGGTAGAGCAGGCCGTTGAGCCGGCGGTCGAGGTTGAGCTTCCGGCTCTTGTTGAAGTCGGCGTGCACCTTGAGGAAGCCGCCCGGCCGGATCTGGTGCAGGCCGCCGCCCTCGAAGTGCGGGTCGGAGACGAGCTGTGTGATGCCGGTCAACCGCTCCAGAAACTGGACGAACACCCCACTGTTGAACTCCGCCAGCAGGTGCCGGGTGGCCGGCCCCATGCGCTCGGTGTCGGCCAGCGCCAGCTTCACCTCGCGCGCGGTGTCGAACCGCTGCCAGGTGGCGTCCCGCGGCTCGGGGAACTCGTCGAGGACGGGCTCCAGCACCTCGGGCGGCAGGAAGTCGTCGATGACCACATGGCGGAACGGCGAGGCCGTACGGAACTGCTCGGAATACTTGTCCGCCAGCGGGAAGAGGTCATCCCGGCGGAAGGTGAAAGCCTGCAGATCCTGCATGAAATGTGTCTCCGTCTCTACGACACCGCGGCCCCTACCTCGTCATCGCCTCAGCCGTGTCAGCTGTTACCTGTAACGCTCCATTGCTGGGGTGCGATGGGGACATGTGAAGCCCGGCTGCCCCCGAGTCGCGATCGTGATCGTGACCTACAACAGCGCTCCGGTCCTCGGCGGTTGCCTGGCCTCTCTGCCCGAGGGCGCCGATGGGGTGGATCTCGCGGCCGTCGTCGTGGCGGACAACGCCTCCAAGGACGACTCGCTCCGCATCGCCGAACAGACCGTCGGCCTGCCCATGCGTCCCGTGCCAGTGGGCAGGAACGCCGGGTACGCGGCGGCGATCAACGCCGGCATCGCGGCGCTCGACCTCCACGAGCTCGACGCGATCTTCGTGATGAACCCCGACTGCCGCCTTCGCCCCGGTTCGCTGGCCGTGCTGAGCGAGGCCCTCGGGCGTCCGGGCACCGGCATCGCCGTCCCCCGGCTGATCAGCACCGAGGGCGTGCTCCACCACTCGCTCCGCCGCACGCCGGCCGTACGCCGCGCGCTGGCCGAGGCGGTGCTCGGCGGGCACCTGGCGGGCCGCGTCGGCGCACTGGGCGAGATGATCGTCGATCCCGGCCGCTACGAGCGACCGGGCCCTGCCGACTGGGCCACCGGGGCCGCCATGCTCATCTCCGTCGCGGCGCTCACCGAGGTCGGCCCGTGGGACGAGTCCTTCCTGCTGTACAGCGAGGAGACCGAGTACGCGCTGCGGGCCGCGGACGGGGGCTGGAGCCTCTGGTACGAGCCCGCCGCCGTGGTCGAGCACATCGGCGGCGAGGCGAAGACCAGCCCGATGCTGGCCGCGCTGCTCACGGTCAACCGCGTGCGGCTGTTCCGGCAGCGCCGGGGCAGGATCGCGAGCGCGGGCTTCTATCTCGCGGTCCTGCTCGGCGAGGCCATGCGGGCCGCCGCGGGCCGCCGCACGGCCAGAGCGTCGGTCGTGGCCCTCCTGCGGCCCTCCCGCCGGTTGCGGACCCTACCTGGATGAGTTGCGTTGCGGGCCCTACCTGGATGAGAGGAACACCATGAGAGTCGAGCACCTGGAGCTCGAAGGCGTGCTGCTGTTCGTGCCGGCGCCCAGCCACGACGATCGGGGCTTCTTCACCAGGACCTTCGACGCCGTGATCGCCGCCGAGCACGGGCTGGACCACACCGCGTTCGTCCAGGACAGCCAGTCGCGCTCGCGCCTGGGCACGATCAGGGGGATGCACGGCCGCTCGGGCCGGGGCGAGGCCAAGCTGGTACGGGCCGCGCACGGCGCGGTGCTCGACATCCTGGTGGACGCGCGCCCGGCGTCGCCGACGTTCGGCTCCCACATCACCGTCCGGCTCGACGACGTGTCGTTCGCGCACCTCTACGTGCCGCCGGGCATCCTGCACGGCTACCAGGCGCTGACCGAGCACGCCGACGTCTGCTACCGCATCGACAGGGAGCACGACCCCGCCGAGGACCTGGCCGTCCGCTACGACGACCCCGACCTCGCGCTGCCCTGGCCGTTGCCGGTCACCGCGATCAGCGAGCGCGACAGGTCGGCGGGCTCCTGGAAGGAGCTCAGGACCATCTTGTCCGCCTGATCCCGCCGCTCGAACCGCAGCAGCGCCCCCGCCGCGCCGACCAGCAGGAACATCACGCTGGTGATGCCGGGGAAGGAGAGCAGGTCGAAGGTGGCCGCCCCCAGCAGCGGGATCACCAGGCAGGCGGCGATGGTCAGGCCCAGGTTGCGTACGTTCGGATCGGAGCTCAACCGGCGGACCCAGAGGGCCACGACGATCCCGCACCCGATCACGCCGACGAACCCCAGCACGCCGAGCACCCCGGTCTCGACCAGTGACAGCAGGTACTGGTTGTCGAACACCTGATGCTTGAACGGGTACCAGGTGCCGAGCCCGCGGCCGAAGACCGGGCTCTTGTCGAACTCCCGCATCGCGAACGGGTAGTCGTGGGTGCGGTAGATGATGCTGCTGTCCTCGCCGGCGCCGGCGAACAGGTTGTAGAACGTTCCGATCAGGCCCGGCGCCAGGACCTTCATGAAGCCCAGGAACACCACGAACGCGCCGATGGTGACGATCCGGCGCCGGTTGGACCAGCCGAGCAGGAGGATCAGCCCCGCCCCCGCCAGGCCGAGCACGGCGGTCCTGGAGACCGAGAACATCAGGCCGGCCGCGATGATGACGGCGCAGATCCACCAGCGGGTCGCGGCCTCGCCGCGGCTGCGCGCCTGGAAGCCGAGATGCGCGGCCAGCGGCAGCAGCATCGCCGACACCGCGCCGAACTCGATCGGGTGCCCGAGCGTGCCGGCGACGCGGCGCAGGTCCGACCGGGAGATCACGGTGGGCACCTCCTCGACGGAGGAGTGGCGCAGCCCGGGGATCTGCATGTACTTGGTGAGGTCGAAGTCGAGCCTGAACTGCAGCAGGGCGACGATCGCCGCGAACGTGCCGCCGATCACGACCGCCTTGAGCACGAAGTCGAGGCGCTCGCGGCTGTCGATGCCGTCGCAGACCATCAGCAGCAGGCTCACGTAGCCCGCGTAGAGCACGAACGTGTGGTCGGAGAGGTTGAGCTCGTCGGACGGCAGGTACAGGTAGGTCGTGTACCCGTAGATCGCCAGCAGGAGCATGCCGTACACGAAGATTGAGGTGCGGACCGGGTTGCCGCCCTTGGCCACGCCGGTCGTACTGATCATCTGGGCGCACACCCACACCACGCCCAGCACCAGAGCCATGATCTCGGCGGGCGTGAGCGACAGCGGAAGCCCGGCCACCGCCAGGCGGGCCGGCAGCATCAGCAGGACCACGACGAAGAAGCAGACCAGCGTGGCGCCGTCGGCGCGCCGGAGCGGCCGCTGGGCCAGGTTGGCCCCGGTCATCCTTCGCGTCCAGCCAGCGACCGCGTTCCGTTGCTCGCGACGGGCTCGTAGAGTCCGAGCTCGGGCGGCGTCGGGCGACGGCGGGCCCGGCGATGGCGGGCGAAGCTCTCGGCCGCGAAGGCGGCGAACAGGCTCATGAAGAACGCCAGCGCCCCGGTGACCACCGCGCTGCGCATCCGGCTGCCCTTCTTCTCGTCGGGTTGGGTGGGCGGCACCACGACGGTGGCGCTCACGTAGGTGGTGGGCGGCGCCTTGACCTGCTGCTGCCGGGCGCGCAGCTCCTGCTGGGCCAGCTGGGTGACCTTCACGACGATGCCGTGGGCCAGCTCGGCGCTCGGCGCCTCGCAGGTGATGACGATGAAGGGGGTCGCCGGCATCATCTCGGGGTTGGTGCCGCCGCTGGTGATCTTGAGCGTGATGTCGCCGCCGATCGGCGCGCCGACCTTGGCGACCGCCTCAGGGGTGTTCAGCGCCTGGATGAGTATGGACGAGGTCATGCTCAACCCTTGGTCGAAGGAGACCAGGGGGTTGGTGCGGGGGTTGGGGAACCTGGGGTCGCTCGGCACGCTGCCGCCGGTGACCGGCAGGGTGAGGACGAGCGCCGAGCTGGAGATGAAGGTCTTGGGCGCCACGGCGAAGACGCCGACGGCTCCCACGACCGTGAGCAGGAAGGCCGGAATCGTCACGTACCACCGCTTGAACAGAACGGTCGCCGTCGCCCAGAAGTCCATGCGCGGGCCTCATCCCTCGCCGTTGTCCTGGGTCGCCTTGCCGGGCCAGGGCACGGGCGAGAGAGGCTCCCCCCGGTAGATGGGGAACTCCATGGTGCTGGAGCTGTCCTCGTCGAGCTCCGCCCGCTCGACGGGCTCGTCCGCCTGCGCCGCCACCGGCTCCGGCGCCTGCGCCGTCACGGGAGTGACCACCGGAACCGCCACCGGGACCGCCAAGGGTGCCGCCAGGGGCACCGCCGGGGGTAGCGGGGGCTCCGGCTGCTTGGGCGCGCGCCTGGTCACCACGCCGTAGGCGATGCCGAGGCCCAGGAGCAGGCAGAGCACGGCGCCGCCGAATGCCCCCTGCCAGTTCACGCTGTGGTCGGCCTCGGGGGTGGACGGCGGCACGATGTCGGTGGACGTGATGAAGGTGTTCGGCGGAGCGCCGAGCGCCTTCTGCCATTTGAACAGCTCGGTCGCCACGCGCTCGCGCGCCGCCATCAGCACGGCCGTGGCCTGCCGAGGAGACTCGCTGTCGACCCTGATGTAGATGTAGGGCCCGTTGATGTCCAGGACGTTGGGGTTGGAGCGCCCGTCGTCGATCGTGATCTCCGTCGGGCCGTCCTTGGGCGCGCCGAGCTGCGTCCAGACGTCCTGCGTGTTCATCGACAGGATGACGATGCTCGCCCCGGTCTTCAGCGCGTCGTTGAAGGAGAGGAACGGGTTGGTGAGCCCCTGCTTGGTCTTGTCGGAGGGGACGGTGCCCCCGTTCACCGGCGTGGCCAGCACGAGGGAGACATCGGTCGTGTAGTGCGCCGGAATGACCGTGTACACCACAACGCCCACCAGGATCGAAAGACAGATCAGTGGCGGGCCAATGAGAAGTCGGCGGAGAAGACCAAGGATCGTCTTCCAGAACTCCATTTTGGTACGTTCCCCCGCATCAGCAATGCTTGCTCTATAGCGGACCATCGCCCATTCGCGGCCAGACGTTACATCTCCGTAGAACGGTTACACCGCGCGTAGTCGCAGCGATAGACCTACCGACTACGGCGACGGGGGCTTCGGTGGGGATGACGGTAGAGCGTCCGGCGACGCGGCGCAGGCTGACCGGGCTCGACGGCTTACGGGGGCTGGCGGCGTTGTTCGTCGTCCTTCACCATTGCTGGCTCCTGTCCTTCCCCGGGTTCCCGGTCAACGACGCGCCCTGGTGGACGGGATGGCTGCTCTACGGCCACTTCGCGGTCGTGGTGTTCATCGTCCTGTCCGGCTTCTCGCTGGCGATCTCGCCCGCCCGGTCCGGCTGGCAGCTGGGCGGCATCCCCACGTTCCTCAACCGCCGCGCCTGGCGCATCCTGCCGCCCTACTGGGCGGCGCTGGCGTTCAGCCTGGTGATCGCGTGGACGGTCATCCCGCAGCCCGGGCAGCAGACGCCCACCGGGCAGTCGGCCCTCATCTACGGGCTCCTTCTGCAGGACGTCTTCGGCTCCCCCAGCCCCAACGGGGCCCTGTGGTCGATCGCCGTCGAGGCGCAGCTCTACCTGGTGTTCCCGCTGATGCTGCTGGTCCTGCGCAAGATGGGCGCGGCGGTGATGCTCGGCGCGGTGACCCTGATCGTCGTGGCGGTGGGGGCGCTGGCGCCCTCCGTGCCGGCCGTGGACCTGCTGATGCGGCTGACGCCGCAGTTCGCCGTGCTGTTCGCCGTGGGCGCGGTCTGCGCCGGCGTGGTGCGCGCGCAGGAGCGTACGGAGCGCTTGCCCTGGCACTGGTTCGCGGCGGCTGCCGCGGTCCCGGTGCTCCTGCTGATCGTGGTCGCCGGGCCGGTCTGGGTGGTCGCGAACTTCTTCTGGGTGGATCTGGCGGTCGGCCCGGCCGCCGGGTTGTTGCTGACGGGTGTGGCGACGGGCAGGCCGGTCTGGCTCGTACGGCTGCTCGACACGCGTCCGCTCCGGCGGCTGGGCTCCTCCTCCTACAGCCTCTACCTGATCCACTCACCGCTCGTCGTCATGATCAACCGGCTGGTCGTCGCCCCGCACGTGCCACCGGGCATGCCGACCTTTCTCCTCACGCTCGCCCTGGCAGTGCCGGTGAGCGTGGGGACGGCGTGGTTGTTCGCCTCGGTCTTCGAGTTGCCCTTCCAACGGCACCGGAGCTGGAGGGGCCTGCGCGACGCCGTACGCGCGCGGTTCGTCAGGTGAGCTTGGCCAGCGCCTCGGCCTCGGCCTCGTACTCCGCCGCGAGCTCCTCCGGGATGCGCGTCAGGTCGTCGGCCCGGTAGAAGTCGCGCAGGGTGGTGCCGCGGCAGGTGGCGTCCACGTTGGGCGCCGCCGCGCGGGAGCGGACGTCGTCGATGTGGACGGTGCGGAAGTCGATGCTGAACCGGGTCCTGCCGGAGGTGTTGGTGACGGTCGAGTGCAGGTGCGCCCCGGAGAAGAGCAGCATGCCGCCCGGCTCCGGCACCAGCCGGAGCTCGGTTTCGAGGTCGAGCGCCTCCTCCGGCTTGGGCTGCTCCCGCGTGTCGCTGTGGATGTGCTGGGCGGCCGTGGGCCGGCTGACGGCGGTCCACTCCGCGTAGTCGTAGCGGCCGCTGCCGTTGCGCACGGGGCGGTCGAAGTACTGCGGGTGCAGCGCGAAGACGTTCTCCGGGACCACCTCGTAGATCGGGATCCACCAGTTGACCTGGCAGAACGGCGCGGCGTACCAGCAGTCGCGATGAGCGTGGTAGGCGTAGGAGATGCCGGAGTCGAGGTAGTGATCGGCGGTGGAGGTGCGCAGCCTCGGCACGTCGAAGTAGGTCTTGTCCAGCGCCATGCCCAGCTCGTCGAGCAGGGTGACGAGGAGCTTCTTGCTGGTGGGGTGGTGGATGAAGCGCGGCTTGAGGTCCGCGAGCAGTGCCGCGAACTCCTCGACCGGCATCTCGTACTGGGCGGTCTGGGGGTCGCGGCCCTCGAACGCCTCCTCGATCAACTCGCGGGCGAACTCGATCAGCTTGGTCGAGGCAGGCGTCGCCGAGTAGAGGAAGAGGTCTCCCTGGAAGAGCATTTTGCGCCGGACATCATCGTTGATTCGGCTATTTGCCAATAAAACGGACATAGCGAGATTTTCCCCCTCGCGTGGTTCTTTTCCCTTCTCTCGCCTTAGCCCGCATCTTCGTTACAGGGGGTTGGAGGGGTTACAGAGGCAACTGCGTCTGCGTGTCCGGCCTGCCCACGTAGACCGAATAGTCCGGGTGGTCGAAGCGGTGCAGCGCCTGGATGTTGTCGTTCCAGGGGGCCGGAACCGGGCGCTTGTGCCGCAGCCCGTTGATCGGCGCCAGCTTCATCAGCTCGTTGTCCTCGTTGAACTCCCGGATCGCGCTGAGCTCGCCGACATACTCGTTGTGAATGATCTGGTCGTCGTCGCCGACGGTGTCGTCGAGGTAGCAGAACACGCGGGGCAGGAAGTACTTGTGGTCGCCCTCGAACAGCCGCAGCGCCGCCGCGGTCGAGGAGTAGAAGTCCACGTCGATGGAGACGAACCCGATCGGCGCCGGACGCTCGCCGTCCAGGAACTCGCCGACCGTGTCCTCGATGTTGCCCAGGATCAGGGTGGCCTCCCCCAGCCGGGCCCGCAGGGCGTCGACGTCCATGACGAAGTCGCCTTCGCGCCAGATGTAGGGCAGGTCCCGGAAGTCGGTGGGCTTGGGCAGTCCGGCGCCCGTGTCGAAGCCGTAGACGTCGATCTTCACGCCCGACGCGGCCGACGCCAGCGCCGCCATGCGGTTGAGCTCCACCATGCCCGCGCCGCCCGCGACGCCGAACTCGACCACGCTGATCCGGCCGACGCCGAGGCGCCTGGCCAGCTCGGCCGCCTGCTGCACGCCGTAGGCGTAGTGCGGCCTCGGGTAGAGGTCGAGCGAGCAGCGCAGCTCGTACGAGCCGAACGGCAGGCGCCGCATGGCGGCCAGCAGGATCCGGCCCGGCTGCATGAGCAGCCGCACGATGCGAATCAACACGAGCAGATCACCCTTTCGAGGAGACGAGTCGGGCGGCCAACCCGGCGAGTTTGCGGCTGCGGTGCGTCAGCATCTGGTGCTGCCGGCGATAGTAGGTACGCAGCAGCACGGCGTGGGCGCGGTTGCGTTGCTCCGTGGACAGCTCCATGAGCCGCACGGCTCGGTACATCGCCCGGAACTGCAGCGTGGTGGCGAAATGCGCGGTCCAGGCCGGCACCCCGAGCGCCGCGGCGATCCCGGGCAGGCGCCGCTCGCGCAGGTTGCGGTGGGCGAGCGTCTCCGGCACGTGACCCCAGGGCGCGGTCAGCGCGAGCATGGTGGCGTAGACCTCGTCCTCGCGGATCATCAGCGGCCGGGGCACGGCGGCCACCTGCTCGCGCCGCATCAGGCCGTAGAGGGGGTCGAGTCCGTGGTGCTGGGTGGTGACGACGTCCCACAGCTCGTCCAGGCGGTCGATGGGGTCGTCGGAGAGCATCCGGGTGCCGCGGTAGCGGGGCTGGTGGACCGTCCCGTCCGCCCCGGTGTAGCTGACGTCCGAGGTGACCAGGATGAGCCGCTCATCGGCCAGGAACGGCTCCAGGCTCCGGGAGACGTAGCCCGGTTCGAGCAGGTCGTCGTCGCCCATCCAGCGGAAGAACTCTCCCCGCGCCCGCCGCAGCACCTCCACGAAGTTCCCGACCACGTGCAGGTCACGCGGCTGCCGGTAGTAGGCGATGCGGCTGTCCTGCCTCGCCAGCTCGCGGCAGAGCTCCTCCGTGCCGTCGGTGGAGGCGTTGTCCGAGATCACCACCTCGATCTCGGCGTGGTCCTGGGCGAGCGCCGAGCGTACGGCCGCCTCCAGGCGGTCCGCACCGTTGCGGACCGGGATTCCGATGGACACCAGCATCGCTTCTCCTCGAGGTCATCGCGCGCGGGCGGGAAGCAGCCGCACCAGGCGATCGCTCACAATGTGGAACTGGTCGCGGGTCACCACGACCAGCACGTAGGCCAGCAGGCCGCCGCCGCCCGCCACGATGAGCTGGACCAGGGGGCTCCCCTGGGTCAGCATCGCGAGGCCCAGCATGACGGCCGCGCACACCAGCGCTCCCGCCGCCGGGCGGGCGAGTCCCGGCAGGGCCGGGGCGAGCCGTACCCCGGCCCGCTGCACGGCGAGCACGGCGAGCGGAAGCGCGACGAGCACGGCGGCGGCCGCCTGCCCGATCGCGGCGCCGCGGATGCCGTCGAGATGCGTGCCGACGATGACCGCCGGGATCATCGCCGCCGCGTGCCCGAGGTTCATCCAGACCGTCGAGCGGGTGGCGCCCTGCCCGTTCAGGATGTCGAGGGCGAAGGAGGTGAGCATGCGCACCACCATCAGGACCGCCAGGAACCGCAGCACGCCGGCGGCCAGCTCCCACTTCGGGCCGTAGATGAAGATGATCAGCGGGTGCGCGAGCAGCGCCATGAAGACGGCCAGCGGCAGCACCATGGCGATGAGCAGCGGCACGGTTCGCTGCACGCCGAGCGACAGGGACTCCTCGTCGCGCTCGGCCAGCCGGGAGAAGCCGGCGATCGACACCATGCGGATGGCGCTGCCGATGATGCCGGGCACCCAGCTCGACACGTTGAAGGCCATCAGGTAGAAGCCCAGCCACGCGTCGCCCATGATGTTGCCGACGATGATGTAGCCCACGTTGAGCAGCATGATCTCCAGCGCGATCCCCGCCGCCGAGGGGATGCCGAACCGCAGCAGCTTGGCCGCGATCTGCCGGTCGAACCCGAACCGGTAGGGCAGGCGCGCGTAGAGCAGCATGAAGACGCCGGTGACCACGGCACCCGCGAGCTGTCCCCAGGCGAAGCTGTACGCGCCCGCCCCGTTGACCGCCAGGATGATCGCCACCGGCGCGTTGACCAGGAAGCCGGCGAGGACGGCCTTGGCGTTCTTGCCCGTGCGGAACCAGCGCAACAGGGCCGCGCTGCGCACCGCGGTGACCGCCTCGACGAGGATGACCGCGGTGAGGATGCGCACCACGGACGTGGCCTCCGCGCTGCCCGCCAGCGCCGAGAAGTACGGCGCGCCGACCCAGAAGATCCCGTACAGACCCAGTGCGGAGATCATGGTCAGGGTCGTCGCCGTGGGCGCGATGTCCTCCAGCCGCCCGCGCCACTGCACGACGGCCGACATCACGCCGACGTCCTTGACCACCATGACGAACTGGGTGGCCGCGAGCGCGACGGCGTAGACGCCGAAGTCCGCCGGCGCGAGGAGTCTGGCCAGAATCAGGCCGAGGATGAACGAGCCCGCGCGGGTGACCAGTGTGCCGAGAAAGCTCCACACGGCCCCTCGGCCCGCCTTGCGCCCGATGTCGCTGATGTCCGGGCCCGATTGGTCTGCCATGCCGGCCTTCCCTAGCTAGGCTCGCTGATCCGCTCCAGCCAGATCTCCCGCCAGAACGGGACGAACGCGCGGGGGCAGTTGGACTTGTAGACGCCGTCGCAGATGATTCCTTCGAGCGCGATGCAGGGGTTCTTCATCTCCAGCATCTCGCCCGTCTTCTCGTCGATGCAGCGCTCGACGCGGGCGCTCACGCGGGCGACGCGGCCGCACGAACGCGCCATGTCCTCCTCGAAGCCCAGCCCGCGGTTGAACCCCTTGGCGTTCAGCGTGGCGATGATCTCGTCCCTGGACTTGATCCGCACCAGCTCACCCGGCTGGAGGTCGGTCGTTCCCGTCGGCGTGGGGCCGGCGTGCGGGCCCGGCCGTACGAAGCCCCAGGCCAGGCCGCCCTTGATGCGCAACCACTTCGGGAACTTCCTGGACAGGCGCTGGTAGCGGTTGAACATCCCGAAGAAGAGCGTGCGCAGGGTCGGTCCGACCCCGGCGTTGCCCACCTGGATGTCGGTGACGTACTGGCTCATGTCCCGGAACGGGAGCCGTTCAGGGGCGGCGCGCAGCAGTTCCGTGGCCTGGCAGCGGAAGCGCTCCTCGCCCTCCGGCCCCGGCTCCCTCCGGGTGTTGACCTCGAGGATCGGCAGCAGCGGCCGCTCGGGGCGGACGGCCGGCTCCGAGGTGGGCGGCCCGTCCACCCGCTTGAGCCAGGCGGTCTTCCAGTAGAGCAGGCAGGCCGTCTGGCAGCCGCCGTGGGCCGACCCGTCGCAGCGGGAGCCCGTCAGATGGACGGCGTCCTCCATGCGCCGCATCCCGGTCCTGGTCATCGTGTCGCAGAGCTTGTTGGCCACCTTGTGAACGGTGAGCCGCTGCCCGCAGAATCGCAGCATCTCCGGCATGAAAGGGAGGCTGTCCAGCTCCCCCTTGTCATCGAGCGTGGCGAGGATCTCTTCCGCACTGAGGACCTCGACCACGTCGCCGACTTTCAGCGCCAGGTTCAACCCATCCACTCCTTCACCAGGCCCGCGTTCTGCAGGGCATGTGCCGCGTCCGCTATTGCCTGGAACGGCAGGTTCGACCGTTCCGCGATGTCCAGGAGACTGTTCAGCCCGTCGGAAAGGCTCAACACCCACAACATCGCCATCTGCGCTTGTTTCGTGTCACTGCGCCCGCCGAGTGATCCGTACAGGCCCCGGGCGCCCAGCTGGGGCTCGCCGTACGGGCTGAGATTCTGGTAGCGGCGGTTGCCCTCCAGAACCCGCACGGCCGTCCACAGCGTCTCAAGGGTGTCCTCCATCGCCTCGGGGCGCACGAAGTCCGGATTGTCGGCCGAGGTGTGATATTCCGGGTATCCGCCGTACTGCGTCCTGGTCAACGAGCCGACGGCGAGGTTGAACCCCGGCGAGCAGTACTGCCGCTCGTCGTAGCCGTACGGGGAGAAGTCCAGGACGGTGTGCGGCCGGCCCTTCAGCACGTGTGCGAAGACCTGGTCGATCTCGGCGTCGCCGCGCCTGCTGCGCTTGTAGGTGATCGTGCCGCTGTCCCCCGCGCAGGCCAGGGTCACGCCGTGCCTGATCCGGTCGGTGCGCTCCCGGTTCAGGGCGAGCCACGTGATCGCGCCGATGGTGCCGGGCGCGAAGATGAACCGGTAGGTGTACCAGGGGTCGGACAGCCGCTGCGCCAGGGCGACGGCCACCGCCACGCCGGCCAGGTTGTCGTTGGCCAGCGAGGGATGGCAGACGTGGCAGGAGATCAGCACCTCCTGGGAGCTGCTGCCGGGGACCACGTACTCGCCGTAGGTCAGGTACCCGTCGGCCAGCGTGGAGTCGATCCTGACCTCGTACGGGCCGTCGGCCATCCCGTCCAGGGTGTTCTGGCTCAGGCAGAAGCCCCAGGTCTCGGCGTAGTAGCTGGTCCGGTACGGGATCAGGTCCGGCTGTTCGGGCAGGGTGTGCAGGTGCCGGCGCAGCTCCTCCAGGGACATCGTGGCCTCGACCGGCACGCTGTATCCCACGACGTGCAGGTTGGAGTCCTGGAAGTCGACCACCCTGTTCCCCGCGGCGTCCTTGATGGAGGCGTCGCGGATGTTCCACTCCCGGGGGATCGTCCAGTCGAGGACCTTGGTCCCGGTCGGCACCTGGGTGATCTCCAGCGGGATCGACTCGCCGATGATCTCCAGGGTCTGCCGCAGCCCGTCGCCGGTGATGCTCCGGCACAGCGGGTAGAGCCGCCGTACCAGGGCGTGCATTTCCGCCCCGGTCATGGGCGCAGGGTGTCGTCGACGGTGCCGGCCTCGCGCCGGTCGGCGAGCCGGGCCAGCCGGGTGAAGCGGCGCTCGAAGTCCTGCTTCGTCAGACCGTGCTCGCGATAGGCGTCGATCAGCTCCACCGCGCCCGCCTTGACCGTCCAGCGCGCCTCGTAGCCCAGCTCGGCCCTGATCCGGGAGAAGTCGACGCGGTAGGAGCGCGGATCGGATCCCGTCTCGCCGGTGATGCTGAGCGTCGATCCGGGCACCGCGGCGACGACCTCGGCCGCGATCTCGGCGACGGTCACGTTGTTGACCTCGGTGCCGACGTTGAAGGCCGTCGTGTGCACGGCTTCGCGGGGCGCGACGAGAGCCGCCGCGAAGGCCTCGGCGATGTCCCTGGCGTGGACCAGCGGGCGCCAGGGCGTGCCGTCGGACAGCACCCGGACCTCGCCGGTCAGGTGCGCGTGGCCCACCAGGTTGTTCAGCACGATGTCGGCGCGCAGCCTCGGGGAGAACCCGAAGGCGGTGGCGTTGCGCAGGAACACCGGCGTGAAGTCGTCGTCGGCCAGCGTGACCAGGTCGTCCTCGACCCGCACCTTGGACTCGGCGTACGGCGTCACCGGCCGCAGCGGCGCGTTCTCGTCCAGCAGCTCCTCGCCGCCGGACGCGCCGTAGACCGAGCAGGTGGAGGCGTACAGGAAGCGGCGCACGCCCGCCTCCTTGGCCAGCCTGGCCAGCCGGACCGAGGCGTGGTGGTTGATGTCGTAGGTCAGGTCGGGCGCGAGCGCGCCGAGCGGGTCGTTGGACAGCGCGGCCAGATGGATCACCGCGTCGAATCCCGCCACGTGTTCGGGACCCGCGTCACGCAGGTCCACCGTGTGCGCCTCGACCTGCACGGGCGCGGGGCCGAGCAGGCAGTCGGCGAACAGGCCGGAGTCCAGGCCGACCACCTCGTGCCCGGCCTCGGCCAGCATGGGGGCCATCACGGTGCCCAGGTAGCCCTGGTGACCGGTGAGAAGTACCCGCATCAGTTCTCCAGATCGACGGTGAGCTTGGAAACGTGGAACGCCTCGGCATAGCGCGCGTGGCACTCGATGCCGCGGATGCGGGCCAGGCCCAGGAACGCCTCGCGGTCGTACCAGGGCCGATGCCGCTGGGAGGCGTAGTGGCGCTGGAGCAGATCGACCTTCAGCTCCGCCACCTCCTCCGTCAGCGGCTGGAAAACGGCGGGCGCGGCGAGGTCGCCGTCCCATTTGACGATCTCGTAGCCGAGCGTCAGGTGGTCGCGGAAGGCCGTGGGCACCAGCTTGGCCAGCCCGCGGTGGTCCTGGTGGGCGTCGCCCCGCCAGGGTGCGAAGATCAGGCCGGGGTCGGTACGGGCGCGCAGCTCCTCCACCGCGGCCTTGGCCTCCTCCCACCTGGCCGGCAGGTAGCCGTCGGGCAGCTTCAGCACGGTGACGCGTAGCTCGGCGCCCGGGCAGAAGTCCGCCAGCGCCGCGCGCTCCTCGTCCTCGCGCTCGGTGCCGCCGCCGGACAGCACCAGCGCGTCCACGCGGATGCCGGGGCGGGCGGCGCAGACCGTCAGCAGGCTGCCGCCCGCCCCGATCGCCAGGTCGTCACAGTGCGCGGCGAGCGCCACGATGCCGTCGAGCCGCCCCGCGCGCAGACCGATCACCGGGACCGTTCCCAAAGGGCCCACGGGCGCTCGCCCCGGGAGTAGGCCTCGTCCAGCTCCATGCGCTGGTTCACGGTGTCGGTCGGCCGCCAGTAGCCGCGGTGCGGGTAGGCCAGCAGGCGTCCGCGCTTGGCCAGCTCCACGCAGCCGTCGGCGACCAGGTCGCCGTTCTCCGGGATGTGCTCGAAGACCTCCTGGGTCAGCACGAAATAGCCGCCGTTGACCCACACCGGCATCTCGCTGACCGGCGAGATGCCGCCGATCAGGCCGTTCTCGCCCACGTCCACGCAGTGGAAGGTCTGGGACGGCGGCACGACCATCATCGAGGCGGCCGCGCCCGACTCGGTGAAGCGGTCGATGATGTCGGGCAGCGGCGCGTCGGTGAGCACGTCCGCGTAGTTCGCGAGGAACATCTCGTCGCCGTCCAGGTGGTGACGGACGCGGCGCAGCCGTTCGCCGATCGGGGAGTTGGTTCCGGTCTGCACGAACGAGATGGACCAGTCGGAGATGTCGCTCGACAGCAGCTCGACCTTGCCGCCGCGTAAGACGAAGTCGTTGGACGTGGCTTCCTGGTAGCCGAGGAAGAAGTCCTTGATGTGGTGGGCGCCGTAGCCCAGGCACAGGATGAACTCCTTGTGCCCGAAGTGCGCGTAGTAACGCATGACGTGCCAGAGCAGCGGCCGCGGGCCGACGAGCGCCATCGGCTTGGGCACCTCGCCCGGCACACCCGTACGCATGCGTGTGCCGAAGCCTCCACAGAACAGGACAACCTTCACACGACCTCCAGGTGTGGGATCGGGAAGACCAGACGGCCTCCCCATTCGTGCACATAGGAGAGCTGAGCGGTGAGCTCTTCGCGCAGGTTCCACGGCAGGACCAGCACATAGTCCGGGCGATCTTGAGCGATGCGCTCCGGAGCGGCGATGGGGATCCGGGTGCCCGGAGTGAATCTGCCGTGCTTGTAGGGGTTGCGGTCAACCGTGTAGGCCAGCAGGTCCTGACGGATGCCGCAGTGGTTGAGGAGCGTGTTGCCCTTTCCCGGCGCGCCGTAACCGACGACCGTCTTGCCTTCCTCCGCGGCGTCGATCAGGAAGCGGAGCAGGTCGCGGCGGACGCGTGCGACCCGGTCGGCGAACCCGGCGTAGCCGGACAGATCGTGAAGTCCGGCCGCCTTCTCCCGCGCGAGCACGTCGAGCACCCGATCGGACGGGCTCCCCGACGGCCGGGCCCACAGCCGGATGGATCCGCCGTGGGTGGGCAGCAGCTCGACGTCCACCAGCGTCAGCCCGCCGGAGGCCAGCGCCCGCTGCGCGGAGGCGACCGTGTAGTACTGGAAGTGCTCGTGGTAGATCGTGTCGTACTGGTTCAGCTCCATGAGCGTGAGCAGGTGCTGGACCTCGATCGACACCCACCCGTCGTCGGCCACCAGAGCCCGCAGGCCTTCGGTGAAGCCGACCACGTCGGGGATGTGCGCGTAGACGTTGTTGGCCACGACCAGGTCGGCCGGCCCGTGCTCGGCCCGCACCGCGGCGCCCGTCTCCGGCGTGAGGAACGCGGTGAGCGTGGGCACGCCCTTGTCCTTGGCCGCCTGTCCCACGTTGGCCGACGGCTCGATGCCCAGGCACCTGATGCCACGCTCGACGACGTGCTGCAACAGGTATCCGTCGTTGCTGGCCACCTCGGCCACGAACGACGGCTTCAAACGTTCCACAGCGGAGTCGACGAACTGCCGTGCGTGTTCCACCCATGAGGCGGAATAAGACGCGAAGTAGGCGTATTCGGTGAAAGTTTCTTCCGGTGTGATCAGCGGCGGTATCTGCGCCAGCCAGCAACTGGTGCAGACCCGCAGGTGAAGTGGATAAGTGAGCTCGGGCTCGTCGAGCTGTTCCGCGGTGAGGAAGAGCTCACAGGGCGGAGTCGCCCCGAGATCCACCACACCGACCAGGTCGGCCGAGCCACACAGCCGGCACGATGTCCTCAACAATGGGCCCCACCCGAAAATGACAAGATTTCCCCCTATGGCAAACCCACAGCCGTACTTCGGGTGGGCGCCAAGGAGTGTTACAAGTATCTTCATGAAGCACCTGAGCATCAGTGGAGCATTTGTCTACACCCCCCGCATCCACAGCGATCCGCGGGGCGACTTCCTGGAAAGTTTCCGCGCCGCCGACCTGCGGGAGGCGCTGGGGCAATCGATGGACCTCGCGCAGGTGAACTGTTCGGTCTCCAGACGCGGCGTGCTGCGCGGCGTCCACTTCGCCGACGTCCCCCCGGGCCAGGCCAAATACGTCATGTGCGTCTCGGGCGAGGTGCTCGACGTCGTCGTGGACGTGCGCGTCGGCTCGCCCACCTTCGGCCGGTGGGAGGCGGTGCGGCTGAACGACGTGTCGCGCTGCGGGATCTACCTCTCCGAGGGCCTGGGGCACGCCTTCATGGCGCTCAGCGAGTCGGCCACCGTCCTCTACCTCTGCTCCACGACGTACGACCCGGCGCGCGAGCACGGCGTCCACCCGCTGGACCCGGATCTCGGCATCGAATGGCCGCTCGACGGGGAGCCGATCCTCTCGGCCAAGGACGGCGCGGCGCCCACGCTCAAGCAGGCTCAGGAAGCGGGGATACTCCCATCGTGGTAAGTGTCGTGATACCGGCCCACAACGAGGCCAAGGTGATTGGCCGCTTGCTGGACGGCCTGCTCCGGGAGGCCGTGCCCGGCGAGTTCGACGTCGTGGTGGTGGCCAACGGCTGCACCGACGGCACGGTGGCCGCGGCGCAGCCGTACGACGTCCGCGTCGTGACCACGCCGGTCCCCTCCAAGCGCGAGGCGCTGCGGCTGGGCGACGAGGCGGCACGCGGATATCCCCGGCTGTACGTGGACGCCGACATCGAGCTGAGCACCGCCTCCGTCCGCGCGCTGGCCGATGTGCTGGCCGCGCCGGACGGGCCGCTCGCCGCCGCGCCCGAGCGGGAGCTGGCGCTGGCCGATCGCCCGTGGCCGATCCGGGCCTACTACGCGATCTGGACGCGGCTGCCGCACGTGCGCGCCGGGCTGTTCGGCCGCGGCGTCATCGCGGTGAACGACGAGGGCAACGCGCGGATCCGTGCGCTGCCGCCGGCGATGGCCGACGATCTGGCCGCCTCGCTGGCGTTCACGCCGGACGAGCGCGTGATCGTGGCCGGCGCGCGTGCGGTGATCCAGACTCCGCGTACCGTCGCCGACCTGATGCGCCGACGGGTGCGGGCCACGACCAGCGTGAGCGAGCTGGAGCAGGCCTCGGCCACGGCCGGGGAACGCACGGGCATGCGGGATCTGCTGGCCATCGTGGCCGGAGACCCGCGCCTGGTGGGCGCGGCGGTCGTCTTCGTCATGGTGGCGGTGCTGGCCAGGCGGAGAGCCGCCCGCGCGATCCGCGCGGGCGACTACACCACCTGGCTGCGTGACGAGAGCAGCCGGGACTAACCGACCGGCGTGTTCATGTCGGTGGTGATCTCGGCCGCGGTGAGTGCCTTGTTGTAGACGCGGACCTCGTCGATGAGGCCGCTGAAGTACTCACCCGAACCGCTGTTGCCACCGATCCGCAACGGACTCGTCCCGGTACGCAGGTTGCCACCGGTCGGATTGGTGGCGACCTGCGTGCCGTTCACGAACATCCGCAACGTCGACCCGTCATACGTCGCCGCCACATGACTCCAGGTGTTCAACGGCAGGTTGCTCGCCGCCGGAGCATTGGCCCCCGACGACGTGTAGATGAACGCCCCGGGCCCGCTGCTCCCGCTGCCCATGATCGCGTAGGCCAGATCGCTGCCGAACTCCTTCATCAGCACCGTCCGCCACCCCGAGACGCTGTCCGGCCGTACCCATGCCTCCAGGGTCATCCCGCCGGTCAGCCGCAACGACGTGGAATCGGCCACCGTCACCCAGCTCGACGTGCCGTTGAACGACAGCGCCTGGCCGTACTTGCCGGCCGACCAGGTGGCCGCGGTGGCCGTGCCGTTGTTGCCGTTGCCGGAGGCGTCGGCGACGGCGGTGCCGTTGCCCGCGTTCATCCCGTAGGCGGCCACCAGCCCGCTGACCGTGGGCGGCTGGGTCACGACGGCCGACGCCTCGTTGGACGACGGGCTGGTGTTGCTGGACCCGTCGAAGGCCACGACGCGGTAGTAGTACGTGCCCGCCGCGACACCCGAGTCGGTGAACGAGGTGCTCGCGGTCGAGCCCACCTGGTTGGCGCCGGACGGGGTGAACCCGGCGGTGGCGGACCTGTGGACGGTGTACCCGGTCACCCCCACGTTGTCGGTCGAGGCCGTCCAGGTCAGCTGGGCGCTGCCCGGACCGCCGGTCGCCGCCAGCGAGGCCGGTGCGGTGGGCGCCTGGGTGTCGGGCGGTCCCGGCTGGCCGACGGGGGTGTTCATGTCGGTGGTGATCTGTGCCGCGGTGAGCGCCTTGTTGTAGACGCGGACCTCGTCGATGAGGCCGCTGAAGTACTCACCCGAACCGCTGTTGCCACCGATCCGCAACGGACTCGTCCCGGTACGCAGGTTGCCGCCCGTCGGGTTCGTGGCCACCTGCGTGCCGTTCACGAACATCCGCAACGTCGACCCGTCATAGGTCGCCGCCACATGACTCCAGGTGTTCAACGGCAGGTTGCTCGCCGCCGGCGCGTTGGCCCCCGACGAGGTGTAGATGAACGCCGCCGGGCCGCTGCTCCCGCTGCCCATGATCGCGTACGCCAGATCGGCGCCGAACTCCTTCATCATCACCGTCCGCCACCCGGAGACGCTCGTGGGCCGTACCCACGCCTCCAACGTCATCCCGCCGGTCAGCCGCAGCGACGTGGAGTCGGCCACCGTCACCCAGCTCGACGTGCCGTTGAACGACAGCGCCTGGCCGTACTTGCCGGTCACGTTCCACGCGGTGTTCGCGGCCGTGCCGTTGTTGCCCTTGCCGGAGGCGTCGGCGACGGCCGTGCCGCCGCCCTCGTCCATCGCGTAGGCGGCCACCAGGCCGTCCGGCGCCTGTGACCGCTGGTAGGTCGCGGTGTAGGTCGCCGCGGTGGCGGGCGCGGTGAGGTTGTGGCTGACCGCGCCGCCGTCGGACCAGGAGGTGAACGTGTGGCTGAAGCCGTCGGCGCTCTGCGGCGAGGGCGCGGAGACCGAGTTGTGGGAGCCCACGATCACCGTCCGGGTGAAGGGGGCGACGGTCTGCTCGCTGTTGAAGCCGAGCTGCAGCCCGGTGGGCGCGGTCTGGAAGGTCAGGTTCACCGTCTTCGGCTGGAGGGTCACGCTCTTGGTGTCGGTGAGGCCGTGCGCGTCCGTCACGGTCAGCCTGAGCTCCAGATGAGCGGGGTATTCGTGGTCCGGAGCGGCGAAGGACCCGCTCGCGCCGGTGAACGTGGTGATCTCGTGCTCGTGGCAGGTGCCGGGGCAGTGATGCATGATCAGCTTCCAGGACATCCGCGACCCCGGGATCGTGCCGTCCTGGGCGTCCGTGCCGGTGCCGGAGAACGCGATCGTGTCCCCGACCGCCCAGGTGAGGGCGGCCGACGGGGAGTTGATGGTCGCGGTCGGCGCCGTGTTGCCCACGTTGACCGTGACGGTGGCGTCCCCCAGGCCGCCGCGCCCGTCGTCGGCGCGCAGCTTCACCACGTAGGAGCCCGGCTGGGTGTAGGTGAAGGACGGGGCGGCCGAGGTGGAGTCGTCGAAGTCGCCGTCGCCGTCCAGGTCCCACCGGAAGGTGAGCGGGTCGCCGTCGGCGTCCGCGGATCCGGCGGAGGTGAAGTTCACCGCGAGCGGCGCGTTGCCCGACGTGGCGCTCGCGCCGATGACCGCGGTCGGCGGGGTGTTGTTGTAGAGGTAGCGGATGATCTGCCCGTTGGTGAAGTCGACCGCGAAGAGGTCGCCGCCGGGGCCGGTCTGCAGCTCCACGGCGGGCATGCCCGAGTCGAACGTGGTGATGGTGGCCGGGTCGGGCAGGCCGTTGGCCCCCTTCGTCATGACCCAGACGCACGATCGGCTGTAGTCGGAGAAGAACATCGCGCCGTCGTAGGTGTCGGGGTAGGGGCCGCCGTTGTAGAAGGCCACGCCGCTGGAGGAGGAGCCGCCGGACGGGCACGGGTCGTTCGGCGCGGGCCTGGAGCCGTGGTTCCAGGAGAAGTACGGCTGGGCGTGCGCCGCGGCGCCTTCCGCGTAGAGGTTCTCGCAGAGGGTCAGGTTGAGGTTGTCGTAGCCGCCCTGCCTGGCGGCGCCCTCGTAGCAGGGCCAGCCGAAGTTCTTCACCGGGCCGGTGGGGTCGGCGATCCGGTTGATCTCCTCCCACGTGTTCCAGCCGACTTCACCGGCCCAGACCTCGCCGGTGCCCGGCCGGATGGTGAAACGGAACGGGTTGCGCTGGCCGTAGGCGATGATCCTGGCCACGTTGGGGTCGCTGCTGCCGGCGTTCGGGTTGCCGGGGGCGGCCGCGCCGGTGTTCGGGTCGATCCTGATGACGGTGCCGTTGAGTGCCGCGGGGTCGCCGCCGGTGCGCGGGTCCTGCGAGCGCAGCGCGCCGCCCTCGGCGGCCGGTGGGGTGAGCGCCGTGCCGACCGGCGACGGCGGGTCGCCGCACGGGTTGTCCGGGGTGACGTCGGAGCTGGTCAGGTTGTCCTGGCCGTAGTCGGCGAAGTTGAAGCTGGCACCATCGCCGCCACTGGCGTAGAGCATGCCGTCGGGGCCGAACTTGAGGTCGCCGACGGAGTGGCTGGGGTGCTGCTGGCACCAGTCGGTGATCAGCGGGGTCTCGGCGACCGAGCCTCCCGAGGGCGCCAGCGAGGATAAGCGCCCGGTGATGAGGCAGCCGTCGCCGGTGGCGCCCGGCGGGGTCGGGCAGGGGTCGGCGCTCACGCCCGCCGTTCCCCAGCGCGGCGCGGTGCCGCCGGGCACCGCGTCGTAGGCGTACAGGACGTAGATGCGCGGGTCGGCCGGGAAGTTCGGGTGCAGGGCCATGCCGAGCAGCCCGCGGTCCCAGAAGTTGTGCACCTGCGTGCGCAGGTCGGCGTAGATCGCCGGCGTGGTGTCGGTGATCGAGTCGAAGACCTTGATCAGGCCGCTCTTCTCGGCGACGAACACCCGGCCGTCCGAGGCGAACTCGATGTTGGTCGGGTTGGTCAGTCCGCTGAAGACGACCTGTCTCTGGAAGCTGCCCGGCAGCGCCTGCGCCGCGGACGGCGCGATGAGCGTCAGGCCGGTGGTGAGTAGCAGGACGGAAAGGAGCGCATGGCGAAGCCGCCTCAACACGAGAACCCCCTTGAGCCGAAACTCCCCCGAGCCCTGAACTCGATCTATCGCACCGAATCAGGCGGAAGTCACGAGGGCTGTCCACAAGTGGACAGCCACGCATAAAGCAGCCACCCCAGTTCGTACGGCCGGCACTCCCGATCGACGGCGACCGGCGGATAGATCCGGTCCAGCACGCCGAGGCGCATCCCCTGATGCACCCCCGTCGCCACGGCCCGCACCCCGCGCACCAGTTTGCGGGGATCCGCCCTGGCCTCCTTGCGCCACGTCAGAGCGAGCTCCTCGAGCACGAAGGACGGCCGCTCGATCATCCAGTCGAGGCCCTTGGAGATCTCCGCCACGTAGGCGGTGCCCCCCGCGTCGGCCAGGTCGAGCAGTGCCATCGGCCCCATCGACAGCTGATGGACGCTGTAGACCGGATAGCCCTCGACCACCGACCCGGTACGGGCGTCGTAGTGCCACCACCACTCCCCCTGCGGGCCCTGCGCGTGGCAGATGCCCTCCGCCACCTGCTCGGCCGCGCGCAGCGCCTCGGCGTCGCCGGTGGCGGCGTGCAGCCTGGCCAGCGCCTGCAGCGGGTAGACCTGGTCGGCGAAGCAGCCGACGTGGGCGCGGTACCGGGGGACCAGCGCCCCCTTGCCGAGCGCGTGCGGGTAGAGCCGGTTGCCCGCCAGCCCGGCCAGCAGCCGCTCACGGGCGCGCTCGGCCCGGCCGTCGGTCACGCCGGCCGCGACCAGGGCGGCCAGCGCCCACGCCGCCTCGACGGTGTAGATCGGGCCGCCCGCGTCCAGCTCCGCGAGCCGGCTCAGCGCCAGATCCAGATCGGTGTGCCCGGCCTCGGCGGCCGCCCAGCAGATCAGCGCGGCGTCGCCGGCCCCCGTCACCTCCGGCAGCCGTTTGATCAGGTTGCCCACCAGGTCGAGGAGGCTGTCACCGGCCAGGGCCGCCCGCTGCCGCTGCTCCGTCAGGGTCCCCACGCCGAGCGCGACGATCGCCGAGTAACGGATGCTGCGCCCTTCCGGCACCGCCGTCCACGTCCCGTCGTCGTTCTGGCGGCCCCGGCGGGTGAACACGAACTCGCCGTCGGCGTAGCCCGGCGGCAGCCCGCGCACGGACAGGTCCACCATGCCCATCACGAAGTCCTGGTGTCCGGAGCTCAGCAGAGCGATCCGGTGATCCGTCACGTCGTCTCCTCGATCCTGCGTTTGACACCGGCCCGCTCCCGGAGCACCAGGAGCAGGAATCTGCCGTTGGTCCGCACGTAGCGCGGACCGAGCCGCAACGGCTCCTGCAGCATGCGGTAGAGCCATTCCAGGCCCAGGCGCTGCCAGCGCACCGGCGCCCTGCGGGTGTGCCCGGCCAGCACGTCGAACGAGCCGCCCACGCCGTGGATGATCCGCGCCCGGGTGCTCTCGCCCCACTCGCGGATGAAGATCTCCTTCTTCGGCGAGGTGATGCCGAGGAACAGCAGGTCGGCATGGGATTCGGCGATCTCGGCGGCGACCTCGGCCGAGTCCTCCACCGGGAAATATCCGTTGCGCGAACCGGCGATGCCCAGCCCCGGATAGCGCAGCCGTACCTCTGCCAGCACCCGGGCCAGCACCTCGTCGGTCGCGCCCAGGAAATAGGCGCGGTAGCCGCGCCGGTGCCCCTCGGCCATCAGCTCCGTGAACAGGTCGATGCCCGCCACCCGCTCGGGAAGCCGGTGACCGAGCATCCGCGCCGCCCAGACCACCGCCTGCCCGTCGGCCAGCACGAGATCGCTGTCGACCACGGACTGCCGTAACGCGGCGTCCGTACGCATGTTGACCACCTTGGCGGCGTTCACCACGCCGATGGTGAGCCTCCTGTTCTCCGAGACCGCCGCCACGCACCGCGCGATCACCTGACGCATGGTGAGGGCGTCCAGTGTGGTGCCGAGTATGGTCTTCCTGGAGGCCTGCTCCGGCAACCTCGTCATCCATCCCCCTGGGTGTCCATGACATATCGGTTCCGGCTCCGGAAACGTGACATCACGGGAGGACCAGCTCGGTGAGCGTCGCGCGATGGTCCGTCCGGGGCATCCGCAGGGTCTGAAAGCTCCGGATCGCGATCCGGGGGTCGGCCAGCACATGATCGATGGCCACCTTCGGGAACAACCGCGGCTGCTGGTAATAGGGCCAGGTCATGGCCAGCCCCTTGCCGGTGACGTCGGCGGCGTCCCGGTAGCCGGTGGCGATCAGGTCGCGCAGCACCGCGTGGTCCAGGGTGGAGTTGAAGTCCCCGGCCAGCACCCGCAGGCGTCCTCCGGCGGGTGGCAGCGCCCGGATGCTCGACGCCCAGCACGCCGTACGCCAGCCTTCGGAGGGCGCGCACGCGTGGACCGCGACGAGGTCCACCTCCCGCCCGCCCGGCAGGGTGACGACGGCGGGAAGGTGGCGCGGGCTCTCCACGAAGGCGGGGGCCGCGATCGGCGCGTCCCCCGGCCGCAGCGGGTAACGCGAGTAGATCGCCGCTCCCTGGGAGTCCTCCCCCGGCAGGACGATCTTGTACGGCAGCAGCCGCCCCAGCCCGAGCTCCTCCACCCGTTGCCGCATCAGGTCGGTGAACTCCAGCAGGTGCAGCACGTCCGGCCGCTCGCGCTCGACCGCGTCGACCAGGTCGGGCGGCAGCACGGAAGAGTGCAGCAGGTTGACGGCCATCACCCGCAGCACCGGGCCGCCGGCGGGCGGGTTGCCCTCCGGGATCGCGCGCGGCAGCACGATGACCGCGAAGGCGACGGTCACGACGAGCGCGGCCGCCAGCAGCGCCCCGGAGCGTAAGAAGACCGCGAACCCCAGCGGCACCAGCGCGAGCACGGCCGCGTACGGCGTGAACGACACGAGCTGGGACCAGACGAACTTCGGCTCCCATCCGCACAGGCGCAGGCCCGCCCACCCGGCGAGGCCCGCGACCATGAGCCACAGCATCGAGTCCCTCAGACGACGCTGCACCGGCGTCCACGCATCAGCACCGGCCAGGCCGCGTGCAGCGCCGCCTGCCAGTGCCGGATCGGCTCCCCCCGGGCGTGCGCGAGCACGCTGTAGGCCGGCCGCTTGGCCGGGCGGGGGAAGGCCTCGCTGGTCACCGGGCGCACGCGGTCCGGGTCGGCGCCGAGCAGGCTGAAGATCTCCTTGGCGAACCCGCACCAGGTGGTCTCGCCCGCGCTGGTGCCGTGGTAGACGCCCGGCGGCAGGTCCGACCGGGCCAGCCGGACGAGATAGTCCGCCAGGTCGGCCGCCCAGGTCGGCTGGCCGTGCTGGTCGTCGACCACGTCGACCGTGGGCCGCTCGGCCGCCAGCCGGATCATGGTCGACACGAAGTTCGCGCCGCCCGCGCCGTAGAGCCAGGCGCTGCGCACCACGTAGTGCCCGTGCTCCAGCGCCGCGTACTCCCCGGCGAGCTTGGTCCGCCCGTACGCGTTGATCGGCCCCGTCGGCGCGTCCTCCGCGTACGGCACCACGCCGTCCCCGTCGAAGACGTAGTCGGTGGAGACGTGCACCAGCCGCGCCCCCGCCAGGTCGCAGGCCTCGGCCAGCCAGCGCACGGCATGCCCGTTGACCGCCAGCGCCTCCGCCTCGCTTGCCTCGGCGTCGTCCACCGCGGTCCAGCCGGCGCAGTTGATCACGACTCTCGGCCGGTAGGCGGACACGAAGTCACGCACCGCGCGCCTGTCGCGCAGGTCCAGCTCGGCCCGCCCGAGCGCGAGCACCGGCTCCCCCGTCAATGCCGCCCTGTCCAGGACGTCGGCGGCGAGCATGCCGCCGGCGCCCGTGATGAGCCACCTCATGCCGCCTCCCGGCGCAACCGATCGATCACGAGGTCCACCGGTCCCGGTGCTCGGCGTACCAGCGGACGGTGTCCTTCAGCCCCTGCTCGAACGGGATCTCCGGCCGGTAGCCGAGCGCCCGCAGCTTCGCGTCGTCCATCGAGTACCTGCGGTCGTGGCCCTTGCGGTCCTCGACGTACTCGACCGCGTCCCAGCCCCTGCCGCAGGCCTGGAGCAGGCGGCCGGTCAGCTCCTTGTTCGTCAGCTCGGCCGTGCCCGCGATGTTGTAGACCTCGCCCGGCTCCCCCTTCTCGGCGACCAGCCGGATGCCGGCGCAGTGGTCCGCGACGTGGATCCAGTCGCGGACGTTGCCGCCGTCGCCGTACAGGGGGACCTTCCGGCCGCGCATCAGGTTCGTCAGGAACAGCGGGATGAGCTTCTCCGGGTACTGTCCCGGCCCGTAGTTGTTGCCGCACCTGGTGATCGAGACGTTCATGCCGTAGGTGATCGCGTAGGCCCGGGCGATCAGGTCGCCGGCGGCCTTCGAGGCCGCGTACGGCGAGCGCGGGCGCAGCGGCGCGTCCTCGTCCCACGAGCCGATGTCGATCGACCCGTACACCTCGTCGGTCGACACCTGGACCATCTTCGGCACCCCGGCCTCCAGGCACGCCTGGAGGAGGGTCTGGGTGCCCAGCGCGTTGGTGCGCATGAACTCGGCCGCGCCCTCGATCGAACGGTCCACGTGCGACTCGGCCGCGAAGTTCACCACGAGGTCGTGGCCGGGGACGACGCTCCTGAGCAGCTCGGCGTCGCAGATGTCCCCGTGCACGAACTCGTGCCGCACTCCCTCAAGGTTGGCCCGGTTGCCGGCATACGTGAGCTTGTCCAGCACCGTGACGTACATATCGTGCAGATTGCGGACGAAGTGCGAGCCGATGAAGCCCGCACCGCCCGTCACCAGGATCCGGGTCATGAACTGATCTGTACCTTGCTGTGATCGCCCAGCACGAGACGGTGGGCTCTGGGCGTGTTGGGCGCGGGGGTGACCTCGACGTCGTGGCCGATCAGCGACGACTCGATGCGGCCGACCCCGGCGATGGAGGCCCTGGGCAGCACGATCGAATACTCGATCTCGCTGCCGGTGACGGCGCAGTCGGCGCCGATGGAGGTGAAGGGGCCGACGTAGCTGTCACGGATCCGCGCGCCGTGGCCGATGATCACCGGGCCGACGATCCTGGACCGCTCGACCACGGCCCCCTCCGCGACGACCACCCGGCCCACCAGCTCGCTGGCGTCGTCCACCTGCCCGCGTACGCTGGGCTCGACCGACTCCAGGACCAGCCGGTTGACCTCCAGCATGTCGGTGACGTTGCCGGTGTCCTTCCAGTAGCCGGAGATCACCGAGGACTCGACGCGCAGGCCCGCCTCGATCAGCCACTGGATCGCGTCGGTGATCTCCAGCTCGCCCCGCCACGACGGCTTGAGCTCGGCCACCGCCTCGTGGACGGCCGGGCTGAACAGGTAGACGCCGACCAGCGCCAGGTCGCTCTTGGGGCGGGCGGGCTTCTCCTCCAGGCCGACCACCCGGCCGGAGGCGTCGAGCTCGGCCACCCCGAACTGGCGCGGGTCGCCGACCCTGGTGAGCATGATCTGGGCGGCGGGCCGCTCGCGGGCGAACCTGTCCACCAGGTCGTTGATGCCGCCCACCACGAAGTTGTCGCCCAGGTACATGACGAAGTCCTCGTCGCCCAGGAACTCCCTGGCGATCAGCACGCCGTGCGCGAGCCCGAGCGGGGCCTCCTGCCGCAGGTACGTGACCTGCAGCCCGAAGGCCGAGCCGTCCCCCACGGCGGACTCGATCTCCGCGTGGGTGTCGCCGACCACCAGGCCGAGCTCCCTGATCCCCGCCGCCGCGATCGCCTCCAGCCCGTAGAAGAGGACCGGCTTGTTCGCGACCGGCACCAACTGCTTGGCCGAAGTGTGCGTGATGGGCCGGAGCCGTGTGCCCGACCCCCCGGCGAGCACGAGTGCTTTCACCGCTAGTAAGCCCCTTCTCCACGGGTGACGACGGACCAGGTCTTCCAGAGGATCTGCAGGTCGAGGATGAGCGACCAGTTCTCCACGTACCGCAGGTCGAGGCGTACGGACTCCTCCCAGCTCAGGTTGGAGCGGCCGCTGACCTGCCAGAGCCCGGTCATGCCCGGCTTGACCACCAGCCGGCGGCGGACGTCGGCGCCGTACTGGCCCACCTCCTCCGGCAGCGGCGGGCGGGGGCCGACCAGGGACATCTCTCCTCGGAGCACGTTCAGCAGCTGGGGCAGCTCGTCGAGCGAGTATTTCCGCAGGAAAGCGCCTACCCGCGTGATTCTTGGATCGTTCCTAATCTTGAAGAGCACGCCGTCGAACTCGTTCGCTTCCAGAAGTGCGCTCTTGAGCCGCTCCGCATCAACCACCATCGTACGAAATTTCACTACATGGAACTCTTTGCCGCCTTTGCCGACCCTGATCTGGTGGAACAGCGCCGGCCCCTGGCTGGTGAGGCGGATCACCAGCGCGATGGCCAGCAGCGGCAGCGCCAGGAGCAGCAGGGCGGCGGCGGCGACCAGGCGGTCGAAGACGGTCTTCGCGACCTGCTTGGTGCCGTCGAACTCGGGGTGCTCCAGGTGCAGGAGCGGCATCCCCGCGACCGGCCTGATGCTGATGCGCGGCCCGGCCACGTCCATGAGTGCGGGGGCTACGAAAAGGTCGGTGCGCGCGGTCTCCAGGCTCCAGGCCAGCCGGCGAAGCGCGGCCCCGTCCAGCTCCGGGCAGGCCAGCACGGCCACGGCGTCGGCCTGCACGCGCTCGACCACCGTGGCCACGTCGCCGAAGGAGCCGAGCACGGGGATGCCGTCGAGGTCGATGTCCATCGCGCTGTCCGGAAGGCAGGCTCCCACCACCTGCATTCCGTGGTGCGGCTGCCGCCTGAACTGCATCACCAGGTCGAGAATCGACTCCCGGTGCCCGACCGCGATCACCTGACGCATGTAGTCGCCCACCGCCCTCCTTCGGTGGAGACGCTTACGCATCCGGTAGCGGAAGTACAGCGTGGACAGCAGCGCCAGCGGCAGCATCGCCATCACGAAACTGCGGGCGACCGCGGTCTGCGTCGCGTAGGCCAGGATGGCGACGGTCGCCATCAGGCCGACACCGCCGTTGAAGACGGCCTTGAACTCGTCCGTTCCCTCGCCGTTGGCACGCTGCCGGTACGCGCCGCCCATCATGAGCGCGACGGGCCAGGCGACGATCAGGCCGAGTCCGAGCATGAACTCGACCCACGGAATGAACACCCCGGCGATGAGCCTGATGCTCAGCACGCATACGCATGCCAGCAGTGCGCATGTCGTATCACCGCCTAACAGGAGCCGTAGGTACGCGCGCGTCCAGATGCTCGACGCGCGGCGTGGCACGGCCCCGAGGAGCACGACAACGGACTCCCCAGTCCCCACCCTCATAGCACCACCCTGAGAACTCTTGTGCACCGCGATAACAGGACGTTCCTTGAACCACATGGGTTGACATGTCCCACGCACAATCAAGGGCGGCGGCCCCCACTAAAGAGTAAAGATCGATTCCGGTACGGGGAATAACGTCCAATGTCCACAATCGGACGAGGGCTCAGCAGCTGAAGGGCTTGACGGAACGATCCATAAGTGCAGCGGTCTAGCTGGCAAAATGTACGGTTTACGGTGGAATTTCGGCAGGTTGCCGCCGAATCAAGCCGCTAGTCGTACTCCAGATCCGGCAATGCGGACGGCGGGTCAGGACTGCGCCAGACGACCACAACCCCGTCACGCGCGGAGTCGGCGGCCAGGGCCAGCCGATCGAGGTCGAAGTCCGGCAGATAGCGCAGCCGCGCCAGGAAGGTGGCGTCCGTGGCCGAACGCGGCACGACACAACCGTCGCCGTCGCGGTCGAGCAGGATGTAGAGGACGTCCTCCCCGGCTTCGGCTTCGGTGACGACACGGACCTCCACCACGTCCTCCCAGGCGAGAGCCTCGACGCTACCGTCCGCGTAGTGACGGGTGACGCCCTCTTCCGTGACATATACGTAGGAGTCCGGCATCGGATTGCCGTGCATGGGCGCGATTCTTGCGAGTTCAGGGGCTGTCCCGCAAGGGTTCGCACACAATGGTGCGGTTGACCCCGTCAGTGACCGCCCCACGAGTGGCTGAGATGCGCGGCCACCGCCGCCCTGGCCGCGTCCTCCGGGCCGTCGGCGATGGCGTCGAGCAGCTCGCGATGCTCGCGCACCAGGACGTCCCGGTCCGTGTAGACCTCCCGGAGCCGCACCGTCCCGAGCCGCGTCTCCGCGGCCAGGACTCCGTAGAGCCGTTCGAGCCGGGGGCTCCCCACGGCCTCGATCAGCGCCTGGTGCATCGCCATGTGCTCGGCCACGCACTCCGACCAGGGCGCGTCGGCGGGCAGGGCCGCCATCCGGTGCAGTGCGGCCTCCGCCCCGGGAACCCGCTGCCCGGCCACGGCCTGCGCCATGAGGTCTTCGAGCGGCCTGCGGACGTACATGAGATCGTCGAGGTCCGAAAGCGTCACCTCGGGGACATAAGCGCTGCGGTTGCGCTCGCGTCTCAGCAGCCCCTCGTGGACGAGGCTCGCCAGCGCTTCCCGCACGGTCGGCCTGGCGACGCCGTACGAGGCGGCGATCTCCTGCTCGGGCAACGGGGTGCCAGGCGGGATCTCGCCGGACAGCACCCTGCCGCGCAGGGCGTCGGCGAGCGCGCCGACGGTGGAGACGGGTCTGAGCGGCAACGTCACGGCTGCGACTCTAGCTCCCTTTCCGGCACAAGCTCTTGCTCGCGTACTTTCTCCGGGATCGCCACGGCCACCAGGCTCAGCGCGAGGAGCACCAGGCCCGCGATCGAGATCGGGGCCAGCCGCTCGCCGAGCACCACCAGGCCGAGCAGCGCCGCGACGGCCGGCTCCGCCAGGGCCAGCGTGGCGGCCGTGGCCACCGGCGTGGTCCGCAGGCCCCTGCCGTACAGGAAATAGGACAGGGCCGTGGTGCCGAGGCCCAGGTAGACGACGGCGAGCAGCCCGCGCGGCTCGCCCATCCAGGCGACGCCGTTCGCCAGCAGGACGGGCAGCATGATCAGTGCCGCGCCGCCGAACATGACCCCCATGACCGCGTTGGACTCGGTCCCGCGGCTGATCGCCCGGGCCGCCATGACCGCGTAGAAGGCGTAGACCAGGCCGCCGAGCAGCGCGAACAGCACTCCCGAGACCGTCTGCCCGCCGGCCTCGGCCCCGCCTCCCACGATGACCGCGGCGCACCCGCAGATGGCCGCCGCGGTCGCCATGGCCCACCGCCCGCTCGGCCGGTGACCGTGGAGGAGCCAGGACAGCAGCCCCGTGAAGACGGGCCCGCTCCCGATTGCCACCACGGTGCCGATGGCGACCCCCGTGCGGCCGACGGCGGCGAAGAAGCACAGCTGGTACGCGGCCACCGCGACGGCGGCCAGCAGCAGGCCCGGCCTGATCGCCTTCCTGACGCCGGCCCCGGCCACGAGCGCGAGCGCCGTCCCCCCGATGACCAGCCGCGCGGCGGCCAGCGCGACGGAGTCGGCGGAGACGAGCAGTCCTGCCGTCCCGGCCGTGCCCCAGAGCACGGAGGCAGCGACAACGGCGAGTGGTCCGTTTCTCATGCTCGCCATTGTCTGACAATTAGACAATTTCGTCCAGTTGCTGGTCGATCAGCCGCCCCGCCGGGGCCACCACCTCCCCCGCGTAGTCGTCCAGCACGGCCAGGGCGTCGTGGATGTCCGGCACGCTCTTGCGCGGGAGCTCGAACAGCGTCTCGTCCTCCGCGGTGATCGACCCCTCGATGTGGAAGGCGCCGGCGAAGACGGCGATGGAGATCTCGAAACGGACCTCGCGGCCGTCGGGCAGCGTGAGGCCGGTGCCGACGCGGGCGCCCGCGGGCGGGAGGAAATAGGAGAAGGGCTCGCTTCTGGCGAACGGGTGACGTAATTCCGCGAGCATCCCTGACGCCCGGCTCAGGGCTTCCAGGAGACCGGCTGCGGCCAGGCTCTCGCTGTCCACCAAGAAAGGGTAGATCAGCGGGGCGGCAGGTGGCCATTCGTCCCGCTGTTGCCCGTGCACTAAGAGCGGTGCGGGTGGGCCAGCCGCACTCTCAGGAGGTCGTGTCGGAAGTAGTACAGGCCGCCCACTTTCCGGAACACACCTCGTTGGTAGCCGTCCTCCAGGAGCGCCGTCACATCCCATGGCAGCCGGCCGGTCGCGGCGAGCAAGATGCGCGCCACGACGAAGCTCGTGCGGGAAGTCTGCAGAATCGTCATGAAGACGACCACGGCCAGCGCCGCCAGGGCGAGCGCGTACGGCGAGGCGGCGGGCCCACCGATGATCCCGAGCGTGACGGCGAAAGAGAGGATCACCGCCTGAAGAGCGATCAGGGCAGGCGACAACACCGTGAGGACCCAGAGCGCGGCCACCGCCGCGATGCCGCTCGCGGCACCGGCCGGCAGGCTGTCTCCCGCCGCGAGGTACCAGTGAACGGCGGCGAAGCA
Source organism: Nonomuraea sp. NPDC049625 (assembly GCF_040675285.1). Taxonomy (NCBI): domain Bacteria; kingdom Bacillati; phylum Actinomycetota; class Actinomycetes; order Streptosporangiales; family Streptosporangiaceae; genus Nonomuraea; species Nonomuraea sp. NPDC049625. The sequence continues at coordinate 26,216 of NZ_JBFAOQ010000020.1, read as the reverse complement.
CACCGCCGCGGCGGCCCATGCCCCCCACTGGCTCCTACGCTCCGGAACCGTGTTGGCGAAGGCGTAGTAACCCAAGATGCCCAGCGCCATGGCCGTACCTGCGATGGCGCCCAGAGAGGCGTCCGCCGCGAGGCCGAATGCCGCGCCGGTGCCCAGACCGGCCACGAGACCGGTGATCACGCTGCTCGCCACAGGCGCGACCCTGTCCCCCAAGGCCGCCCCGGAGATGCCTTGAGTGCGGAAATGGCGGGCGAGGAAGGTGAGCCACCTGTGCACGTCGTTCGCGCGCCAGGGCGAGCTCGGATGCCCTGACGGGTCCGAATAGAGCGCGGGAACGATCTGCGTCAGGAGGTGGGCCTCCACCTCACGCCTGCTCGTGAAGGCGAGCAGGTCGTCCGGGTCGGCGGCGCGCTCGGCGTAGGTGACCCGGGCCAGCGACAGGGCCAGAGGAGTGGAGAGCCCGCGGGCGAGCTCTCCGTCCGGATGCGCGGCCAGTTGCGCGAACACACCGTCCCACTCGGCGAGCCGGGCGGGCTTCGTGGTGACGGTCAGGTAGTCGCGGACGGCGACGGCGTCGAGCGGCCTGAGCTCGATCACGGCCGCGGCGGTCAGGACATCGGCCTCCCTGGAGTCGATGGTGGCCAGATATTCGCCGGTACGGCTGGTCAGGAGGACCGGACGAGTGGAGCCGAACGCGGCGTTGATCTTGGTCAGGGCTGTCTCGCGATCGGCTTGCCGCATCTCGTCGAGCCCGTCGAGGACGAGCAGCAGGCGGTCCGTGCCCAGAGGCTCGTCGAAGGCGTAGTCCTCGCGGAGGCGTGAGTAGATCCAGGCGCGCAGCGACTTGTCCGACGGACTCCAGGTCGACAGTCTCAGGATCACCGGCACGGGCGCGGCCGGGTCGCCTGACTTGTCGCGGGCCGCCAGGCAGGCCAGAACGAAGCGCATGACCAGGGAGGTCTTGCCGGCGCCCGGCTCGCCGAGCGCGACCAGGCGCATGCTGGGGAGCTTGGTGTGGAAGGTCTGGTAGAGATCGTCCAGGGTGCCGTCGAGGTCGACGGGTGTGTCGTCGCCCCCGATGACCCGCCAGTGATCGCTGACCGGCGGGCCGAGCGTGCGCCACGAGACGGGCAGCGGCTGCGGGTCGAGCAGGCGTTGCCGTAACTCCTCCGACTCCCACACCTGCCGGACCCTGGCGGCCAGCCGATCGGCGCGCGCGGCCTCGACGTCCGCCGCCGGCTCGGCCTCGTCGAGGGTGCCGAGGTCGCCCACTTCCTTGGCGCGCTGCCGTAACCAGCCGATCGAGGCCGCGGCGGCGACGAGGACGCTGACGGAGAAGCCCCCGACGCTGGCCCACCGGTCGGCGTTCTCCAGTCCCTCCGAGACGAAGAACACGGCCAGGGCGATGCAGCAGGACGGCACGAGCACGATCGTGGCGACCAGCGCCCACCAGTACCACCCACGAATGTCTGAGCGTGATCGCGCCACGCCGGCGTGCCTCCGGACCATCGTGCGGACAACGGGCTGCATGCTCGGAGCCATGGCAGGTGCCGCCATCGGGTCGAGCATGCATGCGGACAATAGCGCGACGCGGCCAGCTCAGCGTCACTCGCCGGTCTGGAGCGGGGGATCTGTGGCCAGGCGAGCGTGGCGTTCGACGTCGTGACGGACGCCGTCGTGACGGAGCTTGCCGCGTTCGATGCCCTCCGGCCGGAACCCGGCCTTCGTGGCGACCCGGCACGACGCCGGGTTGTTGACGCGGTGCCCCAGCTCCAGCCGGTAGAGCCCCAGCTCGCCGAACGCCCACCGGGCCAGCTCCCCGGTGGCCGCCGCGGCGATGCCGCGCCCCCTGGCCTCGGGTAGGACCCAGTAGGACACCCAGCCGTTGTCGTGCTCGTCGAGGCGGGACACCGCGACGTTTCCGACCACCTGCTCACCCTCGGGGCCCTCGACCGTGACGGCGAACGCGTGGCCCACCCCCTGCCAGGCGGTGATCCACCCGGCGGCGTCCTTGAGCGTGACGACGGGCCAGGATGCCTGCGTCCGCAGGTCCGGCGCCCGGAAGGCCCTCAGCACGACCGGCGCGTCGTCCGCCCGCCACTCCCGCAACCGAACGCGCACAACGCCCACAATGCCCGACATTACCCGTAATGCACCTATAACGCGCCCTGCCCGATTTGATGCGCGGCCTCGAACTCGGCGACCATCGCCTTCGGCGCGGTCAGGCACCAGGCCTCGGCCACCAGCTCGAACAGCTCGTCAGAGTCGATCTTGTCGAGGTGCACCACCACCCAGCCGAACCGCCCGGCCGTGAACTGCACCTCGAACACCTCGGGCCGCTCGGCCACCAGCGCGATCTGCTCCTCGATCGTGGCCTTGAGCCCGACGGTCTCGGTCGCCTCCCACAGGTAGCCGAAGCCCTTGTCGCGGACCTTGAGGCCGATCCACTCGCCGCCGTGGCTCATGCGGACCCCGGGCAGCTCGTCCAGCAACTGGAGGAACTCATCGACGCTCACACCCATGCCCGCCTGTCTACCAAACCCGACCGACAGTTCCGACCGCGGCCCCGAGGGCGGCGTTCCCGATAACGTGATGCCGATGGCCGACACACGTACCAAACTGCTCGATGCCGCGCTGGAGACGCTCAAGGAGCACGGCATCGCCGGCGTCTCCGCCCGTACGATCGCCGCGGCGGCGGGCGTCAACCAGGCCCTCGTCTTCTACCACTTCGGCAGTGTCGACCAGCTCCTCGCGGCCGCCGTCGAGCACGGCTCCCAGCAGCGCATCGCCCTCTACCGCGCCCGCTTCGCCGCCGTCACCACCCTCCGCGAGCTCCTCGATCTCGGCCGCGCGCTGCACGCGGAGGAGCGGGCGGAGGGCACCGTCGCCGCCCTCGCGCAGGTCCTCGCGGGCGGCCAGACCGATCCCAAACTCGCACCGGCCACCACCACCGGCCTCAACCTGTGGATCGAGGAGGTCGAGCAGGCCCTGGGGAGGGTGCTGGCCAAGTCGCCGCTGGCGGAGTTCGTGGATGTGGCGGGCCTGGCCAAGGCCACGGCGGCGGCGTTCGTGGGCCTGGAGCTGTACGAGGGAGTGGACCCGGACGGTGCGAACCAGGCGTTCGACGCCCTGGAGAGCCTGGCGGGCCTGGTGACGGCCCTGGAGGACATGGGCCCCCTCGTACGCCGCGCCGCCCGGGCCAAGCTGCGCCGTCACTCGTAGTAGCGCACCTCCAGCACGTTGCCGTCGCGGTCGGGGAAGAACATCGTCTCGGGGGCGATGCCCTGCGCGCCGAAGGAGTTGACGCCGGAGCCCGTGATCTCGACCCCGTGCCGCTTCAGCCTGACCTGCAGCTCGTCGAAATCCTCCTTTCCGACGGCCAGGCAGAAGTGATTGATCGGATGCCCGGCGCTGCCCTTGACCCCGGTGCCCTCGTCCACTCCCATGGAGGCGTCATACGCCATCAGGTCGAGGATGGTCTCGGCCGAGATCCGTACACTCGGAAACGCCGTCTTTCCCTCGCGAAACGCCTCGACCCGCACCCCCGGCAGGCCGATAACCTGCTCGTAGAAATGCAGGGAATCGAGCTGGTCGGAGACCCAGCAGACGAGATGGTCCAGCCGCACGTCCATGCATACCTCCGCTTCTGCCGCCCCGAATCCCCCTGTCCACCTGCGGTTCCATGGTTGGACGGTGATTCAGCGGCCGATACCGGCCTGCGCCGCACTCATTTCATAATGAAAGATCCGGATGACAGCGAAGTAAACACGGCAGGTCCGGCGGCGACCGCACCGCGCCAATTGAGAAATGCGAATCCGATGCGGATGCTCCGCGCAGAAGTGTGGACGCGAGGCCATCGCGGCGGTGGCGGTGACCGCCGCGACCCTGGCCGGCGGGGTGGTCCTCGTCTCGTCCCCCGCGCACGCCGCCGGCTGGACCTGCAGCGCGAATTGGGACACGAGATCGTTCAACCTGCCGAAGCGGTTCGACAAGTTCGTGGTGCAGGTGCGCCTCGAGCGCGACGACCGGGCTCGCCAGCCAGTCGTGCGATCTCACCGATGAGATCAACAACGAGGAGGTCAGGGTCCTGCCGGACGGCACCGAGGTGGGCGACGAGCCCGAGCAGGAGCCGGCGTCCGCCAGCGGGCCCAGCCGGAGCAGGTAGCGCTCCATCAGCACACCGTGGATGATCGCGCTGACCACGCCGGCGCGCAGCTCGGCGTCCGTGCCGGGGATGACCGCCGTGAACTGGCCGAGCCTGCGGATGGCCGCGGCGCGGAAGTCCTCGGCGGCGTCGGCGTGGGTGAGCATCGAGCGCAGCACGGCCAGCGAGGCGACCGGCTCGCCGACCAGCCGCTTGTGGAGCAGGGCGAGCAGAGCGTCGGCGACCTCGTCGGGCGTGCCGGGCGCCAGCTCGTCGGGGGGCAGTTTCGCGGCCTGCGAGAACCGGCCCCGTGAGGTCGTCGAACGCGTGTTGCGGGCGGGCCTGGCGCAGGACTACGAAACGGTCCTCGGCCTGATGGCGCCCGACGGCCACCTCGAATGGCCGTACCGACCGCCCGGGGTGCCGGCCCGGCTGGAGGGCCGCGCCTCCCTGCCATGACGCCAGGCCGGCTGATCGCCAAGGGACGGTGATCAAGCCTCGACTATCCTCACGTCGGGGAGCTGGTTCCGCTGGAGGTCGCCGGTGAGTTCTGAAGGTCTGACGCGGGCCAGGTTCCGCCTTCTCGGCCCGGTGGAGCTCCAGACCGATACAGGACACGTCGTCCTGACCGGCAAGCAGGGGGCGTTGCTGACGATCCTGCTGCTGAGCGCCAACCGCGTGGTGTCCGTCCAGCGGCTGGCGGAGTCGCTGTGGGGCGAGCCGCTGCCGAATTCCCCTTCCTCCCGCGTCAGGATGCTGATCTCCGACCTCAGGAAGACGTGCGCCGCCGCGGGGGACGAGCTGATCCGTACGCAGCGGCCCGGGTACGTCGTGCGGCTGGCACCCGACCAGCTCGATCTGGCCAGGTTCCTCGACGGTGTGGCGCGGGCCCGCAAGGCGGCGACCGCAGGTGACCCGGAGACCGCGGTGACCCGCTACGACGAGGCGCTGGGCCTCTGGCACGGGGCGCCGCTGGTGGGGATCGACGGCTCCTTCGTCCCGGCGGAAGTGGCCAGGCTCGAGGAGCTGCGGCTGGAAGCGATGGAGGAGCGGGGCTCGACCATGCTCGCGACGGGCAGGCACGCCGAAGCCGTCACCGAGCTCACCGCGGTCGTCGCGGACCATCCCCTGCGCGAGTCGGCGCACGGTCAGCTCATGCTCGCGCTGCACCGCAGCGGCCGGCGCGCCGACGCCCTGGCGGTCTACCGGAGACTGCGCGAACGGATCAGCGAGGAGCTGGGGCTGGAGCCCGAACGCGAGCTGCAACAGCTTCACCAGCGGATCCTCACCTCCGACAGCACGCCGGAACCCCAGCCACGTCCGGTGCTCTCGCCGATCCCCCGGCAGTTGCCCGCTCCGCCACCGCACTTCGTCGGCCGCGAACGCGAACGCGCCGAGCTGGACCGCCTCGCCCGCGACCGGACCAGGAACAGCGTGGCCATCGCCGCCATCAGCGCCACCGGGGGAATGGGGAAGACCTCGCTGGCCCTGCACTGGGCGCACGACAACAGCGACCTCTTCCCCGACGGCCAGCTCTACGTCAACCTCCACGGGTTCGACCCGGGCAGCGACCCCCTGCCGGCCCATGTGGCGCTGCGCCATTTCCTCGGCTCTCTCGGTGTCCCGGCGGCGGCCATCCCGGCCGGCGAGGAGGCTCAGGCCGGGTTCTACCGGTCGCTGGTCGCCGACCGCCGCCTGCTCGTCGTCCTCGACAACGCCCGCGACGTGGCACAGGTCGAGCCGCTGCTGCCCGGCAGCCCCGGCTGCGTCGTCGTGATCACCAGCCGCAACCGCCTCCCGGGCCTGAACGCCACCCGCGGCGCGAGCCTGATCGGGCTGGACGCCCTCACGCCCGCCGAGACACGCCGCCTGCTCGGCCACCACCTGGGCGAATCGAGGATCGGCGCTGATCCCGACAGCGCGGCCGCCCTCGTGGAGCACAGCGGCGGCCTCCCTCTCGCGATCAGCGTGCTCTCCGCGCGCGCGGCCATGCACCCCGGCTTTCCCCTGTCGGTCCTCGCCGAGGAGCTGAGCAGCCCCGCCACCCGCCTCGACGCCCTGCAGACCGGTGATCTGAACGCGGACCTGCGGGCCGCGTTCAAGTCCTCGTACGAGGCCCTCCACCCCGGCACCGCCCGGCTGTTCGCGCTGCTGGGTCTGGCGCCGTGGCCGGACATCAGCCTGCGGTCGGCCGCCGCGCTCGCCGGCCTGCCCGCCTCCCGCACCAGGGTGTCGCTGCGGCACCTCGAAGCCGCCAACCTGATCCAGCAGCACCGTCCCGGGCGGTATCGCACGCATGACCTGGTCCGCCTCTACTCCTCCGAACGCGCGCAGTCCGACCTGCCCGATCACGAGCGGGCGGAGGCGCTGACCCGCCTGGTCGACGCCTACGTGCTCACCGCGTGCGCCGGCGACCGGCTGCTGAACCCCAACCGTCCCTTCGCCGCGCGGATCTCCGGAGAGGCCGTGCGGGACGAGTTCGAGGACGCCGCGTCGGCCTGGGCGTGGTTCGAGGACGAGCAGTCCAGCCTCATCGCCGTTCAGCGGCACGCCGAGAGGCTGGGCCTGGACGCGGCCGTCTGGCGGCTGGCGTGGGCGATGGACACGTACCACAAGCGGTGCCAGCACGAGCTGCGCACCCGGTCCTGGGAGACGGCCCTGGCCGCCGCCGAGCGGCTGGGCCAGCCGGGCCCCCGGGCCTTCTCCCATTGGTATCTGGGGTACGCCTACGCGCAGGACTCCCGGGCCGACGACGGCCTGGAGCACCTGCTGCTCGCGTTCGAGCTGTTCGAGCAGGAGGAGGACCTCGCCGGGCAGGCGCACACCAGCCACACCCTCGGGTTCGCCTGGCTGGAGCGGGGCGCACCCGAGCGCGCGCTCCCGCACGTGGAGAACGCCCTGCGCCTCCAGCGCGAACTCCGAGACCCCCTCTGGGAGGCCAACGCGCTCAGCGCCGCCGGCTGGTGCCACGCCAAGCTCGGCCACTACCCGCAGGCGCGGTCGTACTGCGAGCAGGCTCTGGAGCTGTTCCAGAAGCACGAGGACCTGAACGGCGAATCCGCCACCCTCGACAGCCTCGGCTACATCGCCCACTGGGCGGGACAACATGACCAGGCGCTCGATTACTACGGCCGATGCCTCGAACTACGCGAGGAACTCGGAAACGCCTACCAGCGCGCCGACACCCTCGTCCGCATCGGCGACGTCCACCACGAAACGGGCCGGCCCGCCGCCGCCCGCGACGCCTGGCAGCGAGCGCTCGATCTCTACCACAAGCAGCACCGGGCGGTCGAAGCCGGGAACGTCCAGGAGAAGATCAGGCGCCTTGCCGCACCGCCTTCCGCTCCAGCCGGACCCTCAGGTCACGCGGCACCAGGAGACCGCTGAAGTCGGGCACCATCGCCGTCTCCTGCGTCCGCGCCAGGTTCATGCCGCTGACCAGCCAGGCTGTCGCCAGCGTCAGCTGCATCATGCCGAGCTGGGTCCCCACGCACACCCTCGGCCCGGCGCCGAACGGCAGGTAGGTGTGCCTGACGGGCGCGGCACGAGGCTCCAGCCACCGTTCCGGCACCAGCTGGTCGGGGTCGGACCACCAGCGCGGATCGCGATGCAGCCGATACAGGCTGAACAGCACCTGATCCCCCGTCTTGAGACGCCACCCGTCGAGCTCGGTGTCGTGACGTACGGTCCTGCCGATCAGCCAGGTCGGCGGCCACAGCCTGAGCACCTCCTTGACGAACGCCTCGGTGTACGGCAGGTCCCCCATGACCGGGACCTCGCCGGCCGGCGCGGCCTCGGCCTCCAGCCGGGCCAGCACGTCGGGCCGCGTGCTGAGCTCGTACACGATCCAGGTGAGCGCGGCGGCCGGGACGCCCAGGGCGGCCAGCATGATCCCGCGCAGGAACCGCTCGATCTGCAGGTCGGACAGCTGCTGATCGCCCGGGGCGAGCAGCACGCCGAGGAGGTCCTGGGCGGCGGAGTCCCCGGCCAAGCGGCGGCGGCGCACGATGTCGGTCATGAGCGCCAGGAGCCGCTTGCGGGAGCGGGCGAAGCGCCGCACCTTGCGCGACGGCCACCACGGCGGGAGCTGCAGCGAGTCACGCGACAGGGGGTCGATGGCCGCGACGCTCTCGGCCAGCGTCTCCGGCACGCCTTCCGCGTCCGCGCTCAGGCAGAAGTCGGCGGTCGCCCGGCCGAAGAAGTCGGCCATCGTGGCGAGCACGTCGATGTCCCCGTCACCGACGGTCTTGAGGAAGATCTCCCGCAAGCGTTCGGCGTGCGCCTGCGCGACCCTCCTGTGCAGCCCCTGCCAGCCGGCGCGGCGGGTCGTCGTCCACAGCTCGGCGTCGGCCGCCATCCGCTCGGTGTCCGTGTTTCCCGCCAGCGGCGAATTCTCGGCCAGGAAGTCTCGGTTGGTCCTGGTGAGCAACGCATGCACCTGATCCGGTGAGGACACCACGATGGTGCGGGCGTCGAACGAGAAGACGTCCCCGTATTCACGGTGACACCGTTCCAGGAAACCGTTCCTGTCCCGGTCGTACTCCTCGGTGTTGCCGAACAACCAGTGCCCTCGGGGCCCGGGGGGCCGCTCCGAACCAGGTGCGTGCGTCACTCGTCGGCCCTCTTAGTTCCAGAAGTTCCAGTAGGTGTACATGCCTCCCATGCGGACCCGGCCCACGAGGCGGACGGTTGCGTGTCGGATGTGCTTCATGCGTTACCTCCGTAGCGCGACTGACGTCACTGACCACGATCGATCACGGGGCGCATGATCTCCGCATGAAACCCGCCTGCCCGCCACCGTCACCACAGGTAATGGTATAGTTACGGTCAGCTATGGAAGTCGTCAGCGGATTGCCGTGTCACGTGGCTTGCGTGATGGACGGAAACGGGCGGTGGGCCGCGCAGCGATCGCTGCCGCGCACCGCGGGCCACGAGGCGGCGGAGGCCGCCGTCGTGGACATCATCGAGGAGGCGCGTTCGGCCGGCATCAGGTGGTTGAGCCTGTACGCCTTCTCCACCGAAAACTGGCGGAGGCCGGCGGGCGAGGTCGACATCCTGATGAGGCTCGTGCGCCGGGCCATCCGCAAGCACGCACCGGCGTTGCACGCGCGGGGCGTCCGGTGCAGGTTCCTGGGCATGTCCGATCCGCGGATCCCACCCACCCTGGTCCGCGACATCACCGACCTGATGACGCTCACCAGCGACAACAGGCAGATGACACTGACGGTCGCCTTCGATCACGGGGGGCGCCGCGACATCGTGGAGGCCGCCCGCTCGCTGATCCGCGCCGACGTGCCGGCCGAGCAGGTCACCGAGGCCACCTTCGCCCGGCATCTCCCCTACTCCGACACGCCGGATGTGGACCTGGTCATCCGCACCTCCGGAGAGCAACGCATCTCCAACTTCATGCTCTGGCAAGTGGCCTACGCCGAGTGGGTCTTCCCGCAGGTGCTGTGGCCGGACTTCCGCGCGACCCACCTCTGGGAATGCCTTGACGCCTACCGATCGCGCCAGCGCCGGTTCGGCGATGTCCGTCAGTCGACCGCCGCCACGGGAGAGGAATCTCGATGAGCCAGAGCACCGCCGACGCCTTCGGGCCGGACTCGATGCTGCGCCGCCTCGTCAACGACGCGCGGTGGGGCCTCGCGGTGACCCGCGCCACGGTTCTGGAGGCCGCACATCCGCAGATCGGCGCCGCGTTGATCGAAAACTCGACGTTCGTGGCGCATCCGTGGCGGCGGCTGCGCAACACGTTGGTGAGCATGCAGCGCGTGCTCGACCCTGACCAGCACGTCCGCACCCGGGAGGCGACCCGCCTCAACCGCCTGCACGCCCGCATGTCGGGCACCGACCCGCAAGGCCGCCCCTACGACGGAAAGGACGCCGAAGCCCGCGCCTGGGTGGTGGCGACCCTGTTCGAATCGACGGTGACGATGTACCGGCTGAGCGGCGAGTCGCTCGACGGACCCGCGCTCGAACAGCTCTATGCCGAGTTCCGTGCGTTCCTGGCCCTGATCGAGGGCGACAGCGACCGGCTCCCCGCGACGGTGCGGGAGTTCTGGTCCTACTACGACGACATGATCGACCACCGCCTGGAGAGCACCGAGGCCGTGCGCGTCATCCTCTACCGGCTCTTCGCCAACGTGCCCGCACCGCCCCTGCTGCGCAACCATCCCGCGGTGTGGGCCGCGGGCCGGACCGTGGCGGGCCCCGTAGCCGCCGCGATCACCATCGCGTCGCTGCCGGAGCCCTTCTGCCGGCGGGTCGCCCTGCCCGACCTCCCGGGGGCGCGGGCTCTCATGCACGGGGCGTACCTCACCGCCGGAATCGCCACCCGCGTGCTCCCGGACGGCTGGGTGGACGTCAACTCGCTCGTGAGCCTGCTGGATCCCGGCCACGACGGTGGTTCCGGGCCATGGCAGACCGTACGCCGCAAGGCCGGCCAGGTCGCGGCCATGGTCAGGCTCATCACCCCGGCCCCCGACGACGTCAACCCGACCACCCGCTCGGCCGACCGGTTCTTCACCGAGGTCCTGGACCAGACGGGCGACGGTTACCTCACCTGGCCCGACCTGGCGGCCATGGCAAGAGAGCTCGCCACCCGGCTCGACCTGGACGAACAGGACGAGGAGCGGCTCTACAACGCCTACGCCACCTGGTGGCGGGAGTTGCAGACCAATCTCGACACCGACGGCGACGGGCGCGTCACACGACAGGAATACGCCGCCTCGGCCGTCTCGCTGCCCGGCTCAGGGTTGATCAAGGTCGCCGACGTGCTGTTCGACGTCACCGACGGCGACGACGACCAGGCGATCGACGCGCAGGAGTTCCAGAGCTTGTTCCGCACGGCCTTCCACCGCGATCTGGCCGGCGGAGCCGACGCCTACTCGCGCGGCGCCTTCGTCAGGCAGTTCCTGTCCTTCATGTCGGGGCAGCGGCACTCGGTCGCCTACGACTCCCTCCTGTCCTAGCTTCGATCAACGGCGGAACAGGACGTCGAGTTCGCTGAAGTCCAGCGAGCCGTCCAGCGCCGTGAGACCTCCCGTGCCGAGCAGCTCCGCGGCGGCTCGCCGGGTCGCGGCGTACGCGGCCTGGGCCAACCCGGTGCCGAGGCTGACCCTGCGTACCCCGGCCTGCGCGAGCTCGGTGACACTCGGCCCACCCGCGACGGCCATCGCGTTGACCGGCAGCGGCGATGCCGCGCAGAGGGTGTTCAGCGCGTCCAGGTCGAGCAGGCCAGGAACGAAGATGCCGTCGGCTCCCGCCTCCGCGTAGGCCTCCGTCCGCTCCAGCACCTCGTCCAGCCGCCCGTCCGGTGCACCGATCCCGAACAGGAAGACGTCGGTACGGGCGTTGACGAACAGCTCCGGCAGGGCCGCGGCGGCCGCGGCCTCCCTGGCGGCGCGCAGCCTGGCGCTCTGCTCGGCCACGTCGAACAGAGGACCGCCGACGGCCGTGGAGTCCTCCAGATTGACGCCCACCGCCCCGGCCTCGGCCACCGCCCGCACGGTCGCGGCGACATCCGCCGGATCCGGCCCGTACCCTCCCTCCACGTCGACCGTCACCGGCACATCGACGGAGTCCACGATGCGCCGCGCGGCCTCCACCATCTCGCCCCGGCCGAGCCGCTGCCCGTCCCCGCGGCCCAGCGACCACGAGACGCCACCGCTGGTCGTGGCGATCGCCGTGGCGCCGGCCGCGGCGATGACGGCCGCGCTGGCGGCATCCCAGGCGTTGGGCAGCACCAGCACGGGCTCGGTGCTCAGGGCGCGGAACAGCCGCGCCTTCCGCTGAGTCGCGGCATCGACGGAGGAGGAGATGTACATGACTGCCTTTCGGGTTGTCCTGCTTCCGGGATACTGCTGGGCAGAGGGTCGAGGATCCACTGATTAAGCTGAGACCGAATCATGGAGGCGGCATGAAGGCGCGACTCGCCTTCTCGGTGAACGATCTGGCCGAGACCCGGTTCGCCGTCTCGCCCATGTGGGAAGTCGTCACCAGCGTCAGAGCGCTGGCCGCCGCGGTCGTGCCGCGCCCGCACCGCAACTGGGCCGACCAGGTACGCCCCCGGCTCGCCGCCGCGGGCCTCGATCGCGGCTGGCTGGCCGACATGATCCCGCCCAGCGGCCACCTCCCCGACTTCCTCAACCCGGCGCCGACGACTCCCTCTCCCGGCCTTGCCGACGAGCTGGCCGCCATCGAGGCCACCGACCCCGAGCAGGTACGGCAGGACGTCGATCGCCTGGCCGCAGAGCGCGACGGCGCTCTGCCCTCCCAGCTGCGGAGCCTTCACCGCACCCCGCAGAGCTGCCTGCCCCGGATCGTGGCGGAGATCGAGGTCTACTGGGGGCTGGCGATAGCGCCCTACTGGGCCAGGATCCGCTCGGTCCTGGAGGCGGACATCTTCCACCGGGGGCGCCAGGTGGCCGAGCAGGGTACGGCCCAGGCGCTGGACGAGCTGCACCACACGGTGCGTTGGGCCGGCGGCAGCCTCCACCTGGTAGAGCGGCACTGCGCCATCACCAGGATCGAGACCGGGGCCGGGCTGCTCCTGGTGCCGTCGGTCTTCGCCTGGCCGCGGGTGCTGACCCGCTCCGTCGCGCCCGAACCACCGCAGCTGGCCTACCCGGCGCGCGGGATCGGCCTGTTGTGGGAGCGCCGGACACATACGCACATGGAAGCCCTCGCCGCCGTGATCGGCCGATCCCGGGCGTTGATCCTGGCCGAACTGGACACCCCCGCCTCGACCACCGAACTCGCCCAACGGTCGGGCCTTTCCGCGGCGGGCGTCTCCCAGCACCTCACCGCCCTGCGGGCCGCCGGCCTGACCAGCACTCACCGAGCGGGCCGTTCGGTCCTCTACGCCCGCACCGGCCTCGCCGACGCCCTGCTCACGGCGCAGGCGTGAAACCCCGCGCTCCCGCGTCAGCGCTGTGTGGTGCGGAGGTGGATGCGTTCGCCCTGCTTCCCGAAGAGGCTGAGCACTTCGACGCTGCCACGCCCGGCAGCGCCGAACCAGTGCGGAATCTGACAGTCGAACTCGGCCGCTTCGCCCGCTCCCATGATGAAGTCGTGGTCAGCCAGTCTCACGCGAAGCCGTCCGCGCAGCACGTAGAGCCATTCGTAGCCTGCGTGGGTCCGCAGGTGGGGCTGTTCGTCGTGCGCCGGAATGGTCATCTTGTACGCGCGTGGTTCGCCCTGATGCCGCGACAACGGGATCAGCACCCGGCCGTCCTTCCCGGTGGGCTGCTGCGGCACGCGCGGATCGAGAATCCGGGGTGCGGCGACGATCTCGTCGAGGGGGATGCCCAGCGCCGCGGTGATCGGAAGGAGCAGCTCAAGGCTCGGTTTGCGCTGAGCTGATTCGAGCCGGGACAACGTGCTGGTCGAGATGCCGGTGGCGCGCGCGAGGTCGGCCAGGCTGACGCCCTTCTTCTCGCGGGCACGTCGCAGCCGAGGGGCGATCTGCTCGATCACCCCGCTGACGCTCGGTTGCTGTTCCACGGGACGCAGTCAATCAACGTGTCCCGGAATCGGCAACGAAGTTTGTCGATTCCGGGACAGGCTCCCGATCCTCTTCGCATGAACGCAACAACGGATTCGACGCTACGGGACGCGATCGTCATCGGCGGCGGCGCCGCCGGGCTGCCGGCCCGGAACGTGGTCAACCCCCGGGCGCAGGTCGTCACCGCCGCGGGCGCGGGCTCCGCCGCCGCCATCGGCATGACCTCCTGGCTGCTGGAACGAGAGCTGTCCGCTGCCGTGGGTGCGATCTGATGGGCGGCATCACCGCGTCCGCGGAGACGTCCCGGAACACTCCCTCCGGCAGGTTGCCCGCCGGCGTGTACCTGCTCGCTTTCAGCCTGTTCGCGATGGGAAGCGCCGAGTTCCTGCTGGCCGGCGTACTGCCTGCCGTGGCCGCCGATCTGGACGTCACACTCTCTTCGGCCGGATTCCTGATCACTGCGTTCGCGCTGGGTGTCGTGATCGGCGGGCCTCCGTTCGCCATGCTGAGTCTGCATTGGCCTCGCCGTACCGCGTTGGTGGCAACCCAGGGCCTCTTCGCCGCCGGCGTCGTCGTCGGGCTGCTGGGCGACTACCAGGTCCTGCTGCTGACGAGGGTGGTTTCGGGGATCGCCTACGCGGGCTTCTTCGCCGTCGCGTCGGTGACCGCGATCAGCCTGGTGACACCGGGCCGGAACGCCCGCGCCTCCGGAGTCGTGGTCAGCGGGCTCAGCGCGGCAATGGTCGTCGGCGGTCCCGCAGGCACGCTGCTCAGCCACTTCGTCCAATGGCGCGGCGGCTTCTGGGCCGTCGTCGCCCTGACGGCCGCCGGGATCATCGGCTGCCTCCTCGGACTCCCCGCCACCGCCCCGGACACCCGCCGGCCCAGCGTCTCGCGAGAGCTCGCCACGATGCGGAAACCGATGCTCTGGAGCATGTACGCGATCACGATCCTGACCACCGCGGCGTACATGATCACGTTCAACTATCTGAGCGCCATGCTCGCCGAGATCACCGCCGTCCCCGAGGTCTGGATCCCGGCGATCCTCGCGCTCTTCGGGGTCGGCGCCTTCGTCGGCCTGTCCATCGGCGGCCGCGTCTCCGACCGGCGCCCCCACCTCGCGCTCCTCACCGGCACAGCCGCGATCGTGATCCTTTCGGTCGTGATGGCTGTCGTGGTCCAGCAGGTCTGGGCGGTGGTGCCCACGGTCTTCCTGATCGGCGTCGCCGCGTTCGTGCTGAACCCCGCCGTCTACGGACGCGTCTTCGCCATCGCAGCCGGTGCGCCGACCCTCGCCGGTGCCACCACCGTGTCGGCATTCCAGCTCGGCATCAGCATCACCCCCGTGTTCGCGGCCGCCTCACTCACACGAGGGGCCGCTCTCACATCGGTCTGCCTGATCGGGGCCGGCCTCGCCGCGACCGCCGTACCGTTCATCCTCCTGGACCGGACGCGGCAGGCCCGCTCGACGCAACGCGCGGTGGCGGACCCAAGGTCAGCCGCCATCCGTTCGGCTCACGGCGAGGTGGCGACGACCCGGGCGGATCCTGATGGGGACCACCGGTGACCCTGCGTCTCATCGCTTCCGTGAGGCGCACGGCCTGACGGGCCTTCGATCGGTGCTCAGCCCACAAGTCGATGGCCTCTTAGAGATCAGGATCAGCAACGACGGCATGCTGCCTGCGCAGATACCGCCGGCCCAGGACCCCGTACCAGATCATGACGGGCAGGTGGAGCGCATACCCGAGCTGTTCCAGCGCCCCCGTAGGGCCGGCGATCCCGGTCGTCCACGGAAGCACGACCGCGGCCAGGCCGCTGAGTGCGGCGATCAGGCCGGTGACACGAAGCCCGGCGGGCATCGGGAGGCCCACTGCGCCGGCGACGGTGGCGGCGACCCACAGCAGCCCGGCCAGATTGACCGCCCATTTGGCGGTGTGCAGGACGGCCAAGGCCACTGTGGCGGCCGCCGGGGCGGTCGGGCGGGCGGCCAGCTGGGTCAGTGCCAGGTTTCCGGCGTCATGAAGCAGGCCCGCCAGCCCGGCGCCGGTCAGCAGGCCACCGGCGAGCGTCACCAGATACGGTCTTGACGTCTCGGCCGGGCGAGCGGCCATCACCAGTCCGGCCGCGGCCAGTGCCAGCCAGCCCAGCACGTCGAAGGCCAGCTCGGTCAGGTGCAGCCCGACCTGCTCGCGTACCGCGTCCAGCGCGGCACCGGGGTCGGACGGATTCAGGGTCAACCCCGATGGCACCACGATGGCCGTACCGGCGATCATGGCTGTCAGCGAGGTCAACAGCAGCACACCGGTGAGCCGGCGCCGAGGGTTCGGATCGGTCATGGACCGTGACGGTAGAACCCTGACGCTGGGACAAAGTCAACATGCCAGGAGAGGGGGACGCCATGTGGCGGATCGGGCGACTGGCGCGCATGGCCGGCGTATCCGAACGGACCCTGCGCCACTACGACAAGATCGGGCTGCTGGTTCCCGCCGCGGTCGACCGCACCACCGGCTACCGCTGGTACGGCGTGACTGAGTTGTCCCGGCTCGAACGCATCCGCGGGCTGCAGCGTCTCGGCCTGCCGCTGCGCCAGATCGCCGATCTGCTGGACGCTCCCGAGGCACAGGTGCGGCAGGCGCTCACCGAGATCCTGGCGAACATCAGGCGTGACATCGCCACGCTGGCCGCGACCGCGGCTCACGCCGAGGACCACCTCGCCGTGCCGATGTCGATCCTGCCTCAGCAGACCGCGGTGGACTCGCGCCGACTCCGCGTCCGCCGCATGCGCCTCGACCATCCCGCCGAACTGGCCGCCGTCTGCCCGGCACCACCGGCGGCCCTGCTGACCTGGCTTCGCGGGCGGCCGACGGGCGGGTTCGCCGTCGCGGTGACCACCGACGGCGCCGGCGAGCAGCTCTTCCTGCCTGCCCGCACCGTCGTACGAGCCGTCGTTCCGCCCTCGGCAGGGGTGGTCCGCGCCGGGCAGGACCTCTTCGGCTGGCTGCACCGCCACCGCCTGGAGGTCACCGGTCCCACCGTGGAGGAGCACCTCATCGACGGCGACGGCGCTCACGCCATCGTTCTTGAGGTGACCGTGAACTCACGGCGGTGCATCCGCGCCGCTTGACCGTTCCTCGCTGTCGCCGGATGACCGGTCAGGCGGTGACGTGCTCGCCTCAGCACCACTCCGTACATCCGGTCCGCCGGGCACAGGCCCCACTGCTTGGAGTCCTCCGAGCGGCGATGGTCTCCCCGCAGCACCAGCATGCCCGGCGGCACGCGGCGCCAGCACGATCCCGAGCACCAGTGCCGCCGCGCCGGAGGCGTGGTCGCCGCTCTCACGGATCCGGCCGTCCTGCACGACGACGATCCGGTCGGCCCGGCGGACGGGGCCGAGCCGGTGGGAGACCAGGACGCCGGTGGAGCCCGCGCGCAGCTCCCGCAGCCGGTGGCTGCGGCTGTACCTGTCAGAGGACGTCAGGTACGGCTGACAGCATGGGCCGCACATCTCGCGAAAAGGAGTTGGCTGGATGAGCGGCACCGAGAAGACCCTGGTAGAACTCGAGCAGCGGATGCTGGACGCGGACGCTGCCTATGACGAGACATTTTTCCAGGAGCACTGCGCCGACGACTTCGTAGCCATGGGACATTACGGAATCGTGTCCAGGCAGCAGGTTCTCGACATGTACGTCAAGGGAAGCGGCAATCCGGAACGGTGCAACCGAGCACACGATGTCGTGGTCAAGCCGCTCGGCGACGCAGGAGCCGTGGTGGCCTACAAACTGACGAGCACCATCGGCGATGAGACGTCCACATGGCATGCGTCGACGGTCTACCGCCGTACCTCCGAGGGCTGGCGCGTCGTCCTCCTCCACCAGACACCCATGTAGGGTGCGGCACCCAGTCTTAGACGGGGACCACCTGCACTGCTTTCCCGCACAGTTCGCTCATGTGGTCCGCGTCAGGCGTCAGAACGATGGCAGGACGCACCGAGCGCAGTGCGGTGGCCGCGACCACAGCGTCTATGGCGTACTTGTGACCGTGCAGGCGGGCATCCCGGAGAAGCTCGATCGCTCGCGACGAGATGTCCTCGGTCACCGGCTCGATCTTCAGGCGGGACAGATACCACCTGAGACGATCGCTTTTGACACGGACGTCTTGCGCCTCAATCGGTGTCATGGCGCTGACCACGACCCGAAAGTCGTTATCCTGCGCCTCCCGTACGAACGCTGTCACCCGCTGATCGGCCTCGCACCACTTCACGAGCCCTTCGCAGTCGAGAACGACGGTGCCCGCGCTCAACCTGCTTCGTGCGCGCGCCATCCGTACTCCTCCTGGAGTTCAGGCGCCGACTTGACGCGGCGGAACAACTCCGCCGCCTCATCACGCAATGCCTGGGGGATCGGCCCAGAAGCGGCCTCGTTCGCCTGCAGGGCCTCCTCCAGGAGATCCCGCTCGATCTGGCGCTCCACAGCGGCATCGACGTAGGCGGAAAACCCGCGGGCCCCGACTCGCTCTCGGACGGCGCGAATGTTGCCCGCTCTCAGAGACACACTGACCTTGGCGGCCGGCCCGTCGCCCGGGGCGAAATCTCGCTCTGGCATGCTCACAAGCTCAGTTTACTACTCGAAGTAGCAAAATGCCCGTCCTTGAGCTGCCGCTTGCGACGTCCTGCCGAAGGAGCTCGCCGTGCCACAGGCAAGGCAAATATTTTAAGTACCTTTACTAATAAATTCACGCGTGTGATACTCGCCTCTCAGCACCCCTCACAGAAGAGGATCACATGCGCCGACGAATGATCACCGTCATCATCGTTGCCTTGTGCGCGGTCCCCGCCGTGGCTCCGGCAGGCTCGGCGACCGCCGCCGAAGTGTTCTTCCAGGACACCGGAACGCTGACCGGCTGGAGCAACTACCCACAAGAGCCCCAGAAGCAAGGCGTGATCCGTACGGTCAGCAGCCCCGTGTACAAGGGGACCACCGCCATCGAGGCACAGCAGACGTACCTCGACGAAGGCGGCGGGTACCACTCCGAGACCGTCCAGAACCGGACCCAGGCCGTGGGCCAGGACCGCTACTACGGACAGGCCATCTACCTGCCGCCGAACTGGCAGTTCCACAACCAGAACGTCACCTTCCAGCAGTGGTCGCCAGAGGACCCGGAAGGGCCCTGGGAGCTGATGTTCGTCCAGAACGACGAACTCCGGATCGGCGGCTCGGGCGGTTTCGCGGCCACACTCGACAAGATCACAAACCTTCGTGGCACGTGGATCCGGATCGTCACCCGCCTGAAGTTCCACAGCACCGCGGGAGCCTTCGAGGTCTGGGTCAACGGGCGGAAGGTGTGGAGCAGGACCGGCGTCACAGTGCTGCCCAAGACATCGCAGACGATCCGCTGGTCGTCAGGCATCTACTGCACGGCTTGGCGGAACGGGACGCCCGCCGGCCCGCGCGTACTGTCGATCTACCACGACCACGCCAGGATCGCCTCCTCCTACTCCTTGGCAGAGCCCGCCAACTGGTGACGCATCGACGCCATCCCCGGCCCGGGGGCCAGGAGCCGAGCGCGACCGGCCCCCGGGAGTCGGCGATGTCGCGGCCTCCCTCTGGCACGGTGACGATCGCGGCCCGTCGGCGCCGAATCAGACCTCCGATCAATAAGCCTCACCATGCGTCGCATATTTCAGGACATATCCCGAGCTCGTATGCAAAACATGCGCTGCTAGCAGGGCATACCTGGTGGATATTGATGGATTTTGTAGGTTTCTTATCTATTAATCTCCTCTTGACGATAAGAAACACCCAATGTTAACTGCGCGTGACATGCCACTTCCTAACCCCCCAAAGGTGAGCATGGTGAAGAGGTTGTTACGCTCCCTCCCCCTGGTGGCGCTCCTCGGCGCGTTGCTGTCCGGGACGCCCGCGCTGGCCTCGCCGACCGACGCCGCGTTCGACCAGTCCACGGGAACGCTGGACGTCGACTACGCGGGCTACCTGTCCAAGCACGACATCGTCTACAACAGGCCCAACACCAACCCGCTGTACGGCATGACCGTGGGCAACGGCCGTACCGGAGCGATGGTCTGGAGTCAGAACGGACTGACCATGCAGACCTCGGGCGTGGACCTGTCCCAGCAGTCCGCGTTCGCGGCGGGGCTGGTCAACCTGGCCACCAGCCCGGGCATGGACACCGGATACACCACCTTCCAGCAACGGCTGTCCCTGTACGACGGCACCCTCACCACCAAGTACGACTCGAACCGCACCGTCACCGTCATGGGGTCGCCGAACTCCGAGGTGATGGGCATCCACGTGGACGACAGCCGCACCGGTGTCTCCAACGTGGCCCTGAACCTGAGCATGTGGGACACGGCGAACCTCCCGAACAGCGGCGACGTGCCCGACCTGAACACCTGGAAGACCGTCTCCACCTTCGCCGACGCGAACGCGGCCGGCCTGAGCCGGGGGCAGACCGACGCCAACGGGTTCGGCTACACGCTGGCCGCCACAGTCGAGGGCGCGAGCTACTCCACCCAGGTCGTCGACTCCCGCACGGTACGGCTCACCATCACGCCCACCTCCAGCTACACGATCTGGTTCACCGCGGCCGGCCGGCTCAACGCCCCCAACCGCGACTCGGTGGCGCAGGCCCGCAACCAGCTCGCCGCCGTGAAGTCCACCGGGTACGCGACCACGATCGCCAACTACCGCAACTGGTGGCACTCCTTCTGGGCCAAGTCGTTCGTCCAGTATTCCGGCCTGTCCGGCGACGCGGACTTCATGGAGAACGTCTATTACCTGTCCACGTACATGATCGCCGCGGGCGGCTACGGCAACTACCCGTCCCACTTCATCAACGGCGTCTTCAGGGCGACCCAGGACAACACGAAGTGGAGCAACGCGTACTGGTACTGGAACCAACGCGACGTCTACCTGTCCTTCCTCGCCTCCAACCATCCCGACCTCATCGACAGGCACAACAACCTGTACGCCAGGAACTACAACGCCCTGAAGTCGTACACCCAGACGCGGTACAACGTGGACGGCCTGTGGGTGCCGGAGACCATGGGCTGGGACGGCAACGCGCGCGGCACGATCAACAGCGACTACACCAAGAACATCCTGTCGACCGGCTACGAGGCCGCCTACAGCATGTACCTGCGGTACCGGTACACCAACGACGCGAACTACCTGCGCGACGTGGCCTACCCGTTCATGCGCGAGACGGCGAAGTTCTACTCGGCCATGCTCTCCCACGACACGGCCACGAACACGTACTACATGGCCAACTCCAACTCGCACGAGACGTACTGGAACGTCCGCAACGCGATCACCGATTTGGCCGCCGTGCGCAGCATCTTCCCCCTGACGATCCAGGTCAGCGAGCAGCTCGGGGTGGACGCGGGGCTGCGGTCCACGTGGCAGAACGTGCTCGACCACCTGGTGCCCTACGTGGTCTCGAACGGCGCCTACCAACCGCACCAGCCGCCGATCTCGCAGACCAGGAACAACGAGAACGTCTCCGCCGAGCTGATCTGGCCGTACGACATGACGGGGATCGGCTTCCCCGACCACCAGACCGCGGTCAACACCTGGAACCAGCGGCCCTTCCCCTACGGCAACGTGTGGTCCAACGACGCCGTGCAGGCCGCCCGGCTGGGCCTCGGCGACCAGGCGTACAACGGCATGAAGACCATGCTGCAGAAGTACCAGAACTACCCGAACGGCATGACGAACAACACCAACGGCGTCTTCGAGTACCTCGGCGTGCACCTCACGGCCCTCAACGAGTCGCTCATGCAGAGCTACAACGGCAAGATCCGGGTGTTCCCCGCCGTTCCGGCCGACTCCTCGTTCGCCGGCAAGTTCACCCTGCTGGCCAAGGACGGCTTCCTGATCAGCTCCGAGCGGGAGGCCGGCGAGATCAAGTACGTCGGCATGAAGAGCGTGCACGGCAAGCAGGCGACCGTGGTCAACCCGTGGGGCACCCAGCAGGTCCGCGTCCGCCGTACCTCCGACAACGCGACCATCACGACGAGCTCGAGCGCGGAGATCGGCTTCGCCACCGCAGCCGGGTCCGTCTACGTGGTGGAGCGCACTGCCAAGCCGCTCAGCTCGTACGCCACCACCCGGCTCACCGGCGCCGCCAACCAGGGCGTGAAGTCCCTGAGCGGCACCGCCTCCACCCTGGGCCTCCCGACCGGGTCAGCGCCGTCCGGCACGATCAGCCTGCGCTCGCGCGCCAACAACATGTACGTGACCGCGGAGAACGCCGGAGCCCAGCCCTTGATCGCCAACCGCACGACCGTCGGCGGCTGGGAACAGTTCGACCGCACCGACCTCGGCAACGGCAACGTCGCCCTCAAGGCCAGGGCGAACGGCAAATACGTCACCGCCGAAAGCGCCGGGGCGCAACCGCTCATCGCCAACCGGGACGCCATCGGCCCCTGGGAGACCTTCCAGCAGATCAACAATCCCGACGGCACGATCAGCCTCAAAGCCCAGGCCAACGGCAAATACGTGTGCGCCGACAACGCCGGATCCTCAGCGCTCATCGCCAACCGCGACGCCATCGGCCCCTGGGAATCCTTCGACCTGATCACCAACTGATGATCACGCTGAACCACAGGTCGTAGACCGCATGGCACTCGCTCGGCGCGCGGGCGGGGCCAGGCGATCGAGGCCCAGGATCCAGCCATCTCCGCAGGCCCACGCCTCACCGGACGTCGCCCGCTCCCGGCACGGGTGGCGGCTCACAACCTGGAGCGATCCACGGTGAAGAGCCGGGGAATCGGGGGTTACACGATCTTGACGGCCAGGTCACGGGCATGCATAACATGTATGTAGGCGGCGAGAACGGCGGTGTTTCCTCCGGCCGTCGTGGTCCGCCCGTCGCGCCGGAAGGACACGTACATGCAGGAACCACTCAGCTCCGAACCCTGGAGGCAGTGGCACAGCGGACTTGAGCTGGACCGGTCATGGCCGTCGCCTGCGAGCGGGATAGAGGTCAACAGAGCGGAGCTCAAGAAGCGCTCGGCGCGAATCGTCACGGACGACCTCAGCTCGACGCCACCCATCAGCGACGAAATGTATTCGCCGCTGTCCGGGGAGTCCACGCCGAGCGCGGCCTTCGGGCACTACGTCTCGGAGGTCGTCTGGGGTGCCTACAGCGGCCATTCCGTCGCGAAAATCGATCTGGACGGCGCATGGGCCTCCGCAGACAGGATGCAGGAGGCGCTCGATCGGAAGTTCGAAAGCCTCCGAGATCAGTTGGAGACGTTCTTCCGGTCTTACGCCGGCTTCGGCCAGCTCGTATACGCCGCCGCCCTGAACTACGACGCGGCTGAGGGAATGTTCAACCGCCAAATGGGCAAGCTGCGGAACATCGTCAACGGGCAGCAGGATCCGGGCCGTTCCCGGTCCCCCTCTGATATCGAGCGGTGGCGCGAGGAGGACGTCTCGACCAACAACGCGGCCGGCGTCAGGAAATTCTTCGAGCGGAGTCGTCCGCGGATTCTCCTGGACCTCGGCGTGGTGTGTCAGAACTCCGCCGATTGGATGGCCGATTTGGCGGCCACCATCGAGGGGCACTCGGAGGCGCTGGCCAAGGTATGGGGCAGCCAGGCGGCGGAGCTGTGCCAGCAGGCTCTCAGGAAGCTGCACGGCACCGCGAAGACGCTCGCCTACGACGCGGGCCGGACGGGCGACGTGCTCCTGTCGTTCGGCGAACTCTACTGGCGGTACAAGGAGAACTGCGCCAGTGCCGTCGGCGACTTCGAGGTTGACGACCTGTGGGAGTGGGCCGGCGGCGAGGACAACGAGGACGACGAGCGCGCCCGCCAGTACCTGCGCGAGTTCAACCAGCAGATGGGCTTCTGGTACAACATGATCCCCGCGAACGCCGAGATGCTGCTGCCCCAGATCGAGTACGTCGAAGCCCTTGACCCCAAGGAGTCGGGGATCGAGATCCTCAAGAGGCAGCTGCGGGAGCCCTATCCGTACGTCGGGTAGTGAGGATTCACAGTCGCTCCATGCAGAGCTGAGGCGCGTTCACGCCCGGCTCATGTCGTACGCGGCGGCCAAGTCACAGGCAAGCTCCACACACCCATGAAGGACACCACCCCCGGCCCACCGCCCGGACGAGCCTGAGATCAAGCCTCGTCACCTCACCCAGCAGGGGTACCCGTACCAGCGGTCTTTCCGCTCATCGTCGGTGTCCGGCAGCGCGCTCTACTCGACGAGCGACGCGAGGATCTCACAGAGGACGCTCCTAACCGGTGCGGACGCGCGCACTGCTCCAAGCCACCCCGGTACCTGACCGCGCAACCAGCCAGTAGAGCGGGCACCGATGATTTCCCGGCGCCAGCGTCGTCTAAAGCATCAGCGACAGGCCACAGACGCCGCGGCCACGCGAGCGCTGCGACCCGGGACACGCACGTCCCCCTAACAAGCACGGTCCCCACGACCCGAGACCACGGAGTTCTGATCATGCGGAAGCTGATAGCGACAGTGTTCAACTACTCCCTCGACGGCCTTCTCGCCGACGAGGACACCGAGTTTTGGAAGTTCTGCTTCGGCCTGCCCGAAAACCGTGAGCCCGACGCCCCTGCGCACCTCGACTTTCTCCGGAGCGCCTACGCGCACATCATGGGCCGCACCGCCTACGAGGGCATGGCCAGGGGCATGACAACGTCCACCGACCACCCGTTCGCCGACATCCTGAACGCCGGGCGCAAGGTCGTCTTCTCCCGGACCCTGAAGACGGCCGACTGGGCCAACACCACCATCGCCGCTGGTGACACGGCAGAAGAGATCGACAAGCTCAGGCTGGGCGGCGACGGCCACATCATAGTCTGGGGCGGCGTCAGCCTCTGGCGGTCGCTCATGCGGCTCGACCTGATCGACGAACTCCGGCTGAGCATGTTCCCCTACGTCGCAGGCGAGGGCACCCGGCTGTTCGACGGCGTCCCCAAGTCCTACCCACTCGACCTGATCTCCAGCACCGCCTCCAGCAACGGGATCGTATATCTGCAGTACCGCCGACACCGCTGACCCAGCGACCGGACATGCGCAACGAGCGGCAGTCACGCGAGCGCCGCTACCCGCCCGAGGGGTCCACGACCCAACTCAAACCAACCAGCGACACCGGCGGCATCGCCGCGACCTCGAAGCCCATTACTCCTCGGGACCTTGCCCGAACCCTGGATCGTCGATCGCCCGGGTCGGCACGCGGTGCCCGACCCGCTCTCCCGCCGCCGTCCGGGACCGGCCTCCAGGCCGCACGCCCGGACGGCGGGCGGGCGGCCGGAGGGCCGGGAGTGCGGCGGCGTGCCGCGCCGCCGCCCAACGCGCGAGTCGATGTCGAGGTCCCTCACCAAGCCCCTGTATACAGACGGGGCCGCGTCGGCGGCACGCCCGCTCGGAGTGCGGGGCGGAGCCCTCGCGCCCAAACGCCAAACCACCCATTCCCGCAACGGCATCCCGGCAGGTGGCGTGGAGCCGCCACCGCCTTCGGCGTTCGAGATCAGTGATGAATCCGTAGGTTCCGGGTTCGAGCCCCGAGCTCCCTACCACCCCCCACACCCCATCCGGCCAAGCGACAGCCGCTCGCATCCGGCAGAACAGCCCGGCGTCCTCCCGCTGGGCCTCCGCGGGCAGGTCAGGACCCTGCAACGATCAGTAGCTCACGATAATCGTCAGTTGTGAGAAGGGCCCAAAATGTGCCGATTCGTCCTGATTTTTGTTCGCGAATCGGTCTAGAACTGATTTAATCCCCAAGTTGATCTCTAGGAGGGCTGTGGCGTGACGGAGCCGAAGAGTCCGAGCATGGGGCGTAGAGCGTTGTGGGGCACCGCCGCAGGGCTGGCGGGTGCCGCCATGATCGCGAAGACCCCGTCTGCGGCGGCGGAGACGGCCCCGCTGGACTGGTTCAATGTCAAGAACTACGGGGCGCTCGGCAACGGGGCCGATGACGACACCCCGAAGATCCAGGCCGCGATCGATGCGGCGGTGGCCGCTGGAGGCGGAACCGTGTACTTCCCCGCGGGGGCGTACGCGGTCACCCCGACGGCCGGCGGCCCGGCCTTGTCCATCGGCGGCAACGGAATCCGACTGGTCGGCGCGAGCAGCAAGGCCTCCACGCTGGTTAAGAAGGCGAACGGCATCCTGTTGCGTATGTCCGGAGCCCCAACCGACACGAGCGGGTCGAAACATCGGCGCTACTGTTCGATCGAAAACCTCGGGTTCAACGGCAATGGCAAGACCGGGTTGCTGCTCGAGCTTTACTACAATGACAACTCCTACTTTCGTGATGTTTTCATGTCGAGCAACAACGACCTGTGCATCGACGCCGTCGAGTTCTGGGACTCCAGGTTCTACAATCTGGTGATCGAGGAGAGCACCGGCACAGCGAACAGCACTACTCAGCCCAACGTGTGGCTTCGAAACTCCTCGGCCATGACCGGCTGGGGATACAGTGAAGTGATCTCAGCGAATTGCTGGTAGGTAGTTGTGCTCGAAGTGGGTGAGGACAAGGGCGGCGCGGGCGATGTCGCCGATTGCGCTGGGGCTG
>NZ_JBFAOQ010000019.1:0-213315 GCF_040675285.1 Nonomuraea sp. NPDC049625 | reverse complement strand
ACGTCGCCCGCGAGGTCTACGCCTTGATCAAAGCAGCGACAGCCGACCACGCTCCCGCCCCAGCCTGACGACTTGACGAACATAGGGGCATCCAAGCGATCTACGTGGAGGACCTGGCCGTGAAGGGGCTGGCGCGCACGAGGCTGGCCAAGAGCGTCCATGACGCGGGCTGGTCGGCGTTCGTGAGCATGCTGGAGTACAAGGCGAAGCTGTATGGCAGGCAGTTCGCAAAGGTCGGCCGGTTCTTCCCGTCGTCCAAGCTGTGTTCGGCCTGCGGGGCACTGGCCGAGACGATGCCGTTGAACGTGCGGAAATGGTCCTGCCCGTGTGGCGCCGTCCATGATCGGGACGTGAACGCCGCAATCAACATTCTCGCCGCCGGACGGGCGGAGAGACAAAACGCCTGTGGAGGGCCGATAAGACCACCGCTCGCGGCGGCACGGGCCGGCGAAGCAGGAAGCCGAGGAAGTGCCGCCGCATGAACGGCGTGGCACAGGCCAGAATCTCCGGCCCTTCAGGCCGGAGAGCGCGTCAATTCAGAGCCGTGAGGCCGAGCGAGCGAGACGAGCCGGGCAGAGGTGGATGACGCCTCGTGCATCGAACGGTCCCGGCGCGACCTCGAGGTGTTTGCCGAGGTCTTCCGCCGGCACGCCGCGGACGCCACCCGCTACGTTACGCGCCGGCTGGGCGAGGACGCCGCCGACGACGTGGTGGCCGAGACGTTCCTGACCGCGTTCCGGCGGCGCGACGGCTACGACCTGTCCCGCCCGAGCGCGCGGCTGGCGGCGCTCGCCTCCCGGTCGGAGGCGATCCGGCCGCGCAGCATGGTTTCCATGACCTTCATGAAGCGCTGCGCCCGGGGAGCGCCGATGACGAACGGGTTCGCGGCCCCGGACGACCCGCCACGCAGCTCCTCCATGCGCGCCAGGCCGTTGTCGCAGAGCCCGTGGTTGTTCAGCTCGACGTCCACGCCCGCCTGCCGCATCCGGGCGGCGAAGGCGAGCACGGAGGCGAGGTAGGTCCGCTTGTCCTTGGTGGCGGTGGGCGGGTTGGTGCCACCCCACAACATCGCGGTGTGCCGCTGTCCCTTCCACCGCACCGGGAAGATCGACGAGACGGTGCCCGGCGTGTGCCCGGGCGTGTGGTGGAAGGTGATCGTGGTGTCGCCGAGGGTCAGCCGCTGACCGTCGGCGATGTCCAGGTCCCGTTTCGGAGCGTTGGCGGGACGGTCGGCGGCGACGAGCTTCCAGTCGGCAGGGGCCATCATGACGCGGGCCCCGTACCGGTCGGCGAGGTACTGGGCGCCGCCGAAGTGGTCGCTGTGACCGTGGGCGGCCACCACGTACTTGATCGTCGAGGGGTCCACCCCCAGCGAACGCAGCTCCGGAACGATGATCTTCTTGGCGTCGTCCGGCGACCCCAGCGCGTCGATGAGGATGACGCCCCCGGACGTGAGGAGCGCCGTGGCCGAGACCAGGCCGGTGCTCACCACGGCGACGTTGTCGAAGATCCGCAGCGGTTTGGGGGCCTTCACGTCCGGGATCACGGCGCCGGGGGAGAGCGCCTTGGCGAGTTGCCGCAGGACCGGGTCGTCGCCGGCCAGCCCGGCCGCGCGGTCGTAGTAGTCCTTCGCGCGCCCGGCCGACACGGCGGCCGACGCCTCGGCCGCGCCTCCTGCCAGCGGCAGGACGGCCGAGGCGATCAGCAGGGTACGGCGGGACAGACTGGTCTGCTCGAACGACATGCGCCCCAGCAGACCAGAGTCGATCATGCGGTGTCCAATATTGGCAACGCCCCCGCTGCGATAGGAAAGTCGATATCGAAGCCAGTCAGGAGCGCGCATGGCTGCGCAAGTCGCTCATCGAGGTCGAGGGTGCGCGGGCAGGACCCTGCGGGGCGTGAAGAGCGCGACCAGCACCAAGGCCACGACGGTCAGCGGCACATTGATCAGGAAGACCCACCGGAAGGACAGGAAATCGGTGATGACGCCGCCGAGCACGGGCCCCGCGATCAGTGCCGGGACGGCGAGCGCCACCGGGATCACCAGCGCCGGCCCCCACTCGGTGCCGCGGAAGTGCTCCCGGGCGAGCTCGAAGCCCGCCCGCAGCACGATCGCGGCCGCCAGCCCCTGCCCGGCCCGGCAGCCGATCAGTATGGCGCCGTTCGGGGCGAGCGCGGCCCCCGCCGAGGCCAGGCAGAACGCGCCGAGCCCCAGGAGGAGCATGCCGAGCCGGCCCTTCACGGGGATCAACACCCCTAACAGGGCGGCGGGATAAAGGTAGATCAGCCATACGCCGGCGGCCGAGGTGAGGTGGAGGTCTCTGGAGATCGCCTGCTGAGCCACGTACAGCGCGGTCCAGTTCGCGCAGAAAAGTGCCACGCACAAGCTCAGGGCGACCATCATCTGCCATCGTCCAGTCACAGGCTGCACTTTACTCTCACGTACTTGGCGGTCACTTGCCGCAACCGCTACGTGAAGTTGCCGTACAACTCCGAAGGGTTACTATTGCGTGGGGCCCCGCAGGACCTTCCCGACCCTTCCCCTGACCACGGAGTGCCGCATGGAGCGAACGGTTCTGGCCGCCGTCACCGAACGTCTCGACGCCGACTCGGCACTCGCCGAGCAGCTCCGCCGCGTGTGCGCGGCGATGGACGAGCTCGGGCTCCAGGTGCGCTGGACCCACCGGGCCGAGGACGCCCTGGCGGTGGTCGGGTCCGACGCGTCGCTGTCGGCGGTGCTGGTGGCGTGGGAGGCGCCGGGCGCGGAAGAGCTGCTGGGCGCGGTCTCCAGGCGGTTCCGCGGCCTGCCCGTCTTCCTGATGGCGCAGGAGCAGGAGCTTCCGCTGTGGGTGTACGAGGTCATCCAGGGCTACGTCTTCCCGCTGGAGGACACCCCGCGCTTCATCGCCGGGCGCATCGCCTACGCGGCCGAACAGTACGCCGAGAACATCCTGCCGCCGTTCTTCGGCGCGCTGCGGCGCCTCGAGGACCATCATCGCTACTCCTGGCACACCCCGGCGCACGCCGGCGGCGTGGCATTCCTCAAGTCGCCGGTGGGGCGGGCGTTCTTCGACTTCTACGGGGAGCGGCTGCTGCGCACCGATCTGTCCATCTCCGTCACCGAGCTGGGCTCGCCGCTCGACCACACCGGCCCGATCGGCGAGGCCGAGCGCAACGCCGCCCGCATCTTCGGGGCCGACCGCACGTTCTTCGTGGTCAACGGAAACTCCACCGCCAACCGCATCGTCGGTCACCACGCGATCGCCCGCGACGACACCGTCCTGGTCGACCGCAACTGCCACAAGTCGGTCCAGCACGCGCTGGCCATCAGCGGGGCCCGCCCCGTATATCTCGTGCCCGAGCGCAACGGGCTCGGGCTGGCGGGCCCGATCCCGCCCGCCGCGCTGGAGGCGGACGCCATCCGTGCGCTGGTGGCCGCTCACCCCCTGGCCGCCGGAGCGCCGGCGTACGCGGTGATCACCAACTCCACGTACGACGGGGTGTGCTACGACGCGGTGCGGGTCGGCGAGCTGCTGGGCGCCGGCGTGCCACGGCTGCACTTCGACGAGGCGTGGTTCGCCTACGCCCGGTTCAACCCGCTCTACGCCGGCCGGTACGGCATGGCGATCGACGAGCGCACGCTGCCCGGTCCCGGCCGCCCCACCGTGTTCGCCACCCAGTCGACGCACAAGCTGCTGGCCGCGCTGTCGCAGGCGGCGATGCTGCACGTCCGCCCAGCGGAGCGGGCGCCGGTCGACTACGACGCGTTCAACGAGACGTACCTCATGCACGCCTCCACCTCGCCGCTCTACCCGATGATCGCCTCGCTGGACGTCGCGGCGGCGATGATGGACGGCCCGTCGGGGCCGTTCCTCACCGGGGAGGCGATCGTCGAGGCGGTCCGGTTCCGGCAGGCGATGGTGCGGCTGGCCGCGCGCATCCGTGAGGACGGCCGGCGGCCCGACTGGTTCTTCGGCGTCTGGCAGCCCCGCACGGTCACCGACCCGCGCACCGGGCAGAGCGTCTCGTTCGCCGAGGCCGACCCGGCGCTGCTGTGCGCCGAGCCCCGGTGCTGGACCCTGGAGGCGGGGGCGGCCTGGCACGGGTTCGACGGGATGTCCGAGGGCTACGGCCTGCTCGACCCGGTCAAGGTGACGATCACCTGCCCGGGGGCCGACGCCGTCACCGGCACGCTCGACTGGGGCATCCCGGCCCGCATCGTGGCCGCCTACCTGCAGCGGCGCGGCATCGTGGTGGAGAAGACCGGCGACCACACGCTGCTGGTGCTGTTCTCCATGGGGATCACCAAGGGCAAATGGGGCACGCTGATCGACGCGCTCACCGACTTCAAGAACGCCTACGACGATGACCTGCCCCTGGCGGAGGTGCTGCCCGGCTTCGGGCCGCCGGCGGTCTCGCTGCAGAAGTTCTGCACGCTGGTCCACGAGAAGCTGCGTGACTCCGAGCTCGGGAAGCTGCTCGACCAGGTCTTCACCACCCTGCCCGAGCCGGTGTCCACCCCCGCCGACTGCTACCAGGCCATGATCCGGGCCCGCACCGAACGCGTCCGGCTGGCCGACCTGCCGGGCCGGGTCGCCGCGGCCACGGTGGTGGTCACCCCGCCCGGCATCCCCATGCTGATGCCGGGCGAGGCGACCGGCCCGGCCGACGGTCCGCTGATGGCCTATCTGCGGGCTCTGGAGGACTTCGACCGGGCCTTCCCCGACCTGGCCACCGAGATCCACGGCGCCCACCGCGACGGCGACGGCCGCTACCGGGTGGAGGTCGTCAAGGCCTGAGCCGCCCGGCGCACCTCCTGGCCGCGCGGACGAGGCGGATCCTGCTGCCGGCCGTGCTCGCGAAGACGGCCACGACCCTCGACGTGATCGCCGCGCGGGCCGGTGGGTGGCTTGGTCTCGGAGGGGGCGGGCTGGGCCGGGAAGTGGATGGCCCGGCTCGGGCTGGATGGTCCAGGCTCGGGTCTGGAGGGCCCGGCTCGGGTCACCGCTCTTCGTAGGTGATCTGGTGCTTGGCGGCGATGAGGTTGAGCTTCTTGGCGTCGAACCGTCCGTCAGTGGTGGTGGCGTCCGGTCCGGCCTCGGCGGCGTCCTCGAGGTAGCACTCCCATCCGCCCGGCGTGGAGATCTGGATCACCCGCGGAGGCGGGGTGGATCCCCTGCGCAGGGCGTGCGGGACGCCGTGCGGCAACAGCACGAACCCGCCCGCCGCCACGTGCTCGACCCGGTCGTCGAACTCGACCTCCAGCACGCCGTCCAGCACGTAGACGCATTCGTCGGCCGCGTGATGGACGTGCCGGGGGATGTCGCGGGCCAGAGTCACCTCCAGGAGGGAGAGCCTGCCTTCGGTGTCCTCCGTCCTGGCCTTGAGGCCGAACACGGGCGGCATGGGGACCCGGCTCGGCCGCACCTCGCCGGGGTTGAGCAGGATGAAACGATCCTTCGACATGATGGCGGCCCTTTCGGACGTGGCATAATGGAATGCGGAATCCTGATTCCGTAATTGAGTCTAGACAGAGGATCGCCAGGCATGTCAACTCCGCCGACCCGCCGCAAGCCGCGTACCGACGCCGAGCGCAACCGTGACCGCGTCCTGGAGGCGGCCCGCGCGCTGTTCGCGGAGCACGGCTATGACGTGCAGATGTCGGAGGTCGCCCGCGTGGCCGGGGTCGGCGTCGGCACCCTCTACCGCAAGTTCCCGACCCGTGAGGCCCTGATCGAGGCCGTCGCCGCGCACCGCTCCGCCGAGATGGTCGCCTTCGCGCGGGAGCGATGCCTGGCCGAGGGTGACCCGTCCCAGGCGCTGGCCCGGTTCCTGGGGCACGTCGGCGAGGTGCTGGCGGGCGATCGCGGCATGTCGGAGGTGATCGAGCAGGCCATGGGCTCGACCGAGCCGCAAGGAGAGCCGCGCGCGAAACTCCACGCCGTCGTCGGGGAGCTGATCGACGCGGCGCGAGCCGGCGGCACGGTCCGGGCGGACGTGACGGCGGCGGACGTCAACATGATCGTGTGCGGGCTGGCGGCCGTCATCCGGCACTCCGCCGGTGACTGGCGGCGGTTCGCCGAGATCGCGCTCAACGGCCTCCGGTCGTGAGCGGTGTGCCCACGCGACACCGCATACGGTCTGTTATTGATGGTGGCGGTCATGGTCACTGCCGGACGGCGCGAGCTGCACAAGAGGGCGACGAGGCAGGCCTTGCAGGAGGCCGCGACGCGCATGTTCGAGGAGCGGGGATACGCCGAGACCGCGGTCCGCGGCACCGGGGTGGCCCTGCTGTTCAGCGGCCTGCCCGGCCAGGTGTTCTCCCGCCCGGCCAGGACCGCGCAGCCGGTGCTGCTGGAGCTGGAGGACGGCCTGACGGCCGCCCTGCATGACCGGCTGGGTGACTCGGGCGGCGGGCAGGACGAGCGGGCGCTGTCACTGCGCGCCTCCGTGCTCGCCCGCGCCTGCGTGGCCGCGCTGCGCGCCACCGTCCTGGCCTTCCACGCGCTGCCCGAGGAGGAGCGCACGCTGGAGTCGGCGCGGGGCCTGGCCCGCCAGGCGTTCGACATCCTGAACGACGCCCCGCGCGAGCGCTGAGGCTCTAGCCGTACGACTTGGCGACGCCGTCGAGCAGGTGCTCAAGCGTGTCGTACGAGGGGATGTCGACCACGTCGATGAGGTCCTTCGGGACGGGCACGTTGTGATCGGCGGCGACTTTGGCGAACCGGGTGGCGTCGCCCGAGCGGAGCCCGTGCTCGGCGGCGAGCCCCTGCAGCTCCGGATCGGTGCTCAGCAGGCGTCCGATCCGGTCGCCCGTCGGGGTGAGCGGCACCAGCGTGTGCTGGGACAGCACGGTCGGCGACGGGTACATCAGCACCATCCCGGGCTTGAGCCGGCCCCGCGCGGCGGCGTCCACGTACTGCGCCTCGTAGATCCAGACCATCGGGGTCGGGCCCATGCCCACCGTCAGGTATTCGTTGAACGGGCCCTCGGAGGTGTTGTCGGTGTAGCCCTGGCTGGTGAAGAGCCGGGTCATCAGGGGCAGCACGCTCTTCTCGGCGGTGGTGCCGTGCACGACCGCGTTGCCGTTCGCGACATAGCCGGCCGTCGCCAGGTACATGGCCGCGGAATTCGACGTGCGCGGGTCCGTCGTGGAGACCAGGACGTTCTTGTCGACGGGATAGGCGGAGTTGCGCGAGAGCTGGGCCCACTTCGTGCCCGACGTGACGAGCCCGAGGTAGCGGTCGACGCTGAAGGTCGGGACGGGCCCCTTCTTCACCACGCCCGCCTTGGTCAGCACGTCCACGATCGGCTGGAACGTCGCGATCGCCATCGGCGAGGAGAACGGCGTGTATTTCGTGCTGACGTGACGCGTGCGCTGGATCGACTCGCCCGCGGGCGCGCTCGACGGGAACGCGAAGTCGTACCGATCGAGGTTGATCGAGGTGGCGATCTGGCGCGAGCCCGCCGACTCGACCTCGACCTTCAGGCCCTGGCCGGCGAGTGACTGCTGCACGCGCGGATCCTCGAAGAACGCCTTCTTCTCGGAGCCGATCACACCGCGCACGATCGTGAGCGGGGGAGGTGGCGGGGGGTCGTCCTGGCTGACGTTCACCACCACGACGACGGCGGCGGCCACGACGACCGCCGCCGCGACGAGTGAAAGAAATCCCTTACTGCGAATGAGGGAGGACGGCTGCGGGGATGGCCGATCGTTTTCCGGCGGGTGAATTTCCGGTGAATCGGGGACATCGTCGGCCGTCTCCGGAACTTCAATGTCCACGACCTCGTCGGCCCGCGCCTCCGCCGCCAACTCTCCGTGCGCGATGCGTTCCACCAGAATGGGGACGAAATCCCTGATGGGAAAGCCGTCGAAACGCTTACGGGCGGCCTCCATAACGGCTCTGACGTGCTCTGTTGAGTGAGTGCCCGCGTAAATCTGAACCAGGTGGTCGGTGGCCCGGCTTATCGCCTGTTCTTCACGGAGAGTATCGTCGCCCACCAGTGTCCCCTCGACCTCATATATCGCCGCGGACTGCCGCGTCCGCCCGCGCGCCGGGGCCAACCTTATAGGGGTTTCGGTCGAGAGGATAACCCGAGTCAATCGGTTATTAAAACGATGGCGGGAATCGTCTGTTCACCGTTGGAGCATTTTTTGTTTAATCGGAATTCATTCGCACCTTGCCGTCCTGCATGACGAAGCGCACCCGGCTCAGCGCCTGATGGGACGGCCGGGCAGCGCGTCGAGGAGGAGCTCTCCCGACCGCACCACGAACCGGCCGCCGACCAGCACGTGCGCGTAACCGGCCGAGGGCGTGGTGCTGCGGGCGTAGGTGGCCCGGTCCCCGACCGTCTCCGGGTCGAAGACGACCAGGTCGGCGTCGCAGCCCGGCTGGATCCTGCCCTTGCGCCGCATGGCGGGCACGGCGTCCTCCAGCACCCGGGCGGGCAGCAGGCCGCAACGGGCCACCGCCTCCAGCAGCGTGAGGCGGCCCGTCTCCCTGACGTGGCGGCGCAGCACGCGCGAGAAGGTCCCCGCCGTACGGGGATGCGTGACGGCGGACGGCGGCAGCGGCCAGGCCAGCGGCTCGGGCGGCCCGCCCACCCAGGTCAGCGGCATGGCGTCGGAGCCCACGACGGTGCCGGGGCTGAGCAGCGCCCGGTCGACGAAGGCCAGGTCGGCGGGGTCGTCCTCGTCGAAGAAGTGGATGACCGCGAGCCCGCCCGGGTCGGCGGCACGCAGCCGGCGGAGCATGTCGGCGTCGGCGACCCGCTCGCCCGTGGGGACGTAGACGATGGACTCAGGCCCGATGCCGGAGGCGGGCAGCGCCTCGGGGGCGAGGAAGGCGGCGCCGATGCCGGTCATCCCCGCGCCGTAGGGGTACGCCTCGGTGGTCACCCGCGCGCCTTCGGCCCGCACCCGCTCCACCAGCGCCAGCACCCGGTCGAGCTGGCGCAGCGACGTGCTGTTGACGTGGCAGTAGTGCATGTGGGCGCCCGTTTCGACGGCCGCCATGACGATCTCCTCGGCGC
Organism: Nonomuraea sp. NPDC049625; assembly: GCF_040675285.1. Lineage (NCBI taxonomy): Bacteria > Bacillati > Actinomycetota > Actinomycetes > Streptosporangiales > Streptosporangiaceae > Nonomuraea > Nonomuraea sp. NPDC049625. The sequence continues at coordinate 204,282 of NZ_JBFAOQ010000019.1, read as the reverse complement.
CGTCGATCGGCAGGTCAGGAGTCTGCTCGACCAGGTCGCGGGCGTGGGTGTAGGTGGGCGTGCCCGCCTTGGCGGCGAGCCCGGCGACCGCGACGTACTCCTGGGGGTCCACCCTGGGCGCGTACCCGATCAGCAGGCCGATCCCGAGGGCCCCGTCGGCGAGGTCGGCCTCGATCAGCCCGAGCAGCGCCTGGAGCTGTGCCCGGCTCGCCTCCGCCTGCCAGGCCGGGCTGCCGATGGCGCCGAGCGCGGCCGCCAGCCCTCCGCCGTGCGGCATCCCGCCGACCGCGGCCATCCTGGCCATGCCCCAGGAGGCGGAGAAGCCGTAGTTGAGCGGGCGCCCTTCCGCCGCGGCCGTGTCGTACGCCTCCGCCACGGGGCTGATCCCCGCCTCCAGGTCGAGCACGGTGGTGACGCCGTCGAGCGCCTGCAGCCGGTGCCCGGCGACGGTGTGGGAGTGACTGTGCAGGTCGATCCAGCCGGGCGCGATCGCCAGCCCGGAGACGTCGAGGTGCTCGCGGCCGGACAGCGGCCGCGTCGAGACGGCCGAGATCGCGCCGCCGGTCACGCCTACGTGGGCGACGGCGTCGAGACCGGTCTCCGGGTCGAGGACCCGGGCGCCGCTCAGCACGAGGTCATGGGTGTCCATGGGCGCACCGTACCCGGCCGGGGCGGTGGGGCGGATTGTGCGGGAGCACGAGTTCCGTGCTGGATTTTCGTCCGGTCAGCCCTGCCCGGAGCCGCCTTCGCGTTCGTAGACATCCGCCTCGGGGCCGGATATGCCGGAGATCTGGGGCGTTGTCCTGATTTTCAGCGATTGCTCTCTCGGCGTTGGCCGACAGGTCTGACAATCTCTTTGACCGCGGGTTCGCGGTGCAATCCCCCACGGAGGAAACTCTGATGCGAGTCGTCCCATTGCTCACCGCCGCGGTCGCGGCCTTCGCCACGGCGGCCACGCTCGCCGCTCCCGCCGTGGCGCAGGCCGATCACGACCGTCCGATCCAGGTTCGCCGCGACCACTCCGACGTACGGGTCCCGTTCCTCGCGAAGCGGGCCGGCGAGGCGGTCGTCGACCTGAACGCCGCCGCGCCCGGCACGGACTGGGCCGTGAAGGGCGGCGAGTCGGCCGTCGTGTCGGTCTACGTCGACAACCGCTACGCCACCGACCTCGTCGTCTCCGGGGACCAGCGGCTGCCCCGGCAGCTCGCGCTGGGCTCGGTGCGGCAGGGGCCGCACGTGCTGCGGCTGCGCTTCGCCGGTGACCGATCCGCCGGGGTGAGCACGTCCGTCCTGCTCGACCGGGTGAAGGTGACGACGTACGCGCCGGGCAGCGCCGAGTACCTGGCGCTGCGCTACGCCCCGATCGTCTACGGCCGCAACCTCTCCGAGCTCGGCACCCCGTACCAGAACGCGACGACCGACACGCCGCTCATCGCCTGGCACGAGGTCGGCCCCGGGTCGGCGCCGGGCCGGACGAGGCTCACGTACTCCGTCGTGTGGAGCAACGAGGACGGCGGGACCAACACGCCGGCGCTGATGGCGCGCTGGGGCCGGACCACCGACATCGAGTGGGTCTACGCGGTGGAGGTCGACGAGCGCGGCAACCGGGTCGCCGGCAGCGACACCTACCAGGCCGCCAACCACCAGACGCTGCAGTTCGCCGGCACGTACGAGGGCGACCACGCCCAGCTGGAGACCTGCACGAACAACAACAACATGTGCGACAAGGTCACCGACCCGATGCGGTTCTTCCTGTCGGCGCTGCAGACCCGGCCGGCCGCCGAGGCCCGCGAGTACATGATGGACACCAACTCCTGGACCTACCAGATCATGTCCAAGGAGATGATCCGGGAGGGCAAGATCGAGGCCGCCTCCGGCACGACGCCTGCCACGCCGGAGGTCAGCGACCAGCGCAACTACCTGTACGCGGTGCTCAAGAAGACGACCGACCGGCCCAACACCGGCTCGTCCTGGGTCGGCGTCTCGCTCGGCGTACGCCTCAAGAGCGGCGCCACCGTCTACCTGTCGAACCACGTGGAGCCGACCTGGTCCATCCAGCGTGACGACCCGGCCGCGACCACGGTGGAGCTGCCGCCCGGCACGACGGCCGACGACATCCAGGAGATCACCGCCAACCGCGTCGTGGTCGGCACCGACAACGGCGCCGTCGTGCACGTCACCGGCATCAAGCGCGGCTTCTTCCTGGGGCAGGACTACCTGCCGCAGCCGTCCTTCATCACCTGGAACGGTGACGTCACCGTCGACGCCGGCACCCCCTCCGCGGTGATCTGGCGCCGCTGAGCCCCCGGGGCGGCGGCAGGCGTCCGGCCGGGTCCTCAGCCGGCCGGACGCCTGCCGAGCTCGTCGGACCAGCCCATGTCCTCCAGCGCCACCCGCAGCAGGAGCTTGCCCTTTTCGGCCAGCTCGTACTGCAGCAGCTCCGCCGACTGCTCGTCCACGACCAGCCGCACCGTGAGCTCGCGCGCCGTCGGCGTCGAGAGGGCGACCCCTGTACGCCCCAGCGCGTCCGAGGTCTTTCCCTCCAGCGTCACGGACGGCTGGTCGGCCAGCACGCGGAACAGGGCCGAGCGGGTGCCCGGCTTGAGCGGCGCGGTCATCAGGTCCACGGCGGTCTGCCAGAGGTAGCCGGCCTTGCCGATGTCCGCGCTGTTCGGGCTGCGCTTCCAGAGGTCGTCCAGGCGGCGGCGCAACGCGTCCTCGCCGGTGGGCAGGTCCGCGAGGTTGCGCAGGTTCAGGCTCGGGTTGTCGATCGACAGGATCCGCTCGGTGGCGTCGTCGTAGGTCTTGGGCTTCTTCTCGGCCAGCTCGGGGGAGCCGGCCGCCCGCCAGTCGGCCTCGTCCTGCGGGGAGCCGAAGGTGACCTCGACGTCCTGGTTGCTCACGCTGCGGCCGGTCTCGCCCGCCTTCATCGGCCGCCAGGTCTCACGGGTGTCGGCGGTGAAGGCCGTGTACGGCAGCTCGGCGACCCCGTTGGTCTTCAGCTCCACGACCTTGCGGTCGAACTCCTTCTTCGCGGCGGCCAGCCGCTCCGGGGCGCCCTTGAGCCCCGCCTCCTTGTCCTTCTGCGCCTTGAGCAGGGCATTGAGCTTGGCCTCGTAGTCGCCCGGCACGTTGTGCACCTTCGCGAACGTGCGCTCCCGGAGGTACCAGTAGCGGCCGGACTCGGCCGGCTCCCGCATCGCCGTCGAGGCCGCCGCGAGCAGGAAGGAGCGGGCGGTCAGCGGCTTGGCCGCGACTGCCGGGCTTGGCGTCTTGGGGGTCGGGGTCCCGCCGGAGGCGACGACCACGGTGGCGGCCGCGAGCCCGGCCGCTGTCGCGCTCGCCACCAGCAGGAGCGGCCACCGCGAGCGCCGCCTGACGCGCGGCGTGGCGAAGGCACGGGCCAGGTCGGCCGAGCGGCGCCGCCGGTAGCCGTCCTCGGCCAGCTCGTCCAGCCCGTCGGGCTTGAGCTCGGCGAAGATTCGGTCGGTCATGAGGGGTCCTCCAAGGGTGTGGTCAGGAGTCGAGGCTGCGGGCCGGGCTCGCGCCGCCCAGGCGGAGGGCCAGGGTGAGGCGCTTGCGCGCACGGTGGAGCCGGACGTTGTACGTACGGACCGAGCAGCCCACGACGGAGGCCGCCTGCTCGGGCGGCAGGCCGTACCAGGTGGCGAAGATCATGGCCTCCACGTCGTGCTCCGGCAGGGCCGACAGAGCGGCCAGCGCGGTCTCCCTGTCGATGACGTGCTCGGCCACGTCCCAGGCCACCTGGTCGCGCGGGGTGGTCAGGGCCACGATCCGGTCGACCAGGGCCTGCCGCCGGTGGCGCGAGTCGCGCTGCTTGGCCAGCAGGTTGCGCGCCACCCCGAGCAGCCACGGCAGCGGCGGCTCCGGCAGGTCGTCGAGCCGCCGCCACGCCACCAGGAACGTCTCGCTGGAGACGTCCTCGGCCAGGTCGCGCTCGGCCCGCAGCAGGGCGTAGCCCAGGACGCTGCGGTAGTGCCGGTCGTAGAGGTCTGTGAATCGTTCCTCGGGATCATCCACACCCAGTAGTCCCTCCGGACGCCCCTGGATTACCGCGACGCACCGAATTATTCGTCAGGCTCACCGGCACGAGAGGCGGACCGGGCCGGCCGCCGTGGACTGCGCGCCTGCCGGGTCCGCGATCTCCACCGTGACCAGGCCGTCCGAGGTGTCGACGGGGACCCAGGTGCCCTGGTGGGTGTGCTGGTCGAGGGTGAATTCGGCGACGGTGCGAGCGTCGTCGCCGAAGCCGTCCTTGACCGTGTACCGGACCTGCCGGGTGGGGAGGGGAGGGCTGCCCACGGAGACGTCCACGAAGCATTGGTGCCGGCCGCGCAGTCCGGTGGTGAACCGCCACTGGAAGGTGTTCCCGCAGCCCGTGCCCGGGGTGCCGCGGGTGTCGTCGCGCGGGCAGCTGGGGGCGGCGACCGCCGTGAAGGCGAGGTCGGGCCCGGTCGCCGCCATGAGGTTCTTGGGGAGCGTGCCGGCCGTGACCAGGGCGATCAGCCCGAGCGCCACCAGGGCCAGCCAGAGCAGGGCCGAGCGGCGGCGCGGACGGGTCGGCGGCGGCGACGTCGTGGTGTCCAGCCTCGCTCTGATCGTGTGCCAGGTACGGGTCCATTCGTCCTGATCGCCGCCGCACGCGCCGACGTACGCCTGCGTGACCGCCAGGCTCGGCAGCCGGTCGCCCGCCGCCGCCGCGGACAGCGCGGAGGCCGAGTAACCCGCTTTGCGCTCCATCGCCCGGTAACTCGGATTGCCCGCCGCCCCCCGGAGGTCGCGCAATCCTTGGGCGAAGTCCTGGAGCGGGCCGGGCGGCACCGGCCGCTCCCGCCGCCCACGTGTCGTGGTGCCGTCGTGTGTCATCGTGCCCCCTGCCGTGAAGTGTCGCCCCCTATTCGTGGGCACACGGCCGGCGGACTGCACGTGCGGCGAAGCGCCTGGCGGGGGCGCGTCCGCTCCCCGCCAGGCGTCCGGCTTCCTACCCTCTGCCCTTGCCCCGCAGGCAGGTCAGGACGATGCCTTCGTTCATCGTGTAGGTGTTCTTCGCGTTGCCCGCCTCGGTCCGGTGGCTGGCCATGGCGCCGGTGAGGTGCGCGAGCTCGTGGAGCAGGATCAGCGTGCGCCACTCGTCGGGGTCGAGCGGCCTGCCGCCGTCGTCGTTGTTGTACTGCACCGGCTGCGGCTTCGACTGGTGCCATTCCTGGTAGAGGTAGATCGTTCCGGCCGAGCCGCGGCCCGTCGTCGACTCCGCGTACGGCAGGCGCCCGTCCGGCGCGGGCGTGCCGTGCTTGGAGTACAGGTCGAACAGCCTGGGCGCCTTCCAGATCGCCCGCAGGATCGACAGGGCGCTCTCGCCGCCGGGGCTGTCCAGACCGGTGACGAAGCTGTTGCAGCGGGGACGGTGCTCCAGCAGGTCCAGCGCGGTCTCCACGGCCAGGTGGAACTCCTTGTCGGCCGTCGCGGGGTCGGGCGGCCTCAGGGGGGTCGGTCCGGGGGAGGGCCGCTGGTACTCTTCCTCCTCCTCGGTCACGGGCTCGTCCTCCGTGTCATCGTCATAGAGGTCCTCGTACCAGCTGGGCTCCTCCGGGTCGGACCACAGGTCGATGACGTCGGCGCGGGCCGGGCCGGTCGCCACGGCTCCGCTTCCGGTGATCACCGCGAGCGCGGCGAGGACGGGCAGCAGGCGGCGCAGGTTTATGAGTCTCATCGTCAGCCCACCTTGACCTTGCCGAGGATGTCGACGACCGGCTCGCCGCACGTGTTCACGTACCGGACGATCACGATGTACCGGACGCCCCTGGTCAGGAAGGAGGCGGCGTACCTGGTGCGGTCCTCCAGGACGGTGTTCCTGGCGACCGTGGGCTGCCGGTTGAGGAGCTCGTCGCCCGACTCGGACAGGAAGGCGTACTCGGCCGTGCTGCTCTTCGCGAGCTTGTCGCCGAAGGGCGCCAGATAGGTGTTGCCGCCGAGGACGAGTGTTTTGCCGAGGTTGTCGCCGCCGATGTAGAACCTCGGGGTGAACCTGCCCGTGCGGGCCGTCGTCCCGTACAGGCGGACGTAGGCGGGGACGCGGCAGGTCTGCCGCTGCAGGCTCGGCCGCAACCGCATGACCTGCCGCCCGTACGAGCCCTGCCGTCCGTACGAACCGTCCTGGCCGTAGGAGCCCTGCCGTCCGTAGGAGTCCTGCCGGGCCTGGGGAGCCGGCTGGGCCGGTTGGCCCGGTGTGCCCCGCTGCGCCGGTGCCGGGGAGCCCTGGGAGGGACGCTGCGGCTGGCCGCTTCCCGGGCGGCCGATGATGTACCGGTCGATGGCGGCGTTCGCGCCACGCTCCAGAACCCGTTCGAGCCAGGCGGGAAGCTTGGAACCCCCGCTGGTCTTCGGGAACGTCTTCGGAGTGGCCGGACCCGGCTGGTCGCCCGTACCGGTGGGCGTGTCCCCGCCGCTCTCGGGCTCCTCCAAGGACAAGGAAGGGCTGTCCTCGCCAGAGCTACGGGCGGGCCTGGAGCCGATGTCCCCGATGCCGGGAATGCTCGGGATGCCGGGGAGGCCGGGAATGTTGAGGCCGCCCGAGTCGTCCGACGGCAAGAATCCGGAGCCGGGGTCGAACCCTCCGAACGGGTCGATGTCGGCGCGGGCCGCGCCGGCGGTCAACCCGCTCGTGACGACCGCGCCGCTCACGGCCAGGACGACCGCCGCACGGCGCAGCCTCGAAGGTGATCTCACGTTTGCTCTCCTCTCGCGCTGCTGGACGTCTGCCAGCGATCCCTGACTACGGGGCCCGTCGATGACCAGCCAGACGGTGACGTTGTCCATCGGCCCGAGCCGTTGATCAGGGACGCCGGTCATCCCCGGCCGTCCGCGCGGAGCGCGCTACGTGGGGTTGCCGGCCCGGATGACGGCGGGGCCGTGGCCGTACCAGCGGTGGATGGCCCGCCGCAGCGCCCGCGAGTCGGTGAAGCCGACCCGCGCGGCGATGGACTCCACGCTGAGCGTGGTCTCCCGCAGCAGGCGGTCCACCCGCCGTCGCCGAGCTCGGCCTGGGTTACGTGCTCGACTGGACCAACGACGACCAGCCGTACCGGCTGAACGTCCCGAGGATGCTGAGCGTGCCGTACTCGCTCGAACTCAACGACCTGGGCATCTTCACGATGCACGGCAGGAGCGGCGGCGACTTCGTGCAGCTGGTCAAGGACCAGTTCGACCAGCTCTACGCGGAGTCCGCCGAGAGCGGGCGGGTCATGGCACTGGCGCTGCACCCGTTCGTCATCGGCCAGGCGTTCCGGGCGAAGTACCTGGACCAGGCGCTGGAGTACGTCGCCGGCCACGACGGCGTATGGCTGACGACCAGCGACGAGATCGCCGGGCACTACGCGGGCCTGGGGCGGTCGTAGAGTGACCGCGTGAGAAGACATATCGCGTTCGAGCGGCTGCACAACTTCCGGGATCTCGGCGGCTACCGGGCCGCCGACGGGAGCGTGGTGCGGTGGGGGCGGCTGTTCAGATCCGATTCGCTGGCCAAGCTGCGCGGCGAGGACTGGGACCGCTTCCTGGGCTTGGGCGTCCGTACGGTGATCGACCTGCGCTACCCCTGGGAGATCGAGGCCAGGGGGCGGGTGCCGCACCACGACGGGGTCGCCTATCACAACCTCAGCATTGAGCACCGGCCCTACGACCAGGCGGAGATCGACCCGGACGCCGACCCGTGGCGCTTCCTGGCCGACCGCTACGCCGAGGTCGCCCTCGACGGGGTCGCGGAGCTGCGGCAGGCCCTGGAGGTCATCGCCTCGGCGGACGAGCCGCTGGTGTTCCACTGCGCCTCGGGCAAGGACAGGACCGGGCTGGTGGCCGCGCTGGTGCTGGCCCTGCTGGAGGTGCCGGAAGACGACATCGTGCGGGATTTCGCGCTGACCGAGCTGGCCACCGACCGGCTGATCGCCGACTGGCGGGCGGTGCACCCGGGCCGCGAGCTGAGGTGGCCCGGGTACGGCAGAGCCCCCGCCGAGATCATGCGGCTCTTCCTGGCCGACCTGGCGGCGGCGCACGGCTCCGTTCGGCGTTATGTCACCGACCGGCTCGGCGTGGACGAGGAGCTGATCTCAGAGCTCCGCGGCCGGTACCTCCACGACGGCTACGCCGGCACCCAGCGGTAGGAGGCGACCTCGGCGCCGCGCGGCTCGTACGACACCTCCAACCGTCGCGAGCCGCGCCCGAGCGTGAACGTGACCTCGGCGGGTGAGCCCTTGGCCAGGTCGGAGCCGCTGGGTCCGGCCAGGATGCGGTCACCTTCACGCATGCCCGCCCGGTCGGCGGCCGATCCGGCCACCAGCCCCGCGACGACGCCGGTCTCCATGCTGCCGAGGTCGAACCCGACCTCCGCGACGCGGTCGCGGAGGTCCTCGCGCCGGAAAGGGGGCCCGAGGGCGTCGGAGGCGGGGACCATCCACTCGCCCGCCTCCAGCGCCGCGAAGTCGCGCCTGGCCTGCTCGCCCAGCTCGGCGACCACCAGGTCGACCCACTCGGGCACGCCGACCTTCTCCCCTGCCCGCTTCCGGTCGAGCACGGTGAGCACGAGCTCGTCGAGGGGGCGGCGGCCGGCCGCGCGGAGCTTGGCGTCGAGGCCGAGGAAGTAGAACAGGCCGCGCCCGTACGGGACCCGCTGCGCCCGCTGGTCCTTCCAGAACCGCTCGGCGGCCGCCCGGTTGCTCAGCGTCTGGAGGGGATTGGTGTAGTAGCTCCGGGCGCGGTCGTTGATCAGGCGGAGGAACGCGTCGTCGTCGATGAGCCCGGCGCGGTGGGGCAGCACGATCGAGTAGTACTCGGCGGTGCCCTCGGTGTACCAGCTGACGTCGCCGTGCTCGCCGTCGAGGTGCGGCCAGTTGTGCGCGGTCTCGTGCGCGAGCAGCGAGGTGAGGTCTTCGGCGGCCGGTGACTCGGCCTCGCTCCAGCCGAACATGAACGAGCGGTGCAGCGCGGTGCCGCCGTTGCCCCGGTAGGGGTGCTTGCGGATGAAGACCCGGTGCCCGGGCTCGGGTTCGCGGAAGAAGTCGCACATCGCCCGGTAGATACGCTCGATCTGGGTGGCCACGGCGACGGTGTCGAAGGAGGGCTCGCTCAGCCAGTACATCGCGAACGGCCCCGAGTCCGGATATTTCGTTATTGGTCCGGCGAAGTAGTAGCTGAACGCCAGCTTCTCGGCGGTGCCCGTCAGCTCGACGTCGCCCTCGCCGAAACTGGAGACGCCGTGGCCGGCCCAGCGCAGGGTGATGGCGTAGTCGTGGGTGGTGTCGGGCAGGGCCAGGAACGAGATGCCCGCCCCGTGCACGCCGCCCGCCTCGGCGCGCAGGTCGAACATCGGGCCGTTCCTGGTGGTGGAGTCCACGGCGCGTACCGGTGCGAAGTAGGCCACCTTGACATCGCCGACGCTGTCACGCGTGGCGCACCACCGGCGATACGCCCAGCTCGACGTGGGCGGCTCGGCCTCCTCGCTGATCGGGAGCTCGCCGAGGTCGTCGGTGACGCGCAGGTCGGCGGTGCGCAGGGTGACGCCGGGGATGCCGACGACGACACCCGGCAGGCGGCAGACCGCCTGGCCCGCCGGGACGGACGGCGACTGCAGGACGTATTCGACGTCGATGCCTTCGGGGCGCGGCGACAGGGTGAGGGAGAGCGTGGGGAGGGTCATCGGGCCTGTCCTTGAGGGGCGAGGAGCGCGCGTACGGCGGAGACGGCGGTTTCCAGCGACTCGCCGTCGCCGAGGGAGTGCCCCGCCACGAGCGGCAGCACGTGGACGTTCGACGCCGGCACTCCGGCATGCCGGATCGCGTGCGTGCTCGCGGCCAGGGGCGTGGCCAGGTCGAAATAGCCGCCGGTCACGAGCACGCGGACGCCGGGGCGCTCGCGCAGGAGCCGCGCGACGTGCTTGGTGGGGTTGCGGTAGAAGTCGGCCTTGGGGTGCTCGCCGCGCCAGTCGAAGGCGAAGTTGAGCTCCAGGGAGAGCGAGACGTAGGCGCCCTCGTCGGTCGCCCCGGCCTCGCGCCTGAGATAGTCGGCCAGTTCCTCGGAGAGGATGACGTTGGACCTGCCGATGCCGAACGCCGGGTCGTCGGCCGCGAGCGGCCGGTCGTCCTCGGGCGGGGGCGGCATCGGGCCGGTCACCCTCGTGTCGAGCCGGCCGACCAGCTCGTCCCGGTCGGCGAGCAGCGTACGCAGGAAGTCCTCGCTGCCGACGCGCAGGTCCGCGGCCAGCACCTGCCCGACGGGCAGCCCGATGAGCTCGGCGACCCGCTCGGCGACGGCGGCGCGTTCGTCCTGGGGGAGCGCCGAGCCGAGGTGCAGCGCCGTCAGGAAGCGCGACTGCGCGAACTCCTGGGCCCGGTCGAACACCGTCGCGGCGTCCGGCGCGCCGGCCGACGCGCGGCCGTGCGCCCAGGCGGCGACCGCCATCGTGGGCAGTTCGAGCACGTGCGGCAGGTCGTTGCCGGGCGCGGGGGTGGACGCCGTCGCGTCCAGCAGCGGCGAGACGAAGACGAGCCCCGCCACGTCGATGTCGCCGACCTCCGCGCAGAGCGTGGCCAGCCGGTGGCCGCCGTAGCTCTCGCCGACGAGGTAGACGGGGCAGTCCCGGCGGTCGTGGCGGGCCAGCCAGTCGCGGATGAAGTGCCGCATCGCCGCCACGTCGCCGTGCACGGTCATGTACGGCGCCGCGCCGCCCTCCCGCAGCACCCGGCTGAACCCGGTGCCGACGGGATCGACGAAGACGAGGTCGGCGACGTCGATGATCGACAGGGGGTTGGGCACGACGATCCGCCGCCGCCCGGTCTCCGCCGGGACCGTCTCGAAGCGCTGGGGGCCGAACGCCGACATGTGCAGCGGCGACGACGAAGCGCCGGGACCGCCGTTGAACAGGAACACCACGGGCCGCCGCCCCGAGCCGGGGACGACGTAGCTCGTACCGGAGATGAGCGCGTCGGGAACGCCGTCGGCTCCGGCGAGCACCGACGACTCCCAGCGGGTTGTGTAGCTCTTCGGCATGTGCTCTCCCGTCAGAGGGCTTTCAGCTCGGCGAGCAGCCGGTCGACGTCGGCGTCCGAGGCGTAGAAGTGCGGGGACATGCGCAGGTGGCCGCCGCGGTGGGCCACCGCCAGCCCCCGCGCGGCGAGCCGGTCGACGGCGTCGGCGTGCCCGGCGACGCTGACGATCCCGCCCATGCGCTCGAGGTGGGCGACGGGGACGAGGCCCAGCGCCGCCGCCTCCTCGTGGAGGCGGCGCGCCAGCCGGGCCACGCGGGCGTGGATCTCCTCGTGCCCGACCGTCTCGCGGAAGGCCGCGGCGGCCTCCAGCGCGTAGACGCCGGGCAGGTTCAGATGCCCGTACGTCAGGCGCGGTGTCGGCGGGGGATTGCCGTGCCCGAGCAGCGTGGGCCGCAGCGAGTCGAGCGCGGCGCGCCGGGCGGCGACCACCGCCACGCCGAACCCGGCCAGCAGCCACTTGTAGCCGGTGGCCACGTAGAAGTCCACGTGGTCCAGGCTGACGGGGATCGCCCCCGCGGCCTGCGCGCCGTCCACCACCAGCGTCGCGCCCGCCCGCGCGCACGCCGCGCCCAGCACGTCCAGGTCCACCAGAGTGCCGGTGAAGGAGCTGACGTGGGAGACGGCCACCACCCGCGTGCGCGGGCCGATGGCCGCGAGCAGCGCGCCGAGCCGGTCGTCGCCCGGCAGCGCGTCCACCTCCACCACGCGTACGGCGTCGCCGAGCCCCCGCCATGGGTAGACCACGGTCGGGAACTCGTCGCGCAGCACCAGCACCTCGTCACCCGGCCGCCACGGCACCGCGTGCGCGATCGCGTTGACCGCCTCGCCGGTGCTGGCCATGAAGGCGACCTCGTCCTCGGCCACGCCCAGCTCGGCCGCGTAGCGCCGGTGAGCCCGCTCGACGACCGGCCGCCACTCGCGCGAGCCCCGGGTGCCGCGCCCCATCGCTTCGTAGCAGGCGCCGACCGCGGCACGGACGGCCTCGGGCACCAGCCCGATGGACGCCGTGTCGAAATACCCTCCCGACTCCATGCCCACCTCCAATGTTCAACACACAGTAGAGGAATTCAATATCTAGTCAAGAGGTTCGGCCTGGAGTTCGTTGAGGTAGTTGTAGATCGTGAAGCGGCTGACCTGGAGCCGCTGCGCCGCCAGGTCCACGGCGCCGCGCAGGGTGAAGAAGCCGCGCTTGTTGAGGTCCTCGACCACCGCGATCTTGTGGGACTTCTTCATCAGCTCGACCGGCACCCCCACGCCGCCGACGGCGTCGGCCAGGATGCCGTCGCCCAGGCTCTCCAGCGTCTGCGGGAACGTCTCGGCCGGCCCTCCGGGCGGCCCGCTCAGCAGCGGGCCCGCGCCCGGATCGGTCGAGGTCAGCGCCCGCAGGATCTCCTCCGCCCGCTTCAGGTCGCCGATGTCGGTGTTGATGCACAGGCACGCCACCGACCGGCCGGAAGGGGCGTGGAAGAAGACGCTCGACGAGCGCATCACCAGCCCGTCGGCCGTCTCGGACCGGTAGCCGATCAGGTGCTCGGTCCAGCCCGCCTTGAACGTGCGCAACCCCAGGTCAGTGGCCGGCCCGCCGATGTCCCTGCCGGTCAGCGTGCCGCCGATGGCGGCGATCGTGTTGGGCATCGTGGTCAGGTTGTGCAGGACGACCTCGGTCTTGGGGCCCATGGCCTTGGCGAGCATCGGGACGACCGGCCCCAGGATCTCGACCACCAGCGCGGCGTGCGCCCGCTCTCCCGTGGTGAACGTCGGCTCGTCGTCCTCGGATGTGGATGTCATGACCGGCACCTGTCTCGTGGCTGTCAGAAGATCAACAGCATGTCGAAGGAGCGCTGCCGCGTGTGGCGCTTCATGGAGGCGTTACCTTACGGAAACTTCTCATCATTGTAGAGCACTGCAACAAGTCGTAATCTTGATGTCTTCCCGGAATCTGTCGGACCCGCCTGGCAGTGTCGGCACGGCCGACCGTCGAAGGGGTGACGCATGAGCACGACAGCCCGGGCCGATGTGCACGTGAGCTACCACCAGATCCAGGTGCGGGAAGAAGAGGGGGACGTGCCCGTCGTGGACGGCGTGCCCAACGGCCTGACCGCCTCGGTGCCGGGCGCGGCGGTGATCCGCACCGGCATCCACACCGGCGTCGTGGACGTCACCGTGCAGCTTGCCGACGCCCCGCCCGCCGGCGCCGCCGCCGAGGGGTGGGACGAGGTGGAGGAGGTGGAGCTCATCAGCTTCGAGGGCGGGATGCGGCTGGCGGGCCTCCTGGGCGACCTGCCCGAGGAGCTTCCCGTGCTCACTCCGCACGGCCCCGGCCGCTACGGCATGCGGGTGCACGCCCGCGGGCGCGACATCGACTACGACGGCGTGGCGCGGGTGCCGTTCGAGTTCTACCTGGTGACGGTGTGGCCCATCGACGTCGGGCCCGAGGCCCGGCGCCGGCTCGGGGTGGGGGTCGCCGAGGAGCTGGGGCTGCCCGGCAAGTCCCGCGATCTCCGGGAGAGGGCCCGGCACCTCGGGCTCCCGACGCAGGAGCCCGGGCGCGTCACGCGGGCGGAGCGGGAGCCCGGGCGCGCTGCGCGGGTGGAGGGGGTGTGGGGGAGCGTCACGCGGGTGGAGCGGGAGCCGGGGCGCGTCGCTCGTGCCAGGCCCGTCCCGCCGCCCACCCCCGTGCGCGGCACGGCTCTCGCCTCGGAGCACGGCTTACGCATCGGCAACCCCTACCAGGAGCCGGCCGCCGCGCCTGAGCTGCCCGGCGGCCTGGTGGCGGCCGTGCCCGACCTGCTGGTCATCCGCACGCTCAAGCGTCAGGGGCGGGTGGGCGTGCACGTGCGGTGGGATCCCGTGGCTCCCCGCCTGCCGGTGAGCCGGTGGGAGCAGGTGGAGGAGATCGAGTTCGTCACGACGACGGGGATCATGCAGATCGAGGGGATGCACACCGATGGCGAGCGTCCGCCCAACCTGACGTTCCAGGGCGCGGGTCGCTACGGCCTGCAGGTCCACGGCCGCGCCCGGCGGGGGGAGCGGCTGTCCAACCGCCCCGGCGAGTCATACCTTCTGGTGATCTGGCCCGTCGCGCTGGGATCCTCCTAGCCGGCCTTGCGGGTGTAGACGACGCGGTCCACCAGCCGTTCGGACTGGCCGGGAGGCGTGAAGTACAGGTCGAAGGTGTGCTTGTCGTTCGACCTGATGGTGATCACGGTCCGCATCGGGATGGTCTTCCCGACGTACTCGGGGCCGAGCACGCCGGGGTCGGTGAACGTGCCGGGCAGCGACAGCTTGTTGGTGCGCTTGGTGAGCGCGGGCCCGCGGTAGGTCATCGCGGTGGGGGTGACGCTGTCGAAGGTCGTCCACTCGTAGCGCCGGTCGATGGTGGAGAAGCCGAGGACGCCCAGGCGGTAGTAGGGGTTGCCGCCCAGGGTCCCTTCGGTCCGCTCCTCCAGGAAGCGGCCGCCGGTCTTGGCGATCCACCGCGTCGTGACCGTGATGTCGCGGGAGACGATCGGCTTGCCGCCGCCGAGGAGGTAGTTGGTCTTGACGGCCTTCCAGGTGCCGACCAGCGGGTCGAGCTGCCGGTGGAAGGGGCCGGGCGCGAGGACGTCGGCGGACGCGTTCCGCACCTGGACGGCGGTCCGCGCGGTGATCGGTGCCGCGGCGGGCGCGCTCTGGAGGTGGGCGGCGGCCAGCGCGGTGGTCGGTGTCGCGGCGGACGCGCTCGGCGCGCCGGCCAGGCCCAGTACGGCCACGGCCGAGACCACGGCCGGTGCCAGTCGGTTCAGCATGATGTCTCCACAGTGCTCGGAGGGCTCGGACGAGCCCGGCCGCCGGAGTGATCTCGGCGCAGAGGGATCGTGACATCGGGGGCATAGCCGCTGATAGTGTCGCTGTACTCGGCCGGGTATGCATTTTGCACGGTTCACGAGGAGGGGCCGGGTGGCGCGGACCGCGGACGATCTTCCGCTCCGGCTGGCCCGAGTCATGCTGTGGGCCTCGTTCGGCATCCTGTTCTCCATCCGCGCGCTCGCCGGGCTGGACAGCGGCGCCGGGCCGCTCGGGGTGCTGCTCCCGATGGCGTCGTACCCGCCGCTGGTCGCGCTGGCGGT
Source organism: Nonomuraea sp. NPDC049625 (assembly GCF_040675285.1). NCBI lineage: Bacteria > Bacillati > Actinomycetota > Actinomycetes > Streptosporangiales > Streptosporangiaceae > Nonomuraea > Nonomuraea sp. NPDC049625. Next base: position 189,119 of record NZ_JBFAOQ010000019.1, on the reverse strand, counting down.
GCGGCGCTGGAGCCCGGCCGTCCGGTACGCGCTCCTCGCGGCCGTGGTGCTGCTCTACTTCCTGCCGTTCCCGGTCGTCGGCGAGTCCTGGGACTGGGTGCCGTGGACCGTGGCCGCCGCCGTCCTGTGCGCTCTTCCCCGGCGGGCCGCCTGGCCGCTGTTCGTCCTCGTCGTGGCCGCGGCCGGCGCGTCCGTCCTCGTGCTGGGGTACGACGCCTATCCGGGGGAGGAGATCCAAGCCCTCCTCGGGTACATGATCATCACGGCGGACGACGGTCTCATCGTGTTCGGCCTGTCCGCGCTCGTCCGGGCCGTCGAGCAGGTGCACGGCACCCGGGAGGAGCTGGCCCGGGTGGCCCTGGCCAAGGAGCGCCTGCGGCTGGACGGGGAGTTACGCGGCGTCCTCGGCGGAAAGCTGCGGGCGATCGCGTTCCGGATGCGGAAGGCGGCCCAGGAGGAGCCCGGGGACGCTCGGAGCGACCTCCGGGAAGGCGTCGAACCCGCCCGGCGCGACCCCGGGGGAGATGCCGAACTCGCCCGGCGCGACCTCCGGGAAGGGGTCGAGCTCGCGCGGCGCACGCTGGCGGAGGTGCGGGCCACGGCCGGCGCCTACCGTGCCGCCGCTCCCCAGGAGGCCCCACCCCCGATCGAGTCGCCGCGCCTGGCCCGGCACGTGCTGCTCGCGGTCCTGCTCATCCAGTGCGTGCTCGTCCTGAGGGTCATGGCGCCCACGCACCCCTACGACTGGCCGGCCTTCGCTCTCGCGGCGGCCCTGCTGGCCGCCGTCGTCATCCTCCAGGTGCTCCCGCCGTCGCGGGCGGCGCTGATCGCGCAGAGCCTGCTGATCCTGCTGCCGCTGGCCGTCTTCCCCGAGGCCTGGGACCGCTTGCTGAGCGTCTTCACGGGCAAGCTGCTGCTCAACGTACGGCCGCCGCTCTCCTGGGCGATGACCGGGCTCGTCCTGGCCGGGCACCTCACCTGGCTCCTCCACTCCGTGGACAGCGGCGCGCTGTTCGTCGACGACGTCGCCGCGGCGCTCTCCCAGTTCGGCGGCCACATCATGATCATGTGGCTGGTGTACTGCCTCGGACGGCTGAGCGGACTCCTCACCGTGCTTGAACGGATGCGGCACGAGCTCGCCGAGGCGGTGGTCCGCCGCGAACGGGTGCGCGTCGCCGGCGACCTGCACGACGTGCTGGGCTTCAGCCTGTCGGCGGTCGCGCTGAAGGGCGAGGTGGCCGAACGCCTGCTGGACACCGACCCCTCCCGGGCCAGGTCCGAGATCGCCGCGCTCGGGTCGCTGGTCGAACGAGCGGTGGCGGAGCTCGGCTCCATCGCCGGGGACCGGGTCGAGCTGCGGCTCCGTACCGAGGTCGACGCGGCCCGCGAGGTGCTGGCGAACGCCGGCATCGAGGTGGTGACGAGCGTCGGGACGGGCTCGCGCTCGCTGGCGGCGGAGGCCGACACCGCGCTGGCCGCCGTGCTCCGTGAGGGCGTCACCAACGTCCTGCGCCACAGCCGGGCCCGCACCTGCGAGATCACCGTGTCGGAGGCGGCGGGGTCCGTACGGCTGCGGCTGGTCAACGACGGCGCCACCGAACCACCAGGAGAGCGGGGGACCGGGCTCGACAGCATCGCGTCGCGGACCGGCGGGCGGCTGACGGCGGGGCATCGCCCCGGTGGCAGGTTCGAGGTGCTCGCCGAGTTCCGCACGGATCCGGCCGACACCACCCAGGCCGCCCAGGAGGCGAGCCGCCCGTCCCAGTAGCGTTCGAGGAGGAGAAACCGTACGACCGCGGTCCATCTGTCCATCCCGTCCGGAGCCCGCATGTCTTCGCATCCGACCGTCGTGCCCGACCTGTCCGGCGGCGTCTCCGGCGCCGCCGCCCTGGAACCTCTGCTGCGCACGGTGCTGACCGCCCTCTCGGAAGGCGCGGCACGGCGCGGCGGGCCGATCCCCGCCGGTACGCCCGGCGCGCTCTTCGCGGGAGTCGCCCAGGGCTTCGCCGGGCCGGGCGGTGACGCCCTGCGCCGGTTCACCGAGCTGGTGGCCGCCGGCAGCGCCGACCCGGCCGACCCGGCCTGCGCCGCGCACCTGCACTGCCCGCCGCTCGCCGTCGCCGTGGCCGCCGACCTGGCGATCTCCGCGCTCAACCCGTCGCAGGACTCCTGGGACCAGGCCCCCGCGACCACCGCCCTGGAGACCCTCCTGCTGGGTGAGCTGGCCGGATTGGTGGGCTACCCGGACTCGGCCGCGGGTGTGCTCACCTCCGGCGGCACCGAGTCCAACTTCATGGGCCTGATGCTGGCCAGGGACCGGGTGCTGGGTCACGCGACCGGCCACCGGATCGAGCGGAGCGGCCTGCCGGCGAACGCGCCGCAGGCACGGATCTTCGCCTCCGCCGCCGCCCACTTCTCGACACGGCGCGCCGCGGCGCTGCTGGGCCTGGGCGAGGACGCGGTCGTGACCATCCCTGTGGACGGCGAGCTGCGGATGCGGCCGGAGGAGCTGGCCGCCGCGCTGCGGGAGTGCGTCCGGCGGAGCGAGCTGCCGATGGCCGTGGTCGCCACGGCCGGCACCACCGACACGGGCGCGATCGACCCGCTGGGAACCTGCGCGGCGCTGGCCGCCGAGCACGGGGCCTGGCTGCACGTGGACGCCGCCTACGGCGGTGGCGCCCTGCTGTCCGACCGGCTGGCTCCGCTGCTGGCGGGCATCGAGCGGGCCGACTCGGTGTCCCTGGACTGGCACAAGCTGGGCTGGCAGCCCGTCGCCGCGGGCGTCTTCCTGGTACGGCGGGCCGAGACGTACGAGTCGCTGGAGCGGCGTGCGGCCTATCTCAACCCGGCCGACGACGAGGAGGCCGGCTACACCAGCCTGCTGGGGCATTCGCTGCGCACCACCCGCCGCCCCGACGGCTTCAAGATCGCCGTCACGCTGGCGACCTTCGGCAGGGACGGCCTGGGCCGCCTCGTGGACACCTGCCACGATCTGGCTCGGGCGGGAGCGGCGGCCGTCCGCGTCCATCCCCGGCTGGAACTGCACGCCGACCCGGTGCTGACGGCGTTCCTCTTCCGGTATCTCCCGGCGGACTCCGCCCTGGCGGATCGGGTGAACGCCGGGCTGCGCCGCCGCCTGCTCCACGAGGGACGCGCCGTCGTCGGCCGTACCGAGCTCCCGGGAGCGGGGCCGGGCCGCGTGCGGCTCAAGCTCACCCTGCTCAACCCGCACACGACCGCTGCCGAGGTGGAGCGGCTCGTCCACCTGGTCGCCGCCGCGGGCAAGGCCGAGGAGGAGACACTGTGAAACGGGGCCTCTAAGCTGAGTGATCGTGACGACGCGGCGAGCCGAATTGCGCATATGAGCGTGGTCCGCGTTCTCCTCGCGGAGGACATGCTCCTCCTGCGCGAGGCGCTCGTGGAGCTGCTCCACCTCCACGACGGCATCGACGTGGTGGCCCAGGTGTCCAGCGGGGCGGAGATCGTGGCGGTGGCGGAGCGTCACCGGCCGGACGTCGCGGTGATCGACATCGACCTGCCGGGGATGGACGGCATCACGGCCGCCGCCGAGCTGAACGACCGGCTGCCCGACTGCCGGGTGCTCATCCTGACCGCGCTGAGCAGGCCGGGCGAGCTGCGCCGTGCGCTCGATGCGAGGGTCGCCGGGTTCGTCCCCAAGGACATCAGGCCCGGCGACCTCGTCGCCGCCATCCGGACGGTCGCCGCCGGCGGCGAGGTGGTGGACCCCACCCTGGCCATGACCGCGTTGCGGGCGCCGGAGAGCCCGCTCACCCAGCGCGAGACGGAGGTGCTGCGGATGTCGGCGACCGGCGCCCAGCCCTTGGAGATCGCCGAGCGGCTCTTCCTCACCTACGGCACGGTCCGCAACTACCTGACCTCGGCGGTCGCCAAGCTGGGCGCCCGCAACCGGATCGACGCCATCCGCATCGCCTCCGAGGCCGGCTGGCTCTGACCGCGGCCCGCGCTGAACGGCATCTCACGATGCCGCAGCGGACGTGAAGTCCTCGAGGATGTCGTTGAAGAGGTCCGGGCGCTCCATGTTGGGGTAGTGGGCGGCACCGTCGATCGAGATCGCCCGCCCGTCGGCCACGGTACGGGCGAGGCGTTCGGCCATGCCGATGTGGTCGGGCGAGTCGAGGGCGCCGTTGACGGCCAGCACGGGAACGCCGATCCCGGCGACGCGCTCCCAGGTGTCGCGGACCGGGACGAGCAGGTCGGGCTCGCCGGCGGTGTGCTTGGACATGGTGGCCCTGGCCATCCGGCGCAGGCGGCCGGCGACGCCGGGGTCGAGGTCGTCGAGGGCGCGGTGCGGGCCCGCGGCGAACAGCATGAACCCCTCGACGGAGCCCTCCAGATCGCCGGCGGCCATCGCCGCGTGCCAGGTGGCCAGGGCCCGGGTGGTCCAGGGGTCGGTGAAGTACGGCTCGCCGGTGCCGGCGCCGCTGACGACCACGGCGGCGACCAGGTCCGGATGCTCCAGCGCGGTGTCGACCGCGATGCTCGCCCCCATGGACACGCCCGCCAGGACCGCCGGCCCCGTGTCCAGGTGGCGCAGCAGCGCGGCGAGGTCGTCGGTGAGCCGGTACGGCTCGGTGGGGTTGGCGGAGCGGCCGTGGCCGCGGGCGTCGGGCGCGATGACGCGGTAGCGCGAGGCGAGGCGGGGAATCTGGTCGTCCCACATGCCGTGGTCGACGAAGCCGCCGTGCAGCAGGACGAGGGGGCGTCCGGTGCCGGTGTCGAGCCAGAACAGATCCTTCATGACAACCAAGGTGTCATTTTCGCGCGTGAATGACAACCTAGGTGTCATCATGGTGAGGTGAGTGACACGAACCGCAGCCCGGGCGACCGGCTCACCGAGGTGTTCGACCTGGTGGGGCCGCTGTACCGGCGCGCCCAGCGCAAGGTGGAGCAGGACGCGCCCATCGAAGGGCTGTCGGTGGGGGTGCGGGCCGTGCTCAACCTGCTCCGCGAGCACGGGCCCATGACCGTCCCCCAGATGGGGCGGGCGCAGGCGTTGAGCCGCCAGTTCGTCCAGCGGATGATCAACGACGCGGCCGGGCGGGGGCTGGTCGAGTTCGTGGCCAACCCGGCGCACAAGAGGTCGTCGCTCATCCGGCTGACCGAGCAGGGGCGGGCCGTCATCGTCGCCGTGATCGACCGCGAGCGCGCCGAGCTGCGCCGGATCGGCGGCGACCTCACCGACGCCGAGGTCACCGCCTGCCTCCGGGTCCTCTCGCGCCTGCTCGGGCATCTCGACGACATCGACATGGACTGAGCGGGACCTTCATCCCACGGTGTAGTCCTTGAGCGGCACGACGTCCTCGGCCACCTCGACCGGGGGCTCGGTGGGCGGCTGGAGGAACCAGCGGGCCGCGGCCCGGCCGTGCAGCTGGTTGCGCTCGACGTAGTCGCGCAGCCGGCCCTCGTACGCGGCGAAGGCGGTGGCGTGGTCCGGGGCCTCCGCCAGCTCGCCGGCCAGCACGTACGCGCCGATCAACGCCTGCGAGGTGCCGCGGCCGGAGGTGGGCGCCGCGCAGTACGCGGCGTCGCCCACCAGCGCCACCCGGCCGGCCGACCACGAGTCCATCACGACCTGGCCGGAGGAGTCGAAGAAGAACTCCTCGGCCTCGCTCATGGCCTCCAGCAGCCGGGGCACCTCCCAGCCCGCGCCGGCGAAGTGCTCGGCCACCAGCTTCTCCTGCTGCCGGCGGTCGCGCCGGTCGTAGTCCAGGTGGTCGGCCCCGAACGACAGGCCGACGCGGAGCTCGCTGTTGCCGCGGGCGGCGAAGGCCAGCGCGCTGCGGCCGCTGGTGTTGTGCATCAGGCCCGTGCGGTCGAGGCCGAACAGGTTGGGCGTGGTGAACAGCGCGCCGTAGATGCCCAGGTGGCGGACGTAGCGGGACTCGGGGCCGAAGGCGAGCCGGCGCACGGTCGAGTGCATCCCGTCCGCGCCGATCACCAGGTCGAACGTACGGGACCCGGCGCGCTCGAAGGTCACGTGGACGCCGGAGCCGTCCTGGTCGAGCCCCGTGATCGTGTCGTCGAAGAGGTAGTCGGTGGTGTCGCGGGTGGCCTCGTACAGGATGGCCGTCACGTCGGACTTGAGCACCTCCAGGTCGCCGGAGATGGCGGTGGCGGGCAGCTCGGTCAGGGGCGCGCCGGCGTCGTCGACCAGCGTCATCCCGGTCATCCCCGTCTCGTGCCGGCGCATCTCCTCCAGCAGGCCCATCCGTTCCAGCACCTCCAGCGCGCTGCCGCGGAAGTCGATGGCCGCGCCGCCGCCGCGGACGACCGGGGCCCGCTCCACGATCGTGGGCGCGTGGCCGTGCCGGTGCAGCCAGTAGGCCAGGGCGGGGCCGGCGACGCTGCCGCCGGAGATCAGGATCCGCATGGGGACTTCCCTTCTCGGTTGGTGTGGGGCAACCGTACGCCGAGTTTGGGCAAATGCGCAAGACAAATGTCTCATGCGTGCGTGCTAGGCTGCCTGCCATGGGAAACCGGGAGGATTTGCTGGCCGGGGCGCGGCGCTGCCTGGAGGAGAAGGGGTGGGCGCGCACGACCGTCCGCGACATCTCGGCGGCGGCCGGCGTCAGCATGGCCGCGATCGGCTACCACTTCGGCTCGCGCGAGGCGCTGCTCAACGCGGCGCTGGTGGAGGCCATGCGGGAGTGGGGCGAGCAGATCGGCGCCGCGATGGCCGCCGTGGACGAGGCGGCCGCGCCCGGCGAGCGCTTCGAGGCGCTCTGGGAGCGGCTCATCGCGTCGATCGGCGAGCACCGCACGCTGTGGCTGGCCAATCTGGAGGCCATGGTGCAGGCCGAGCACTCGCCGGAGCTGCGCGACGAGCTCGTGGCCGGTCAGCGCGAGGGCCGCCGCGGCATGGCCGCGCACCTGGTGGACGGCGACGAGGCGGACCTCGCCGAGCGCGAGGTGCGCACCGTCGGCTCGGTGCACCTCGCGCTGCTGCTGGGCGTGATGATGCAGTGGCTCAACGACCCGGACCAGGCTCCGACGGGGGCGGAGGTCCTGGCGGGCCTGCGCGCGCTGACCGCCCGGATGGGGTGAAGTTCGTCAATCGTTCAGCTCGGCGCAGCCGGCCGGATCCCGGGCAGGCGCCATCATGCCTCTGTGTACCGCATCCCGGTGGCCGTCGTGCTGGCGGCGCTCACCATGGTCACGCCGGTCGAGGCCGACTCCGGCTGGCAGGTCGGCTTCCGCGGCGGAGCCCGTACGTACATCGCGGATCTCGCCGCCACCGGGCCGGCGGACGCCTGGGCCGCGGGCCGGCGCGAGACCAAGCAGCTCGATCCGCGGACCGGCTCGCCCGTCACCGCGCCGTTGATCAGGCACTGGAACGGCAGGGAGTGGACGGAGTTCGCCGGCCCGGGCGGGTCCCTGCGTGAGATCTCCCTGATCGAGGCGTCCTCCCCGGCCGACGTGTGGATCGCGGGGAACACCGGCGCCGGCTCGGTGCTGTCGCGCTGGGACGGCAGGCGCTGGCGGCTCATGGGGTCGGGCCGGACCACGATCACCGATCTGGACGTCCCGGACGGCGAGCACGCCTGGGTCGTGGGCCGCGACGACCGTACACGGGGAGTGTTCTTCAAGCGCTATCACGGCGGCCGCTGGACGAGCCTGCCCGCGCCGGCGTCCCTGCGGGAGATCAGCGTCCGCACGCCCGGAGAGATCTGGGGCTGGGGTCCCTCCGCCGTCATGCGCTGGGACGGCAAGGCGTGGCACCCGGTGGCGCTGCCCGCCGTCGCGGTGCCCGCGGCGGCCGTGCCCGCGTACGGACCGGTACGGGTCCGCTACGACGCGGTGCTCGCCGCCGCGAACGGGGACGTCTGGATCGCCGCCGGGTTCCAGCAGGGCGACTGGACGCAGCCGGGGGCCGTCCTGCTGCACCGGAGCGGCGGGACGTGGGAGCGGCTCCGGCTGCCCGGCGACCACGTCACCACCCTGTCCGGCGACGGCTCGGGCGGCGTCTACGCGGCGACGACCCGGCAGTCGATCACCGCGACCCCGGACGGCCAGGACCCCTACGCCTACACCACCCTGTCCATCGACGCGCTCCGGTACGCCGGCGGCGTGCTGACCCGGCAGAGCGTCACCCCGCCGGCGACCGGATTCGCATGGACGGACCTCGTCGCCGTGCCGCGTACGGGCTCGGCGCTGGCCGCGGGCTTCGCCTGGAAACCTCCTCAGGGAGACGTGATCTTCCGCAACCCCTAGCGCCGCAGGTCCAGCCGCACCCTGGCCAGCCAGGACCCCCAGCCGTTCTCCGGCCGGCTGTCCCCGATGCGCAGGTAGAACGTACGGGCCTCGCCCCGCAGCTCGTCGAGGTCGAGCGTGCGCGCCGAGCGGTTGGACAGGTCGCGCACGTCGGCGCTCTCCCGCAGCACGGTCCGCCAGCTCCGGTTGTCGGCCGAGACCTGCACCAGGAACTGGTTGCCGATGTCCAGCGTCACCGAACCCCCGCTCACCTGGGCCGGCAGCTCGAACCGGTAGGTGGCGTGGCCGTCGCCGTCGGTGAAACGGGCGCGCCCGTCGAACACCTCGCCGTCGAGCTGGGACCCGTCGGCCTCCAGCAGCCACGGCTCCTCGGCCGCCGTGCCGGGCGTGAACTCCACGGTGTCGCCGACCACCGTGACCGTCACCTGCTCGGAGGCCGGCCCCTGGTCGGAGGTCGCGGCGAGCCGGATCGGATGGCTGCCGGGACCCGCCGTCGCCGGCACCGTCACCTGGAACGTGACGGTCTGGGACGCGCCCGGCGCGACGGGACCGAAGGTGACCCCTCCCGAGGGCTGGACGGTCCAGCCCTCGGGGCCGGTCGCGGTCAGCCGTCCGGTGGCGGGCCGGTCGGCGTGGTCGGACACGGTCACCGGGACTGTCACGGTCTCCCCAGGAGCGGCGAAGACCCCGGCGGCCTCGATGACCAGCGGTGACGTGGCGGGCGGCGCGGGGGCGAGCAGCTCGATCTCCGCGAGCGACGTGCCGCCGGTGAACCTGATCCGGTAGTGGGCGTACGCGCCAGGATGCGCGATCTTGAACGGACGGGTCTGCAGCCGCCACGGGAAGCTCTCACCGGCCCGCTCGTCGAGCACCTTCCACGACGTGCCGTCGGCGGAGCCCTCCAGGACCCATCCGGACGGATCCTCGGAAGGCTGTCCGGCGCCGGAGGTGAGCGTGTAGTAACGCGCCTCCCGGTCGCCGTCGAAGGTGTATCGCACCCATTCGGGCAGCGTCGCCCGGGTGGCCGAGTCGTCGTCGAACAGCGCGCTCACGTCGGCACCGCCGGCCGCCGACGCCGTGCCGCGTCCCGGCCCCGTGAGGTCGTGCAGCGGGGCGGGGATCCCGCCGTCGTCGGTGATCGAGGGCGGGGCGGCGTTCCTGCCCGTGCCCCAGCGCGACGGCTTCGGCCCCATCTCGAACACCAGCTCGCCGCCCTTGGCGATCAGCTCGTGCGGAAGGTACGTCTTGTCGTACGCCCTGCCGTTGACCGTCAGCCCCTGCACGTAGACGTTGCGCGGGCTGTTGCCCGGCGCCTTGATCACCAGCTTCCTGCCGCCCTCCAGGTGCACCGTCGCCTTCTTGAACAGCGGCGAGCCGATCGCGTAGTAGGGGCTGCCCATCTGCAGCGGGTAGAACCCCAGCGCCCCGAAGACCTGCCAGGCCGACATCTCCCCGTTGTCCTCGTCGCCGGGGTAGCCCTGGCCGATCTCGCTGCCCAGGTACAGCCGCGAGAGCGCCTCGCGCACCTTGGCCTGGGTCTTCCACGGTTGTCCCGCGTAGTCGTACATGTAGGCGATGTGGTGCGAGGGTTGGTTGCTGTGCCCGTACTGGCCCATCCGGATGTCCCGGGCCTCGCGCATCTCGTGGATGATCCCCCGGTACGAGCCGGGGAACGCCGCCGTCTCCTGGGTGGCGAAGAACGCGTCCAGCTTGGCGGCCAGCTTGTCCGCGCCGCCGTACAGGTTGGCCAGGCCGCGGCCGTCCTGCGGGACGTGGAAGGCCATGTTCCAGCCGTCGGTCTCGGTGTAGTCGAAGCCCCACGTACGCGGGTCGTAGGCGCTCGGCTTGAGCCGGAAGGAGCCGTCGGCGTTCCGTCCCTGGAAGAAGCGCACCGCCGGGTCGAACAGGTGGACGTAGTTACGCGCCCTGTTCCGGAAATATTCGTACTCCTCCAGGTAGCGGGCACGCTCCGCTCCCGTGGATCGCTCGGCCAGCGCCTTGGCCATGTTCGCGATCCCGAAGTCGTTGATGTAGCCGTCCATCGCCCACGACATCGCCTCGCCGGTCGACTGGACGCTCGTGTACCCGAGGAAGACGGAGGTGTTCAGGCCCTTGCGGCCCACCTGCCGGGTGGGCGGGGCGACGGTGGCGTTCTTGACCGCGGCCTCGTAGGCGGCCACGGCGTCGAAGCCGGTCACCCCCTTCAGGTACGCGTCGGCGAAGGCGACGTCGGAGCTGGTGCCGACCATCAGATCGGCGTACCCGGGCGAGGACCACCGGGAGATCCAGCCGCCGTCCAGGCACTGCCGCACGAACCCGTCGATCATCTCCCCGGCCGCCTTCGGCGTCAGCAGCGCGTACGCGGGCCAGGTGGTGCGGTAGGTGTCCCAGAAGCCGTTGTTGACGTACACCTTCCCGTCCGCCACCTGCGCCCCGGTCTGGGTGGGCGTGCTGGGAGGGGTGCTGGTCGCCGACTGTACGGCGTGCTTGTGGACGGGCGCGGCCGCGGTGCCGGTGTTCTCGAAGCCGGAGTTGGGATAGAGGAACAGCCGGTACAGGTTGGAGTACAGCGTGACCAGCTGGTCCCGGCTCGCCCCTTCGACCTCGATGACGCCCAGCTTGGCGTCCCACGCCCGGCGGGCGCGCTCGCTGACCGTCTCCAGGGTGTCCGAGGCGGCGATCTCCAGCTCCAGGTTGTGCCTGGCCTGGTCGATGCTGATCAGCGAGGACGCGATGCGCATGGTGACCGTCCTCGTCGTGCCCGCGTCGAAGGACAGATAGCCGAGCACGTTGTCCCGGCCCTGGCCGGTCAGCTTGCCGCCGCCGGTGACCGGGCGGTCGAAGACGGCGTAGTAGAACATCCGCGTGGCCCCGGTGGACAGGTCGCTGCGCACGTCGGAGTAGCCGGTCACCACACCGCCGGCCGGGTCCAGGGTCAGGCCGCCGCTGTTGTTCACGTTGTCGAAGATCAGCTTGGCCTCGGTGCCGGGGAAGGTGAAGCGGGCCAGCGCCGCGTGGTCGGCCGGAGCGATCTCGGTCTTGAGCCCGTTGTCGAAGGTGACCGCGTACAGGTGCGGCTGCGCGACCTCCCGCTCGTGGCGGAAGGCCAGCGCGCGGGCGGTACGGGACGGGTTGGGCACCCCCTCGGCCGCCGAGGGCATGAACTGGAACGTCTGCCGGTCACCCATCCACGGGCTGGGCTCGTGACTGGCGCTGAACGCCTGGATCTCGGGCAGGTTGGCGGCGTTGCCGGCCCGGTGGTACTCGTACAGCCAGCTCGTCGAGCCGGCGTTGGTCATCGGCGTCCAGAAGTTGAACCCGTGCGGCACCGCGGTGGCCGGGAAGTTGTTCCCCCGCGAGAAGCCGCCGGTGGAGTGCGTCCCCCGGGTGGTCATCACGTACCGGGCAGGGCTGCGATCGTCGTGTGCCGGGCGGCCCTCGTACGGCTGCCGCCTCCGCTCCGAGACGATCCTGATGTCGTCCACCCACCCGCGGAACCCGGCGGGCCCTGCCGGGCTGTCGTAGGCCACCAGGATGCGGCTGATCCGCTTGCCCTTGGCGACCTCGCCGATCTGGGCGCGCTTGTAGTTCCACTGGTCGGCGTACAGGGTCTTGGACTCGCCCTGCGCGCGCGGCGCCAGCCGGACGCCGTGCTGGTCGACGGCCTTGAGGTCGCTGAGGTACGTACCGTCGCGGAAGGCCAGGTCCACCGAGACATACGTGCTGGGGTAGCGCAGGTCGGCCGCGGTGAACTCGGGGAAGACCACGTAGGACAGCTCCGTCGTGGCCGTGACCGGGATGTCCACCTCGAACACCTTGTTGGTGGAGTGGCCGCCGGTCTCGGCGGTGGTGCTGCCCGCGTACTGGAACGCCCGCAGGCCGGAGAAGCCGGCGCGCGGCTTGGACACGAACCCGCCGTTCGGCCCCGCGCCGATCTGGCTGCGCATGTCGCTGGGCGGCGTGGGGCCGGTCCGGCCGTCCGACAGCTCCCACTCGGCCAGCTGCAGGGTCGAGCCGCCGCCGATCCGGGTGACGTTCAGCCGGTAGTGGGTGTAGGCGGTCGGGTTGGCGAAGCGGTACTCCTTGCGCTGGAAGCGCGCCGTGAACGTCTCGCCGGTCCGGGTGTCCAGGGTGGTCCAGCTCTGCCCGTCCTGGGAGCCCTGCAGCTGCCAGTCGCGCGGGTCGCGTTCGGGCGCGTCGTTGGCGGAGGTAAGCGCGTAGTGCACGACCGCGACCGGGGCGGCCAGGCCGTACTGCGCCCAGCCGGCGCCGGCGAACACCAGCCACTTGGTGTTCGCGTCATCGTCGGCCAGGTTCTCCTTCCCCTCGCCGCCGGAGGCGTTCTCGCCGCTGGCGCTGAACCGGGCGATCTGGTCCGAGATGCTGCCCTCGATGCGTCCGGGCAGGGTGCCGATGACGTTCGCGGCCTTCTTGACGCCGCGGGCGTCGGTCTCTGTCGTGTCGGCCCACGTCGGCTGCGGGTCGCCGGGCTCGAAGGAGGAGGCGAAGGCCGCGCCCTCGGCCCGGGCCAGGGCCTGCCCGTCCCGCGCCGCCCGCTGCGTCTCCGCCGCGGGCGGAGCCGGCTCGGCGGCCTGCGGGCCGGGGGGCGGGCTGTAGGAGGGGTTGGGGGTCGGAGTGCCCGAAGGGCCGGGATTGGGCACGGGCTCAGGGCCGGCCGGGCCGGTCAGCGCGGCGGCGGGTGCGGCGAGGGCGAGGGTGGTCACGGCGCATAAGACCGCCATCATAAGAGATCGTTTACGACGGGACGGGGAAGGCCAGAGGGTGCTCACAGCGGTCTCCCAGGAGGAGTGATGACAACGTTGTCAACCCCGATCTGTTAAGGAAGTTTTCAAATCGGCGGCGCCGTGTCAAGACCTCAGTGGGAGCCGACCAGGGTCTTGAGCGCGATGATGGCCAGCCCCATCGCGAGGTTGGCGGCCCCGGAGAGGGCCACGACCCGCGCGGAGGCCCGGGCCGTGACGGCCGCCGCGACGGCCCAGGCCGTCTGGCTCGCCACGGCGACGACCAGCGCCACCCAGGTCGACGCCTTGTCGGACAGACCCAGCGACGAGGCGAAGGCGGCGCCGATGGCAGGGGGGAACGAGGCCTGCGCCACCGGCCAGTCGTGTCGGCCGGCCGTGCGCAGCCGCTCCCAGGTCAGGGGCTGGGTTCTGCTGGACACCACCCAGGCGTAGACGTGGGCGAGCCAGAACACCACGCCCGTGCAGATCAACACGACCACGAGGTCGCCCGCGGACACCGGCGTGCCGTCCACCGCGCTGCCGGCCACGACCGAGGCCGCCAGCAGCGAGCCGTACACGGCCCCCGCGAACTCGGTCCGCTCCTGGCCGCCCTCGGTGTCATGCGTGTCCATGGCAGCAGTGTCGTCGGGCGCCCGCCGGGCCCGGCCGGTCGGCGTGCGGGACGATGCACAGTTTTGGGCTGTTCGGGAAGATCGCCAACCTGCCCCGCCGCGCCGCGTGAGAGGATCTGCTGGCGATATGGCCTGGTTTTCGATCGTTGGGGGGAACGATGTTCGCAATATCCCTGGGCGAGGACGGCGCGGAGCTGCGGCCGCTGGAGCCGTGGTCGGCCGAGGAGTTCCTGGCCCACATGGACCGGGCGCGGGAGTTCGTCGGGCAGTTCATCTCGTTCGCGGACAGGGCCACGGACCTGGAGTCGAGCCGGTCCCTGCTCCTGAGATACGCGGAGAAGGCCGCCACCGACACCGGGCGGATCTACGGCATCTGGTTGGACGGCACGCTGGTCGGCGGGGTGCTCTTCCGCACGATGGACGTCCTGACGGGCGTCGCGGAGGTGGGCTGCTGGCTGGAGCCGTCGGCGGCGGGCAAGGGCCTGGTGTCCAGGGCCGCACGGGTGATCATCGATTGGGCCGTCGAGGAACGGGACATCCACCGCATCGAGTGGGTGGTCGCGTCGGAGAACGCGGCCAGCATCGCCGTGGCCCGGCGGCTGGGGATGACCAAGGACGGCGTGCTGCGGGAGAGCTACCCGTACCGGGGCAAGCGGCACGACATGGAGGTCTGGTCGGTGCTCGCGCCGGAGTGGCGCGCGGCCAGGCAGCCGTCCTAGCGTGACCGGCACCCGCCCGCCGTCCGGGCGGGTGCCGGGCTCCTCAGGGACTTCCTCAGGGACTGACGTGGGCGCAGTGGCGGAACACGTCGCCGGGGTCCCAGGCCGCCTTCACCTGCTGCAGCCGGCGATACCTGCGCACACCCATCGCCCAGCGCACCCGGTCGTCGTCGGCCTGCTCCAGGTTCAGGTAGGAGCCGGTGACCCCGTGCTTCCTGATCGCCGAGGTCACCTCCTCCACCCAGGCGAGGTTGGCGGGGTCGTCGCCGGGATCCACCCAGACGCCGACGGGGTGCACCAGCCAGCGCCCGCCGTGGCGGCTGGGGAAGGCGGAGTCCGGCGCCGTCCTGACCGCCTCCGGCAGCGGCGAGACGATCAGCTGCGACAGCGGGCTCGGCGCGGCGATCGCGGCGTCCTGCAGGTCGGAGATCAGGCTCGGCTCCAGGCCGGGCACGAACTCCGCCGACCACCTGTTGCGCCGCCCCGGCTGCGAGCCGTCGTCCAGCATCGACTGCAGCGCCAGGTACGGCATCGGCTGGACCGCGTCGAACAGCGGCGTCGCCGCCTCGAACAGCGGCCGGATCACCTCGGCCCCCGCCTCCGGGTCGCCGAGCCAGACGGGTGCGATCGCGAGGATCGGCCGCCCCACCACGTGCCCGGGCACGAACGGCGCCGGTGGCGCCGTCAGGAAGACCGCCGCGGGGGCGAAGTCGTCGTGCCCGGCCGAGTGCAGCCGGTCCAGGGCCTCCAGTACGGCGGGCGCGTCGGACACCCGGTAACCGAGCATGCCGCCGAGCACCAGCGGGCCCAGCGGGTGCAGCCGGAAGGTGAACGACGTGACCACGCCGAAGTTGCCGCCCCCGCCGCGCAGCGCCCACATCAGCTCGGGCTCGCTCTCGTCGTCGGCGACGACCACCCGGCCGTCGGCGGTGACGAGCTCGACGGCGATCAGGTTGTCGCAGCTCAGCCCGTACTTCGCGGACAGCCAGCCCTCGCCGCCCCCGAGGGTGAGCCCGGCGACGCCGGTGTGGCTGATCCGGCCGCCGGGCACGGCCAGGCCGTGCGCCTGCGTGGCCTGGTCGACCTCGCCCCAGATCGCACCCGCCTGAACGACGGCCGTCCGGGCGGCCGCGTCCACGGTGACGCCGCGCAGCGCCGACAGGTCGATCACGAGGTCGCCGCCGAGCGCGTGCCCGGCCACCCCGTGCCCGCCGCCGCGCACGCTGACCTCCAGGGCGTGCTCGCGTGCGTAGGACAGCGTCCTGACGACGTCGGCGGTGCCGCTCACCCGCACGATCGCGGCCGGCCTGCGGCTGATCATGCTGTTGTGCAGGGCCCGGGCGTCCTCGTAGCCGGCGTCCCGCGGGGTGAGGACCTCTCCTTGTACGGTGGCTCGCAGGTCCGTGATGTCGTGTGTCATGAGGCCAGCCTGAGCGGATGACCTTGCACCCCCGTTTCACGGGCGTCTCACGGAATTCGCTGAGATAATTCCGCCATGCCCTCCCTCCCCGGCCTGGACGTCCTCGTGCTCGGACCGGTCACCGTCCGTGCCGGAGACGCGACGATCGTGGTGGATCGCCTCCTTGAGCGCGCGCTGCTGACCCGGCTCGCGCTCGCGGGCGGGTCTCCGGTTCCCGACGCGCGGCTGGCCGCCGACCTGTGGGGGGAGGCGGAGCTGGCCCGTCCCACCGAACGCCTGCGGGTCCTCGTCTCCCGCCTGCGCGCCGCCCTCCCCGCCGGCCCCGGGCAGGGCCCGGGCCGGTCGCGGCAGGCCTCACCCCTGGTCAGGACGCCCGGCGGCTACGCGCTCGACGCCCACGCCGCCGACCTGGTCAAGGCCCGGTCCGCCGCCGAACGTGCGCACGCGGCGGCCAGGTCCGGTGACCACGCGGGCGCCCGGGGCTCGGCGGCGCAGGCGCTCGGGCTCTGGCGCGGCAGCGCGCTGGCGGATCTGCGGGCGATCCCCTATGCCGAGCTGGAGGGGGAGCGGCTGGAGGCGTGGCGGCTGGACCTGATGGTGCAGCGGCTCACCGCCGACCTCGCCCTCGGCGCGGCGGCCGAGGTGAGCGCGGAGCTGGAGCGGCTGGCGGACGAGCATCCGCTGCACGAGCGGGTGTCCTGCCTGCTCGCGCTGGCCCTCTATCGCACCGGCAGGCAGGCCGACGCGCTCGACCGGCTGGCCAGGCTCCGCCGCAGGCTGGCCGATGCGCTCGGCGTCGACCCGGTCCCGGAGACGGCGGCGCTGGAGCTGCGGATCCTCCGCCAGGATCCGTCCCTGCAGCTCACGAACACCGCCCTGGCACAAGGCGTGATCGCACCCGGGCAGGAGCCGTCCCCGCTCTCCGTCGCGGAGCCGTCCCTGCTCTCGGCCGGGTCGCCGGGGCCGCCCCCTGTGGAGTCGCCCGCCCCGGATCAGGTTCGCTCCCGGGTACGCCTGCCGGGCCCCGCGACGAGCTTCGTCGGCCGGGACGGCGAGCTGGCGGCGCTGGTGAGACGGCTCGCGCGGCCGGGGCTCGTCACGCTCACAGGCGGGCCGGGCAGCGGCAAGTCTCGGCTCGCCATCGAGGCGGCCAAGGCCGTGGCCGAGGCCCCGGCGGCGGAGCCCAGGGCGGTGACCCTGGTGGAGCTGGCGCCGTTACACCGGGAGGGGGCGGTGCGCGCGGCGGTGACGGCGGCCGTGGGGCTGGAGTCGGAGTCCGACGATCCCCTGCCGGAGCTGGCCGCGCGCCTGGACGGCGGGCTGCTGGTGCTCGACAACGCCGAGCACCTCGTGGACCAGGTGGCCGAGCTGGTCACGGGGCTGCTGGGCCGTACCGACGGGCTGGCCGTGCTGGTCACCTCGCAGCTCCCGCTGCTGGCGGCGGGGGAGGAGCTCAACCGGGTCGGACCGCTGCCCGCGCACGCGGCGGCGACGCTGTTCACCCAGCGATGCGCCCCCGACCAGGTCGGCGCCGAACCCGCCGCCGTCGCGGCGATCTGCGCCGCCGTGGACCGGCTGCCGCTGGGGATCGAGCTGGCCGCCGGTCTGACCCGTACGCTCACCGTGGCGCAACTGGCCGCACGGGTCGAGGACCGGCTGCGCCTGCTGGTGGGCGGCGGACGCACCGCGGGTGGCCGGCACACGAGCCTGCGCGCCGCCCTCGACTGGAGCCACGACCTGCTGGCCGAGCGGGAACGGCTGGTGCTGCGGCGGGTGTCGGTGTTCAGCGGCGGCTTCGACCTGGAGGCCGCCGAACACGTCGTGCCGGCCGTGCCGGGCGACGCCGTTGGAGAGGGTGTGACCGTCGGGGACGTCGCGCCCGCGCTGGCCGAGCTGGCGGACCGGAGCCTGGTCACCGTGGAGACGTCCGGGGGCGGGCGGCGGTTCGGGCTGCTGGAGACCGTACGCGACTACGCGCGGGCGAAGCTGCTCGCCGCAGGGGAGACGGAGGGCGCGCTGGCCGCCCATCTGGGCTGGTGCGTGGCGTTCGTCCGCCGGCTCGGCGCGCCGACCGACTTCCTCGCGGCGGAGGAGGTGTCGGCCGTGTTCGCGGAGTGGCCCAACCTGCTCGACGCGCTGGAGCGCGCCCCCGGCACCGAGCGAGCGGCCGACGGCCTGCGGCTGGCGCTCGAACTGCACACGCCGTGGCTGATCCGCGGCTGGTACGGCGAGGCCGAGCGGCATTTCTCGGCCCTGGCCGACGCGCCGGGCAGTACGCCGACCGAACAGGCGACCGCGCTGAGTGACCACGCCTTCGTCTCCACCATGGTCGGCAAGTTCGACGCCGCGGCCGAGCTGCTGACCAGGGCCGCCGAGCTGGCCGAGATCGCGTCGGACGACATGGTGACCATGAACGTCCTCTACTACCGCGGCATCGTGGAGATCGAACGCGGCCGCCTGCGCGAGGCGCTCCCGCCGCTGCTCCAGGGCCTGGAGCTGGCCGAGAGCGTCTCCCACACGCAGCGGGTGTCCGCCTTCGCCGACGCGCTCGGCACGCTCCACCTCTACTCGGGCGATGCCGAGCAGGCTCTCCAGCGCTACGTCACCGCCAACGCCTTCGACCTGGAGACCGGCGACGAGCACGGGCTGGCGCGCGGTCTCAGCAACCAGGCGCAGGCGCTGCTGGGCATGGGCCACCTCAAGGAGGCGCTGGCGTGCGCCACCGAGTCCGACCACTACGCCGCGCGGCTGGACGACCGCCAGATCCTCCCGCTCAACGAGCTGATCAGGGGCGCCGTCGCCATGGCCGAGGGGGAGCTGACCCGGGCGGAAGCCCATATGCGCACGGCCGTCGGCTACGCGGTCACCGACGGCTCCGGGGCGAGCATGGCGCACATCGACCTGGCCGACGTGCTCATCCGGCGCGAGGAGCTCGGCGAGGCGGCGGCGCTGCTGGACGAGGTCTACGCCGAGTCGGCCGAACACAGCACGCCCTGGCTCGCGGCCCGGGCCGTGTCGGCGGCGCTGGCGCTCGCGGGCCGGGACCGGCGGCGGGCCGGGGAGCTGGCGGAGGCGACGGCCGCCGCCTACACCGCCTCGGGCTTCGGCTGGCCCCGCTACGCCGCCCGCCTGGAGGAGGTCAGAGCCGCGCTCGCCACCCCATGACCGGCCCGCGAAACACCCGGACTCAGCTCGCCGCGACCTCGGTTTGGGACGCGTGCGGGGTCAGCTCGCCACCTCGGCCAGGAAGCATGCGGAGTCAGCTCGCCACTTCAGCCGGGAGTGCCTGGTCGTAGCCGCCGACCTGGACCTTCACCGACGGGACGTTCGTGCTCGGCGCCGGGAAGAGCCCCCACAGCGTCACCTCGGCGCCCGCGGGCACCGTGTCGAGCTTGCCCGGCGCGAAGGAGGCGCTCATCGTGCCGACGAAGTCGAAGTACGTGGGCTCGGCGAAGCCGCACAGCTCCTGCCGGCCGTTCTGAGCCGCGATCGACAGCTGGCCCGAGGTGAGCTCCTTGGGCGTGAAGTGGTTCTCGTACTCCAGGGACGCGGCCTCCGACCCGGGGTTGGTGACCTTGACGCTCGCCAGGAGGTAGCCCGACAGCCGCCGTACGCTCTCCACCTGCACCTGGAGCCCCGCGTCGGTCAGGTCGGTGCCCGTCTCCGGGGCCCGCACGGTGGTGTCGCTGTCGATCTGCACCTCGACCCGCCGGTTCTGCGCCCGCCCGTCCGGGTCGTCGCTGCCGTCGAGCTTGGTGTTGGGCGCCACGGGCTCGCCCTCGCCGTGCCCCTTCGTCCGGTACGCGAAGCCGTCGCCGAGAGAAGGACGCAGCACCTGGCTGACGGCCGCGGCGCGTTCCTGCGACAGCGTCTGGTTGTCGGAGGTGCCCCCGATCGCGTCGGTGTGCCCGTCCACGGTCACCGATCCGGACGAGGCGGAGACCCGGCCGCGCAGCGCCTCGATGGCGGACTTGGCCGACGGTGACAGCTTGGAGCTGCCGAACTCGAACAGCACGTCGCTGGGCAGCCGGAACGCCTCACGCGTGCCGCCCGTCGTCTTGCACACCAGCGGACCGACCTGGAGCTTGTTGTGCGGGCCGCGCAGGGCGGGGTCGTCGGCCGGTTCGGCGTCCGTGATCGGCACGGTCACCGGGAGCAGGCCGTTGAGCACGACGAGCATCTCGGTGGCCTCCTTGGGCGGCGCCGCGAAGACCGCCGTCACCGGAGCCGACCCGCCCGGCTCGATGTCGACGTCCGCGCTGATCCGCCCGTCCGGGCCCGAGCTGCCGATCAGGCCGTAGGCGGTGCCACGGGGCAGGTCCACCAGGGTGATCAGCTGCTCGCGGCTGTCGAGGCCGAGCGTGCCGAGCGAGATCTCGTCGTCCGTGCCGTTGAAGAGCTCGAACTGCAGCGCCAGCTCGTTCTCGCCGGACCTGACCAGGCGCAGGTTCCGGCCCTCGACCGGCAGGGCGGACGAGGTGGGACCGGCGACCACGCCTTCCGAGGGCGACTCCGGCCGCGCGGGAGAGTCCTCCGGAGAGGGCGTCTCCTCCGGCGGGTCCTCGGGCCGGTCCTGCGCCGGGGCGTCGGGAGCCTTCACCGAGGCCGCGGGCTGAGCCGGCCGTCCCAGCGCACCGCAGGCGGAAAGGGCGAGCACGAGCGCCGCCCCGCAGGCCGCGCTCCTGGTCATGTCAGTCATTGGCATGCGGACCAGCCTGGGAGCACGGCGTTCCACGGACATTTCACCGGAGTCTCACCGCGGGACGGCGCTCATATGGCTCCAGGCCGACTTATGGCTCCAGGCCGAACAGTGCCCAGGACTCGCCCGCGGCCAGGCCGGCCAGTTCGCGGCCGCACTCCCGGAGCAGTTGCGGGCCCGAGGTGATGTGCGCGGCGCCGGCGTGGACGTCCCTGAACAGCCGCTGGATCAGCCCGTCGCGCAGCGCCGAGGTGCCGCCCGACGCGTAGACGAAGTGGGAGACCTCGGTGATCGTCGACGTGATGTGGTTGAGCGCGAGCCGCACCATCGTCTCCTGCCGTACGTCGAGCGTCCGGCCCGAGTCGAGGGTGCGTTCCACGTCGTCCCACGTCTCGCGCATCAGGGCCGCCGCGGCGCGGAACTTCGCCTCGGCACGGGCGAAGTCGGTGTGGAAGGCGTCGCTGCCGGCGATCTGCCCGGTGCGCCCGGCCCGTGCCACGGCGTAGCGGCTCAGCTCGTCCAGCAGCCGGCGGCCGACGCCGAGCGCCCAGGCGGAGTGGCAGATCAGCGCCTGGTCGACCAGGCCGAGCCGGTAGATGGCGCCGCCGCGCAGGGGCTCGTTCGTGTCGAAGACGTGCGACTGCGACTCCGGTACGAAGACGTCGTCCATGGAGTAGTCGATGCTGCCGGTCGCGCGCAGGCCCAGGACGTCCCAGTTGCCGAGCGGCTTGACGTCCTCGATCGGGGTGATGAAGATCCGGACCTCGTCGGTGCCCTCGATGGCGCCCAGGCTGTGGACGTACTGGGAGTGCAGCATGGCGGAGGCGAAGCTCCACTGCCCGCTGAGGCGGAAGCCCCCGTCCTCGGGGACGGCGATGCCCGGCCGGGTGCCCTGGCCCGCGAAGAGCGGCATCCGGGGGCCCTTGAAGATGCGTTCGACGGCCTCGTCGCCCAGGTAGGCGCCGGCCGTGCCGTTCTCCAGGCAGGTGGCCATGACCACCCAGCCCGTCGAGGGGTCGGCGTAGGAGAGCTCTCCGAGGACGGCCATCAGCTCGCTGGGCGACAGCTCGGCGCCGCCGAGCGGCACCGGCACCCATATCCCGAAAAGTCCTGCCTCGTGTAGGGCGTCCACGACGGAGGTGGAGAGTCTGCCCTGCTCCTCGGCCTGGTCCGCGTCGCGCTCGATCAGCGGGCGCAGCGCGCGGGCTCGCTCCAGCAGGGTGTTGCCCGCGGTGTGCAGTCGCGGCGTGTCGCTCATGTCCAGGTACTCCTGTTCGCGATCGTCGGCGCTCTTACTCCGTCAGATCACGTATGCGGTGCATTGTCCAGAGCCGCCGCGCAACCTCATGGGCCGGCCGCCCGGCTCGATCCGCGGACGATCAGCTCGGTGGCGAGCTCGATGTGGCGGGACTCGATCTTCTCGCCGGCGGCCAGGCGCAGGGCCGTGCGCAGGGCGATGCCGCCCATCTCGCGCAGCGGCTGGCGTACGGTGGTCAGCTGCGGCGAGGTCATGACCGCGACCTCGGTGTCGTCGAAGCCGACCACGCTGAGGTCCTCCGGGACGCGCAGGCCCCGCGCCCTGGCGGCCTGCATGGCGCCGAGGGCGCTCCCGTCGCTGGCGGCGAAGATGGCCGTCGGCGGGAGCCGCAGGTCGAGCAGTGCGGCTCCGCCCGTCTCCCCGTCGGGATAGCGGAAGCCCGACGTACGGACGTATTCGGCGGGCACGGGCACGCCCGCGGCTTCCATCGCGGCGCGGTAACCGTGCATGCGCGCCTGGCTGCAGGCCGCGTCGGCGATGCCGCCGAGGTAGGCGATGCGACGGTGCCCGAGGTCCAGCAGATGGCGGGTGGCGGACATGCCGCCGGCGAAGTTGGTGGCGCCGACGCTGGTCACAGAGGTGTCCGGCAGGTTCAGCGGGTCTTCGCGTTCACGGGCACGAGCGGGATCCCGCCCGGCATCGACGGCAGTCATGTCCCCGGGCGTCGCCCCCAGTATGAAAGGGCGGGCAAGGCGAATCCAGGACTAGGAGGGCCGGTCGTTCGGAGGCGGCGTGAACTGGCCGTAGCGGACGGCGCGGGTCCGCTCACCCGAGTGCGGCTGGGCCTGGCCGTGCGGGGGCGCAGGGTACCCGTACGGGCCCGGTCCGTAGTGGGGGTTGCCGTGGTCCGGGGCCGACCCGTACTGGGGGTTGGCGTGGTCCGGGGCCGACCCGTACGGTGCGGCGCCGTAGCCGCCGGCGTTGTACGCGACGGGGCCGTACCCGTCGGCGCCCTGCCCGTACGCCACTTGCCCGTACGCCGCCTGCCCATAGGCGCCCTGCGCCGGGGGCGGCACCTGGCCCGCGGGAAGCTGCCGCCACGACGGAGGCTGCACCGCGCCGGGCGGGGGCTGGACGAAGGACGGCTCGGAGTGGCGGCGCCGGCGCCCGCGGCCGCGGAGGACCTTGGCCAGGACCGCGACGATCACCGCGGCGACCAGCACGCCGGCCCCGATCAGCACCCACAGCAGGATCGGCTTGGGCGACTCGTCCTTGCCTGCGGAGATCGCCTGTTGCGCGTCGCTGATGTACTTGGCCACGTACGGGTGGTTCGGGAACAGCGCCTGGACCTCGCGGAACTTCGGCAGCGAGTCCGAGTAGTGGTGCCGGAAGAAGTCGTTGAGCGCCTCGTTGTAGCGGGCCGTCGTGGTGGTCTGGGCGGGCTTGATGTTCTTCTCGCCGAGCTTCTCCTTGATGATGCCCACCGGCAGGACGAAGCTCTCGCTCTCCGACGCCTCGCCGTTCTCGCTCACCGTGCCGGCGATCAGCATGCCGATGACCTTGCCGTCCTTGCTGAACACCGGGCCGCCGGAGTTGCCGTGGTAGGAGGGCGCCTGGGTCTGGATGTACGGCACGCCGGTCTGGGTGGTGCGCTTGGCGTTGTACGGGCCCTCGGTCAGCGCCGGCTCCAGCTTGGACTCCAGGCTGAAGAACGGCGTATTGGTGACCAGGCCGGGGAAGCCGCTGATGTAGAGCGTGTCACCGGTACGCACGTCGGAGTCGTCGCCGAGCGGCACGGTGGGCAGGTTCTGCTGGCCGTTGACCTTGAGCAGCGCGAAGTCCTTGCCCGGGTAGCTCTCGCCCACCGACACCAGCTCGGCCGGGACCGGCTTGGCCGTCTTGTCCACGCCGCCGCCGGGCAGGCTCTGGACCACCGACAGGCTCTGCTTCAGGTTGCGGAGCTGCATGTGGTTGGTGTTGAACGTGACGTAGATCTGCTGCGCGAGCTTGACGATCTCCTCGTCGGCCTCCAGGCCCCGCAGCCCGCTGATGATCTCCTTGGCGTCCTGCTGGTTGAACTTCGCCAGCGCCTGCCGCGCGAACAGCTGGCTCAGCTCGGTCTCACCGACCTGGACGCAGTGCGCCCCGGTGACCATGTACCCGTCGGGGGTGACCCACCAGCCGGTGCACAGGCCGCCGACCTCGGCTTCGACCGTACGCTCCGGGGTGGTCGAGGCGAGGTAGGTGTCCACGTCGGCCGCGATCTGCTGGAACAGCCACTTGGCGATGCTGCGCTCGTCAGAGGAGATCTTGCCGGACGCCACGGTGGCGGTGGCCTGCTCCACGAGCCGGTTGAACGCGGTCTGGTTGATCGTGCTGGTCGGCACGGCGACCGTGCCGGTGTAGGTGAAGCTCGTCAGCTGGACCGCGGGCTGGGTACGCGCCGCCAGCCAGGTGCCGACGGGCACGTCGGGCCGCTCATCGGGCGTGTCGGCCGCCGCCGGTAACGCGGGCAGCGCGACCGCCATGGCGACCGCCGCACCTGCGGCGATCTTCATCAATCTTGTCCTGAAATTTCCGCTCACATCCGGAAATGGTGAGGTCCGGCTCTTGTGCGTGGCTTGGAGCCGACTTGGGGGGTGTGGGGCAGCCCTCGCGGGCCGGTTTGCGTAGGCCTCGCAGGCCGGTTTGCGCCGTCCTCGCGGACCGGGATGCTCGCTCCTCGCGGACCGCGATGCTCAGTCCTCTAGGGCCGGGATGCGCAGGACGAAGCGGGCGCCGCGCTCGGAGTCCTCGATCGTGAGCGTGCCACCGTGGGCCTGCGCGATCTCGCGGGCGATGGGCAGGCCGAGCCCGGTCCCGCCTGCGTCGCGGTTGCGCGCGGCGTCCAGGCGGGTGAAGCGCTGGAAGACCGTCTCGCGCTTCCCGGGCTCGATGCCGGCGCCGTCGTCGAGCACCTCCAGCACGGCCTGCCGGCCCTGCCGCCGTACGGTGACGAGGACCTGGGACTCGGCGTGCCGCTCGGCGTTGTCCAGCAGGTTCGTCAGGAGGCGGGCCAGCTGCAGCCGGTCGCCCGTGACGGCCGCGCCCGGCTGCAGCGTGGTGACGACGTTCTTGGAACGCGGCCTGCCGGTCTCGGCGGCGACCAGCTCGCACAGGTCGACCGGCTCCCGGGAGCTCGGCGCGCCCGCGTCCAGCTTGGTCAGCGTGAGCAGGTCGGTGACGATGGCCTGGAGCCGGTCCAGGCTGGCCAGCAGCGCCTCGCCCGTCGCCCGCCAGTCGGCGTCCTCGGGGTTGAGCAGCGCGTCCTCGACCTGGGTGCGCATCGCCGTGATCGGGCTGCGCAGGTCGTGCGAGGCGTCCCCGGCGAACCTGCGCTGCTGCTCCACCGCCTCCTGCTGCTTCTTCATCGCGGCTTCCAGCCGCTCCAGCATCTGGTTGCCGGTCCAGGCGAGCGTCCTGATCTCGTCGTCCACGTTCTCCGGTACGGGGAGCCGTATCCCGCCTCCGCCCGCGGTGATCTCGGCCAGCCTCTTCGTGATGTTGTGGACGGGTGCGAGCGTCCGGGCCACCACGCGCGACACCCCGAACCAGGACAGGAGTAGCAGCAGGGCCGCCACGCAGATCTGGAAGAGGACCACTTTCAGGCTGACGTACCAGGGCACGGCCGGGGCGAAGGCATAGATGACCCACGCGCCGTCCGGCTGGTACGCGTGCATGGAGACCACCAGCTCGCACCGTCCGGGAAACGCGCGCAGGTCGCAGAACTCGGCGACGTCGTTGGCCGTGTTGCGGTGGGGGATCGCCGTGGTGATCCGGGGCAGGCCGGCCAGGTTCGACGTCGAGGAGACCACGCGGCCCGCCGAGTCGATCACCTGGATGCCGTCGAGCCCGTCGGTGTTCACCGTCGGGGGCAGCTCGTTCCGCTTGACCATGAGCAGCACGCGCAGGGCCTGGCTGGCCACGTCGTACGCCCGGATGTCGGCGGCCTCGTTCCGGATGGCGTACAGCACGAACGCGCTGACGACGACGTTCAGCAGCAACATGGCCAAGCTGGCGAGCAGCGCCAACCGCATCCGCAGCGACCGGCCCAGCCGTCTGATCACTCCACACCCCGGTAGTCAGAAGACCACATGGAGTGCGTTCGCCCCTAATTCAGGGAGATTCCCCCGCAAATCCGATAAGAGGGGCACTTAGCCGGTGTGTGGGCGGCTACGTTAGGCGACCGGGGGTGATCACGAAGTCGTGCGTAGGACGATCGCGGGCCTGTGCCTGATGCTGCTCCTGGCCTCCTGCAACTGGTCCGATCGGGTCTCACCGGGCCGCTTCGAGGCACGTGCCCGGGAGGTGGTGGCGCGCTGGGACGGCTCGGCCGGCGACCGCGCCTGGCGTTCGGGTTTCGTCCTGCTCGGAGGGCTCCAGGATCGAGGCGGCTGGACCGACCCTCCCGCCTGGGTCACCCGAAGTACGGAAAACAGCGTGTGGAAGCTCGCGGCCGAGTTACCCGCGGGCCCCTTGGCCGACGCGCCTGTGCGGTGGCCGGACGGCTCGGTCTCGGAGGTCCCGCTCGTCACTGCGATCGACGCGTACGCGGAGTTCACCAGGCCCGCCGACTTCATCGAGGAGGAGTGCCCGGCCAAGGGCTGCCGCCCGCTCCGGGTGACCGGGGCCGAGCTGGGCGAGACGACGCTGGAGACCAGCCGCGGCACGATCCGGGTGCCCGCGTGGCAGTTCACCGTCAAGGGGGTCGAGTCGAAGTTCGTGTACGTGGCGGTCGCCCCCTCGGCCATCACCGCCCGGCCGCAGGCCGCGGAGGGGGAGTTCGAAGAGGTGAGCGGGTTCGACCTCGTCGCGGGCAAGCCGCACGACCTGCTCCTGGAGTACGGCTACGGCTCCTGTGACCGCGTTCACGGGGCGCGGGCGTACGAGACCGGCAAGCTCGTGGTGGTGGACGTGGACGAGGAGGGCTCCGGCGGGATCTGCGACTTGGCGCTCCACATGGACACGACCACCGTCACGCTGACGCGTCCGCTCGGCGACCGCCTCGTGCTCGACTCGGGCACGGGACTGCCCGTCGTGCGCGGGGTGACACCGGCGCTGTACGACCACGGGTAGCAGGGGCACAGCGGCGCGCCACGAACGGGTCGACGACGAATGGTCCCTCGTCGAGACGCTGCGCCACCTCGTCTTCGCCACCGACGCCTGGGCGGGCCGGGCGATCCTCGACGCGCCGGACCCGTTCCACCGGCTCGGCCTCACCCACTCCGGCTACCCGGCCGAGGACGCGGCGGCGCTCGGCATCGACCTCGACGCCCGCCCGTCGTACGCGGAGGTGGCGCAGGTGCGCGCCGGGCGGGTGGCGCTGGTGCGCGGCATCCTCGACGGCCTCACCGACGCCGGGCTCGAACGGGCCTGCACCCGCGCACCCGCGCCCGGCTACCCGGAGGAGCCGCGCACGGTCGGCGGTTGCCTGCGGGTGGTGATGGAGGAGGAGTGCGAGCACCGCCGCTACACGCTGCGCGACCTCGCGACCCTCGAAGCCCGCTGACCACGCCGACCACTCACCACGATCACCACGCTGACCACGCCGATCACGCCGATTCACGCCGACCACGCTGACCACTCACCACGATCACCACGCTGACCACGATCACCAGGCCGACCGGGTGTCACGCCGACCGGCGCCGTGTCATCCGGTGGTGTGGAACGGGTCGTCGGCCGGGAGCCAGGCCGTGTCGGCGTCCAGGCCGAGCCCGCCGACGTCCCTGGTCAGCGCCTCGACGGCGGCCCGTACGGCCTTGCGGGTCTCGTCGCGCCGGCACACCAGGGCCCAGGTCCAGTACGGCGCCGGATCGACCACCGGGCGCTGGACGAGGTCCGGCGGCACCGGCGCGGTCTGGCCCTTCGGCGAGTTGACGACGGGGCTGCGGAGCCGCCGTACGTGGTCGAAGAAGGCAGGCCCGGTGATGCCGCCGTCGTCGATGCGCACGACGCGGGCACCGGTGTCGCGGGCGAACTCCTCGGCATAGCGGTTCCAGGAGTCCCAGGTGGCGGTGTCGGAGTCCACCAGCACCGACGTGTCCTTGGCCGGGACCGCGGACGTGCCGGTGCCCGTGGAGATCGCGAAGAGCCGGTCGGCGCCGATCAGCCGGGCCTCCAGGGCGTGGGCGGCCAGGTCGTCGGCCCGCACCCAGCAGATGGCCAGGTCGATGCTGCCGTCGGCGACCCGTCCCGCCTGGGTGTGCGACGGCATGACCCACGCGTCGACGTGCAGCTGGGCGACGCCGGACACGCGGGCGGTCAGGTCGGGCGGGCGCCAGCTGACGTAGCCGAGCCGGACCGGCTCGGTGGCGGCCATGCCGGCCGCGGAGCGGCGCAACTCGTCGGCCTGCTCGAGCAGCGCCCTGACCTGGGGGAGCAGCGCCTGCCCCGAGGGGGTGAGCGCCACCGAACGGCGGTCCCGGTCGAACAGGCGTACGCCCAGGTCCCGCTCCAGGGCCTTGATCTGCTGGGAGAGCGACGGGCCGGCGATGCGCAGCCGGACCGCGGCACGGCCGAAGTGCAGCTCCTCGGCCACCGCGACGAAATATCGCAGCTGGCGTAGCTCCATCCGCCCAGGGTAGTGCGCTGGGAGGCACAGCCTCACAACAGAGAGTGAACCGGTCGTGGCGGGATCGCGCCCGACTGACGCAAGCTTGAACCATGACCGCGCGGTGCCGGTCCGCCCCGTTCGCCGGCCGGCCGCGCTGATCGAGGCCCGGGACGTATGGCCTCGATCCTTATGAGAAGAGAAACCCATGAGCACGCACAAAGTCGCGGTGATCACCGGCGCGTCCCAGGGTATCGGCTCGGGGCTGGTGGCCGCCTACCGCAAGCTCGGCTACGCGGTCGTCGCGAACTCCCGATCGATCGAGCCCTCCGACGACCCCCTGGTGCGGACCATCGCCGGTGACATCGCCGCCCCGTCCGTCGGCCGGCGCGTCATCGAACAGGCGCTGGAGGCGTACGGCCGGGTCGACACGCTGATCAACAACGCCGGTGTCTTCGTGTCCAAGCCGTTCACCGACTACACCGACGAGGACTACGAGCTGGTGACGAGGGTCAACCTGCGCGGGTTCTTCGAGATCTCCCAGCGGGCCGTCGACGTCATGCTCGCCCAGGGCGGCGGGCACGTGGTCAACATCACGACCAGCCTGGCCGACAAGGCCGACAGCCGCGTGCCGTCCGCGCTGGCGGCGCTGACCAAGGGCGGCCTCAACTCGGTCACCAAGTCGCTGGCCATCGAGTACGCCTCCCGGGGCATCCGGGTCAACGCGGTCGCGCCCGGCGTCATCCGTACGCCGATGCACCCGGCCGAGACCTACGACCTCCTCGCCGGCCTGCACCCCGTGGGCCGGATGGGCGAGATAAGCGACATCGTCGACGCGATCGTCTATCTCGAGACGGCCCCGTTCGTCACCGGCGAGATCCTGCACGTCGACGGCGGCCAGAACGCCGGTCACTGAGTCCCCCGCCACCGGGTGCGTCCGCTCCCGCCGGCCGAACGAAAGGCGAAGTTTGACCTCCGTACGAGAGCACGGCACGGACGGCGGCAAGGCGACCCGGGCGGATCGGCCCTGGCGGATCGTCGGGCAGGGCGCGGCGGCGCTCGCGGCGGGCATGGGTGTCGGCCGGTTCGCCTACACCCCGATCCTGCCGATGATGCACGCGCAGGCCGGGCTGTCCCCGCGGCTGGGGGCGGAGCTGGCCACGGCCAACTACGTCGGGTATCTCCTCGGCGCGATTGCCGCGATCGTCGCCCCTCGGATCTTCGCCTCCCGGCGGGCGCTGCGCCCGTCCCTGGCGATCCTGATCGTCACGCCGGCCCTGATGCCGGTCACGCACGCCGGCGCGCTCTGGTCGTCGCTCCGGCTGGTCGCCGGGATCGCGAGCGCGCTGATCTTCGTCATCGCCGCCGACGCCATGCTCACCGGTCTGCGCGGCCACGCGCACCACCTCGTCGGCTGGGCCTTCGGCGGCATCGGCGCGGGGATCGCCCTGTCGGGCGTCGCCGTGCTGGTCCTGCGTACCACGGGCACCTGGCAGCAGGCCTGGTGGACGGCGGCCGCGCTGACCGCCGTGCTCGCGGTCCCGGCCTGGGGCCTGCGCACCGACCCGGCATCCCCGGAGGCGCCGCCGCCCGCCCCGTCCGGTCCCCGAGCCGGGTCCGGGCTGCGCTGGTTCGGGGCGCTGCTGGCCGGCTACACCCTCGAAGGGACCGGTTACATCATCGCCGGCACGTTCCTGGTCGCCGCGATCGACCAGACCGCGCCCGGCTGGGCCGGCAGCGGCGCCTGGATCCTGGTCGGGCTCGCCGCGCTGCCCTCAACGGCCCTGTGGGCATGGCTCAGCCAGATCTGGTCCCGCCCGGCGCTGGTCCTCGCCGCCCTCGTCGTGCAGGCCGTCGGCATCGCGCTGCCCGCCCTGGCCGGCGGGATCGTCCCCGCCCTGGTCTCGGCCGTCCTGTTCGGCGCCACGTTCCTCGGCATCGCCACCCTCACCCTGGCCATCGGCTCCCACCTGCGGATCCCGCGCGCCGTCGCCATCCTCACCACCGGCTACAGCATCGGACAGATCCTCGGCCCCCTGGTCGTGACCCCGCTCCTGCACCGGGGCTACCACCCGGCGCTGCTCGTCGGCGCGGCCCTCGTCGTGCTGGCCGCCGCCGCGACCGGCGTGCTGCGCCACCGCTTCCCCCATCACCTCGGCCCGCTGCCCCGCCGCGTCCTCGCCGTCCGTCACCAGGGAAGCCCGTGAGGGCCAGGGGACGTGGGTGAGCTTGTCGGGGTTGCTGACGGTGTAGACGTCCTGGATCTGGGAGCCGTCGGGCGTCATGTCCACGACCATGACGGCGTACGGGGCGTTCTCCACGAACAGCACCGCGCAGGGATCGCCGTTGACCTGGCGGTACTGGATGTCCAGCCCGTCGAGGGGCTGGGCGGCGCGGGAGACGAGCACGCGGGAGACGTTGTCGCGGCCGCGGATGGGGCGCGCGCCGCCGGCGTTCGACTTGCCGCCGCCGTCGGCCCACAGCGTCACGTCCGGCGCCAGGAGCTCCATCAGCCCTTCCAGGTCGCCGCCGAAGGCCGCGGCCACGAACCGCTCGGTCACCTGCCGCTGGAGGCCCGGGGCGACCTGGGTACGGGGGCGGCGGGCCTGGACATGCTCGCGGGCGCGGTGGGCGAGCTGCCGCACCGCGGCGGGGTTGCGGCCGATCATGGCGGCGATCTCGGTGTGGGCGTAGGCGAAGACCTCGTGCAGGATGAACACCGCCCGCTCCAGCGGGGTGAGCGTCTCCAGCACCACCAGCAGCGCGAGCGAGAGCGTGTCGGTCCGTACGGCCTGGTCGGCGGCGTCGGGGGAGGTGACGAGAGGTTCGGGCAGCCAGGGCCCGACGTAGGTCTCGCGGCGCCGGCGCAGCGCGCTCTGGTGGGCGAGCGCCTGGTTCACCGCGACGCGTACGAGGTAGGCGCGCGGATGGCCGATCTCGTCCGGATCCTTGGACGACCACGCCAGCCAGGTCTCCTGCAGCACGTCCTCGGCGTCGGTGACGCTGCCCAGCATGTTGTAGACGATGGAGAACAGCAGTTCGCGATGGGCGGCGAACACCTGGGTGACATCGGACTTCATGGATCCCCCTCTGCGTGTGACTGCTGCTCTTAGAGCCCCTGAGAGGGCCGGCGTGTGACATCCCAATGTTCCGGTACGAGCCTATTGAGACCTATTTGTGACGGATGACCAGAATCACGCAACCGTTTATCGTCCCTTCAGCCCCTCTATGCACAACGTTCACTCGTGCGCTCCAATGTGTCCGCCCGGGAGCATGCCGCTTTATGGGCTCCTTATGCACATAAGAAGGGACTGCCAATGGCAGCACGTAAGTCACTGGGCGGTTTAGGGGGCCGGGCGCGTTTCGCCCTGGCCGCCTCGATCGCGACGCTGCTGGTGAGCAGCTTCGTCACGGCCGCGTACGCCGACCCGGGGGCGGCGGAACAGGACAAGGGCCGGCCCAGCCCCACGCCGACGACCACCGCCGTCCCGAGCCCTCCGACGCTCACCCCCGCCGGCGGCTCGTACCTGGAGGGGACGGCCAAGGTCGCGGCGGTCCCGACCGCGGCCGGTGACAGCGTCACCAAGCTCGCGGTCGACGACACCGCGCTCAACGCCACCCGTACGGTGGGCGTCTCCAAGCTCCGCTTCGACGTGGGCTCGAACTCGACGGAGGCGCAGTACCACAGCTACGTGCTCGTCAACGGCGAGTACCGCAGCGAAATCGGCAACTTCGTCAACGAGCGCGCGAGCATCGACATCCCGAACGAGCGTCTCGTCAAGGGAGAGAACACCGTCGAGATCGTCGTCGGCGCGATCCCGTCCTCGTGCGGCACGAACTACGACGACTTCGTGCTGTCCGACGTGGGCCTCGAACTCCTCGGCGAGGTCGCGGACGGCGAGGACAACCCGTACACGCTCTCCTTCGGCGACGGCAGCTGCGGCACGAACACCACGCTGCTCAAGCGGGCCACGCTCAAGTTCTTCGTCCAGGGCGACCCGCAGGGCACCACGGGCCTCGCCGCGGACCTGGACACCGCGACGCTGTCCAACGGCGAGCACACCATCACCGCCACGACCGCGGCCGGCGTGACCGTCAAGAACACCGTGACCGTGAACAACGCCCCGGCCGGGGCGCCGCGCCTGCTGCCGACGGACGGCACGCTCGTGGCGGGCACCAAGCCGGTCTTCGCGAACGTCCCGGCGAACAGCGCGGGCGGCGTCAAGTCCCTCACCGTGGACGGCGAGAAGCCCGTCACGAAGCCCACCCTGGGCAACGGCGCCGCGATGCTCAGCTTCGACGTGGGCGCGGACGGGATCGAGGACAAGTACGACAACTTCCTGCTCGTCAACGGCAAGCGCATCGACCTGGGTGGCACCTGGGCGAGCCGGCGCGTGACCATCGCGGTCCCGGCCAAGTTCCTGGTGCCCGGCGACAACACGATCAAGGTCGTCACCGGCGACGCCAAGGAGACCTGCGGCAACAACCGCGACGACTTCACGATCACGAACCTCGAGCTCACCCTCGACGGCGCCACCGTGACCGGCCAGGACCTCAAGCCGTCGTACGAGATGGGCGACGGCACCTGCGGCAGCAGCCAGACCCTCCTGCGCGAGGCCGAGCTGCGCTACAAGATCGACGCTCCGGCGGTGCCGGTCATCGAGACGCTCGGCTCGGGCCAGGCGACCTTCAGCTTCAACGTGGGCAGCAACTCGATCGAGGCGCGCTACCAGAACTTCCTGCTCGTCAACGGCCAGAAGATCGTGCTCGACGGCGACTTCGTCAGCAAGCGCGTCGACTTCACGATCCCGAACGAGTTCCTGGTGCCCGGCTGGAACACGATCGACTTCGTGGCCGGCACCTTCCCGACCTCGTGCGGCAACAACCGCGACGACTTCGCGATCTCGAACATCGCGCTCACCCCGGCGCAGGGCACGGCGACCGGACAGGTGCTGAAGACCTCGTACAGCCTGGGCGACGGCAACTGCGGCGACAACGTGAACCCGCTCACCGAGATCGACCTCGAGTTCCTGGTGGACGCCCCGGCCCGCGGCCTGCGCGCGGACCTCGACACCACCGCCATCAAGGACGGCAAGCACAAGCTCGCCGCCGAGTCGGCCACCGGCGAGGTCGCCACCCGCACCCTGATCACCGACAACTCGGCGCCGAAGGTCGCCAAGAGCGTCCCGGCCGAGGGTGAGAAGATCACCGCCTCGGTCGTGCTGGACGTCAAGCTGGAGGACGCCTCCGGCGTCGTGTCCGGGCCGGACGTCAAGCTCGACGGCCAGCCGATCGAGCTGGGCGCCCAGGTGGGCCCGGGGCTGCGCGCCGGCAAGCACACCCTCGCCGTGACCGGCGCCGACGGGCTCGGCAACACCACGACCCGCGAGGTCGTGTTCGAGTCCGCGGGCATCCCGGACGCGCCGGCCGAGCTGAGCCCGGCGCGGGGGGCCACCGACGTGTCGGACCCCGTCACGCTCTCGGCGAAGGTGGCCGAGCCCGACGGCGGCCAGGTGACGGCCACGTTCAACGAGGCGAAGATCCTCACCCCGGAGCAGGCGTACCAGGGCACGGCCCAGTCTCTCCCGACGACCCTTCGGGTGCCGGGTGAGAAGCGCGTCAAGACCGACGGGCTCGAGCCGGCCGACGGCAAGACGCTGGACGCGCCCTCCGGGCAGGACCTCGTCTACCAGCGCTACGACGTCGAGGTGCAGGGTCACGTGGACTCCCCGGTCCTGCGCTGGGAGGGCGCCATCGACCCCGAGCGCCTGGCGGGGCTGCGGGCGTGGAACACCAAGTCGAAGGCGTGGGACCTGCTGACGAGCGCCCGCGGCGCCGCCGAGGGCAAGACCGTGCTGACGGCCGTCGTCGACGACGACTACATCGACAGGCAGCAGGTCCACGTCATGGTGACGGGCGAGGACCCGTTCGCCGACGACATCGACCCCGGCGACCCGAACGGCTTCGCCGACCCCTCCTCCTACGACTTCTCGATCGTGCACTTCACCGACACCCAGTACATCTCCGAGGGCGCGGTGGAGCAGGAGACCGCCGAGGAGCGCGCGGTGTGGGAGTCGGCCTACGCCGGCATCGTCAACTGGATCAAGGACAACAAGGACCAGCGCAAGATCTCGTACGTCGCGCACACCGGCGACATCATCGAGAACAACATCCGCAAGCCCGCCGACGAGGCCACGCAGCAGCAGATCGTCGGCGAGATGGAGGTGTCCTCGAAGCAGCAGAAGGTGCTGGACGACGCGGGCATCCCGAACGGCGTGATCGCCGGCAACCACGACAACCAGTCCGGTACCGAGAACGGGCCGGAGGCGATCTACAACAAGTACTACGGTCCCGGCCGGTACCAGGGCGCGTCGCAGGGCTGGCAGCACGCCAAGTACGGCGGGCCGTGGAAGGAAGGCGACAACCAGAACCACTACGACCTGTTCTCCGCGGGCGGGCTCGACTTCGTCGTGGTCGGCCTGTCGTACGGCGTGACGAGGGAGGAGGCCGAGTGGGCCGACTCCGTCTTCAAGAAGTTCCCCAACCGCAACGGCATCCTGCTCTCGCACGACTACCTCGTGCCGAGCACCAACCCGGACGGCCGTGGCGCAGGCTTCTCGGCTCCCGACGGCTCGATGCTGTACAAGACGGTGGTCGAGAAGAACGCCAACGTCTTCCTCATCCTCGCCGGTCACGAGCACGGCGTGGGCACCAACGTGAAGCCGAAGGTGGGCCAGGTCGGCAACGGCGTCGTCGAGCTCCTGGCGGACTACCAGTTCTACACGGTCTCGGCCGACCGGCTCGGGCTGACCGCGATCGGCGGCTACAACCCGCAGGACCAGCTCCAGTTCGGCGCGAGCTTCTTCCGCATGCTGCAGTTCAACGTCAAGCGGTCGGAGCTGAGCGTGGACACCTACTCCCCGCTGCTCAACGAGTTCGGCGCCAACGAGTACGACCCGTTGCGCCGCTACAACGGGCTCGAGGACAACATGGTGCTGCCGGTCGACCTCACCTCCCGTACGACGACCTTCCAGACCGACTCGCTGGCGATCTACAAGCCCACGCGGGTCATCGGTAAGAGCACGGTCACCTCGGGCCAGGTCGCCTCGGTGACGTGGAAGCGACTCAAGGACGACACGGCCTACGCCTGGTTCGTCACCGCGCGCTCCACCGGCGGCGGCGTGACCGCCTCCGAGCCGAGCGTCTTCGTCACCAAGGACGAGCACGGCCGCCCCGGCACGTGGGGACCGGACTCGCCCATGTACCACTGGTTCAACCGCTAACCCAATCCCGCCGCCCCCGGACCCCGGTCCGGGGGCGGCCCTTCATCCCCTGCATGGAGAGACGAAACATGCGCCGCATGCGCTGGTTGCCCGCCGTCGTCCTCGCCCTGGTCCTCGGCGGTGTGCTGGCCGACCTGGCGCGTCCCGCCCCGGCGGCGGCGCATGACGCGACCACGACCGCCCACGCCGAGGTGACCGGCTCGGGCCTGAACGTCAAGGCCGTGCTCGACCTCGAGTACGACCTCCTCATGAAGTCGGCCTGGCTCTACGCCGAGGCCTACGACGCGAAGGAGCGGACCGAGCAGCTCCGCCAGCTCAAGATCAACCGCGATGCCGTGACCGACTATGTCACGCGCCGCTTCGCCGTGGCGTACGCCGGCAAGCCCTGCACGCCTGCCCAGGTCGGCGACGCGGACATCCGCGTGCGCGGCAAGGCGGCCTTCGCCGTGCTCACCTATGCCTTCGCCTGCCAGGGCGGGAGCGGGGGGACGCACGAGATCTCCAGCGCGCTGTTCCCCGACGCCGAGAGCTTCGTCCACAGCACGAAGACGATGGTCCGCTACGAGCTCGACGGCGAGACGGGTTCGGCCGTCCTGGAGGCCACGGCGCCGACGGTGAAGGTCGGCGAGCACCAGGCGTCGAGCCAGATAGGGGAGTTCTTCGTGCTCGGCGCCGAGCACCTGCTGTTCGGCCTCGACCACGTCTTCTTCCTGCTGGCCCTGGTCATCGGGGCCCGCCGCCTGCGCGACGTCGTCGTCACGGCCTCCGCCTTCACCGTCGCCCACAGCATCACGTTCCTGCTGGCGGCGATGGGGGTCGTGGACGTTCCGGGAGCGATCGTCGAGCCGGTCATCGCGGTGTCGATCATCGTCGTGGCGGTCGCCAACCTCCTGGGCCGCGACGAGGACAAGCTGGGCAGATGGCGGCTGCCGATCGTCCTCGCCTTCGGCCTGATCCACGGGCTGGGCTTCGCGGGCGCGCTCGACATCAAGGAGAGCGGGTCCTGGGGGTTGCTCCTGTCGCTCCTGAGCTTCAACCTCGGCATCGAGGTGACGCAGCTCGTGCTCATCGCCGTGCTCTTCCCCCTGCTGGTGCTGCTGCGCCGCACGTCCGCGGCCCGCTGGGCGGTGGCCGCGATCTCGGTCCCCATCGTGGCAGTCAGCCTGTACTGGTTCTTCGACCGCATCCCGCTGCCGCTCTGACGGTTCCGCCTACCTATGAGGTAATCGACGCCCTTACGTGCACCCCGGCAGGATGGTTCCCATGAGGCCGCCGGGGCGGCGGCCCGCTGACGAAGGAGCAAGCCATGAGCGCGTACGCCCTCGCCCACCTGCGTCCTGTTGCGGAGCCGCACGAGGAGGTGTTCCAGTACATGGAGCGCATCCAGGCCACCCTGGATCCGTTCGGCGGCAGGTTCGTGGTGCACGGGGCGCCGGTGGAGGTGCGTGAGGGAGAGTGGCCCGGCGGGCTGGTGATCATCGAGTTCCCGTCGATCGAGCAGGCCCGCGAGTGGTACGACTCGCCTGCCTACCAGGAGATCCTGCACCTGCGTGCCGACCACATCCCCGGTGACCTGGTGCTGGTGGACGGCGCGGAGCCGGACCACGACTCGGCGGCGATGGCGGCCGCGATGCGGGCCGCGGCGAACCGCTGAGGTCCCGCCAAAGGTGAACGCGGCATGCACGTTTTGTTAGGAAACGCGTCATTTGCACCCTCTACCGTGCCGGGCATGAAACGCATCTCCCTGGCGGTAGGCGCCGCCGCGCTGGCCGTGGGCATCGCCGCGACCGGCCCCGCGTCCTACGCCACCGCTGCCGCCACGCCGGACGGCGCGGCCCGGGCCACGCTGACCGGGTTCGCCTCGCTCCCCGCGCAGACCTTCGTGCCCGGCAGCGAGCCGTCCGGCTCCCAAATCGGTACGGCTCCGATCAACGGGGTGACCCCGCCCTTCTCCGGCCAGCCGGTCCAGGGGTTCAGCGGCATCGTCCGGCGCGGCGACGGCACGTTCGACGTGCTGTCCGACAACGGGTACGGGAACAAGGCCAACAGCGCCGACTTCCTCCTGCGCGTCCACCGCATCAAGCCGGACTTCCGCGCGGGCACCGTGAACGTGCTCGGCGGGTTCAACCTGTCCGACCCGCAGGGCCGGGTGTCCTGGCCGCTGACCAGGGCCGACCGCAAGCTCACCGGCGCCGACTTCGACGTGGAGTCGATCGTGCGGGCCGATGACGGCACGTACTGGATCGGCGACGAGTTCGGCCCGTTCCTGCTGCACTTCTCCGCGCGGGGCACCCTGCTGGAGGCGCCGATCGAGCTGCCGGGCGTCAAGGCGCCCGAGAACCCCACGCTGAACGGCGCGACCCCCAGCCTGGCCGGCAGCAAGGGCTTCGAGGGCATGGCCCGCTCCGCGGACGGGCGGTGGCTGTATCCGCTGCTGGAGGGCACGGTCAACGGTGACCCGGCGGGCACGCTGCGGATGAACGAGTTCGACGTGCGCAAGCGCGCCTACACCGGCAAGCGGTGGACGTACCGGCTGGACAGCCCCGCCAACGCGATCGGCGACGCCATCGCGGTGGACCAGCACCGCTTCCTGATCATCGAGCGGGACAACAACCAGGGCGACGCGGCCGCGCTCAAGCGCGTCTACCTGGCCGACAGCCGCGACCGCGACCACGACGGCGCCATGGACAAGACCCTGGCCGCCGACCTGCTGGACCTGGCCAACCCCAAGGGGCTCGGCGGGTTCGGCGAGACGTTCCGCTTCCCGTTCCAGACCATCGAGGACGTCGTCATCCTGGACGACCGTACGCTCGGCATCCTCAACGACAACAACTTCCCGTTCTCGTCGGGACGCACGCCGGGCCAGCCGGACAACGACGAGTTCATCACCGTGCGCCTGCCCTGGCGCCTGCACGCCCGCTGACGGGCGAGGGTCTTCCCGGCGGCCCGCCGGGAAGGCCCTCAGGCCGAGGTCATGTGGTTCGACTGGCGGGCGAGCCAGGTGGTCGGATGCCGGCGGATCTGGTCGATGGAGGTCAGCGCGGCGCCGATGACGGCGGCGTCCGGGCCCAGCAGGGCGGGCCGGAGCGTGATGGGCGCCCAGGCGGCGGTCAGGACGCGCCGGTCGATCTCGGCTCTGGCGTTCGCGGTGAGCCAGGACGCCAGCAGCGAGAAGCTGCCGCCCAGCAGCACGGTGTCGATGTCGAGGATGTTGAGCATGTCGGCCAGCGCGATGCCCAGCGCGGTGCCGGCCGCGTCGAGGGCGGCGATGGTGGCGGGGTGGCCCGCCTCGGCCCGGCCGGTGGCGGCGGCGTCGGGGGTGGTGCCGGCCGGCGCGGGCTCGTCGCCGAGGACGGCGGACAGGCTGGCGTACGTCTGCAGGCAGCCGCGCGAGCCGCACGGGCAGGCGTTGCCGTCGGGATAGACCGTCACGTGCCCAAGCTCGCCGCTCCAGCCCCGGGCGCCGCGCATGAGCTGCCCGTCCAGGACGATGCCGGCGCCGATGCCGAGCCCGCCGGAGACGTACACGAAGCTGTCGAGAGTGTTGTCGCTGGCGTAGAGCTCGCCGAGGGCGGCCAGGTTGGCCTCGTTGTCCACAGTGATCGGCAGGTCGAGGGGACCGAGGGCGTCGCGCAGCAACGCCTGGGCGTCGACGTCGCGCCAGCCGAGCTCGGGCGCGGACTGCACGATGCCCGCCTGCACGGGGCCGGGGACGGCGAGGGTGGTGGTCAGGACGGTGAGGTCTTCGGCGGCGGTCGCGTCGATGGCGGCCCGGGCCATGTGGGCCAGCCGCGCCAGCACGTCGGGAGCGCTCCAGCCGGAGTACGTCGCGGGGGTGAAGGCCAGATGGCGGACGGTGCCGGTGAGGTCGACCACGCAGGCCGCCAGGCCGTCCGCGCGGATGTCGAGCCCGAGCCCGGCCGGCCCCTTCTCGGACAGCGTCAGGCCGACGCGGGGCCGCCCCGCGCGTCCGTTGTGCGACAGGCCGGCCTCGGTGATGAGCTTGCCGGCCAGGAGCTCCTCGGCGATGCGGGTGATGGTGGGGCGGGTCAGCCCGGTGACCGAGGCGAGCTCGGTGCGGGAGATGGGGCCGTCGGCGGCGAGGATGTGGCGGAAGACCAGCTCCAGGTTGAGGGTGCGCAGGTTCTCCTGCCGTACGGGTTCCTCGGACTGGCGGGGCCTGCTCGGCCGGACGCGCGCGGTCATGCGGCCGACCGGGCGGTGCCGGCGAGCTCGGCGGCCGTGGCGGCGGTGACGGCACCGTCGATCACCACGGTGACGACGTGCCGGTCGATGCTCTCGCCGGGCGCCAGCACGAGCGGCTCGTCCCAGGCCGGCGACGAGCACACCCCGAGGTAGTCGCGGGCGCGGACGAACCACCTGTCCCGCGCGCCGGCCTCGTCGGCGTGGGTGAAGAGCGTCGTCCAGGGGCGGCCGTCGCGGTCGCGGCCGGTGACGGCGACCCAGTCGGCGGCCTGCCCGTGGACGCGCTGGACGTCGGCGCCGTCCGGGCTGAGCACCTGCGCGGCGCCGTCGAAGGCGGGGCCGCGCCAGAAGACGCCGCCGTAGCCGGCGCCGACCCGGCCCAGCGCCGCCGGGGTGCGCCACGGCAGCGGCCGGTCGGTGGCGTTGGTGAGCCGGGTGTGCACGCTCAGGGACCAGGCGGTCTCGTCCACCGGACGGCAGGTGATCGAACGCTGCTCCCGCAGCAGCGTCGCCTGGCGCGGGTCGGCCCATTCGACGGCGTGGTGCAGCTCGGTGTTCGTGCGGCGCAGCCAGCGCTGGTGGCGCTGGGTGCCGTGGTTGTCCAGCCAGGCCGGGCCGTGGCCGGCGACGAAGGTGCGCCCGCCCCAGAAGTTGCAGCCGTTGAGGTCGGGGGCGGCCACGCTGATGCCGAACTGGTGGGGGTGCGAGTCGGGCGCCGCGTCGGTGACGGTGACGCCGGCGAGCGTGCGCACGGGATGGAGGTAGGGGCGCGGGGACGCCGACAGCGGCAGGTCGGGCTCCCAGACGTACTCGGCGACGTCCTGCCCGCGCAGCCTCAGCACGGCGACTCCGCGCGGCCGGTCGGTGCGCGCGGGAGGTACGCCGGGAGCGTGCATGGTCGTATCGCCGCCTCTCTGGGCCTCGACGAGGCCGAGGGTCTTTCCCCAGGGTTGAGCGTACGACACTTCCCGGTTCCCCCAGTTTCGAGATCGGCGGGTGTTCAGGGCGTGCCTCGGTGGGGTCACGCGGGACGGGACGCGGAGGTCAGCGGCAGCCCGAGGTCGTCGAGGCGGACGGCCTTCCCGGTGCGTAACGACTCGTTGCCCGCGACCCCGGTCAGGACGCTCGCGGCGCCGTCGAGGAACCCGGCCTGCCGGCGCAGCGGGTCGCCGGAGGCGCCGCGGAACACCTCGTCGAGCAGCATCGTGTCGCCGCCACCATGCCCGCCACCATGCCCGCCACTGGGCCCGCCACTGGGCCCGCCGCCGCCCTCGGGGATCGGCACCTGACGGGCGGGCTCCCAGTGCCGCTGCAGGAGGAGCCGCGCGCCCCGGCGGCGCGGCTGCTCCGGCTCGCCGTCCTGGCCGCCGTCCGCGGCGCGGGCGTCCACGGCGGTGGCGGCGGCGATGGCCGCGCTGGTGGCGACGGGCTCGACGTGGGTGCGCTCGACGACGTCGAGCTCGATGCGCCCGCCGGTGCCGTTGATCGCCACGCGATATCCCTCCCAGGGGCAGTGCGCGTGCAGCGTGTACGACATCGACGCGCCGCGGCGGTAGCCGACGACGACGTTGAGGTTGTCCTCGATCGTGATGCCGTCGGAGAACACGTCGCGGTCGCGGATGTAGCCGTCCAGATGCTCGCCGTCCTGGTAGAGCAGCCGCAGCCGGTCGTCGGCGGCGATGTCGAGCGCGAAGGGGTCGCCCGGCCCGGCGGCGTCCCTGCTGCGCTCCGGGCGCGGCCCGAGCCCCCGCCTGCGGGCGTTGTCCGAGCCGTAGAAGCGCAGGCCGCCGCGGGCGTACACGGTCTCCGGCAGGTCGGCGAGCCACCAGTTGACCAGGTCGAAGTGGTGGCTCGCCTTGTGCACCAGCAGGCCGCCGGAGACGGCCTTGTCGCGGTGCCAGCGGCGGAAGTAGTCGGCGCCGTGCACGGTGTCCAGGCACCACTCGAACGTCAGGGAGGTGATCTCGCCGATGGAGCCCTCGGCGATGAGCCGGCGCACCAGCGCGTTCCGGGGCGAGTACCGGTAGTTGTGCGTGAGGATGAGGCCCGCGGTGCCGGCGGCGAGCGCGTCGCGGATCTGCCGCAGACCGGCGACGTCCACGGTCAGCGGCTTCTCCGACACCACGTCCACGCCCTCGCGCAGCGCCTGGCCGATGTAGGCGGCGTGGGTGGCGTCGGGCGAGGTGACGACCACGACGTCCGGCCGCTCCCGGTCGAGCAGGCGGCCGAAGTCGCCGGGGTCGTAGTGCGCCATCCGCAGGTCGGGCCGGGTCTCGCCGACGAGACGGTCGTAGTACGCCATGCGCACCTCATTGGTGTCGCAGAACGCCACCGGGTGACCGACGTCGGCGTACGGGCCGAGCAGCGCTCCCAGGTACATGCGGGCACGTGAACCGGTGCCGACGAAGGCGTAGCGGCGAGGTCGGGCCATGCGTTTCGATCCCCTATTTCAGGCCGGTGGTGGCGATGCCCTTGACCAGGTACTTCTGGCCTGCGATGAAGAACCCGATCACGGGCGCGAGCGACAGGAACGACATGGCGAACATCTGCCCCCACT
Source organism: Nonomuraea sp. NPDC049625 (assembly GCF_040675285.1). Lineage (NCBI taxonomy): Bacteria > Bacillati > Actinomycetota > Actinomycetes > Streptosporangiales > Streptosporangiaceae > Nonomuraea > Nonomuraea sp. NPDC049625. Next base: position 146,761 of record NZ_JBFAOQ010000019.1, on the reverse strand, counting down.
GCGACTGCCCCTCGGAGTCGATGAACTGCCGCAGGGCCAGCGGCACGGTGTACAGCTCGGAGTCGGTCAGGTAGATCAGCGGGCCGAAGAACTCGTTCCACACCGAGATGAACGTGAAGATCGCCGTGGTGGCGAACGCCGGCATGCACAGCGGCATGATCACCTTCCAGAAGGTGCGGAACGGCCCGCAGCCGTCGATGCGGGCGGCGTCGTCGAGTTCCTTGGGCAGCGCGCGCATGAACTGCACCATCAGGAAGATGTAGAACGCGTTGGTGGCCAGGAAGTTGGGCACGAGCAGCGGGTAGTAGGTGTTGAGCCAGCCCAGCTTGGCGAAGACGATGTACTGCGGCACCAGGAGCACGTGGCCGGGCAGCATCATGGTGCCGAGCATCAGCGTGAAGAACAGCTTGCGGCCGGTGAACTTCAGCCGGGCGAAGCCGTACGCCGCCAGCGAGCAGGACACCAGGTTGCCGACGATGCTCAGCACGACGATCACGAACGAGTTGGCGAGGTAGACGCTGAACGGCTGCTCCAGGGCGGTCCACCCGTCCAGGTAGTTGGCCGGGTTCCACTCGGAGGGCCACAGCGACAGGTCGGTGAAGATCAGCCGGTCCGGTTTGAGCGAGCTGGAGATCAGCCACGCCAGCGGGTACATCATGACCGCGCCCGCCACGCAGAGCAGCACGTGCTTGGCGTACCGGGAACGGCGGGTCCGGCCCACGCGCTCGACGAAACTTTCCTCAGTTGTCATAGAAGACCCAATACTTCGCGGCCAGGAAGTTGACCGCGGTGAACGCGGCGATGATCACCAGCAGCATCCAGGCCATGGCCGAGGCGTAGCCCATGTTGAACTGCGAGAAGCCCTGCTGGTACAGGTACAGGTTGTAGAAGAGCGTGGAGTTGGCCGGCCCGCCGGTGCCGCCGCTCATGACGAATCCCTGGGTGAAGGTCTGGAACGACGAGATCAGGGACTGGATCAGGTTGAAGAAGATGATCGGGCTCAGCAGCGGCAGCGTGATCGAGCGGAACTGCCGCCACCGCGAGGCCCCGTCGATGGCGGCGGCCTCGTAGTACATGCCCGGGATCTGCCGCAGCCCGGCCAGGAAGATCACCATGGGGGAGCCGAACGTCCAGATGTGCAGGACGATGAGCGTGGTGAGGGCGTAGTCGGGGTCGGTCGTCCAGCCCGGCCCGTCGATGCCGAACCAGCCGAGGAACGCGTTCACGATGCCGTCGAGGCCGAAGATGTAGCGCCACAGCAGGACGATCGCGACGCTCCCGCCGAGCAGGGAGGGCAGGTAGAAGACCGCCCGGTAGACGGACAGGCCCCGGACGCCGCGGTTGAGCAGCATGGCCACGCCCAGCGCCGCCGCCAGCGACAGCGGCACCGACACGAACGTGTAGACGAAGGTGACCTTCAGCGACTGGTGCAGCACCGGGTCGCTGAGCATCTCCGCGAAGTTGTCCAGCCCGATCCACTTCGGCGCGTTGAGCAGGTTGTAGTCGGTGAACGCCAGATACAGCGAGGCGAAGAACGGGATGACCGTGAAGAGCATCCCGATGAACCACGGCAGCAGGAAGAGGTACCCGGCCCGGTCCTGGGGCGGCTTGGCGGGGCGCCTGCGCCGCGGTCCGGCGGACGCCTCCGCTCCGGTGACGGGCCGGTCCAGCACCGGCGCGGCCTTCGACCTGCTCACCCGCCGAGCGCCTTCCTGCCCGCGTCGAGGAACGCCGCGGCGCCCTGCTGCGGCGTCTGCCGCTTGAACTCCACTTCGGCGGCGATCGACTGCAGGCTGGAGGCGATGCTGCTCGACCCCGGCGGGTACGTGTAGGAGCGCGGCAGCTCCTCCTTCTGGAGCCCGATCAGGTAGTCGGTGGCGACCTGGTCGTCGGCCGCGAGGCTCGGCCTGACCTCGGTGGCCACCTTGGTGTTGGCGGGCACGCCGCGGGTCGTGCCGGTGGCCCTGGAGGCGTCCGGGTCGTTGATGAGGAAGTTGAGCAGCTTCAGCGTCTCGGCCGGGTGCTTGGACTTCGCGGCGACCGACCACAGGGCCGGGGTGTCGATCGACTGGCCGCGCCGCTTCTCGGTGGTCTCGCCGGGCATGCGGAGCAGGACGAGGTTGCCCCCGGCGGCGGCGTTGTAGCCCAGGAAGTTGTTGGTGGGGATGATCTGCGACGCGATCGCGCCCTTGGCCAGGTAGGACTGCTCGGCGCCGCCTCCCACGTTCTCGAAGAACCCGGCCGGCGGGAACCCGCCGTCGGCCCGCATGGACCGGAACATCTCGAACCAGGCGACGAGGGTGGCCTCGCTGATGCCGAGCTTGCCGTCGGCGGTGTAGAAGTCCTCGCCGCGCTGGCGGGTGAACACGATGAGGTTGGCCAGCGTGTACGCCTCGAAGCCGGTGCCGTACACCTTCTTGCCGCTGGCCTTGCTGATCTCGCGGGCGAAGGTGGCCAGGTCCTGCCAGCTCCAGGTGTTCCCGTCCGGGATCTTCACGCCGTACTTCTCGGTCAGCGTCCTGTTGACGACGAAACCGATGCTGTTCAGGCCGGAGGCGACGCCGAAGTTCTTGTCGCCGACGGCCGCGAGCGCCCGTACGCTCTCGCTCAGCCCGGACAGGTCGACCGCGCCGGCGTGCTGGTTGAGGTCGAGCAGCGCGCCCCGGTCGGCGTACTCGCGCAGGCTGTCCATGCGCATCATCATCAGGTCCGGCGGGTTTCCGGCGGCGAAGCGCGTGGCCAGCTTGTCCTTGTACGGGCCGCTGTCCTGATACTCGGTCTTCACCGTGACGCCGGGGTTCTTCTTCTTGAACACCTCCAGCGCGGCCTGCGTCTTCTGCGCCCGGGAGGCGTCGCCCCACCAGACCATGTTCAGCTGGACGCCGCCGCCACCGGATCCGTCGCCGCCTCCGCCGAAGCCCCGGCCGCACGCCGCCAGGCCGAGACCGAGGCCGGACAGACCGGCCAACTTCACCAGATTCCTTCGGCTTAACGACATCGGGGCCATTCGAGCGGATCGAGGGGTCATCTGGGCGCGGTCCCTTCGAGAGGGCGCCGGCGAGCCGGCGACGAGACGTCCTGGGGGGTAGGGGGAAGGTCACGTTACGTCGGCATTTCGGGTTACGTCAACCCATGAAACAAATAGCGGCAACCGTTTGCACCGTCCTGAAACGACAACGGGGCGGCGGGTTCACCCCGCCGCCCCGTTGCTCGCAGGCCGTTACTTGTTGACGTGTCCGTACAGGAACACGGCGGCCTTCTTCAGCTGGGCGGCGCTCGCCCGGCCGGTGCGGTGCCGCTCCGCGGCGGCGATCGCCTGCTTCAGCGTCGTCTTCCCGGACACCTTGGCCGAGCCGTTGTAGACGCCGTGCGCGTAGTTCAGCCATGCGGCCAGCAGCTCACGGTCCAGCAGCGCCTTGGCGGCCTTGCTCTTGGTGGCCAGGGCCTTGTACGCGGTGGACAGCGTGGTGGCGTCGGTCAGCTCGGGGAAGACCTTGCTGCCGTTCTGCGCGATCGCGAGGTAGCACGACAGCGTCTGGTCGCTCAGCGAGCCCTTCCCGCGCAGCATCTCCTTGGCCCACGCCTTGGCGCTCAGCGGCTTGGTGCCCTTGCCCCGCGTGCAGTCGTCGGGGGTGGGCACCGGCACCGGCTCGGCGTCCGTGCCGGGGTCGGTCGGGCGGTTCGACGGGGTCGGCGCCGCGGTCGGGCTCGGGGACTTCGTCGCGGTGGGCGTCCCCGTGGGGGTCACCGTGGGCGTCACGGTGGGCGTCACGGTGGGCGTCGCGGTCGGGGTCGGCGTGGGGGTCGGGGTGGCGTCCGGGGTCCACGGCATCGCCCTGGCGACGTCGATCCGCTTGGTGGTGACCGAGGTGCCGCCGCTGGTGTAGGTGATGTTCTTGCCGGTGGCCTTCAGCTTGTCGAGGAGCTGGTCCATGGACAGGTTCGGGTACGCCTGGCGCATCACGGCCAGCGCCCCGGCGACGTGCGGGGCCGCCATCGAGGTGCCGTTCATGGAGCCGTAGCCGTTGCCGGGCACCGAGGAGTTGATGCCCATGCCGGGCGCGAAGAAGTCCAGCAGCGGGCCGCGGTTGCCGAACGAGGCCACCGCGTCGTTGTCGTCGGTGGCGCCGACCGCGACCGCCCGGGAGATGCAGGCCGGGCTGGAGACGCCGTCGGTGAAGCCGTTGTTGCCGGAGGCGACGACCGTGGCCACGCCGAACTGCTGCAGCCAGACGATCTCGTCCCGCAGGCTGCCGTAGTCGGGGTCGTCGTCGCAGGGCTTGGTCTGCTTCGGGCCGCCGCCCAGGCTCAGGTTGGCCGCCACGACCTTGTAGGCGGCGTGGACGCTGTCGACGTACTGCAGGGCCAGCTTCTGGTCGGAGGTGTAGCTGAGGAAGCACGGGGCGCTGGTGCCCAGCTCACCGCAGATGGGGCCGTTGAAGCGGGTGAAGACCTGCACGGGCAGGATGCCCGCTTCGGGGGCGACGCCGTCGGATGGAGCGTTCCCGGCCTTCTTGCCCGCCGCGATGCCGGCGACGTGGGTGCCGTGGGCGCACTTGTTCGCCCCCTGGACCAGGCACTTGGGGGTCTTGGCGTCGGCGGAGCCGGGGCCGGTCTGGACCGGCAGGCCGTTCGGGCACAGCGACTCGGCCTGGATGGCGGGGTCGTTGTCGACGGTGGAGAAGCAGGCCTCGTTCACGATCCGCCCGGCGAAGAACGGGTGGTCGCGGTCGATGCCGGTGTCGACGATGGCGACGGTGGAGCCCTTGCCGGTCCAGCCCGTCTTGTTGGCCCAGTCGGAGCCGATCAGCTTGGTGCTGACGTCGAGCGAGGGCGCGCTCAGCTCGTCCTCGTAGATGGACTTGATCCGGTCGTCGGTCTTGAGTTCGTTGAGCGTGGCCTGGTCCAGGGAGGCGACCAGGAACTCCTTGGAGCTCGTCCGGTCGATGACCTTGGTCTCTTTCGAGGCCTTCTCGGTGGTGTCGGCCACGGCCGCCAGGCTCTCGCCGCCCTTGATCTCGATGATCGCGCGGACCTTGTGGCCGCTCTTCACCTCGGCGGCGAGGCTCTTCGCGACGGCGGGATCGTCCGCGGCCGCCTGCGCGGGCGACGCGGCGGCCAGGGCGCCCGTCATCGTGGTGGCGAGCAGGGAAACGCTCGCCAGCAGAGACCGTAGTCTCACTGATCCTCCGGGGGAACGGGCCCGTCTCGTCCGGACGGGGCTGCGTAAGGGGAGCGGGACAGCATCGAGTGCTCAGCCGGCTGCCGGTGTCGAACAAGATCCCCTTTGAGTGCGAGGAACAGGCTAGGAGGTTATGCGGAGGATAAGCAGGAATGAGGTGATTCCGTTATCTGGAAATCTCCGCAGGTCGCATGGGTCGGAAGCCGGACGTGTGCCGCATCCGTGAGATAATGCTCTTATCGGAGCCCTCCCGCCCGGGCGCAGCCCGGGCGGGAGGGTTTTTTCATGCCCGCCTTCACCACGTGACCCGCGGCGGGCGTCTCCCCTTCACCCCATCAAGGAGTGCCCCTATGGACCTCGGTCTGACCTGCCCGCGTTTCCTCTGGTCCGGTGGCGACGCCGCGATCGCCGACAAGTTCGCCGCCGTCGCCCGCGGCGCCGACCAGGCGGGGCTGCGCAGCCTCTGGGTGATGGACCACTTCTTCCAGATCCCCAACTTCGGCTCCGCGGAGGATCCGATGCTGGAGGCGTACGGCGCGCTGTCGTACGCCGCCGCCCTCACCGGCCGGGTGAGCCTGGGCGCGCTCGTGACCGGCGCCGTCTACCGCGCGCCCGGCCTGCTGATCAAGCAGGTCAGCACCCTGGACGCGCTCTCCGGCGGTCGTGCCGTCCTCGGCATCGGCGCCGGCTGGTACGAGCCCGAGGCCCGGGGTCTCGGGCTGCCCTTCCCGCCGCTGGCCGAACGGTTCGAGCGGCTCGAGGAGACCCTCCAGATCGCCAGGCAGATGTGGAGCGACCAGGACGGGCCGTACCGGGGCCGGCACTACAGCCTGGAACGTACGCTCAACGCGCCGCAGGCCGACCCGCCCATCCTCATCGGCGGCAGCGGGGAGAAGAAGACCCTCCGCCTCGTCGCCCAGTACGCCGACGCCTGCAACTTCCTGTACGGCGCCGACGTCCGGCACAAGCTCGGCGTCCTGCGCGCCCACTGCGAACGCCTGGGCCGGCCCTACGAGGACATCGAGAAGACCCTCCACATGCGCATCCCCGAGGGCGAGAGCGTCGAGCAGAGCGTCCGGCGCTGCGCCGAACTCGCCGCCCTGGGCATCGACCACGTCATCGTCGCCGTGCCCGACCCCGCCGCCGATTCGTGGCTGACCCACTTGACCGAACTCGCCACGCGGATATCCACCATCACGCCATTCGGTCGTAATAGGAGCAATTCCGGCTGAATAACTTTGCGCGACGCGATGAATATCGGGTCCGCGTATTATGGAATGGTGGTCTTCCGGATACTCGTCTCATGAATGCGCAGGGCGTGGCCTTGCTGACCGCGGCGATGAACCTCGTCACGCTGCTCTTCGTCGGGCTCCAGACGAGGGCGCTGACGAGGCAGACCAGGTTGGTGGCCGCCAATCTCGAGTACGGCACCCATCAGCGGCTCATCGATTATCTCAACGAGATCAACACCATGATCATCGATAATGACCGCGTTCGCGAGATATTCGCGGACATCGATTTCATCGGGGACAGCGTCCGACGAAATCCGGAAATTTCCGTGCAGAACATCGCCCTCGCCTGGTCCATATTCAATCGCTACGAGGCCGCCCACGCCGGCTACCGGCTGGGCGTCATCAAGGACGACGACTGGGAGATCTGGCTGCGCAGGATCAGGAAGGACCTCAAGATCCCCTTCATCCGCACGGTGTGGCTGCAGGACATGCAGAACTTCGACTATCGCAAGGACTTCCGGGACCTGATCAACGACCTCCTGTAGGCGGCCCCGGCCGGCTCGACGATGGGAGCAGAACGCCACGTTTGACACCAAAACCTGACAGTCTCCTTCGCGGATTGCGATAGCTTGTGTACGGAATGATCACGAATGGAGGCCGTGACATGCCGGAGCAAGGCGGTGGCGGAGCTATGGGGATCGACGTCACCAGGCCAAGCGTCGCCCGTATGTACGACTACTACCTCGGAGGCAAGGACAACTTCGAGGTCGACCGCGACGCCGTACGGCGGGTCGAGAAGGCGATGCCCGAGATCCGCCAGCTGGCCCAGGAAAACCGGGCGTTCCTGCGCCGCGCGGTGCGGCACATGGCCCGGCAGGGGATCCGGCAGTTCATCGACATCGGCTCCGGCCTGCCCACCGTGGGCAACACGCACGAGATCGCCCAGCAGATCATCCCGGACGCCCGGGTGGTGTACGTCGACAACGACCCCGTCGTGCTGCAACACGGCCGCGCGCTCCTGGCGACCGACCACAACACCACCGTGGCCGCCGCCGACATGCGCCGCCCGGCCGACGTGCTCGGGCACCCGGAGACCGTCAAGCTCATCGACTTCAACGAGCCGGTCGGCGTCCTGATGATCGCCATGGTGCACTTCCTCACCCTGGAGGAGCGCGCCTCGGTCATGGGCCAGCTCCGCCACGCCCTGGTGTCCGGCAGTCACCTGACGGCCACCCACGTCACCGTCGACGGCCACCCGGCGGACGCGGTCGCCCAGATCGAGACGGTGTACGCGGCCACGCCGACGCCGATCTACTTCCGCGAGCACGCCGACGTGGCGAGCTTCTTCGATGGGTTCGACCTGGTGGATCCCGGTGTGGTCACCATCGACGCCTGGCACCCCGACCCGGCCGACCCGGCTCCCGCCGCCACGCGATGGCTGTACGGAGGAGTCGGCCGCAAGCCGTGAGCCGCCTCATCGAGGCTCCGCGCCGCCGGCGATCAGGCGTTTGCCGAGGCGCTGGGCCGGGGCCTCGATCAGCCGGTAGGTCATGGCGCTGAGCGGGATCAGGGCCAGGAAGTAGAGCACCGGGTTCGGGATCACGTGCAGCAGGATCGGGTGCAGCAGGTAGAGGGAGAAGCTGATCACGCCGAGCCGCGCCAGCCAGCGCGGGAACGCCCGCCGGCGCAGCGCGAACGCCAGCCCGAAGGCGCCGTACGCGAGCGCGATCGCGGGCGCCCAGCTGGGCTCGTCCTTGGCGAAGAGCCCGCAGCCCAGCACCACCGCCACCGCGACGGCCGCCGTACGCCAGCGGACGGCTCCCTGCTCGGCCCGGTACACCGCCGTCCCCGCGAACATCGTCGCCAAAATGATCACGCCCTGCCAGGTGCCGGCCCGGCTGCCCAGGATCACCAGCCCGAGCCCGAGGAGACCGCCCGCGACGGCGGCGGCCGTACGTACCCTGCCGTGCCCGAGGGCGGTCACCGCGATGGCCGCCACGACCGCGACGGGGAGCAGCACGGCGGCCACGTCGTCCCGGCCGCCGATCATCGTCTGCGGCACCAGCAGGCCCAGGCCCACGGCCACCGGCGCCAGGACGACGGCGATCTCCGCCGACCTGCCGGCCTGCCGCACCTGGAACAGCGCGACGCTGATCAGGTAGAACGCCATCTCGTACGAGAGCGTCCACGTCACGGTGATGACGGCCGGCAGGTTGAGCAGCTCCTGCAACATGGTCAGATTGCCGAGCGCGACCACGGGGAGAGGGCGCTCGGCGAGCTGAGGGTCGAGGGGGAGCACGCCTGCCAGGGCCAGGAGCAGCACCAGGCCGCAGGCGCTGATCAGCAGGGGGAGGAGGCGGAAGGCCCGCCCGGTCCAGAAGGCGCGCACGTCGCCGCGCCGTTCCAGGGAGGCGGGGATGATGTACCCGCTGACCAGGAAGAACACGAACACGCCCCAGCTGCCGAGGTCGATCCGCCGGTCCACCTCCACCCAGAGGTCCGGGACGAAGGTCCAGCCGGCGTGGTGCATGGTGACGGCCAGCGCGGCCGGCCCACGCAGGGCGTCCAGCCAGGCCAGCCGGGCGGGGGCCCTGAACATCTGCCGGATTCTAGGCCATACGAGACCGCCGGGAGTCCACGTCTCAGACCAGCCGGGCCTCGTAGGCGGCGATGACCAGGTGGACGCGGCTGCGCGCACCGAGCTTGGTCAGCAGGCTGCTGACGTGCGTCTTGACCGTGCTGAGGCTGACGTACAGGCTCTGCGCGATCTCCGCGTTGGACAGGCCCCGGGCCACCAGGACGAGGACCTCGCGCTCGCGTTCGGTGACGTCCAGGCCGCGGATCGGTGGCGCCGGGCTCACGTACCGCTGGATCAACCGCCGGGTGGCGGTCGGGGCCAGCAGGGACTCGCCCGACGCGATGACCTCGACGCTCCTGAGCAGGTCGGCGGGCGGGGTGTCCTTGAGCAGGAATCCCGCGGCGCCCGCCTGGAGGGCTCCGTAGACGTACTCGTCCAGGTCGAAGGTGGTCACGATGAGCACGCGCGTGCGCGGGCGGTCGGCGCAGATGCGGCGCGTGGCCTCGATGCCGTCCATCTCGGGCATGCGCACGTCCATGAGCACGAGGTCGGGACGGTCCCGGGCGGCCGCCGCCACGGCCTGCGCGCCCGTGGCGGCCTCGCCGACCGTGTGGAACCCCGGCGCGCTGTCGATCAACCGGCGGAAGCCGGCCCTGATGAGCGGCTGGTCGTCGGCCACCATCACTCTGATCACAGCGGCAGCCTCGCCATGACGCGGAAGCCGCGCAGGGGACGCGCGCCCGCCTCGAACTCGCCGCCGAAGACGCGCACGCGCTCGCGCAGCCCCGTCAGGCCGTGCCCGTACGGCCGTGCCTGGCCGCGCGGGCCGTCGTCGACGACCTCGACGACCAGCCCGTCTCCCTGCCGTTCGACCCGGACCCGGACGTGGCGGGCCCCGGCGTGCTTGAGCACGTTGGTCAGCGCCTCCTGGACGATCCGGTAGACCGTCAGCTCCATCTCTCCATCCACCTCGCCGTCGATCGTCAGCTCCACCTCCAGGCCCGCCGCCCTGGTCCGTTCGGCGAGCGCGCCGAGGTCGGCCAGGCCGGGAGCGGGGGCGAGCTCGGCCTCGCCGTCCTCGCGCAGCACGCCGAGCAGCCGCCTGGTCTCGCGCAGCGCCGACCGGCTGGTCTCCTCGATGGAGGTCAGCGCGCCGCGCATCTCCTCCGTTCCGCCCAGGAGACCCGCCACGCCCGCCTGCACGGCGATCGTGCCGAGCCCGTGGCCGATGACGTCGTGCAGCTCCCTGGCGATCCGCAGCCGCTCCGCCATGGCCTCCGCCCGTGCCCACTCCTCCGCCTGTGCGGCGAGCTGCTCGGTGTAGCGCCTGCGCTGGCGTACGGCGGTGCCGGCGGCCCAGGCGGCGACCATGATCGCCAGCACCAGCCCGAGCCGGTCGCGTACGACGGCCGTCAGCGGCGGAGCCAGCACGCCCTGCGCCGCGACCGCGGCCGCCACGAGCAGCGCGACGACGGCCCTGCCCCGCGTCGCCAGCGTGTACAGCACGAGAGGCAGGCAGAGCAGGTCGGCGTGCGGCATGAAGAACTCGCGCATGCCGAGCCCGCCCACCAGGACGATCAAGAACACCGCCCGCGGCCACAACCGCCTGACCGCGACGGGCAGGCCGGTGGCCAGGGCGGCCGCGTAGTCGAGCGCGTCGGGCGCCGACGGGTTCCTCGACGCGGTCAGGCCGACGAAGGCGGCGGCGAAGAAGAGGGCGACCCCGGCGTCGATCGTCACCCAGATCCAGGCCGGCACCCGGCTCAGCAGCGGGAGACGGATCTGTTCGCGCACGCCACGAACCTAACCGCGAGATCCGGCCGCGCGCATCGGTCCCAAGACCGATGCGCGGCGCGCGGGTCCCGGCGGATCGTGAAGGGCATGATCGAAGTCAGCGGGCTCACCAGACGTTTCAAACAGACCCTCGCCGTGGACGACCTCTCCTTCACGGTGCCGCCCGGCAGGATCACCGGCTTCCTCGGCCCGAACGGCGCCGGCAAGACCACCACCATGCGGCTGATCCTCGGCCTCGACCGGCCCACGGCCGGCCGCGCCACGGTGAACGGCCTGCCCTACCACGCGCTCGACAGGCCGCTTACCCAGGTCGGCGCGCTGCTGGACGCCACGGCGGTGCAGGCAGGCCGCCGCGCGGACCAGCACCTGTGGTGGCTGGCGCGCTCCAACGGGATCTCGCGGCAGCGCGTCGGCCCGCTGCTGGAGTTCGTCGGGCTCGGCGGCGCGGGACGCAGACGCGTCGGCGGCTTCTCGCTGGGCATGAAACAGCGGCTCGGGCTGGCCGCGGCGCTGCTCGGCGACCCCGAGGTGCTCCTGCTCGACGAGCCGGTCAACGGGCTCGACCCGGAAGGCATCCGCTGGATGCGCGACCTGCTCAAGTCGCTCGCCGCCGAGGGCCGGACCGTCCTCGTGTCAAGCCATCTCATGAACGAGATGGCGGTGACGGCCGACCACCTGATCGTCATCGGCCGGGGCAGGCTGCTGGCCGACGCGAAGATCGGCGAGTTCGTCCGGCCCGGCACGTCGCTGGAGGACGTGTTCATAGAGGTCATCGGGAGGTACGAGCCGTGAGCGCGATCGCCGCCGAGTGGATCAAGCTGCGCACGCTGCGGTCGACCTGGTGGGCGCTGGGCGTCGGTGTGTTCGTGGCGCTCGCGCTGACCGTGCTCGGCGCCTCGACGGTCATCGCGCGCTGGGATCCCGGCCGTACGGGCGACCAGGCCGCCATGGGGGTCGTGGTGGCCGTGTACGTGGGGGTGGTCCTGGCCCAGCTGCCGTTCGGGATGATGGGCGCGATGACGATCAGCGGCGAGTACACGTCCGGCATGATCGACGCGACCCTCGTCGCCACGCCGTCCAGAGGGCGGGTGCTGGTGGCCAAGGCGGTCGTCCTGAGCGGGGCCGCGGTCGCCGGCTCGCTGCTCATCGCGATTCCCGGCTATGTCTACGGACGGTTCCTGGCCGCGGAGTTCCACCCGTCGCTCCTGCCCGCCGGGGCCTGGACGGTGATCGCGGGCGGCACGCTCATGATCGTGGTGGCCACGCTGCTCGGGCTGTCGCTCGGCGTGATCCTGCGCAACGGGGCCGTGGCGACCGCGGCGCTGGTGACGATCGTCCTCGTGCTGCCCTTCTCCGGCCTCGTGCTGCCCGGCGGGGAGTGGGTCAACCGGTTCCTGCCCGGCTACCCGGCGCTCCAGCTGATCGAGCAGCTGCCGGCCATCATGCCGACCTGGGCGGCTTTCACGGTGCTCGCCGGGTGGGCGGTGGTTCCGCTGCTCGCCGCCTGGCGGCGGGAGTGAATGTGCAGGATGCGGGGGTAGGGGGCGCCCGTAGTCCGAAGAAATGGGGAACGTGTATGAGCCGCATCGGGGAATGGCTGAAGAAGGCGGAGAACCTGGCCAGAGGGCATTCCAAGCAGGCCGACCAGTTGCTGGACCGGGCCGAGCGCTACGCGAAGGAGCGGACCGGCCACAAGTACGACGACCAGATCTCGAAGGGCGCTGACGCGGTGCAGGAGCGCTACGGCGGCGGTGGTCAGAAGCAGCCGCCCGTTCGGGGCGAGGAGACCAGGGACCAGAGGCGCGAGGGCTGAACGGCCGGCTACCTGTCCTCGACGTCCTCGACGAAGGTGAGGTAGCGGTCGGCTGAGCGGCGGACGGCCTCCGCGCCGTCCCCGTGCACGATGCGCTTCCACCAACCCCCGTAAACCCTCTCGAACGCGTACGGCTCCAGCAGGTCCAGGGCGCGGCGCACGACGTGCGGACGTTCCGGGATGTAGTTGGGGTAGCTGTACATGAAGCTCACCCAGCGCCGGTCCTGGACGACCTGGAGGATGTCACCCGAGAACAGGGCACGCTCGGACGACCAGTGCAGCACCTGGCCGCCCTCGAAGTGCACGCCCGCGTTGATCAGGGTGAGGTCCTCCGACAGCCGGTGGGTGTCGCCTTCCCAGAAGATGACCGAGTCGTCCGGTCTGGCCACCCACCGCCTGTCGGCGGCGTGGATGTACACCGGGGCGTCGAAGGCCCGGGACCATTCGATCATGGAGCCGTAGAAGTGGGGATGGCTGATGGCGATGGCCGACACCCCGCCCAGCTCCTCGACCTCGGCGATCAGGTCGTCGTCGACGTAGGAGACCATGTCCCAGAGCACGTTGCCCTCCGGCGTGCGCAGCAGGAGCGCGCGCTGCCCGATCGCCGTGGGCGGGGCGGTGCCGATGCCCACCACGCGCGGGCCCTCCTCCTCCACCCGGCCGCGATGGCCCTCTGCCGCCAGGCCCGCCAGCGTGGTCCACCGCTGGCCGTCCCAGCCGACGTACTGGCGCTCGTCCTCGCAGATCGGGCAGTCGGGGCGCGGCTCGGCGTACTGGACGCCGCAGGTGCGGCAAATGGGCAGGTCGGCCGGTGGCATGCGGCCAGCCTAGCGCGGGCCTGTACGGTGATCGCATGGTCAGAGGGGGGTTGCTGGTCGCGGGGACCACGTCCGACGCGGGCAAGAGCGTGCTGACGGCGGGGATCTGCCGATGGCTGGCCCGCAGGGGCGTGCGCGTCGCGCCCTTCAAGGCGCAGAACATGTCGCTCAACTCGTACGTCACCGCTCAAGGCGCCGAGATCGGCCGGGCCCAGGCGACGCAGGCGCAGGCCGCCTACCTGGAGCCGACGGTGGACATGAACCCCATCCTCCTCAAACCGGGCAGCGACCGCCGCAGCCAGGTCGTCCTCATGGGCAACCCGGTGGCGGACGTGGACGCGATGGAGTACGGCGCGCTCAAGGACCTCCTGCGCGCCACCGCGCTGGAGGCGCTCGAAAGGCTCAGGGGTCAGTACGACGTGGTCGTGTGCGAGGGCGCGGGCAGCCCCGCCGAGATCAACCTGCGCCGCGGCGACATCGCCAACATGGGCCTGGCCAGGGCCGCGAACCTGCCCGTGATCGTGGTCGGCGACATCGACAGGGGAGGGGTGTTCGCCGCGTTCTACGGCACGGTGGGCCTCTTAGACGCCGACGACCAATCGCATATTTCCGGATTTGTCGTGAACAAGTTCCGCGGCGCGCGGGAGCTCCTGGAGCCCGGCCTCGACATGCTCAGGCGGCTGACCGGGCGCGAGGTGTACGGCGTCCTGCCCTGGCTCGACGGACTCTGGCTGGACGTCGAGGACTCGTTGGCCCTGGACAGCCGGAAGGTCGCGGTGGGCGCCCCGTACGGCAGGCAGACCCTCCGGGTGGCCGTCGTGCGGCTGCCGAGGATCTCGAACTTCACCGATCTGGACGCCCTGGCCGCCGAGCCGGGGGTCGTGGTGCGTTTCGTGACCGATCCGGTCGAACTGGACGACGCCGACCTGGTGGTGCTGCCGGGCTCCAGAGCCACGGTGAGCGACCTGGCGTGGCTGCGGGAGCGCGGGCTGGCGGCGGCGATCGTCGACCGCGCGGGGCCCGTGCTGGGGATCTGCGGCGGGTTCCAGATGCTCGGGCGGGAGATCGTGGACGAGGTGGAGTCGGGGGCGGGCAAGGTCGAAGGGCTAGGGCGGCTGCCGGTACGCGTCGAGTTCGCGAAGGAGAAGCGGCTTGGGCGGCCCGAGGGCACGGCGTACGGGCAGCCGGTCCGCGCGTACGAGATCCACCACGGGGTGGCTTCGGTCGACGGAGGCGAGCCGTTCCTCGACGGCTGCCGGACCGGTAACGTCTGGGGCACCACCTGGCACGGCGCCCTGGAGAACGACGGCTTCCGCCGGGCCTTCCTGGCCGACGTGGCCGCGCGGGCGGGACGCGACTTCGCGCCGGCTCCCGGCACGGACTTCGCCGCGCTCCGGGAGGAGCGGCTCGACGCGCTCGGCGACCTGGTGGAACGGCACCTCGACACGGACGCGCTGCTCCGCCTCATCGAGCACGGCCCGCCGGACGTCCCGGTCCTGCCCCCGGGCGCGCCACCGCTCGGCTAGCGGGCGCTCATCTCGTCTGGGCTCATTTTGTCTGGGCTCCGTTTGCCCGGGCCACGCGCTGGGCGTCGATCCAGGCGTCGATCTGCTCCCAATGGTCGTACAGCCACCGGATCCGGTCCTCCCGCTCCGCCGGGATCTCGGCCGCGGGCACCCGCCACCACTTCGCGGTGATCTGAGCGTTGAAGGGCAGCTTGCGCCAGACGTCCCCCAGCGTGATGAGGTCGTCGAGCCCGGTGTGCGCGACGAAGATGACGTCCGCCGACGGGCACGCCTCGATGGCCGTGATGGCGCCGTTCGGGCGGGGCGGGAGCAGGTGGTCCATGCCGCGCGCCCGCTCCGCCTCCTCGGTCAGGCCCTTCTCCTCCAGTCGCCGGATGGCGAGCCGGCGGCGGCGCGGGGTGAAGTTGCCGCCCTCGGGGAAGATCACGAGAGCGTCCTGGTCGCCCATCGTGGCGGCGAGGCGGTGGATCTCCTCGATGACCCGCTTCTGCCCGGACTCGCGGGGCACGAACGCGTTCGGCAGCCGGTTGATCACGACGTCCAGCGAGGGGTCGTACTGGAGTGCGGCCTTCATGACGATGCGCGGCCGCCGGTGGTAGATCGCCAAAAGGTAATAAATCAGCAAAAAGGAGTCGCCGGGGCCCGCGTGCCGGGACAGCACGATGACCGGTCGCGTCAGCCTGGCGGACTGCTCCTCGGTCGTCAGGTCGGGCTCCTGGATCTCCATCGTCAGCCGGAAGATCCGCACGGCGGCCGCGTGCACCTTGGCCAGGAACCACCTGATCAGGGCGTAATGCCGCTCCTGGCGCCGGGCCCCGCCCGCCACCCACAGCCACAGGCACGTGACCAGCACGCCCGACTCCAGCGTCAGCCACACCGTGGCGAACCAGACGAACCTCGCCCCTCTGCGCCGCGGCGGCGGCAGGCGCAGCGAGGCCGCGGCCGTGACCAGGAGCCAGAACGGCAGCGTCACCACCATGAACACGGTCACCACGATGACCAGCGGAGCCAGCACCAGCCGGCGGAGAATACGCGGTGGAAGCAACGGCGGCCTCCCTGCAACGGTCTAACCCTCATCCTCCTCTGTTCTGCAAATAGCGGGAAGAAGCGCTGTACGCCCGCTCGATGCAGGCGGAGATCTGCGAGATGTCGCGGTAGCGCAGCGGGGAGAGCGCCTCGGTCATCCCGGCGGGCAGCACGTGCACCTCCACGCCGGGCGGCAGGCTGGCCATGTCCTCGGCGAACCGGTGCCTGCGCGCGATCTCGAACGCCACCATGCCCACCTCCCAGAACCTCCTGGGCGGCGCCAGCGGCCGTTCGATCCGCCCGACGTGCAGGACGTAGACGCGCTTGGCTCCGAGCTGCACGGCCCGCCCCACGGGGATGCTGTGCACCAGCCCCCCGTCGTAGAAGTGCTCGCCGCCGATCACGACGGGCGGCAGCAGCCCGGGCACCGCGCACGACGCCAGCACCGCATCGACCAGCGGCCCGCCGGTGAACCAGTGCGCCGCCGCCCGCTCGACCGAGGCCGCCACGCACTGGAAGGGGACATCCAGCTCCTCGATCCGCGAAACCCCCACGGTCCCGCTCAGAACCTCGCGCAACGGCCCGATCGGGTGCAGATGGGTGCCGGTCCTGGCCAGCGTGGACAACCGGGCTACCCACGAGCCGGCGAAGGCCGTACGTACGACGTCGGAGCGCCACAGAGTGGTCAGCCGCTCCACCGCCTCGGACGGGGCGGCGGCGATGACCACCCCGTTCAGGGCGCCCACGGACGTGCCCACGACGAGGTCGGGGCTGATGCCCGCCTCGTCGAGCGCCTGCAGCATGCCCACCTCGTGCGCGCCGAGCACGCCTCCGCCACCGAGCACGAACGCCGTTTCCACGCCACCCACCTTCTCGTTGCCGCGTCCCGGAAGCAAAGCCATCCGCACGCTGCCGGACCCGTCCGGTGACGGAGGTCCCGCGCGGCGGGACGATTCGGCCATGACAGCAGTGGTGCAGGCCGAAGGGCTGACCAAGTATTACGGCAGGCGCCGCGGCCTGGAAGATCTCACGCTGGAGATCCAGCCGGGGGAGATCTTCGGGTATCTCGGGCCGAACGGCGCAGGCAAGACGACCACGCTCCGGTTGCTGCTCGACGTGATCAGGCCCACCCGGGGCACGGTACGCGTCCTCGGCGCCGACCCGCGCGAGGCCGCGACCCGCTCCAGGATCGGCTACCTGCCGGGCGAGCTGGCGCTGGAGGGCCGCGAACGGGCCAGGGACTACCTGCGCTTCCTCGGCAGGATGCGCGGCGGTGTGCCGGACACGCGCATCGACGCCCTGGCCGAGCGCCTCGAGGCCGACCTGTCGGTGCAGATGCGCAAGCTCTCCAAGGGCAACAAGCAGAAGGTCGGGCTGATCCAGGCGTTCATGCACGAGCCGGAGTTCCTCATCCTGGACGAGCCGACGGGCGGGCTGGATCCGCTGGTGCAGCACGAGTTCCTGGCCATGGTCAGGGAGGTGCGCCAGTCCGGGCGAACCGTGCTGATGTCCTCGCACGTGCTCGCCGAGGTCGAGAACGTCTCGGACCGGGTCGGAATCGTACGGGACGGGCGCCTGGTGGCCGTGGAGGACGTGGCGGCGCTGCGCGAGAAGGCGGTGCGCCGGGTCGAGCTGCACTTCGACGCGCCCGTGCCGCGAGCGGCTTTCGAGAACCTGCCCGGCGTGCGCGACCTGCGCGTGGAGGGTGCCGGCGTGCGCTGCACGATCGACGGCCGGCCGGACGCGCTGATCAAGGCGGCGGCCGCCTTCACTGTGGTGCACATGGTGAGCGCGGAACCGGACCTGGAGGAGATCTTCCTGACCTACTACAGCGACGAGGAGCGGCACCATGATCGCTAAGAGCCTGCGCGACAACCGGCGGTCGCTCATCTGGTGGTGCCTGGGCATCAGCGCTTTCATGGGCGTCTATCTGGGCGCGTACGCCAACGTCAAGCTGAACCCCGAGACCTACGACTCCATGGCCATGGCCAAGTTCCCCGGGCCGCTCAAGGACCTGATGGGCGGGCTCGGGGACTTCGCCTCCGGCGCCGGCTACCTGCAGACGGTCGTCTACCAGCTCTTCGTCCCCATGCTGTTCATCGTGTTCGCGATGCTCCTGGCCAACCGGGCGATCGCGCAGCCGGAGGAGTCGGGCACGCTGGAGCTGGTCGTCACGCTGCCGGTGGACCGGCGGCGGCTGGTGCTGGACAGGTTCGCCGCGCTGGCGGTCGCGATGCTCGTGCTGGCCGTCGTGACGCTGCTCGCCATGTGGGCGATGAGCGAGGTCGTGGAGATGGGGGTGCCGTTCGACCGGATCCTGGCCGCGCACCTCGGGGTGCTCCTGGTCGGGCTGCTGTTCGGGACGATGGGGCTGGCGGTGGGCGCGGCCGCCGGGCGCAGGTCGATCGCCTCCGCCGTGGTCGGGGTGTGGGTGGTGGCCGGCTACGTCGTGGTCACGATCGGCCGGAACATCGACGCCATCTCCTGGCTGAAGTGGGTCTCGCCGTTCCACTACTACGCCGAGGGTCGGCCGCTCTATGAGGGGCTGCCGGTCGGGGACTACCTTGTGCTGGCGGGGGCGACGGCCGTGCTCGCGCTCACCGCGGTGCTCTCCTTCGACAGGCGTGACGTAGGAGTGTGATGGCGATCTCCGACCTGCCCGCCGACCTGCTCGCCGACCTGCTCGGCGGGCATCGGCGGGTGCTGGCCGAGCACGCCGCGACCGGCCGCTTACCCTCTCGCGAGGCGCTCGACGCCTACCGCGCCGCGGGCAGGCGCGCCGCCACGCTGGGGGTGCCGCTGCGGGTGCTGGTGGACGGCGCGCTCGCCGCCGGCGAGGGGCTGCCGGAAGCGCTGCCCGCGCTGCGCAAGGCGGTCTCCGCGCTGATGGAGGGGTACGAGAGGGCGCAACTCGCCGCCATCCGCGAGGAGGAGCAGGCCTGGCGGGAGTTCGTGGACGACCTGCTCCAAGGGCGGGCCGAGCGGCTGGCGGAGCGGGCCGAGCACTTCGGGCTGCGGCTGGCCGGATCGTACGTGGTGGCCGTGGCCCGCGGCATGCGCGACGGCGACCAGGACCGCATCGAACGGGACCTGATCGCCCGGTTCGGCTCGCACAACGTGCTCGTGGCCGTGCGCGACGGGCTGCTGGTGTGCGTGGCCCCGGCGACGCTGCCGGCCGCGGTGGGAGAGTTCACCCATCACGTACGCGCCCGCTTCCCGGCCGGGTGGCGGGTCGCGGTGGGACGGCCGCAGCGCGGCCCCGGCGGCGTGGTGGCCTCCTACCGGGAGGCGGCGCAGGCCCTGGAGCTGGCCGACGGGCTGGGGCTCAGGGCCGACGTGGTCAAGGCGGCCGACCTGCTCGTCTTCCCCGTTCTGCTGCGCGACAGGGGCGCGATCGAGGACCTCGTGACCAGCGTGCTGAGCCCGCTGCTGGGGGCGCGGGGCGGGCACGAGCCGCTGCTGGAGACGCTGGAGGCCGTCTTCGCCTCGCACGGCAACCAGACGGCCGCGGCCCGGCGGCTGGGGCTGAGCCCGCGGGCGGTCACGTACCGGCTGGAGCGCATCCGCCGTCTGACCGGCTTCTCGCCGGACGACCCGACGCAGCGCTTCACCCTGGAGACCGCCGTGCTGGGGGCCCGTCTGCTGGGCTGGCCCACGAGCCCCGGCTTCGGCCTCAGTCGGTGACGGCGAGGCGGATGCCGAAGCCGACGATGACCACGCCGGTCAGGCGGTCGAGGAAGCGGCGTACGGCGGGCGTCCGCAGGAAGCCGCCCACCAGCGAAGCGAACCCGATCAGCGCCGCGCTCCACAGCAGCCCCTCGGCCACGTGCACGCCGGCCAGCACCAACCCCATGACCGCGTGCGGCGCCCCGTCCGGGATGAAATGCGGCAGCATGGCCACGTAGAACGCCCCGACCTTGGGGTTGAGCAGGTTCGTGACCAGCCCGCGCCGGAACCCGCCCCCGAACCGCACCGCCTGCTCTGGCTCGTCGTGGGGCGCGGCCTTGGCCAGGAGCATGCGCAGGCCCATCCACACCAGGTACGCCACGCCGGCCCAGCGCAGGATCTCGTAGCCGAGCCGCGAGGCGGCCAGCAGCGCCGACAGCCCGGCCGCGGTGAGCACGCCCCACGTGAGCGTGCCGAGCTGGATGCCGAGCGTCACGCCCCAGGCCGCCCGCCTGCTCGCCAGCAAGGACGTACGCAGGATCAGGGCCGTGTCGAGGCCGGGGGTGAGCGTGAGCAGCGCCACTACGGCGGCGAACGACCAGATCGATCCTGCGATGTCCATGGCGTCAGGGTATGAGGAGCAGTTTTCCTGTCGTCCGGCGGGCCGCCAGGTCCTCGTGCGCCTGGTGCGCCTCGGCCAGCGGGTAGCGGTGGGAGATGTTGATGGCGAGCTGTCCCGACTTGATCCAGCCGAACAGGTCGGAGGCGCGCCGCAGCAGCTCCTCGCGCTCGGCTATGTAGTGGACGAGTGTGGGCCTGGTCAGGAAGAGCGAGCCCTTGCGGTTGAGGATCTGGGGGTCGATCGGCGGGACCGGGCCGCTGGCGGCGCCGTACAGGGCCATGAGGCCGCGTGGCCGCAGCGCATCGAGCCCGCCGTCGAACGTGGCCTTGCCGACGCCGTCGTACACCACGTCGATCCTGTCCCGCAGCGCCTCGGCGAAGTCGTCGTACCGCAGCACCTCGTCGGCGCCGGCCTCCCTGGCCAGCTTCTCCTTCTCGCTGGTGGAGACGGTGGTGTGGACCTTGGCGCCCTTGAGCTTGGCCAGCTGGATGAGCAGCTGCCCCATGCCGCCGGCTCCGGCGTGGACGAGCACCTCGTCGCCTTCCCGCACCTCGTGGGTGGAGTGGGTGAGGTAGTGGGCGGTCATCCCCTGCAGCATCGCCGCCGCGGCCACGTCGGCCGGGACGCCGTCGGGCACCGGCACGGCCCGGTCCGCCGGGATCACCGCCTTCTCGGCGTAGCTGCCCAGGACGTTGGCCCAGGCCACGGTGTCGCCCACGGCCACCCCTTGCACCCCGGGCCCGACGGCCGAGACCGTGCCCGCGCCCTCGGAGCCGATGGGAGTGGGCAGGTCGAGCGGGTACGCGCCGGAGCGGTGGTAGATGTCGATGAAGTTGACGCCGCTGGCCGCGACATCGACCACGATCTCCCCCTCGCCGGGGACGGGATCGGGCCGCTCCACGTATTCGAGAACCTCAGGACCGCCAGGGGCGGAGACGATGATGGCATGCATGACGCCTAGTCAACTCCGTACGTGCGGGGGAATGCCACCCGGGGTCCGGGTTCCCCAGGTGGTGTCTACGTGGTGTGCTCGGCCCTGCGCGGTGTGCGGTGTGTCGGTAAGCTAGCGCGCCGTGAGCGGTGAAACCTCCCACATCGGGCGCTACAGGTTGCTTAGCGTGCTGGGTCGGGGCGGCATGGGCACGGTCCATCTCGCCGAGGATCCGGCTGGGCAGCGGGTCGCCGTCAAAGTGATCAACCCGGAGCTGACCCAGCACGAGCAGTTCCGCATGCGGTTCCGCAGGGAGGCGGACGCCGCCCAGAGGGTGCGCAGGTTCTGCACGGCCGCGGTGATCGAGGCCGCGCTTGACGGCGACCAGCTCTATGTCGTCACCGAATACGTGCCCGGCCCGAACCTCGAGGCCGCCGTACGCCAGTCGGGCCCCCTGCGCGGCTCCAGCCTCGACGCGCTGGCCGTCGGCGTGGCCACCGCGCTGACCGCCATCCACGGCGCCGGTGTGGTGCACAGGGACCTCAAGCCGTCGAACGTGCTGCTGTCGCCCGTCGGCCCGCGCGTGATCGACTTCGGCATCGCGCGGGCGCTCGACACGCTTGGAGGCGTCACGGGCACCGGCGAGCTGGTGGGCACGCCCCGCTACATGGCTCCCGAGGTGCTGCGGGGCGAACCCGTGTCCCCGGCCTGTGACGTGTTCTCGTGGGGATGCCTGGTCGCGTTCGCCGCCAGCGGGAGGGCGCCCTTCGGCGGCGACACGCTGCCCTCGATCGTCTACCAGGTGCTCAACACCGAGCCGGATCTCAGCGAGGTCGAGCCCGGCCTGCGCGAGCTGGTCGGGGCCGCGCTGCGGAAGGACCCGGCCGCGCGGCCCACCGCGCAGCAGCTGCTCGACCAGCTCGTCGGGCGGTCGGCCGGGCCCGAACAGGCGGCGCATACCGTACAGGTGGCCTGGCAGCAGGCCACGGCGCCGTACACGTCCGTCCAGCAGAAGTCCAAGGGCAACCGCGCCAAGCTGATCGCGGGCGTCGCGGCGGCGGCCGCGGCGGTGCTCGTGGCGGGCTCGGTGGCCGCGTGGGCGGTGTTCAGCCCCAGCGGGCCGCCCGACATGAGCGTTCTCTACCGTGAGGACTTCACGCAGACCTCCGGCGGCTGGAACGGCGTCTACGACCCGGACGAGACGGCCAGCTACGGCTACCGGACGGACGGGACGTACGGGCTGGACGTGGAGAAGGGGTCCGAGGAGCGGTGGGCGAAGGCGCCCATACCCTTCCTCATCGCCACGCCGACCAACACGCCCGACCCGTCGGCCACGCCCACTCCGATGTTGCCCTCGTCCGTCGTCGTCGCCGTCACCGCCGAGGTCAAGAAGTCGGTCGGGAGCGGTGAGTACGGCGTGTACTGCCACAACATGGACGATGACGACACGTACTACGAGTTCGCGCTCGACACGACCGGGAAGGCCAGGATCCGGCGGATCGTGGACGGATCGGGCGGGACGCTGGCCCAGCCGGTGCAGGTGGACAGTCTGCCCGGCAAGGCCCGGCTGGTGGCGGCGTGCGAGCAGACCGGGTCGGCGGTGCGGCTGACGATGTGGGTGAACGATCAGCGGGTGCACCAGGTGGAGGATCCGAACGGGCTCGGGAACGGGTATGTGGGGTTGTTCGCGCGTACGCCCAAGGACGAGACGTCGCTGCTGAAGACGACGTTCGACGACTTCGAACTACGCGGCCAGAAGACCCCCTGACCCTCCCGGGCCACCGGCGCGGGCTGCTCTTGCCGGCGCGGGCGGCGGTTCACAGCGCACCGGCACGGGCGGCGGCATGGGTGACGGCGAGTGCCGCGTCGGCAGCACGGGCGGCGGTTCACAGAGCACCGGCACGGGTGGCAGTTCACAGAACACCGGCGCGGGCGGCGGCGAGCGCCGCGTCGGCGGCACGATCGGCGTCCCGCTCGGTGACCGGCTCATGCGCCACGAACAACCGGTAGTAAACAGGCGCGACGGCCACCCTGATCACTTCCCTGACATCCACGACGTCAGGCAGCTCACCGCGTGCGACCGCCCGCCGCACCACCTCGGCCGACTGCTCGTGCCGGGCCATGAAGAACTCGTGCAGCGCCCGCGCCGCGTCGGGATCCTGTACGGCCGCCGCCACGAACGCCGACGACACCGGCCCCAGCTCCGGGTCGTCGAAGCCGCTGCGCACCAGCTGGACGATGCCCCTCAGATCGCCCTCGATCGAGCCCGTGTCGGGAATGGGCCACGGCTCGTCCCTGGCCAGCTCCAGGGCGTCGGAGATCAGCCCCGCGACGTTGCCCCAGCGCCGGTAGACGGTTGTCTTGTGCACTCCTGACCGCTCGGCCACGTTCTCCACCGTCAGGCCCCGGTATCCGTGCTCGGCCAGCTCGGCGAGGGTGGCCTCCCGTACGGCGTCCCGAATCCGGGCGCTTCGCCCGCCCGGCCGCTTGTTCGACTCCAAAAACTACTCCAGTTGCATTAGCTTCTCCCGCATGGCACACTAACGCTACAACGGTTGCGATTGGAGTTCCATCCTGATCAGTCTTCGAGGGGTTTCCAAGTCATACGGCGAGCGGGCCGTCCTCGCTGAGGCGTCCATGTCCGTGAAGCCCGGCGAGCGCGTGGGCATCGTCGGGGAGAACGGCTCGGGCAAGTCCACGCTGCTGCGGCTGCTGGCCGGGGTCGAGCGGCCCGACGACGGCGAGGTGACGCTGGCCGACGACACCGGCTACCTCCGGCAGACGCTCGACCTGCCGCCCGGCCACACGGTCCAGCAGGCCGTCGACGCCGCGCTGGCCGGTCTGCGCGCCATGGAGCGCCGGATCCGCGAGCTGGAGTCGGCGCTCACCGATGACGTCATGGCGGAGTACGGGGAGCTGCTGACGGCGTACGAGCTGCGCGGCGGCTACGAGGCCGACGCGCGGGTCGACAAGGCGTTCCACGGGCTGGGGCTGTTCCACGTGGGCCGCGACCGGCCGCTGTCCAGCCTGTCGGGCGGGGAGCGCGCCCGCCTCGGCCTGGCCTGCGTCCTGGCCGCCGCCCCCAGGGTCCTGCTGCTCGACGAGCCGACCAACCACCTCGACGAGTCGGCCCTGACCTGGCTCGAAGCCCGGCTGCGCGAGCACCGGGGCACGGTCGTCGTGGTCTCCCACGACCGCGTCTTCCTCGACCGGGTGGCCACGGCCGTGCTCGAGGTCGAGCACGGGGCGATCACCCGCTTCGGCGACGGCTACACCGGCTTCCTGGCCGCCAAGGCCGCCGCCAGGGCCCGTTGGGAGCAGTCGTACGCGGCGTGGTGCGAGGAGGTGCGGCAGGTGCGCGACTACGCGGCCACGACCGCCCACCGGGTGGCCACAGGGCGGCAGATGCGCGACAACAACAAGATGGCCTACGACCGCAACGCCGGGCGGGTGCAGAGCTCGGTGGCCAGCCGGGTCCGCAACGCACACGAGCGCCTGCGCCGACTGGAGGCCGACCCGGTCCCTCGGCCACCCGCCCCCCTCCGCTTCCACGGCACCTTCACCCCCACTCCGACCCTCCCCGACCTCCTGAACACCACCACCCCGACCTTCCCCGACCCGCTGGAAATCGACGAAACGACTCCCAGCACCCCAACCCCAGGCCCTGCACCCAACGCAGCACCGGAGCCCACCCGGGGACGCCGGCCCGGCCCACGACACGCCTGCGACGCAGCACCGGAGCCCACCCCGAAACGCCAGCCCGGCACACAACGCACCCCTGAGACGACCCACGAGCCCACCCCAAGCCATGCGCCTGCTCCAGGACATGCGCCCACCCCGAGCCGTGCGTCCGCTCCGGGACATGAGCCCGCTCCGAGCCGTGCGTCCGCTTGGGGACACGCACCCGCTCCAATCCATGAGCCCGCTACGGGACGCGTGGCCGGCGAGCGATGCGCCCCTGATACAGGACGTGAGCTCGGCCTCCGACACCAGCGTGCCGGAGACGAGCATGCGGCCGGAGATGAGCATGTGGCCGGAGACGAGCATGCCGTCGGACACGGGTATGCGGCCGGGCACGGGGATGCGGTCGGGCACGACCGGGCCCAAGCTCGCGTGCTTGTGGAGCTGCGCGATGTCCGGGTCGGCGATCGGTTGCACGTCCCCTCCCTGACCGTCGAAGCCGGTGACCGGCTGCTGGTCCGCGGGGCCAACGGCGCGGGCAAGTCGACGCTGCTCCAGACCCTGGCCGAGCACGCCCGGGTAAGGGTCGGCCACCTGCCGCAGGAGGTGACGTTCGACCCCGACCTGACCGTCCTGGACGCCTACGGCCACAACCACAGCTATGCGGACGAACGGCGTGCGGCTCTGCTGAGCACCGGCCTCTTCAAGCCCCAAGCCCTCGACCAGAAGGTGGGCACGCTGTCGGTCGGGCAGCAGCGCAGACTGGCGCTGGCCCGGTTGCTGGCGCAGGAGTACGACCTCCTCCTGCTCGACGAGCCGACCAACCACCTCTCGCCGGTCCTGGCCGAGGAGATCGAGCAGGCGCTCGACGACTACCGCGGCGGGCTCGTCGTGGTGTCGCACGACCGCGCCCTCATCCGGCGCTTCCGGGGGACCGAGATCACGCTGGCAGGAGGACGCATATGTTGAGCAGTGCAGGATCGATCAGTGAAGGACCGCAGATGTTGACCAGGATTGATGAGGGCGCGCCGTACGGCATCGCGACCGGACCGGATGGGGCGCTATGGTTCACGCTTGTCCACGAAGGGCGTGTCGGCAGGATGGTGCCGGGCCAGAAGCCGGTGATTCATCAGCTCGATCCGGCCGACGGGCAGCCGATGGTTATCACCCCGGGGCCGGACGGGGCGATGTGGTTCGCGGAGGGCAAGGGCGGCCGGGTCTCCCGGATCGCCGCCGACGGGCAGGTGACCTCCCATGAGGCGGACTCGCCGTACGGGCTCGTCGCCGGGCCCGATGGGGCCATGTGGTTCACCCAGATGCAGACCGGCCGGATCGGGCGCATCGGGCCCGGCGGGGAGCGGACGGAGTTCGAGGTGCCGGTGGAGGGCGGTATGCCCGCCTTCATCACGGTGGGGCCGGATGACGCGCTCTGGTTCACGATCAACCAGGGCAACGCCATCGGGCGGATCTCGCTGGCAGGCGAGGTGACCGTTCACCCGCTCCCCACGGAGGGTGCCGCCCCGGTGGGCATCACGTTGGGGCCGGATGACGCGCTCTGGTTCGTGGAGATCGGCGCTGGTCAGGTCGGGCGGATCGACACCGCCGGCAAGATCACCGAGTACCCATTGCCCGACCGGGTCGCACGGCCGCACGCGATCGTCACCGGCCCCGACGGTGCCCTCTGGTTCACCGAATGGGCCGCCGACCGCCTCGGCCGCATTACCACCGACGGGACCATCGACTCGTACCCGCTCCCAACCGGACCGCAGGCGGGGGACGAAGGCGCGCGAAAGGCCGAGCCGCACGGGCTGACGGTCGGGCCGGACGGGGCGATCTGGGTAGCCCTGGAGGCGGGCGCTTTGGCCCGCTTCAGCATCGACTAACGAACCACGACCACCTCAGCGACCTCACCTACCAACCAGCCACCCCTCACCCCGACCCAGCGCCCCGGCTCGGCGTCCAGGGTCCGCGTCCAGGGCTCGCGCCCAACGCCCCGACCCAGCGCCCCGACCCAGCGTCCCGGCTCGGCGTCCAGGGTCTGCGTCCAGGGTCCGTGCCTGGGGTTCGCGCCCAGCGCCCCGGCTCGGTGTCCACGCCGAGCCCGTCACCACCCGGGGTCCGTCACCGGCCGGGGTCCGTCACAACCCAGCCCGTCACCATTCAGCACCTCGCGACTCAGCGCCTCACAACCCGGCCCGTTACAACCCGGCCCGTTACAACCCGGCCCGTTACAACCCGGCCCGTTACAACCCGGCCCGTCACCCCAAGCCCTCGGCTCCCACGACCCGCCCCTCAGCGCCCGCCCTCAGCGCTCACCCCTCATCGGCAACCCTCAGGCCCAGCCCTCAGCCCTCTGGTGGGTGGGCGTTGGTCATGAGGTGGGTGAGCGACGGCAGGCCCTTCTCCGGGGACGTCACCAGGACGCGGCACCCCGCGGCCGTGGCGGCGGCGACGCCCGTGGGGCTGTCCTCGACGGCGATGCAGCGGGAGGGGATCGTGCCGAGCCGGCGGGCCGCCTCCAGGTACGGGTCCGGGTACGGCTTGCCGCGGGCTGTGTCCTCGTTCGCGATCACCAGGTCGAACGTGTGCCCGAGCCATGGCAGCACCAGCTCCACGATGGTCCGGGGAGAGGCGCTGACCAGGGCCGTCGGGATGGCGGTGGCGGCCAGCTCGGCCAGGAGCTCCGACGCCCCCGGCGTGACCTTCACGCCCTGCCCGATGAGGTCGGCGAAGGCGTCCGTGAGCTGCCTGGCCACCTCGGGCATGGGTGAGGCGTCCGTGGGCTGTCTGGCCACTTCGGGCATGGGTGAGGTGTCCGTGGGCTGTCTGGCCGCCTCGGGCATGAGGGGCGTGTCCGAAGCGGGGGTGAGGAGGTGGGCGGCCACGTCCTCGACCGTGCGGCCGAGTACGTACGGCACGTCCTCCGGTCCCAACGGCCGGCCGAGGGAGGCGGCGATGGAGACGGTGGCCTGCCACCACAGCCCTTCGGTGTCGACCAGGGTGCCGTCCATGTCGAACAGGACGGCATCCGGGCCGGCGTGCTCAGATCGCATCGGCCGCCACGACCGGGGCCGGGACGGTCACCGTGCGGGGCGCCACCAGGACGGGCCGGTCCACCAGGCGGACGGTGACGCGCGTTCCGGGTGCGAGGCGGGCCGCCTCGTGGCCGGGGACGTCGGCCAGGACTTCCCCGCCCTCCACCGCCACCCGGAGGCGGACCGAGGCGCCGCGGAAGGAGGCGGCGAGCACGTGGGCGGGACCGTCCTCGACCGGGACGACCTTGACGGCCTCCGGACGGATCAGGACGTCCACGGACGGATCCGCGGGCACCTGGCCGTCGACCGGCAGGAGCTGGCCGAGCACCGTGACCTGGTCACCGGAGACCTGGCCGGCGAGGTGGTTCATGGTGCCGACGAACTCCGCCACGAAGGCGGTGGCCGGGCGGTCGTAGATCTCGGCGGGCGAGCCGACCTGTTCGAGCCGCCCGTCGCGCAGCACCGCCACCTGGTCCGCGATCGACAGCGCCTCCTCCTGGTCATGGGTCACGAAGATGGTCGTGATGCCCAGGTCGAGCTGGAGGCGGCGGATCTCCTCGCGCAGCGACACGCGTACTTTCGCGTCCAGCGCCGACAGCGGCTCGTCCAGCAGCAGGACGCGCGGTTCCAGGGCGAGCGCGCGGGCCAGGGCGACGCGTTGCTGCTGGCCGCCGGAGAGCTGGTGCGGGTAGCGGTCGGCGTGCGAGGGGAGGCCGACCAGTTCGAGTAGTTCGTCCGCCTTCTTCCGCCTGGTGGCCACGGGCACCTTGCGGACGCGCAGGCCGAAGGCCACGTTGTCGCGGGCGTTCAGGTTGGGGAAGAGGGAGTAGGACTGGAAGACCATGCCCGCGTCCCGCTTGTTGGCCGGTACGTCCGTGATGTCCCGGCCGTCGACGAGCACCGCGCCCGAGTCCGGCCGCTCGAACCCGGCCACGCACCGCAGCGCGGTCGTCTTCCCGCAGCCCGAGGGCCCGAGCAGCGCGACGAACTCGCCGGGCGCGACGATGAGGTCGAAGCCGTCCAGCGCGACCGTCTTGCCGAACACCCGCCGCAGCGCGCGGAACTCCACCGATGCGGTCATTTGTTTCTCTCCTTACCGAACGCCGAGGACACGGCGAGCAGCAGCAGCCAGATGAGCAGGAGGCTGAGGATGGACACCGCGACCGAGAGCTGCCCCTTGGAGCCGGCGACGGTCACGATCCACACCGCGAACGGCTCGTACCCCAGCAGGCTGGCCACGGTGTACTCGCCCAGCACGAGGGCCAGCGTCAGGAACGACGCGCTGGCCAGGGCCGAGCGCAGGTTCGGCACGACCACCCTGACCAGCACGTACGGCCAAGAGGCGCCCAGGTTGCGGGCCGCCTCCACCAGCGTCCGCACGTCCATCGCGCGCAGCCCCGCGTCCAGCGACCGGTACACGAACGGCAGCACCAGCACCACGTACGCCAGCACCAGCACCACGGGGAACGCCGGGTCCTGGACCGCGATCAGCGTGGCCCAGAACGGCGTCGGAGCCAGCACGTCCGTCCCGGTGCGCAGCGACGTGCCGATCCCGGCCACGAAGGTGATGGGCGGCACCACCAGGGGCAGCGTGCACAGCACCTCCATCAGCGGGCGCAGCCGCGGCGCGAAGAGCCGTACGGCCAGCATCGCGGGCAACGCCAGCAGCAGCACCAGCACGATCGTGGCGACGGCCAGGGACAGCGACAGCAGCAGCGAGCGCACGAACCCGTCGGCCGTCAGCAGCTCGCCGTAGGCCGAGAACGACACGCCGGTGGTCGGGGTGTAGATCGTGTACCAGAGCGAGGCCCCGAGCGGGATCAGGAAGTAGGCCGCCGCCAGCAGGAACACCGCGCCGCGCCACACGCGAGGGCGCGAGGAGCCACCCGAGATGCGCTCCAGGCCGGTCAGTGCAGCCATCGGGAGCTCCTCTTCTGCAGCGGCAGGTAGATCGCCATCACGAGCCCGGCCACCACGACCATGTCGAGGCTGAGGGCCAGCGCGATGTTCTCGTAGCCGATCAGCACGTCGCCGGTGAGCGCGCTGGCGATCTTCAACGTGACGAGCGGGACGACGGTCCCGACCATGGCGTTGGCGGTGGCGTACGCGGAGAAGGCCGACCCGAAGAGCAGCACCACCCCGCCCAGCATCGACGGCGCCAGCACCGGCAGCGCGACGAAGCGCCAGTAGTGCCAGGCGGTGGCCCCGTTGTTGGCCGCCGCCTCGCGCCACTGCGGCCGCAGCCCGTCCAGCGCCGGCGCCATGACCAGCACCATCAGCGGGATCGAGAAGTACAGGTAGGTCACCACCAGGCCCCAGAACGTGTAGAGCGAGCCGGACGGCAGCCCGACCAGGCCGCTGACCACGCCGGAGTTGCCGAGCGTGGCGATCCAGAAGAACGCCAGCGGCACCCCGCCGAAGTTGGCCAGCACGCCGGAGGCCGTCAGCACGGCCTCGCGCAGGAACGTGAGGCGTGAGGTCACGACGGCGTACGCGAGGAACGTCCCCAGCACGGCCCCCAGCAGGGCGACCACGGCGGACAGCTTCACGCTGCCGAGCATCGCGACGAGGTAGCCGCCCTGCAGGCTCTGCGACAGGTTCGCCAGGCTGGGCCGCCCCTGCGCCGTGAACGCCCCCGCCACCAGCGCGATGGCGGGGACGCCGAAGACGAGCGCGAAGAAGGCCAGCAGCGGCAGCGCCCCCAGCCAGCCCTTCGAACCGGAGCGGTTCATCCCGAGATCGCGGCGTCCCAGCCGCCGGCCAGCTTGGCCTTGGCCGCGTCCACCTGCTGGCTCGTCGGGAAGGTGGGGTTGCCCTCCACCGACGGCAGCTTCTCCGCCAGGGCCTTGTCCACGGTGCCGTCGGTGGTCATCGAGGGCAGCAGGACGGGGCGGGCGAAGCCCTTGAGGAAGAGGTTCTGGCCCTCGGCGCTGTAGAGGTACTCCTGCCACAGCCGAGCGGCCGCCGGGTGCGGGGCGTCCTTGTTGATGGCCTGGGCGTACATCTGGAAGTACTTGCCGTCGGAGGGGATGTTCACCTTCCAGTCGAGGCCCTTGGCGGCCATCTGGGGCGCGTAGGCGGAGTTGTTGTAGTCCCAGTCGATGCTGATCTGGGTCTCGCCCTTCTCGATGGTCGCGGGCGTGGTCTCCACCGGGTTGTAGTTGCCCGCGTCCTTCAGCTTCTTGAAGAAGTCGATGCCGGGCTGGATGTCGTCGAACGAGCCGCCGTTGGCGAGGGCGGCGGCGTACACGCCGGCGAAGGCCGAGCCCGCCTTGGTCGGGTTGCCGTTCATCGCGACCTTGCCCTTGTACTCGGGCTTGAGCAGGTCGGCGAAGCTCGTCGGGCACGCGGCGATCTTCTTGGCGTCGCAGCCGATGGACACGTAGCCGCCGTAGTCGTTGACCCAGAGCCCGGTGCTCTCCTTCTGCCCCTCGGGGATCTTGTCGAAGGACTGCACCTTGTACGGAGCGAACAGGCCCTCGCCGGCTCCGCTGATCGCGAACGACTGGCCGAGGTCGAGCACGTCGGGGGCGCGGTCCTGGCCCTTGCGCGTCTTGACTGCGTTGATCTCGTCGGCGCTGGCCGCGTCGGGCGTCTCGCTCTCGATCTTGATGCCGTACTTGGCCTGGAACTTCTGGATGATCTCCCCGTAGTTCGCCCAGTTGGGCGGAAGGGCGATGACGTGGAGATTTCCCTCCTTCTTGGCCGCCTCGACGAGCTTGTCGAGGCCGCCGAAGTCCGCCGCCGAGGTGGCGGTGGCCGCGTTCGGAGCGGAGGAGGAGGACGCGGTGGACTGCTGGGTGCCGGGCGCGGCGCCGCACGCCGCGGTGACTACGGTAAGGGCTGCGGCAACGCCGGCCGCACGGGCGCGAGGTGTGAACACAACGCCTCCACTTCAGGGGATGTGGAAGGAACCTAAGGGAACTTGTACAAACAAGCGAGCACCAGTAAGTCGCATGAATGTTGCTCTTTCATGAATGGGAAGGGTCGTTGATGGTTGCGCGCTATGAACTGATCGCCGATGATCTTCGGAACGAGATCGTCTCCGGTGCGCTCCCGGTCGGTTCGCAGCTCCCGAGCGAGGCTGAGCTGGCCGAACGCTACCGCGCGGCCCGCGGCACCGTGCGCCAGGCGGTGGCCGTGCTCGCCGCCGAGGGCCTGCTCGGCTCCCGGCAGGGGGCCAGGCGCATCGTGCTCGGCAGGGCGCGCAGCCAGAGCTTCGCCGAGCTGCACAGCTTCGCGCAGTGGGCGCGCGCGAACGGCTACCGCTTCGGCGGCCAGGTGATCACCCAGCGCCGCAGGGCCGCGAGCGCCGCCGAGTCCGCCAGGCTCGGCCCCGGCGAGGTCCTGGAGGTGCTGCGGCTGCGCTCGCTGGAGGGTGAGCCCGTCCTGCTCGAACGCACCGTGTACGCCGAGTGGGTGGCCGCCGCCGTCGAGCGGATCCCGGCCGACTGCGAGTCCGTCACCGAGGCCCTGTACGACTCGATCGGCCTCGTGTTCGCCTACGGCGAGCATCTCATCGACGCGGTGTCCGCCGGCGCCGAGGACGCCCGCCTGCTGGGGGTGCGCCGGGGGAGCCCGCTCCTGCGCCAGCGCCGGGTCACGACCACGCACGAGGGCCGTCCGGTGGAGTCCTCGGACGACCGCTACCGGCCGGGTAGCGTGACCTTCAGCATCCGCAACTCGATCGGCGCCAACCCTCTCGTGAGACAGGCCGGCGACTTGCGTTCGGGGCTCTGAGAACATATGTTCGACATATAAGCGCCCGCCTTCCCCCGGGTGGCTCAGCATAACGACCAGAGCCGCGGGGAGAAGCGTCTTGAGCAGACTCTATGGCGATCCGATAGAGGTGTGGACCAGGGACGGGGAGCCGACCCAGTTCGTCTGGCGAGACCGGCTCTATCTCGTCCGCCGGGTCCTCGACCACTGGGTGGTCGCGCGCGAGTGGTGGAAGACCAGCGAGGGTGATCCCGGTGAACGCAAGTTCTGGCGGGTGGAGGCCAGCCCGGGGCGTGAGGTGGGCTCGTACGAGTTGCGTTACGACACCGCCGGCAACGCCTGGCTGCTGCTGAGGGCGTGGGACTGATGGCGGCGCCGTTCCCGCACCTCAGCGTGTGCTCCGCGTACTCCATGCGCTTCGGCACGGCCTTCCCGCGGGCGCTGGTGAGCCGGGCGGTCGAGCACGGGATGGACATCCTCGCGCTGACCGACCGCGACGGGCTCTACGGCGCGATCAAGCACGCCCACGCGTGCGCGGAGGCCCGGATCTCCGCGGTCTTCGGCGTCAACCTGGCGCTCGACGCCCTGCCCCCGCTGCCGGGGTTCGGGGTGCCCGGACTGGACCTGCCCGGCCGCCGCCGCGCGCCCGGGCCGAAGACCGGGCCGGACGCCGAGGACCGCGTCACGGTGCTGGCCCGCGCCAAGGGCTGGTCACGCCTGTGCCGCCTGGTCACGTCCGCGCATTACGCGGGCGAGCGCGGCACGCCCAAGGTGACCCGCGAGCTGATCGGGGAGTGGGCCGGCGGGCGCGATGACGGACACGGCGGCGACCACGGGTTCGGCGCCGAGGACGGTCTCGTGGTGCTGCTCGGCCCCAGGTCCGACGTGGGCCGCGCGGTGGCCGAGCGGCGCGACGAGCACGCCAGGATGCTGCTGGGCCTCTGGCGGGCCGCGGTGCCGGGCGTGGTGATCGAACTGGTCGACCAGTACGGCTACCGCGACGCCACCACGGCCGTGCGCATGCTCGGGCTGGCCGAGTCCATGGGCGTGCCGGCCGTGCTGACCAACGCGGTGCGCTACCTCGACCCGGTCGACCACCAGGTCGGCGACGTGCTCGACGCGGCCCGCCAGCTCGTCCCGCTGCACCCCCGCCACCTCGACCGCACCACCTCCCACGCCTACCTCAAGGGCACCAAGGAGATGCGGCAGGTGGCCAACAAGGTCTGCGGGGCGGACCAGGAACGGGTGTCGCGGCTGCTGTCCACGACCAGGCGGCTGGCCGAGGCGTGCTCGATGGATCCGGAGGAGCTGCTCGCGCTGCGCAGCAACCCGCCCAACCTGCACCTGCCCGAGATCGGCCGCGACCCGGTGCCGCTGCTGCGCCACCGGGTGGAGGACGGGCTGATCTCGCGCGGCCTCGACCGCTCGGGTGACGCCAGGCGGCGCCTCCGGGACGAGATGGCCATCATCGAGCGCAAGCGCCTGTCCGGATATTTCATCGCCGTGGCCGGCATCACGGACATGATCCGCGGCATGGGCATCCGCTGCGCCATCCGCGGCTCGGGCGCGGGCAGCCTGGTCAACTACCTCATCGGCATCGGCGAGGTGAACCCCCTCGACCACGCCCTGCTCATGGAGCGCTTCCTGTCGGAGGGCCGCGTCGGGTTGCCCGACATCGACGTGGACGTGGAGTCGGCCCGCCGCCTCGACTGCTACAAGGCCATCTTCGAGCGGTACGGCGAGGCCCGCGTGGCCTGCGTGTCCATGATGGAGACCTACCGGGCGCGCAGCGCCATCCGCGACGTCGCCGGGGCGATGGGCCTGCCGCCGCACGAGATCGACGCCATCGCCAAGGCGTTCCCGCACATCAGGGCCAAGCAGATCACCGCGTCCCTGCACGACCTGCCCGAGCTGCGCGACAGCCGGCTCGGCGAGGCGGGGCTCGACCGGGTGTTCCGGCTGGCGGAGCGGCTCGACGGCCTGCCCAGGCACATCGCGATGCACCCGTGCGGCGTGCTGATCGGCAACGCGGGCCTGCACGACAGGACGCCGGTGGAGCGCAGCCTGCTGGACTTCCCGATGTCGCAGTTCGACAAGGACGACGTGGAGGAGGCCGGGCTGCTCAAGCTCGACGTGCTGGGCGTGCGGATGCAGTCCGCGATGGCGTACGCGCTGAGCGAGATCAAGCGGGTGGACGACGTCGTGGTCGCGCTGGACACCCAGCGCGGCGAGGACACCGGCATCCAGTACGTGCCGCACGACGACCAGGACACCTACGACATGATCTGCGCCAGCCGCACCCTCGGCTGCTTCCAGATCGAGTCGCCGGGGCAGCGCGAGCTGGTCGCCAAGCTGGAGCCGCGCACCCTCCACGACCTGATCGTGGACATCTCGCTGTTCAGGCCGGGCCCGGTCAACTCCGACATGGTCACCCCCTACCTGGAGGCCAGGCACGGGTGGCGGCGGCCGTACTACCCGCACGAGAGGCTGCGGGAGGCGCTGAAGGAGACGCACGGCGTCGTGGTGTTCCACGAGCAGGTGCTCAGGATCATCGAAGTGATGACGGGGCGGGACCTGTCGTTCGCCGAGAAGCTGCGGCGCACGCTGGACACGTCCGAAGGGCGGGAGCGGGTGCGCAAGACGTTCGTGCCCATGGCCAGGGCCAACGGGTTCGACGACACGGCCGTCGAGCGGGCCTGGCAGGTGCTGGACGCGTTCGGGGCCTTCGGGTTCTGCAAGGCGCACGCGGCGGCGTTCGCGCTGCCCACGTACCAGTCGGCCTGGCTCAAGCGGCACCACGCGGCGGCGTTCTTCGCCGGGGTGCTCACGCACGAGCCGGGCATGTACCCGCCGCGCGTCATCATCGACGAGGCCCGGCAGTGCGGGGTCAAGATCCTGCCGCTCGACATCAACAAGTCGGGCAAGGACTGGCGGGTGGAGCGGCTGGGGCTTCGGGTGCGGCCCGCCGCGCTGGAGGGCGCTTCTTCCCCGGTGCGCAGGGAGTTCAAGGCCGGGGAAATCGGCAAGGGGTACGCGTTGCGGGTGCCGTTCTCGGCGGTCAAGGGGGTGAGCGAGGCCGAGGTCGAACGTATGGTCGCCGGGCAGCCGTACACGTCGCTGGCCGACTTCTGGGACCGCGCCCGGCCCTCGCGGCCGACCATCGAGCGGATCGTCCAGGTCGGCGGGCTGGACGCGCTCCACGACCTGCACCCGGGCGGGCCCCGCTGGCGTCCGGGCGTGCTGACCCGGCGCGACCTGATCGCCCAGGTGGGGGCCCTCGAACGGGCCTCGTCGATCGGCGTGCGGTCGGGCCCGCGCGCCTCCCGGCGTTACACCGCGCGACCCGCCCGCGTGGAGGAACCGCCGTCGGTGCAGCTCCCGCTGGGCTTCACCGAGCACCTGCCGCCGGGGGAGCTGCCGGAGATGACGGAGACGGAGATGGTCGAGGCCGAGCTGGAGATCCTGGGCATCGACATCAGCCGCCACGTCATCAGCTTCCACGACGAGCTGCTCGACGCGCTCGGAGTGGTACGTTCCAGAGATCTCCTGAAGCAGCGCAACGGGGCGGAGGTGCTGGTCGCGGGGGTCAAAGTGGCGACCCAGACGCCGGCGGTGCGCTCGGGGCAGCGGGTCATCTTCACCACGCTCGACGACTCGACGGGGCCGATCGACCTGACGTTCTTCGAGTCGGTGCAGGGGCGGTGCGCGGCCACGGTGTTCGGCTCGTGGCTCATGCTGGCCAGGGGGGTGGTCAGGCGCACGGGGACGCGGGCGGTGTCGATGCGCGCGGTGGACTGCTGGAACCTCGTGGACCTCGAACGGCTCTGGCGCGCGGAGGGCATCGAGGCGGTCCGCGCCCTCCTCTCCCAGGCGCCGGAGCAGGTCGCGGGGGTCGGCGGTCGCAAGATTGAGTACGCCAACGGCTTCCGCCTCTCGCCCTACTCCGACCTCGGCCCGGCCGTCGCCAACCCGCCCCGGCAGCTCTGGCACGCCAGCCCGGGCAGCTCCGGCCCCACAGCGGCCTGACCCCCCCACTCACCGGCCGCGCCACCGGGGTACGGCGGCGCGGGTGGGTCAGTCCGGGCGGGGGGCCGGGTCGGCGGTGACCGAGCGGAGCAGGGGGCGGCTCAGGGCGCCCGCGGCGATCACGCCGCCGAAGCCGACGGCGACGCAGCCCGCCAGCGTGACCACGCCCACCACGTTCATCGCACCGATCATGAACGGCACCGCGCAGAACGCCCCCACCAGGATCGCCCCGCCGCCCATCACCGTCAGCGGGATGAGCGTCTCCGCGCGCCGCGCCCGGTCGAGGACCTCCAGCGGCGTCCCCGCCAGCCGCATCAGCCCGTACGTCTGCCGCCGGTCCAGCACCGACGACGCCGCCGTGATGCCCGAGCTGGCGATGGCGACCAGGAACGACACCGACAGCACCACGATCGTGCCCACCCGGACGTCGGCCAGGAGCTGCAGGCCGAACCGCCGGTCGTCGTCCCCCGTCGTGGGGGTGCGCCCGGGGACGAGCCCGGCGAGCGCGGTGCGGGCGCGGTCGATCGTGGCCGGGTCGGCGGAGCTGCCCAGGGCGGCGGCCACGACCCGATCGGAGGAGCGCCCCGTGACCTTCACCGTCGCGGTGATCCCGGCCGCCCGCAGCCGGTCGCGGGCCTGGCCGGCGACGGCCGTCGCCTGGGCGGCGGGCGCGGAGACCCGCAGCTGCGGGGGCTCCTGGTCGCCGGCGAACGCGCCCGGGCTGAGCAGCCCGAGGAAGCCCGCCACGAAGCCGGTCAGGGCGACGCCGCTCACCGTACGCCAGGCGGAGCGCGGATCGTCGACCAGCCGACGGCCCGCCAGCAGCCGGGCGGGCGCCCGGGCGCTCTTGGCGGTGACGCGGCCGATGACGCCGACCACCCACGGGCCGGCCAGGTTGATGCACAGGAACGCCAGCCCCAGCGCCACCGCCACGACCGCGACGCTGGTCCCCCTGGTCAGCAGCGGGAACACGGCCAGCACGGCCAGCAGGGCGACGACCCGCACGAACTTCATGCCGGGCGGCGTCTCGCGCTTGGCCACCCCGAGCGGGCTCACCACGACCCGCCGCAGCCCCGCGACCGCGGACAGGCCCACCAGCAGCGGCACCGCGACCAGCATCGCGGCCAGGATCAGCGGGGAGGGGAACAGATCGGAGACGAACCACGCACCGCCCCCGATCGGGATGCGGGCCAGCAGCGGTGCGGCGACCGCGTAGCCGACGGCGCCGAGCAGCGCGCCCGCCAGCGCGACGATCACGGCCTCGGCCACGGTCATCCGGATCACCTGGCCCGGCGTCGCGCCCACCAGCCTCAGCGCGGCCAGCCGCTGGTCGCGCCGGGCGACCGTGAGCCTGGCCGCCGCGCCGCCGAACACCAGCAGCGGCACCACCATGAGCACGCTCGCGACGAGCGTGAGCGCGCGGTAGGCCTCGGAGTCCTCCGACGGCGTGCCCGCGAGGTCGGCCACCCGGGCCGGGCCCTTGCCGATGATCCAGTCGTCGCTGCGCGCGGCCGTCATCGCGGGCGCGTCCGGCTCGTGGCCGACGACCGCGACCAGCTCGCCGGGGTGGACCAGCGCCTCGTCGCCCAGTACGCCCTTCGGATCGGGGTAACGCTTGGCGAGCTGATCGGCTGGCAGCGTCCTGGCCAACTCGGCCAGCGCCGGGGACAGCCACACCTCGCCCGGCGCGGGGAAGCGCGGCATTCCGGGCGGCGCGGGCGCCCCGGCCTTGAGCGCGGCCAGGTCGATGACGGTGATCGCCTGGTCGCCGACGAAGTCGAAGCGGGCCGCCTCGACGGCGACCGCGTTCTCCTTGGCGGGGACCGGGTTGCGCCAGGCGCCGCGGTCACTTCTGGCCTCGAAGGCGAAGTTCGCGGCCACGGCGAACAGCAGCAGCGCCGTGGACACGGCGACGGCGCCCAGCGTGAGCCAGGTGCCCAGCATCCCCTTGCGGCCACCGCCCTTGAGCAGCCGCCAGGTCAGGTCGAGGTTCACGCGCGTGCCCCGCTCGTCGTGAGGAGCTGCCCGTCGCGGACCTCGACCGTGCGGTCGCACCAGCCGGCCACGTTCGGGTCGTGGGTGACGACGATCAGCGAGGCGCCGTTGTGCCTGGTCGCCTCGACGAGCAGCCGCATCGTGTCCTGCCCGGTCTGCTGGTCGAGCGCCCCCGTGGGCTCGTCCGCGAACACCACGGCCGGCTTGGTGACCAGCGCCCTGGCGATGGCCACCCGCTGGGCCTGCCCGCCGGACAGCTCACCGGGCCGCCGGGCCTCCAGGGAGTGCAGGCCGAGGGGCGCGAACCACTCGCGCGCCTGGTGTACCGCCTGGGCCCTCGGCACCCCGCCCAGCATGAGCGGGAGGGCCACGTTCTCCTCGGCGGGCAGCTCGGGCAGGAGCTGGCCGAACTGGAAGACGAAGCCGAAGCGGGTGCGGCGCAGCGCGCTGCGCTCCCGCTCGCCCATCGCGTCGATGCGCTGTCCGAGCAGGTGCACCTCCCCGGCGTCCGGCTTCATGATGCCGGCCAGGCAGTGCAGCAGCGTCGACTTGCCGGAACCGCTCGGCCCCATGATCGCCACGGCTTCGCCCGCCCGTACCGTGATGTCCACGCCGCCCAGGGCGACCGTCTGCCCGAACCTCTTGGTCAGGGTTCGTCCAACAAGTACGTCGTTCATGCCGTAAAGAATCTCGGCGGGCGGGGGTGCGGCGGATCGGCCGTGCGACCATTTCCGCCTCGGCCGAACGGCCGATCCTTAGAGTTGGGGCCGTGACTATTCGGGTTCTCATCGCCGACGACCAACAACTGGTACGAACCGGCTTCCAGATGATTTTGGACGCTCAACCGGACATGGAGGTCGTCGCCGCCGTGGCCGACGGCGCGGAGGCGGTGTCGGAGGCCAGGCGGCTCAGGCCGGACGTGTGCCTGCTCGACATCCGGATGCCGAAGCTCGACGGGATCGAGGTGACCCGGGCGCTGGCCGGGCCGGGCGTGGAGAGCCCGCTGCGGGTGGTCATCGTCACCACGTTCGACCTGGACGAGTACGTGTACGGAGCCCTCCGCTCCGGCGCGACCGGCTTCCTGCTCAAGGACAGCGGGCCCACCCTGCTGATCGAGGCGGTCAGGGCGGCCGCGGCGGGCGACGCGCTGGTGTCGCCGTCGGTGACGGTACGGCTGCTGCAGCACCTGGCCCAGCCCAGGCGGACCGTGCCCCCCATGAACGACCCGCTGACCGATCGGGAGCTGGACGTCGTGCGCCTGATAGCCCGGGGCCGGACCAACCAGGAGGTGGCCGCGGAGCTGTTCGTGTCGCTCTCGACGGTCAAGACGCACCTGGGCAGCATCTTCGCCAAGCTCGGTGTCAGAAATCGAGTCGAAATCGCAGCTTGGGCGTGGGAATCCGGCGTGGTGAGCTGATTAACAGCGGGGCTCCCGGGATACAAGTGAATCAGAACCTCAGCGCATGGCCCGGGGGGAGAACAACGTGCGCTATGACCAGACAACACCGACGAGAGCCGCCTCTGCCGTATATGTGACGCTTGCCGCCCAGGTTCTCTCCCTCGGCGCCCTTGTGATCTTCGAACACTCCCGCGGGCGCCACCTCGCCGCCCAGCTCGCCGCGTTCGGCGGCCGCCCGCAGGGAGCCGACGCCGAGGCCGTGGTGGGTGCGGTGACGGCGTTCGCGGTGCTGATGATGCTGGTGGCGGGCACCTCGATCGCGGCGGCGGCCGCTTACGTGACGTGGTTGGTACGTGCCAGGCAGGCCAACGACCGCTCGGCCGTCTCCGGCCCCGTGGCGGCCGCCTGGCTGATCCCCGGCTACAACCTGGTGGCGCCCGTCGTGCTGGTGGACGAGGTGTGGCGTGGCACCAGGCCGCCCGCGGGCCACCGGGTGAGGTGGCTGGCGCTGCTGACCGGGTGGTGGCTGAGCTGGCTGGCCATGCTCGCGCTGGTCACGATCCGGCTTCCCCTCGACTCCTCCGCCGGCGACCTGACGGGCGTGGGCCTGCCGGAGCTGGCCTGCTCGGCGCTGGCGGCCCTGCTGTGCGCGGGGACCGTACGCGAGCTGACGCGCCTCCAGCGGGCCGCCCGCGTGCCCCGTGCCGCCGAGCCCGGCATGGTTCACGCGTTCTCGTCCCAGCCGCCCCAACCGGCGCCGGGTTCGACTCCGATCGGCCGTACGGGTTAGCCCGGGCGCGGGCTCAGCCGAGCACCAGGTCGCGGATGAGCTTCAGCGAGGGCTCGTCGCGCGGGCCCATGACCAGGAGGCTCGTGACCGGGCTCTTGTGCCAGAGCTCCAGGCGTTCCTTGATCCGTCCGGGTGGCCCGACGAGCGAGATGCCGTCGGCCAGCTCGTCCGGGATCGCCCGGAACGCCTCGTCCTTGCGGCCCGCCAGGTAGAGCGCCTGGATGTGCTCGGCGGCCTCGGCGTACCCCATGCGGCCGATGATGTCGGCGTGGAAGTTGCGCTGCCGGGCGCCCATGCCGCCGATGTACAGCGTGAGCATCATCTTCACGCCGTCCAGCGCGGCCCGCACGTCGTCCGAGATGACCACCATCACCATCGCGGCCACGTCGAAGCCCGGGGGAGCGCCGGCGAGCGACTCGCCGTACATCTCCTCGATCTTGGAGGGGAACGCGAACAGCGGCAGCCAGCCCTGGGCCACCTCGGCGGCCAGGGCGACGTTCTTGGGGCCCTCCGCACCGAGATAGACGGGGATGTCCGCGCGGAGCGGATGCGTGATGAGCTTGAGGGGTTTGCCCAGTCCGTCCGCCAGGGGGAGCGGGTAGTGCGGGCCGTCG
Organism: Nonomuraea sp. NPDC049625; assembly: GCF_040675285.1. Classification (NCBI taxonomy): domain Bacteria; kingdom Bacillati; phylum Actinomycetota; class Actinomycetes; order Streptosporangiales; family Streptosporangiaceae; genus Nonomuraea; species Nonomuraea sp. NPDC049625. Next base: position 105,314 of record NZ_JBFAOQ010000019.1, on the reverse strand, counting down.
CTGGTGACCGGCTCCTCGCGGCGCCACACCTTGCGCATGATCTCGACGTACTCGCGCGTCCTGGCCAGGGGCCTGGCGAACGGCTGGCCGTACCAGCCCTCGACGACCTGCGGGCCCGAGGCGCCCACGCCGAGCAGCAGCCGGCCGCCGGTGAGGTGGTCGAGGGTCATGGCGGTCATGGCCGTCGTGACGGGCGGTCTGGCGGAGATCTGGGCGATCGAGGTGCCCAGCTTGATGCGGCTCGTACGCGCTCCGTACCAGGCCAGGGGCGTGAAGACGTCGCTGCCGTACGCCTCGGCGGTCCACACCGAGTCGTAGCCGAGCCGCTCGGCCGCCAGCACGGATTCGGTCGCGTCGTCGGCGTTGCGCTGCCAGTAGCCCAGGTTCAGGCCGAGCTTCATATGACACCTCCGGAATTAAGTTCTATTACGGCTGTGACAGCCGTGAGTGTCAATGGCGGATATTCCGGGGTATTCAGACCCTGTGGTCAACGCTCTGTGTCGACTCGTGTGCTTGCTGCTACTACTGCTGGCGGCAGGGCCCGCGATGGCCGAGGTCGAGTCCCGGCCGAACATCGTGTTCGTGATGGCCGACGACCTCGAATCCGGGACGTTGCCGTACTTTCCCAATATCACCCGGCAACTCGTGCAGCAGGGCACCTCGTTCGACCGGTACTTCGTGACGAACTCCTGGTGCTGCCCGTCGAGATCGTCGATCTTGCGCTCCCAGTACGTCCACAGTCATGGTGTGTGGACGAACACGCCGCCGGAGGGCGGGTTCGACCGCTTTCATACCAGTGATCTGGAACGTTCCACGGTAGGAACCTGGATGAAGCAGGCCGGATACCGTACGGCGCTGATGGGCAAATACCTCAACCACTACCCGGGCGGGTCGGCCGAGGAGACGTTCGTGCCGCCCGGCTGGGACGAGTGGGACGTGCCGACCCGGCGCCTCTACGAGGAGTACGACTACCGGCTCAACGAGAACGGCTCCCTGAACGACTACGGCCTCTCCGAGCAGGCCTACCTGTCGGACGTGCTGGCCGGCAAGGCCCGCGAGTTCATCGCCGGCTCCAAGGGCGAGCCGTTTTTCCTGTACCTGACGCCGATCGGCCCGCACAACCCGGCCAACCCCGCCGTCCGGCACGCGAACGCGTTCCCGGGCGCGATCGCGCCGCGTACGCCGTCGTTCAACCAGGAGGACGTGAGCGCGGAGCCGGAGTGGCTGCGTGAGCGGCCCGGCCTCGACCAGGCGACCATCGACCAGGTGGACGAGCGCTACCGCGCCAGGATGCGGTCCATGCTCGGTGTGGACGACCTCGTCGGGGCCGTGGTGGACGAGCTCCGGCGGACCGGTCAGCTGGACAACACCTACATCTTCTTCACGTCGGACAACGGCTTCCACCTGGGCACGCACCGGCTCAAGCAGGGCAAGACCACTCCGTTCGAGGAGGCCATCAAGGTCCCGCTCGTCGTGCGCGGCCCCGGCATCAAGGCGGGCGCCACGGTCAGCCAGATGAGCTCGTCGGTCGACCTGGCGCCGACGTTCGCCGAACTGGGCGGGGCCGCGGTGCCGCCGTTCGCGGAGGGGCGGTCGCTGGTGCCGCTGCTGAAGGGCAAGCCGCCGGCGGTGTGGCGGCGGAACGTGCTGGTCGAGTTCGCCAGGCCGCTGGACCCGTCGTCGGCCGCGCAGACGCCGGTGCCCCCGTATCGCGCGTTGCGTACGGATCAGTACAAGTACGTCCGGTACGCGACGGGGGAGAGCCAGCTCTACGACCTGCGCGCGGACCCGTACGAGCTGCGCAACCTGGCCGCGACCGCCGATCCCGCGCTGCTCGAAGGATTGCGGCAACGGCTGGACGCGATGGCGGTCTGCTCGGGCGCCACGTGCCGGCAGGCCGACCTCCGTCAGTGATCGAACAGCGAGGGGTAGGCGTGCGCGAGGTGATCGGAGACGGCCAGGGTGGCCTCGTCCGCGTCGCCCCGGTCGATGGCGTCGAGGATGCGTACGTGGTCGGCGCGCAGGATCGAGGTGTCGCCCAGGCGCTGCACCGCTTCGACCGAGTATCTCCGCATCGAGTCGCGTAGCGAGCGCATGATGGCGGCGATGAGCCGGTTGCCCGACGCGTCCGCGATCGCCCAGTGGAAGGCGGTGTCGTGCTCCACGAACTCCTCGGCGCTCTTCGCCCGGTCCATCCCGGAAAGGGCGGCGGCGAGCGCGGAGGTGTCGGCCCGCGCGGCGGCGGCGTGGGCGGCGGCCCACTGCTCGATCATGTGCCGGGTGTCGATGACCTCGCGCATCTCCAGGCTGGCCAGGCCGAGGTGCAGCCTGAGCAGGTCGGTCAGCGCGGTGTCGGGACGTGAGGTGAGCACGGCCCCCGCGTCCGGCCCCCGGCCCGCCTGCGAGGAGACCACGCCGAGGGTCTCCAGCACGCGCATGGCCTCCCGTACCGACGAGCGGCTGACGCCGAGCTGCTCGGCCAGGTGGCGCTCGGCGGGCAGCCGGTCGCCCACGGTGAGGCCGTCCTCGGCGATGCGCCGCTCGATCTGTGCGAGAACGTCCTCGAACGTCCGCGTTCGCTTGACGGGACGCCAGCCGCTGTCGTCCACGGGACCCCCTCATGGTGGCCGGAAAGGATGTGGTTAGGTATGGTCTGACCATACTGTGGTCTGACCATACCTGGAAGGAGAGCCGTGCGAGTCGCCCTGTTCATCACGTGCGTGAACGACACGCTCTTCCCCGGCACCGGCAAGGCCGTCGTGTCGCTCCTGCGCAGGCTCGGGTGCGACGTGGACTTCCCCGCCGCCCAGACGTGCTGCGGCCAGATGCACGTCAACACCGGCTACCGCGAGGAGGGCGTGCGGCTGGCCCGCCACTTCACCGAGGTGTTCGCCGGGTACGACGCCGTGGTGGCGCCGTCGGGGTCGTGCGCGGCCATGGTGCGCGAGCAGTACCCGAAGCTGGCCAGGCCGGGCAGCAAGGGGGCGGCGGCCATCGCGGAGGTGGCGCCGAAGGTGTACGAGCTGTCCGAGTTCCTGCTGGACGTCCTGAAGGTCGACGACGTAGGCGCATATTTCCCGCACCGGGTGACATATCACCCGACATGCCACTCGCTCCGCGGCCTCCACCTGGGCGACCGGCCCACCAGGCTGCTGCGGAACGTCCGCGGCCTGGAGCTGGTCCCGCTGCCGGGAGCCGAGGAGTGCTGCGGCTTCGGCGGCACGTTCGCGGTCAAGAACCCGGCCGTCTCCGCGGCCATGGGCGCCGACAAGACCCGCAGCATCCTGGACACGGGCGCCGAGGTGCTCTGCGCGGCGGACAACTCGTGCCTGATGCACATCGGCGGCACGCTGAGCCGCCAGAAGACCGGCGTCAGGACGATGCACCTGGCCGAGATCCTCGCATCGACGGAGGAGCACCAGTGAGCGCGACTTTCCTCGGAATGCCCGGCAATTTCCCGAAAAATGCGGCTAAAGCCGTACAGGACTCGCAGCTCCGCTACAACCTTCGCAAAGCCACGCACACGATCCGCGGCAAGCGTGCGAACGTCGTCGGCGAGCTCCCGGACTGGCAGGAGCTCCGCGCGGCCGGCAAGGCGATCAAGGACCACACCCTGCGCAACCTCGACCGCTACCTGGTCCAGCTGGAGGCGGCCGTGACCCGGGCGGGCGGCACCGTCCACTGGGCCAGGGACGCCGCCGAGGCCAACGCCATCGTCGCGGGCCTGGTCAAGGCCACCGGCGAGACCGAGGTGGTCAAGGTCAAGTCGATGGCCACCCAGGAGATCGAGCTCAACCAGGCACTGGCCGCGCAGGGCATCACCGCGTACGAGACGGACCTGGCCGAGCTGATCGTCCAGCTCGGCGACGACTTCCCCAGCCACATCCTGGTCCCGGCCATCCACCGCAACCGGTCGGAGATCCGCGAGATCTTCCTGGAGAAGATGCCCAAGGTCCCGCCGAACCTGACCGACGACCCGCCCGCGCTGGCCGAGGCGGCCCGGCTCCACCTGCGCGAACGCTTCCTCAAGAGCAAGGTCGCGATCTCCGGCGCCAACTTCATGATCGCCGAGACCGGCACGCTCGTGGTGCTGGAGTCGGAGGGCAACGGCCGGATGTGCCTGACGCTCCCGGAGACGCTCATCAGCGTCGTCGGGATCGAGAAGCTCCTGCCCTCCTGGCGGGATCTGGAGGTGTTCCTCCAGCTCCTGCCGAGAAGCTCCACAGGCGAGCGGATGAATCCCTACACGAGCATGTGGACGGGCGCCGTCGAGGGCCAGGACTTCCACCTGGTGCTGCTGGACAACGGCCGCACGGACGTGCTCGCCGACGAGGTGGGCCGCCAGGCGCTGCGCTGCATCCGCTGCTCGGCCTGCCTGAACGTGTGCCCGGTGTACGAGCGCGCGGGCGGCCACGCGTACGGCTCGGTCTACCCGGGCCCGATCGGCGCGATCCTCACTCCGCAACTGCGCGGCATGTCCTCGGACCTGGACGCCTCCCTGCCGTACGCCTCCAGCCTGTGCGGCGCCTGCTACGAGGTCTGCCCGGTCGCCATCGACATCCCCGAGGTCCTGGTCGACCTGCGCGCCAAGGCTCCGCACGCGGCGGCCGAGCGGGCCGGGATGAAGGTCGCGGGCTGGATCCTCAACGACCACGAACGCCTGGCCAAGGCGCAAAGGGCGGCGTCCCGCCTGCGCGGGCTCGTACCGAAGCGCCTGCCGGGGCCGATGGCGGCCTGGACGGACACCAGGGACATCCCCGAAATTCCGGAAGAATCCTTCAGAGACTGGTGGGAGCGGAATGAGCGCGCGTGAGGAGATCCTCGCCAGGATCGGCAAGGCCGTGGCCGGGGCGGCGGACGTCGAGATCCCCCGCCACTACCGCACGGCTCAGCAGGTCGAGGACCCGCAGGTCGAGGACATCGTGGGGCTGTTCGCCGAGCGGGTGGACGACTACCGGGCCATCGTGCACGTGCTCCCCGCCGCAGAGGTGCCCGCCAAGATCGACGAAGCCGTCGCGGGACGCCGCATGATCGTCCCCGACGGCTTCGACCGGGAAGGCGGCTGGGCCGACCTCGACACGGCCGACGGCGTGATCACGTCCTGCGCCGTGGCCATCGCCGAGACCGGCACGATCGTGCTCGACCACGGCCCCGGCCAGGGCACGCGCGCCCAGACGCTGGTCCCCGACTACCACCTGTGCGTGGTGCGGGCCGACCAGATCGTGGCCGGGGTGCCCGAGGCGATCGCCAGGCTCGACCCGGCGCGCCCGCTGACCTGGATCAGCGGCCCCTCGGCCACCAGCGACATCGAGCTCAACCGGGTCGAGGGCGTGCACGGACCCAGGACCCTCGAGGTGATCATCAGTACCTGAGCACGGCCGCCACGTCGGAGACGCCGTCGCAGAACCACAGCTCCGCGTCCGTCATCGCGGCGGCCCTGGCCAGGGCGGAGTCCGCGCGCTCCTTGACGGGCTCGGCGACGCCCCAGTGCCGCAGCTCCTGCGGATCGGTGGCCAGCTGGGTGCCGCCCTCGCCGATCCAGATCTCCCGCGGCAGCTCGCCGGGCAGGAGGATCGCCTGTACACGGCCCTCACGCAGCGCGTGCGCCACGCGGGCCACGCCGGTGGGCCCGGACGTCTCCTGGTGCCGCTCCAGCAGCTCGGCGCGCTTGCGGTCGAGCCACTGGTCGAGCGCCCGCTCCACGTCCTCCTCGAACTGCCCGTGGTCGGCGCGGCTGCCGTGCTCGACCATCATCACCCGGTCCGCGGACTTGGTGTTGAGGTGGTGCAGCAGGTACGAGCGCGACTTCGGCTCGCCGGCGACCAGGATGAGCTCCGGGCCGATGCGGCGTACCTGCTCGTCGATCTCGTGCGCGACGGCCACGGCGTTCTTCTCCCAGGTTTCGTCGACCGCCCGCTCGTACCGTTTCTGCGACCAGCCGCCCTGCGCGGTCTTCTGCAGCGGCCAGTCCTCCGCCTCCACGACGGCCCTGCGGGGCGACCCGCCGCCGAACACCGTCAGCTCGGCCCCCGCGTGGTCCACGATGACCCGGATGTGCGGGACGTTCTCGCCGCGGTACATGAGCATGGGCGTGACGTGCGGCAGCGGGGACCACCGGCCCAGTTCTCCCGGTGGCTTCGGGAGCGAGTCGGCCAGCACCACCTCGCCGCGGGCGGCGAACATCGCCCGCCCGGCCACCGGCCGCTGGGCCTCCTCGTCGAGGGCCTCCAGGGTGGCCTTGTCGGCCCCGTCCTTCTCGAGCGAGTCCCGCACGCCGCGCCAGCGGGCCTCACGTTCCTGCCCGGTGTACGCGCCCAGGTAGACGGACGCGTACGGGCCCTGCCGCTCGTACAGCGGGCGGATGAAGTCGAGCCGCACCGTTCACCACCTCCGCTTCTCCACGCCGAGTCCGAGCGCCTTGGCCACGTCGGCCACGTTGCGATATCGGCGGTCGGGGAGGGATCGCACCATGTCCACCACCGGGTCCGGCGCGCCCGCGCTGTCGGCGTGTCGCACCAGATCGTCGGGGTTCGCGGGCCAGTGCGCGTCGCTCAACCATTTCGCGAGGTCGCTGCGGATGTCGGCGCCCCGCTGCGTGATGCCGGACGGGGTTCCGGGCTCGTGTCCCGGCGGGTACGGCTTCGCCGACTCCTCGCCGGGCGCCGGCATGGGCTCGGGCTCCTTCCACTCCTCGGCGTGCGTCGATCCGCCGCCGCGTACCATGCCCTCGGTCTCGTGCTTCTGCTGGTCGTCCAGCCGAGGACCGTGCTTGTCGCTCCCACGTTGCTCCATAGCCACCGCACTCCTCTCAATTGCGCCCCTACCCCCGCTTTCAGGGGCAAACATCGCGAGTGTGTACCCTGCCGACGTGTTCGACGCTGACGTGAGCATCGCCACGGAACGGCTGACACTGCGGCCGTTCAGCCTCAAGGACTCCGCCAGGATCCGCTCCATCGTGCGGTCCGGCGCCCGGTTCCTTCCGCCCGGAGCCCCCGAGAAGACCTCCGGCATCCCCCGGTGGCTGTCGATCGGGGTCCACGAGCTGCGCCGCTCGGGGCAGGGCCTGCATCTGGCCATGGTCGACGCCGAGGGCGTCATCGTGGGCGCGATCAGCCTGTTCAAGACCTCGTGGACGGCGGGGACGACCGAGGTCGGGTACGGCGTCCACCCCCTCTACCGGGGCCGCGGCTTCGCCACCGAGGCCGTGCGCGGGCTGGTGACCTGGGCGTTCGGGACCGTCGGGCTGCGCCGGGTCGACCTGACCGCCAAGCTGGACAACCTCGCCTCGCTCCGCGTGGCACTGAAATCCGGCTTCACCTGGGAGGGTCTGCTGCGCGACGCGGTGCTGGACGAGGACGGGCCGCACGACCTGGTCATCTTCGGCCTGCTGGCCTACGACCGCCGCCGGCAGGCCGACGCCCTGCCCAGGACGGAGCTGCGTACTCAGCGGCTGCTGCTGCGCCAGCCGGCCGCCGAGGACGCCCCCGACCTGGCGGCCACCGTCGCCGACCCGGTCACCCAGGCCATGACGGGCTATCCGCGCGACTACACGCAGGAGCACGCGCGGGCGTCCGTCGGCACGGCCGAACGAATACGGATGAGGGGCGCGGGCATCACCTGGACGGTCGTGGAGCGGGACACCGAGCGGTTCGCCGTGAACGTGGACCTGAGGGACGTCGACTGGGCCCACAGGTCGGCCGAGATCGGCTACATGACCGCGCCGTGGGCCCGCGGCAACGGGTACGCGGGCGAGGCCGTGGTGGCGATCGCGCGCTGGCTGTTCGAGCGCCAGGGCTTCAGAAGGCTGCAGCTGCGCGCCCTCGTGACGAACACGGCCTCCCAGCGGGTGGCGGAGAAGGCGGGCTTCGTCCGCGAGGGTGTCGCCAGGTCCTCGCTGGGCGGCCAGGACGTGATCGTCTACAGCCTCATCCCGTCCGACCTGGCCTGAGGGCACACCGGACTGACCTTCGTACCCTTTGTGAAACCCGATCGCAGCCGTCACCCTTGAGGTGAGGACGGTGAGGCGTGATGATCACGGTGGTCGGGTGGGACGGGCACGAGTTCTCGGCCAAGGCGGTGGACAAGCTGCGCGAGGCGAAGCTCGTCGTGGGCCCCGACGCCGTGCTCGGGCAGCTCAGGCTCTCCGCGCCGACCGCGGCCGACGACGCGCTGCTCGACGTTCTGGACGATCACCTCGAACACGGAGAAGGTCCCGCGGTCGTGGTCGCCGAGGGCGATCCCGGATTCTTCGGTGTCGTCCGCACGTTGCGGGCCCATGGCCTCAAACCGGAGGTGGTGCCGGCGATCTCGCTGGTCACCCGCGCCTTCGCCCGTGCCGGGCTCAACTGGGAGGACGCGCTGGTCGTGGCCCCGTCCGGCCCGGGCCAGATCGACCGGGTCGTGAACGCCTGCCGGGCCCATCCCAAGGTGGCGCTGCTGGTCGCGCCCGGCGTCGGCCCCGGCGAGATCGCCAGGGAGCTGGCGCCGACCACGCCCCGCGCGCTGATCGTCTGCGAGGATCTCGGCGGTCCGGACGAGCGGGTCACGCACAGCCGCATGGGCGAGGCCACCACCAGGCCGTGGAAGGACCCCGACGTGGTCCTCGTCATCGACCCGCTGCACCAGCCCAAGGAGCCGGGCTGGCTGGCGGGCGCGCAGCCGGGCCCGGCCGAGTGGGCGCTGCCGTTCGAGGGGGCGCTGCCGCCGGAGGTGCGGGCGTTCATCCTGGCCAAGCTGGGCCCGCGGCTCGGCGACCTGGTCTGGGACGTGGGCGCGGGCGAGGGCGAGATCGCCGTCGAGTGCGCGCGGATGGGCGCCGCCGTCGTCGCCGTGGAGCGCGCGGAGGAGTCCTGCGCCCGGCTGCGCGCCAACGTGCTCAAGCACGGCGTCAAAGTGGCTCTGACCAGGGGCCAGGCGCCGCCGGCGCTGGAGCCGCTGCCTGACCCCGACGCCGTCTACGTGGGCGGCGGCGGCCCCGACGTCGTGGTGGCCTGCGCCGCCCGCGGCCCGCGGACGCTGGTGTGCTCGCTCAGGAAGGTCGAGCAGGTCACGGCCGTGCTCCAACGGCTGCGCGAGCACGGCTACCGTGGCGAGGGCACCCAGATCCTGGCATCTAGACTGACGCTCGACCCCGACGGCTCCCACCGTCTGACCGCCTCCGACCCCGTGTTCGTCGTGCATGCGACCCCCGCGCACACAGCGTGACCTGTTCCCTACCGGGGCGCATCGGTTATCCTCGCCTGTCTTTGTCTAACGCACCGGAGATTCCCTCATAATGAAGCCGCCGCTCCTGCTGATAGGGCAGGGCTCACAAGATGACGCCTACGCCGCGGAGTTCGGCAGGTTCGTACACCGGCTGCGTTGCCGGCTGGACCAGACGGGCGCCGACGTGTCCGGTGGCTACCTGGAACGTGCCTCTCCGCGGCTGAGCGACTCCGTCGCCTCCCTCGTCGCCAAGGGCCACCACCGGCTCGTGGCGCTGCCGATGAGCCTCAGCAGGATGAGCGAGGAGTTCCCGGCCGCGATGGAGCTGGAGCAGAAGCGGCATCCGACGCTCATGTACGACTACGGCCGTCCCCTCGGCCCCGACCCGCGCGTGCTGGGGCTGCTGGCCGAGCGGCTGAACGAGGCCGCCGCCGAGATCTCCAAGCCGCGTGCCCTGGAGCTCGTGGGAGCCAGGCCCCGGCTCCGCGCGGTCGACTCCCTGCCCGTCGAGGACCACCCCGTGCACATCGAGCCCGGCGAGACGGCGGTCGTGCTGGTCGGCGAGGGCTCGACGGACGCGACCGCCAACGCCGAGATCCACCGGGTCTCCCGGCTGTTCTGGGAGACGTACGCCTACGACTTCATGACCGTCGAGACCGCGTTCGTGTCGGTCACCCCGCCCGGGGTGCCCGGCGGGCTCGAGCGCTGCCGCCGTCTCGGGGCCAAGCGCGTGATCGTGGTGCCGTACCTGCTGTTCGCGGGCGGCATGCTGGAGCGCGTGTGGGCCCAGGCGCTGGCGTACGGCGCGGGACACCCCGATCTCGACATCCGGTGCGCCGAGGTGATCGGCGACTGTGAGACCCTGGCCGACGTCGTGATCGACCGATATGAGGAAGCGCTCCAACTCGTCCCGTAAGTGGAGGTTTGCCGTGCTCGCTGAGACGCTCGCCGCGATCCGTCCCGCGGATCCTCGAGCCATCGCCGAGGCCCGCGCGTACCAGGACCGCCTCACCAAGCCCCGCGGCTCGCTGGGCGCGCTCGAGGAGATCGCGGTACGCCTCGCGGGCGCCGCGGGCGCCACCCCGCCGCCCATGCCCGAGCCCGCGGCGCTGGCCATCTTCGCCGCCGACCACGGCGTGCACGCGCGTGGCGTCACCCCGTGGCCGCAGGAGGTCACGGTGCAGATGGTGGCCAACTTCCTGTCCGGCGGCGCGGTCGCCAACGCCTTCGCCGCCCAGGCAGGCGTGTCCGTGACGGTCGTGGACGTGGGCGTCGCCGCCGACCTGCCCGGCGCGCCCAACCTGGTCAACCACAAGATCGCGTACGGCACCGCCGACCTGTCCGAGGGCCCCGCGATGAGCGTCGACCAGGCGGTGAGGGCGCTGGAGGCGGGGATCGGCGTGGCCCGCGACCTGGTGGCGTCGGGAGCCCGGTGCCTGATCACCGGCGACATGGGCATCGCGAACACCACCGCCTCCGCCGCCCTGATCGCCGTCTTCGCCGGCCGTGACCCGGCCGAGGTGACCGGCAGGGGCACCGGGATCGACGACGAGACGTTCGACCGCAAGGTGGGCATCGTCCGCGAGGCCCTGCGCACGAACGGCCTGTCGGGGGCCCTGGCCACGCCCAGCGACGCCCTGCGTGCCCTGGCGGCGGTCGGCGGGTTCGAGCACGCGGCCATCGTGGGCTTCATCCTGGGCGGCGCCGCCGCCCGCGTGCCGGTGATCCTCGACGGCGTGATCGCCGGTGCCGCCGCCCTCGTGGCCGCCGTGCTGGACCCGGCCGCGCTCGACCACTGCATCGCCGGCCACCGCTCGGCCGAGCCCGGCCACGCCGCCGCGCTCGCCCACCTCGGGCTCCGCCCGCTGGTGGACTTGGAGCTGCGGCTGGGGGAGGGCACGGGCGGCCTGCTGGCGTATCCGGTGGTCTGCGCGGCCGTACGGGTGATGCACGACGTGGCGACGTTCGATTCGGCGGGAGTGACCGAAAAGACCGTGTGATGATGGAGGGACTGGAGGTGAGCGGTGTCCCGTTACGGCCCCATGTACGGCCCTGACATCACGTTCCTGGGCGTGGACCGGTGCGACGTCAACGATCCGGCCTCCTACGAGGACGCCGACGTGGTGATCGTCGGCGCCCCCTTCGACGGGGGCACCAGCAACCGCCCCGGCGCCAGGTTCGGCCCGATGGCGCTGCGCCAGGCCTGCTACCTGCCGCACGACGGCTCCAGGCCCAGCCTGGCGCTGCGCGTGGACGCCCTGCGCGACCTGCGGGTGCTGGACGCCGGTGACGTCGAGTGCTACTCGGGCGACGTCGAGGGCTCGCTGGCCGCGATCGAGGAGGCGGTGCACCGCGTGGCCGCCTCCGGGGCGATCCCGCTGGTGCTCGGAGGCGACCACACGGTGGCGCTGCCGGACGCCCGCGGCACCGCGAGGGCGTACGCGCCCGGCCGTACGTCGATGATCCACTTCGACGCGCACGCCGACACCGGGAACATCGAGTTCGGCCACCTCTACGGGCACGGCCAGCCGATGCGGCGGCTCATCGAGTCTGAGGCCATCCGGGGTGACAGGTTCCTGCAGATCGGGCTGCGCGGCTACTGGCCCGAGCCGGAGACGCTGAGCTGGATGGCCGCTCAGAACATGCGTTCGTACGAGATGACGGAGATCGTGGCCCGTGGGCTGGAAGAGTGCCTGACGGAGTCGTTCGCGATCGCGCTCGACGAATGCGACCAGATCTTCCTGTCCGTCGACATCGACGTCTGCGACCCCGGCCACGCTCCCGGCACCGGCACGCCCGAGCCCGGGGGACTGACCGCCAGGCAGTTGCTCGATGCCGTTCGCCGCATCTGTTACGAACTGCCCGTGGCCGGAATGGAGGTGGTCGAGGTGGCGCCGCCGTACGACCACGCGGACATCACCGCCTACCTGGGAAACCGGGTTATCCTTGAAGCGCTTTCAGCGATGGCCAGACGCCGGAAGGACGCTCAGGGCGGGCCTCGCTGGGACCCGCGGCAGCCCCTTCTCGACGGTCGTTGACCAGTGCGCAGCAAATGACGCTTCCGGAGCCGGTAGGTTTACGTCCTAACACAGAACCATCGCGAACGGGAGATTCCCCCCATGGGCCCCTACCTCCTCGGCCTGCGGCTTTCCGGCCGCCGGGTCCTCGTCGTGGGCGGCGGGCGCGTCGCACAGCGGCGGGTTCCCGCGCTGCTAGAGGCCGGTGCGGAGGTCACGATCGTGTCGCCGAGTGTGACGCCGGCGCTCGACGACCTGATCGCCGCCGGCAGGGTCACCTGGCACGACCGGCCGTACGAGGTCGGCGACTGCGACGGTGCCTGGCTCGTACAGGCCTGCACCGACGACAGATCCGTCAACACGGCGATCGCCGCCGAGGCGGAGGCCAAACGCGTGTGGTGCGTGCGGGCCGACGACAAGGACGCCTCGGCCGCCTGGACGCCCGCCACCGGGCGCGTCGACGAGATCAACGTCGCCGTCACCGCGGGCGGTGACCCGCGCAGGGCCGCCGGTATCAGAGACGCGGTCGTGGAAGCTCTGCGCGACGGCACGGTCGACGCCCGGCGCAACCGCACCAAACCGGTCGGCGTGGCGCTCGTCGGCGGCGGACCCGGCGATCCCGGCCTCATCACCGTGCGGGGGCGGCAGCTCCTCGCGCAGGCCGACGTGGTGGTCGCCGACCGGCTCGCGCCCCGGGCCCTGCTCGACGAGCTGGCCCCCGACGTCGAGCTGATCGACGCCGCCAAGGTCCCCTACGGCCGCTCGCTCTCCCAGGAGACCATCAACGAGCTGCTCGTGGATCGAGCCAGACAGGGCAAGTTCGTGGTCCGGCTCAAGGGCGGCGACCCGTTCGTGTTCGGGCGCGGCGGCGAGGAGATGATCGCCTGCGCCCGGTCCGGCATTCCCGTGCTGGTGGTCCCGGGCATCACCAGCGCCGTGGCGGTGCCCGGCTCGGCCGGGGTGCCGGTGACGCATCGGGGCGTCAGCCAGGAGTTCCACGTGATCTCCGTGCACGTCGCGCCCGACGACCCCAAGTCCACCGTCGACTGGCCCGCCCTGGCCCGTTCCCAGGGCACGCTGGTGCTGATGATGGCCGTCGAGCGGCTGGCGAAGGTGGCAGAAGCGCTCATCCGAGACGGACGTCCCCCGGAGACTCCCGCAATGGTGGTACAGGACGGTACCCTTCCGACCCAGCGGGCGGTCACCGCTTCCCTTTCCACCGTGGCCGACCGCGTGTCCGCGGCTGGGATCCGGCCGCCGGCGATCGTCATCGTCGGCGACGTCGTGAGGGTCGGCCAGGAGGTCGAGATGGTTCGAGCGGAGCGCTTGCCGTGAACACGGCCATGGATGATGGGCGGCAGGAGTCACCGGGAGAGCAGACGTTGAGCTTTCGCCCGGTGGGTGACGAGGACCTGACAGAGGTCCAGGGCGACGACGCCTTCGATGCCTTCGGCACGAAGAAGAAGGCGCGGAAGAAGCCCGCGGCTCCCGAGCCATCGGCTCCGGGGGAGCGGGAGGCCGCCGCGGCTTCCACGGGGCCACCGGCGCCGGAGGAGCCCGCCGAGGCGGTTACGGCTGACGACGACGTGCCTGAGGAGGCCGGCGATCCCGTGGAGCGGCCTTCCCTCTTCGTGAAGCCCGCCGCGCTCGGCGGTCCAGGGCCTCGCAAGGCGCCGCCCGTACCCCCGTCTGACGGGGAGCCCTCCTTCGCGGCCTTCGCCACGGAGGACCCGTCCGACGAGGAGCCCGAGCCGTCGTCGCTGGACGGGCCGGCGTCACTCGAGGAGCAGACTCAGGACGACGTGGCGACGGAGGACGACGAGCCTCAGGACGCCGAGCCGGGCGATGAGCAGCCTCACGGCGTGGAGTCGGCCTCCGGGGAGCCTCAGGACGTGGAGTCGGCCTCCGGGGAGCCTCAGGGCGCGCAGGCGGCCGGTGAGGAGTCGCAGGCCGAGCCGGCGATCGACGAGCATTCTCAGGCCGGCGAGCATTCTCAGGCCGACGGGGCTGATGGCGACGAGCTACCGCAGCCCGAGCCGGCGGATGGCGACGAGCCGGAGGCCGAGCGGCAGCCCCGCGATGGCGATGAGCTTCGTGATCGCGAAGAGCCGCAGGACGGCGACGAGCCCCGTGACGGCGCGGAGTCGCAAGATGGCCAGGCGCCGCAGGATGGCCAGGAGTCACAGGGGAGCCAGGAGCCGGCGAAGGGCGAGAAGCCCGGAGGCGGCGCGGCGACCGGGGAGAAGTCGGGCCGCGGCGAGGCGCTGCCCGCCGAGGCCGCCAAGGCGCTCACGGCGGCGCTCGGCACGCTCCGGGAGAGCGTCGCGGACCTGCGCTTCGGCCTCGACCTGCCCGGTGCGGACGAGGCCAGGCAGACGCAGGCCGAGCTGCTGGCCCAGCTGGAGGGCTACGTGCTCCCCCGGGTCAGGACCAGCGCCGCCCCGGCCCTGATCGTGGTCGCGGGCTCCACCGGCGCGGGCAAGTCCACCCTGGTCAACACGCTGGCCGAGAAGAACGTCTCGCGCACCGGCGTACGCCGCCCGACCACCGGCACCCCCGTGCTGGTCTGCCACCCGGAGGACCGGAAGTGGTTCGCGGAGGGGGAGCTGCTCGCCAGCCTCCAGCGGCTCGACAAGCCCGCCCCGGAAGCCGGGGCGCGGAGCATGGTCGTCGTCGCGACGGAGAAGCTCCCGCAGGGCGTCGCGCTGCTCGACACCCCCGACATCGACTCGGTCGTCGAGGAGCACCACGAGGTCGCCCACCGCATGCTCGACGCCGCCGACCTGTGGATCTTCGTGACCACAGCGGCCCGCTACGCCGACGCCCCCGCCTGGAACCTGCTGAAGCTGGCCAAGGAGCGCGGCGCCCGGCTCGCGATCGTGCTGTCGCGGGTGCAGCCCCGGTCGACTGAGGTGGTTCTGAAGCATTTCGTACGGATGCTCACCGAATACGGCCTGGGCGAGATCGACAGGTTCGTCATCAACGAGGCGAAGGTCACCGACGGCCGGCTGCCCGACAGCGAGGTCACCGACCTGCGGCTCTGGCTGGCTGAGCTGTCGGTCGACGAGGAGCGCAGGGCCCAGGCCGTGCGCGAGACGCTCAACGGCGTGCTCAACAGCTTCCGCACCCGCGTACCCGCGCTGGCCAGGCACCTGGAGGGGCAGGTCGCGTTCAGGACGGAGCTTCGCAGCGACGTGGAGGCGGCCTTCCGGGGCGCGCTCGGCGAGGTCGACAAGGCGTCGAAGAACGGCTCGCTGCTGCACGGTGAGGTGCTGGCCCGCTGGCAGGACTTCGCGGGCTCCGGCGACCTCGTGCGCTCGCTCCAGGTGCGCAAACGCGGCCGGTCGGACAAGCACGCGCCGGAACGGGTGCTGGCGTTCAAGGCGGCGATCCGGGCCGGGCTCGAGGCCGTGATCGTCGCCGCCGCCAACCGCGCCACCGAGGAGGTGGTCGCGCGCTGGCGGCACCGTTCCGAGCTGGGCGCCAAGCTCGGTGAGGGCCTCGACAGGCCCTCCGACAATCTCGTACGTCACGCCGGTCGCGCCATCGCGTCGTGGCAGGAGCACCTGAGCGAGCTCGTACGCACCGACGGCGTGGCCAAGCGGTCGGTGTCGAAGCTGGTGTCGTTCGATCCCGACTCGCTCTCGTTGATCTTCACGGTCGCGATGTTCAGCGGGACCAACGGCGAAGGGGTGCCGCACCGGCTGGTCAACGCGCTGCTCGGCGCGGAGTCCCTGCGTGGCATCGGGGCCAAGGCGCTCAGCGATTTGCGGGCCAGGATCGGCATGCTGTTCGACGAGGAATCCATGCGTTACGTGCAAGCCCTCGACACCGCGGGCATTCCGGACGAGTCCGTGGCGACTCGCCTCTACCAGGCGACGTACAACCTCGAGGTCGCCCGATGACCACCATGGCGACCAGGCCCGGGCTGGCTCCGCGGTTGTCCGCGCTCACCAAGGTGGTGGAGCACGGCCCCGGGCGGCTGGACAAGAAGCTGCTCACCGAGGCCAACACGCTGCTGACGCAGGCCGGAGACCGGCTCAAGCTGTCCTCCGAGCACACCGTCGTCGCTCTGGCCGGCGGCACGGGCAGCGGCAAGTCGTCGCTGTTCAACGCCATCTCGGGGCTGGAGCTGTCGCCCACCGGCGTGCGCCGGCCGACCACCGCCCGTACGCACGCGTGCGTGTGGGGGCTGGAGGGCGCGGGCCCGCTGCTCGACTGGCTGCAGATCCAGTGGCGGCACCGCTTCTCCCGGGCCAGCGCGCTCGACAAGGGCGACAGCCAGCTCCACGGGCTGATCCTGCTCGACCTGCCCGACCACGACTCGATCAGGGCCCTCACCGACACCGAGGCCGACCGGCTCATCGGCCTGGCCGACCTGGTGGTGTGGGTGCTCGACCCGCAGAAGTACGCTGACGCGTCCACGCACCGCCGCTACGTGACGGAGCTGGCCGGGCATGAAGCGGTGACCGTGTTCGCGCTCAACCAGGCCGACAGACTCACCAAGGAAGAGCTGGCCGAGCTGGTCATCGACCTCAACGACCTGCTGCGCCGCGAGGGCGTCGAGCATCCCAGCGTCGTACCCACCTCCGCGGTCACGGGCCGCGGCATAGAGAGCCTCAGGAGCGTCATCGCGACCGCGGTGGCCCGCAGGCGCGCCGCCATCCAGAAGCTGGAGGCCGACCTGCACCGGCTGGAGCAGCGCCTCAGCAAGGCCATGCCGCTGGGCGAGGCCCTGTCGGCGCCGTCCTCGGTCGACGAGGCCCGCCGGATGGGGCTCACGGACGCGCTGTGCGACGCGGTGGGCGTACCGGCCGTGGGTGAGGCCATGGAGAACGTCTACGCCGAGCGGTCGAGCCACTGGGTGGGCTGGCCGTACCCGCGGTGGTTCTCGAAGTTCCGCTCGGACCCGCTCAGGAGCCTGCGCCTGCAGGACCTGGGGGAGGAGATCCGCGGCATCACGACCGGCTCGGTGAGCGCGCAGTCGGCCGAGGTCGCCAACGCCGTACAGGCACTCGCCGACGGGTTGTCCGGGGGGATGCACCCGGTGTGGCGCACCGGGGTCCACCAGGCGGCCCGCTCCCGCTCCAGCCAGCTCCCGCAGGCCCTCACCGAGGACCTGACGGAGATCGCGCCGCAGCTCGACCGCGTACCCGGGTGGTGGCGCGCGCTCAAGGTGTGGCAGTACGTCCTGGTGGTCGCCTTCGTCGCCGGCCTGGCCTGGCTGGCCGCGGGCCTGCTGATGCCGGGACAGCTTCCTCCGGCCCTGGAACTGCTGGGCGACAGCGCGACGCTGCCGTGGGTGGGGCTGATGATGGCGTCGGTGCTGGGCCTGGGAGCACTGTCGGGCATCGCCTCCCGCAACTTCGTGGAACTAGGGGCTTCGCGGGAGCGGGAGCGCTTGGAGCGCGAGATGCGCCGTCGCGTGGCCGCCGTGTCGACCACGATGGTCGTGGAGCCGGTCGAACGCGAACTGACCCGCCACCACGCCTTCTACACAGCCCTACGCGATCTGTCCCCCTGACCCTCCGCCCGGGCCCTCAACCACACCTTCCACACCTCCACCAGCCAGGGCCCGCCCCGCTCCCGTCCTATGACCATCCGGACCCGCGTCCCACGGCCATCCGGACGCGCTCTACGGCCATTCGGAGCCGCGTGTTACGGCCGTTCGAGACCGGGTGTCACAGTCATTCGGGGGCGCGTCCCACGGTCGTTCAAGCCTGCGTGCTACGCCCGTTGAGGCCCGAGTCCCATGGCCATTCGGGCCCGTGCCCTACGGCTGTTCTGGGTCGCGTGCGGCGGCCGTTCGGGTCCGCGTGCTACGCCCGTTCGGGGCCGTGTCCCACGGTCGTTCGGGCTTGCGTGCTATGCCCGTTCGGGTCTGCGTTACACCCGTTCGGCTGCGTCCCATGGCTGTCCAGGCTCCGTGCTACGCCCGTTCGGGGCCGAGTTCCACGGCCGTTCGGGTCCGCGTGCGGCAGCCGTTCGGGTCCCCGTGCTATGCCCGCTTAAAGCCCCGTCCCACAGCCGCCTTCGGGCTTGCGTGCTGCGGCCGGATGCGTCGGCGAATCATGGCCCTCGACGCGCTTGCGCACTGTGGCCGGATGCGTTCGCCAGCCACAGCCCTGATCTTCGACACTCGCCTGCCACGGCTGGCCGTGCCTGCGCCCGTCCTACGGCCTTTTGCGCCCGCTCGCTGTGGTCAGATGCAGCTGCGAGCACCGCCAGCCGGCACCTTCGCGCACCGCCAACCGGCACCTTCGTGCACCGTTAACCGGCACCTTCGAGCTTCGGTCAGATGGCCCGCGTCCTACGGTCATTTGTGCTGGCACCAACGGCTCGATACGCCGACAGCCCTTTAGCATCCCGTAGGTCGGGCGGGCTGACACCTTCACCGTAAGCAGCTTCCCCACGGCAGATAACCACCAACAGCCTCCCCTCACGCAAAAGCCCCATTGCCTCTACAGACGCCTCACCGCTAACAGCCCTCTCATCCACAGCCTCAACTCATACAGCCCCGCTCATCCACAGAACCCCGTTCCAGAGCTCGTGCCCAAGCCCATCCCCGGCACCCTGATCCCAGATCGCGGGCAGCCGGCCCGCCGCATGGGAGGCACGGGATGAACGACATTTACATCACACTCACCGGCAACGTCGCAGCAGAGCCGAGGCAGTACAGCTTCGATGACGGCAGCAGGGTCACCTCGCTGAAGGTGTTCTCCTCACACCGCTACTTCGACAAGAAGGCAGGGCAATGGGTGGACGGCGACAGGGTGTGTTTCACGGTCCGCTGCTGGCGTACCTTGGGCGACAACGTCGCCTCCTCCATCCGGGCAGGACACCCTGTGGTGGTCTCCGGCAAGCTGCGCATCCGCGAGTTCGGCCCGGAAGGTGACCGCCGCTTCGTGCCCGAGATAGAGGCCAGCGCGGTCGGGCACGACCTGCGCTGGGGCACCGGCGTCTTCGCCAAGCCGGACCGTTCCGGAATCACCTCGATGAGCAAGGAGATGCGCGACCGCCTGGACGAGGAGACCCGCGACTGGGCCATGGGCACCCGCAGCTTCCGAAACCTCCCCCGCTCCGGCT
Organism: Nonomuraea sp. NPDC049625; assembly: GCF_040675285.1. Lineage (NCBI taxonomy): Bacteria > Bacillati > Actinomycetota > Actinomycetes > Streptosporangiales > Streptosporangiaceae > Nonomuraea > Nonomuraea sp. NPDC049625. The sequence continues at coordinate 86,007 of NZ_JBFAOQ010000019.1, read as the reverse complement.
CCACCCCCGAACCCAACCCCTTCCACACCCTGAGCATCGACCGCGACTTCCCCAGCCCTTCGGGATCGGACGACGCGGCACACACCCAGGAGCCCGAGGCCGACACCCTGCGATCAGGAGAAGGCACCAGCCCCGCAGACTCCTCAGAGGGTGAGGACAACATCATGCGCTCCGCAGGGGAGGCGAGCGGCAAGAGGCGCACCCCGAGCACGGGAGACCACACGGTCCGCTTCCTGGGCCCCGAGACCGACGAGGCGACGAGCAAGGTGGGCGTCGACGAGGAAGACGGCGACGCCGAAGAGCCCGTGCTGGAGGAACGAGCCGCGGCGTAGGAGCACACGAAGGGGCACCGCGCGGCCAACTGGTGTCCCACACGCCCAAAGGGGCGGACCCAACTGAGAAGTCGACCGTTTGCGGTGTCACCGGTGTCCCTCACGCCCGGGGGGACGGACCCGGCGGTGAGGTCGACGGTTTGCGGTGTCACCGGTGTCCCTCACGCCCAGGGGGGCGGACCCGGCGGTGAGGTCGACGGTTTGCGGCGCCCACCGGTGCCCTTCACGCCCGAGGGCGGACGCTGACCGGCCAACGCGGCGCTTCCCTTTGCACATGCGGACGCCACGGCCGGGACGGCAAGACGCCGCAGCACCAGCGCCATCGAGCGCAGGCGCGGAAGGGAAGAAGACCCCTCGAACGGACAGCATCGAGGCAGCCGGTCCTCAGAAAGGGGAGCGGAAGGCGAGGGCTTCTCGAAGGGATGGCGCGACTGGAGAATCCGAGGACGAGGGACTCCCGAAGAGCGAGCCACGAGGCAGCAACCGCAGAAGGCGAGGTCTGCGTGAGCGGAGCTGCGGCAGGAGACGTCCGCGCTAGTGGAGCTGCTGCGACAGAAGCCATAGGGGGCGGTACCTGGTGAGCGGAGTGGCGGCTGCAGCGACAGAGGGAAAGCCTTCGCGAGTGAGTTGCGACGGCAGTAACCGGAGAAGGACAGCGCCTTGGCATATGCCGAGGCCATGGCCGCGATAGGAGAAAACCGGGACGCGGTTATCGGAGCGAGAAATGCAACGGGGAAGGGCACTGGAGAGTCAGGCGAAGAGGGAGTAGGCGAAGTCTGAGGTGTGTAGGGGAAGGGCGTGGTGAAGGGGAAAGCTGAGGCGAAGGGGAGAACTGAGGCGAAGGGAAAGCTGAGGTCTAAGGGGAAGATGAGGTGTAGGGAAGGCTGTGGTGAAAGGGAAAACTGAGGCGAACAGGAAAGCTGAGGTATAGGGGGAAGCTGAGGTGGAGGGGAAGGAGGGGGGAGGGGCACCGGCCGTGGCCCGTTTGACTGGCACCCCCGAGGGCGGCCGATGGTGTGTTGTCCGCGGCAGATGGCTAGAGCATCTGTCAGGTCCAGGTCACGCCCCGCACCATGGCTGCTCCTTTCCGGCACGGCTGTCCAACACGACCCACTCGCGGCATGAGCAGGTGTGTGTAGTCAGTGCCAACGTATCCGTTCCCATCGCACATCGCACACTCCGCAATTATTGTGTTACACATCGTTAGTTAGAGAGGAGACGAGATGGCGGCGACCAGTCACGCCTCGATCGGGTCTCGCGACGGTGTGTCAACTTTGGCCGGCCGCTGGCCGTTGCTCGGGCAACGTCGCCCGCTCGTGATCTATTTGTGTGCGATCGTCGCTCTCGACCTTGCCGCGATCATGGTGTTCGCGGTGACCACCGTCTTCCAATGGTGGGACCTGGTCACGTTCAGTGCTCTCATGGCGTGCGGCGCGGTCTGCATCGAGGCCAGTCGGCGGCTGGGCATGCCCGCCGGCGTCTCGCGAGACCTGCTGTCGGCGTGGTGGCTGCCGGTTGCGCTGCTTCTGCCGCCGCTTTACGCCATTTTCGCGCCGATCGTCCTGCAGATTCTGCTCCAGGTACGCGTGCGCGCGACCGTTCTCTACCGGCGGGTGTTCAGCGCGGCCGCCATCGGTCTGGCCGGGTGCGCGGCGTCCGTCACGTTTCACTGGGTGATCGAGGACCCGTGGGTGCTGTCGCTCGGGAGCGGACCGCCGATCCTTTGCGCGGTCGGGGCGGCTGTGCTGTTCTCCCTGCTCAACATCGCTCTCATCGCCATCGCCGCCCACACCGCAGACCCTGACATGCCGTGGCGGGAGGTCCTGTGGGACAGGGAGAGCGTGCTGCTGGACATCGTCGAGCTCTGCCTGGGCGTGACGGTCTCGATCTGCTGCGGACTCAACCTGGCCCTGCTGATCCTGACGCTGCCGCCGGTGGTGCTGTTGCAGCGCAGCCTCCTCCACGCCCAGCTCCAGGCCGCAGCCCGTACAGACGCCAAGACAGGCCTGCTGAACGCCGCCGCCTGGCAGCGCGAGGCCGACACCGAAATCGTCCGGGCCCGCCGGACGGGCGAAACCCTGGCGCTCCTGATCATCGACATCGATCACTTCAAACGGGTCAACGACGCCTACGGACATCTGGTCGGCGATCAGGTGCTGGTGGGGGTGGCGTCCACGTTGCGCACCCAGCTGCGGGACTACGACGTTGTGGGGCGGTTCGGGGGCGAGGAGTTCGTGGTCCTCCTGCCTGGCGCCGACATCCACGAGGCCCGCCAGGTGGCCGAACGCCTCCGCACCCGCATCGGTCACATGGCCATCCCCGTCGACGACGCCCTGGTCAGGGTGACCATTTCGACGGGGGTCGCGTTGATGAGCGTGCACGGGGACGACCTGATCGACCTGCTGGCGGCCGCTGACCTGGCGCTTTACCGGGCGAAGGAGCTGGGGCGGGACCGTGTCTGCATTCCCGTCGTCCAATCACCCCCTCCTCCACGCTCCCTCCCCAGCGACGATCACAACTCCTGACCTACTGAGCTCCACCGGGTTGGCCGCCGGCTCCGCTTGGGATGCCGGTTCGGCGGCCCCATCCACCCCACTGGGATGGCTGCCGGCTGTGGCTGTGGTGCCGGTTCAGCGGCCTCATCCGCCGCTCGGCATTGGCGGCAGCGGCGAAAGCGCATGCTGCGTACCGCAGCGCGCCATGCCCAGCACAGGAACTTCGATATCGGCCCGCTCGAGCAGTTTCGCCGCGTACGCGAGGTGCTTCATTCCCCCTGCGCTGACGTGGGGCGGGACCCGTCCGGCATCCGGTTTTCCTGTCAGGTGCGCCACGGCTTCTCCTGTCAGGTGCGCCACGACGGCGACCCGGCCGCGACGGCCACCTGCACACCGCCTGGACCCCGGTGTTGGGCCCTCGCCCCTGATGCCTTCGGTGTGGCGGGCTCCTGGATCGAGGCCAAGCCGTTCCTGCTCAGCGGTCGCCGCGCGCGTTCGCCGAAGCCGGAGCAGACCTCGCGATCGTCTACCTGCGACCGCCCAGCCACCCATCGGTGCCGTCCCTGACGGCGGAAGCCCTGGAGGCGAGCTGGCACCACAGCTTTCTCGGCTATGGGTCTGCGCGTTCCGCCAGCATGACGAAACGCGGAAACCCGATTGCCTCGCTGCCCTGGCCGTCGCCAGTCAGTGATCACTGTGTTGCGACGACCTCACGAATGCGCCCGTGTACGCCAGGGGTGGGGGTTGGCCGCGTGGGTGGCCCGCATCGGCTTCGGAATGCGCCTTGCACGCTAGGGGTGGGCGTGTGGGGGACCGCCTGGTCTTTCGGGTCTTACCGGGAGGAGCGGCGGAAGCCTGGGTGGAGAGCCCCTAAGCTAGAGGGCATGCCGGAGTACATCTATACCCTGCAGCGCGTGCGCAAGGCGCACGGCGACAAGGTTGTCCTTGACGACGTCACGCTGTCGTTCCTGCCCGGAGCCAAGATCGGCGTTCTCGGCCCGAACGGCACCGGGAAGTCGACGCTGCTCCGGATGATGGCCGGCCTGGAGCAGCCGTCCAACGGTGATGCCAAGCTGATGCCGGGCTTCACGGTGGGCATGCTCCAGCAGGAGCCGCCGCTCAACGAGGAGAAGACCGTTCTCGGCAATGTGCAGGAGGGCGTCGCCGAGACGATGGCGATGCTCCAGCGCTACAACGAGATCGCCGAGCAGATGGCCACCGACTACAGCGACGAGCTGCTGGAGGAGATGGGCAAGCTCCAGGACCAGCTCGAGCACCGCAACGCGTGGGACCTCGACAGTCAGCTCGAGCAGGCCATGGACGCGCTGCGCTGCCCGCCGCCCGACGCCGAGGTGACGAAGCTGTCCGGTGGTGAGCGTCGCCGGGTCGCGCTGTGCAAGCTGCTCCTCGAGGCCCCCGACCTGCTGCTGCTCGACGAGCCCACCAACCACCTCGACGCCGAGAGCGTGCAGTGGCTGGAGCAGCACCTGGAGAAGTACGCCGGCACGGTGCTGGCCGTCACCCACGACCGCTACTTCCTCGACAACGTCGCAAACTGGATCCTGGAGCTCGACCGCGGCCGCGCGTACGCGTACGAGGGCAACTACTCCACCTACCTGGAGGCCAAGGCGCAGCGCCTCAAGGTCGAGGGGCAGAAGGACGTCAAGCGGAAGAAGCGCCTGGAGGACGAGCTCGAGTGGGTTCGGTCCAACCCGAAGGCCCGCCAGACCAAGAGCAAGGCCCGACTCCAGCGGTACGAGGAGATGGCGGCTGAGGCGGACAAGTTCCGCAAGCTGGACTTCGACGAGATCCAGATCCCGCCGGGCCCGCGTCTGGGCACCACGGTGATCAAGTCCGACGTGCTGACGAAGGGCTTCGGCGATCGGCTGCTGATGGAGGGGCTGACGTTCGACCTGCCGCGTAACGGCATCGTCGGCATCATCGGCCCCAACGGCGTCGGCAAGACCACGCTGTTCCGCATGATCACCGGTAGCGAGACGCCTGACACCGGCTCGATCACCGTCGGCGACACGGTCAAGATCTCGTACGCCGACCAGAGCCGCGGCGGCATCGACCCGAACAAGAACGTCTGGGAGGTCGTCTCCGACGGGCTCGACCACATCAAGGTCGGCAACGTGGAGATGCCGTCCAGGGCTTACATCGCGGCGTTCGGGTTCAAGGGGCCTGACCAGCAGAAGAAGGCGGGGGTGCTGTCGGGCGGCGAGCGCAACCGGCTCAACCTCGCGCTCACCCTCAAGCAGGGCGGCAACGTCCTGCTGCTCGACGAGCCCACCAACGACCTCGACACGGAGACGCTGTCGTCGCTGGAGAACGCGCTGCTCGACTTCCCGGGCTGCGCGGTGATCACCTCGCACGACCGGTGGTTCCTCGACCGCATCGCCACCCACATCCTCGCGTGGGAGGAAGGCTCGAACTGGTTCTGGTTCGAGGGCAACTTCGCCGACTACGAGAAGAACAAGATCGAGCGGCTGGGCGCCGACGCCGCCCGCCCGCACCGCGTCACCTACCGGAAGCTCCACCGCGACTGAGCTGATGCGCACGCGCCCCGCCGTTCCGGAGGGAACCCCCTTCGCGTACGGCGGGGCGCGAGTGACATTGCCTGACGCACATGGCCGGTCGCCGGGACCGTCGACCGGCCGGATGGTGGCCGGGTGCCGGGATCGTCGGGTGGCGTGCGGGTGCCGGGGCCGGCGATCAACTCTGTGACGTACGGATGCCAGGGCCGGCGATCAACTCGGTGGCGGACGGGTGTCGGGGCTGGTGATCAGCCCGCGGCCGACGGTCAGCTCGGTGGCGGATGGGGCCCGGTGACGTGATGGACTCGCCGGGCAGGAGGCCGCACCGATCGGCCGCAGCGTTCGTTCAGGGCTCGACGGGGACCTGGGACAGAGCGGCGAGAGATTCCACGAAGAAGTAGATGACCCGGAAGAACGCCAGCACATCCCCGCGTTCCAGGCGTAACCCCCGATACATCACCACCCGTCCGGGATCGGCCCCCTCCCGCAGCTCCCGCCACGTCGCCTCCCCGGCCGCCAGCACATAGTCGGCGGCCGCAGGGTCGGAGGTGATCGCCGCCTCGGCGCATTTGCCGTCTTTCCAGGTCAGGACCAGGTAAGCCCCCGTCTCGCGTACGCCCAGCGCCCACGTGGCGGTGTAGCCGGCGCGGGCACGGTCGATCCAGCTCCAGTACGACGGCAGTTTGCCCTCTTGAGGAGGCCCCGTGTCCACGGCGGCGCGGGCGGCTTCGGCCCATTCCGGGGTGAAGAAGCGCATGCGTCAGCCTCCGGCGAGCTCTGGTTCGATGCGGGCGACCATGTCCTGGATGTCCGGAGGGAGCGCGATGCCCACGTCCACCAGCTTCATGTGGAGCTGGCGGATCATGAGGCGCCTGACCTCCTCCGGCGACCAGCCCAGAGACTCGAGGGCGAGCCTGCGGCTGGTGGCGCTGTTCATAGCGAGGATCGTACGGAGCGTCTCGTGGATCTGGAGCAGCAGCCGCGGATCCTCCTGCACCGAGTCGCGCAGGAACCGCATCCCGAACTGCACGTGCCTGGCCTCGTCCCGGCACGTGGCCGTGAAGCCGGTGTAGTAGCCGGGCAGGAACCCCCGTTCCCGGCAGTACGTGAGCGTGATCTTCATGACGGAAAGAGCGAGCACGCCCTCGATCCACAGGAAGTATGTCGTGCCGTAGCGCACCCGGGCGGCGGGATCTTCGGGGTCCTTCCGCAGTTCGTCGGCCTGGTAGGCGAGCAGCCCGAACGGTCCCACGAACGTCTCCGACACGTGCTCGAACGACGCGTCCAGCACATCCTGCACCGAGTCGCCTGGCATGCCGACCACTTCGCGGTAGAAACGGTCGAAGAACACCGTGTGCCGGGCCTCGTCCTCGATCTGGCTGGACATGTAGATCCTGGACTCCTCGGAGCCGCCCAGCATGAACACCGGCAGCTCCACCTCCACCTGCCGCTCCCCATGGTGGAACCCGGCGGAGATCCCGACGAACGCGTCCCGTTCCTCCTGCGACATGCGCTCTCGCCAGTCGACGATGTCCTGCGAGAAGTCCAGCTCGTAGACGTCCCATCGCTGGCGCAGGTAACGCTTGTACAGCTCGGTGTAGTCGGGCAGCCGCTTGAGGTCGCGGTGCACGTACGCGAGCACGTCGTCGATGTCGAGGTGACGGATCCCGCGCAGGTCGGAGCCGGCGACGTCGGGCAGTTCGGTCATCCTTCGGCCTCCCCGAGGGCGACTGTGACAGGCGTGCGGGCGGGGCGGCGCCACGGCCCGTTGAACATGACGATCGCAGGGATGAACAGGACAAGACACCCCAGCGCCACGAACAGCCACGTCTGCCAGTCCGTCGCCGCGACGACTCGCGGGATGACCAGCAGCCCGACCACCGCGATACCCTTGGTCAGGAACCCGAACAGCCCCCACGCCGTGCCCTGCAGCCGAGGGTCGGCGTCCTCGGCGTCCTCCGAGTAGTTGGCCATCCAGGGCGCGTACGCCACTCCGAGCGAGCCGCCGAGCAGCGCGCCGACCACCATGAGCGTGCCGGTCGAGACGTCTTCCTGACCCAGGGAGACGGCGAGGTAGGCGGTGACGAGGACGGCCGCGATGGTTCCGCCGAGGGAGAACGGCTTACGCAGCTGGGTCCGGTCGGACAGGCGGCCTGTTACGATCAGCGTGAGCAGATTGAGACTCCAGAACGCCGCCATGATCGTCGAAGCCTGAGCACTGCTGATACCGAGCGCATCGACCAGCATCGTCTGCCCGAAGAGCGACAGCGTGATGTAGAGCACCAGCCACAGCGAGATGCCGATGACGTGCGCCCAGATGTTCCGCCTGACGAAGAGCGAGCGCACGCGCGCCGGCCTCCCGAGATCCACCACCTGAGCCGCCGCCTGCTCGGTGTGCTGGATCCGGGCCCGCAGCTCGGGCGACAGGTCTGCGATGTTGAATGCGATGACCGCCGAAATGACGAGCGAGAAGCACCCCATGATGACGAACTGCGAGCGCCACGAATCGTTGAAGATCGGCAGGGTCCAGCCGGCGATGGCCGCGGCCAGGAAGTTCGCGCCGACGGGTCCCCACGTCCAGAAGCCGAACGCCTGAGCCCGCCCCAGGCGCGGTGAGAAGTCCCTGATCAGCGGCGCGGTGCTGGCCATGGCCACGCCGTCCACGAATGCCAGCACGATCCGGGCGATCAGCAGGTCGCGCGGGTTGTGCACGAGCGTCATGGCGAAACAGCACACGGCCGTCAGGCCCATGAGCGGGATGAGCAGCCGCACCCGGCCGAGCCGATCGGTGAGTCTGCCGCCCAGGATGGAGGCGATCGCCCCGGCCACCGCCGCGGCGCCCGAGACTGCGCCGTACGTGGCCAGCGACATGTGTAGATCTTTGAGGAGGAGGGGTACGACGGGGGCGATCTGCCCTTCGTAGGAGCCGATGAGGATGGCCAGCACGGCCATCGTGAGGATCTTCATGCGGCGGGCGCCGGTCGGGTACTCGTCGAGCTCGCGGACGTAGGACAGCCTCATGGCTTGCCTTTCTGTGGGCTGGACCCCCGTCATGCGTTCTAGAAGCTTGCTCTAGAATTCATTTCTGTGATGTTGCTCCTCAGTGTGCCCGTCGTCAAGGGTGAGATGTTCATCCCTGGCTAGAATCCGATTCTAGGATCGCCCGGTGTAAGGAGTCGTGTGTTGGACCTTGAACTCGACGGCCTCGAAGTCACCTTCGACCACACGGCCGTGGCCGCTCCCCGGATCAGGGATCTGTTGCCGATCTACCGCGACCTGCTCGGCGGCCGGCACCTGGGCGGCGGTGGCGACAACCGGGTCGTCGGTTTCCGCACGTTACAGCTCACATATGCGAACGGCAGCAAGATCGAGCTCATGGAGCCCCTGGCCGGATCGACGTTCTTCGACAGCTTCTTCGAGCTCACCAGAGGGCGGGGCGGCGTCCACCACCTGAACTTCCACGTCGACGACCTGACGGCCGCGGTTGCCCTGCTGACCGCCCGCGGCTACCGCCTGCACGGCCTCAACCAGGCGGATCCCCGCTGGCGCGAGGTCTTCCTGCACCCCAAGGAGGCCCACGGCGTCCTGATCCAACTGGCCCAGCCGGGTCCGCACGAGCCGGGCGACGTCCGGCCGACGGTGGAGGAGGTGCTGGCCGGCCGGGGGTGGAACGGCAACGGCGTACCCAGCCCTTGATGCTGGGAGTTCGCGGGGAGCCGTTCGAGGCGGGAGAGGAGAAATCCAGTGGGGCTGCGCAGGCAGCCGGAGGGCTTTCCCGCGCGATCGCTCCCGGCTCGTGTCGGAGAAAGGTGCGGATCGGAGCGCCGACCGCCAGGTCCCGGTCACCCCTCTTCGAGGACCTGGAGGGGGTCGAGGCGCCGGATCAGGGTCATCGCCGCCTCGATGACCTCCTGCGCCTCCTCCTCCGTGTCCGAGGTGGCGACCTCCCGGGCAGCCTCACCGATGATGCTGGTCAGCACGGCCACGGTGAACCGATCGAGTGGATCATCCCCTGCCCTCAGCAGCACCGCGTTCTGGCGTACCCACTCCCGCCCCCGCGTACGGCGGATCAGCTCGAACCCCGGCGGCCCGTCCCCATCGATGAAGAGCCGCACAAGATCGCGCCGGTCCCAGGCCCCGGCGAGGTACGCGCGAGCCCCGGCGATCAGCAGCTCGACGGGATCATCCACGCCCGCCTTCTTGGCCTTGGCCACACTGGCGGCCGACGCCTCCTCATGCGCTGCCTGGTGGTCTTCATACAGGGCCAGGAACAACTCGGTCTTGCCCCCGAAGTGGTGGTAGAGGCTGCCGACACTGGAGCCGGCGCGGGCGACCACCTCGGAGACGCCGGCCTCGGCGAAGCCGTGCTCGCCGAAGACCTCGCGAGCCGCCTGCAGCATGTTTTTACGGGTCTGAGCCGTACGACTCCACTCCCACGAGGACTTACGCACCACGCGGCTGAGTATAGACCTGGCCGATTCTAGAATCAGGTTCTTGACACCGCGCAACAGTGATGGTCGGGGAGACGGCTGACGGACCTCTCGCTCACCTCAAGATCCGCAAGTCCATGGGGCAGACGATCTGGCCATCGAGTGCATGGTCGCCGACTCCCTGGTGAAGATCGAGGCGGCCAAGTGGCTGCCGTGGCACGCGGCCTGGCGGGTGCGGGAAGGCATGGATGCCCGGCACGCCTCCTCGATCGCCGAGCATGGGTGAACCCTTGGGCGATGTACGCGAGCGGCTCCATCCCTCGCGCCGACAGACGCGGCGGGCTCGCCTCGGAGGTCGGGGAATCGAGCTCGTTCTGCAGACAGGATGTCGGCCAGCCCGGCCGGAGAGGTAGAAGCCATCGGAAGCAACGGTACGCACGGCGTTCAGCGCGGGGGGCCTTGGTGACGTACCCGTTGGCGCCCGAGCGGATGGCGGCCAGCACGTCGGCGGGCCGACCCGAGGTCGAGATGGCCAGGACCCTGGTGGTCGCCGACCGCTCCCTGACCTCGGTCGCCGGTGGACAGGTACGGGTCGAGGATCAGCACGTCGTGGTCCAGGTCGGAGCCGCGCGAGTCACCGATCCTCGAGCCTTGGAGCACGACTTCGAGGTCATCGGAGCGGGGAAGGAGGTACTCCAGGCCATGGCGGATGAGCTCGTGGTCGTCGATCATCGCGATGCGAATCACGCCGTGTTCCCCTGAGGGCTGTGAACGTGGCGGCAGGCCGGCGAGGGTGAGCATGGGCATGCAGGGCCGGCCAGTCCCCTAAAAGCGCAACAGACTCAGCGCGAGATCATTTAGTAAGGATGGGCGACGGGCTGCCGCCCATCCTTACTGTTGTATCCGCCTATTCCACCTCGACCGGCAACTCGTAGATCTCCGTCGTGGGATGCCCGGCCTTCTCATGTACGCGCAGCACCGCCTCCTTGGACGGCCCCGACGACAGGCAGAACACCTTGCCCGACTCGGGGTCGAGCCAGGCGCGCTCGAAGTGCACGCCCTCGGACTCCTCTATCGCCAGGTCGCGCTCATGCGCCGCACGCAACTGCTCCTCCGTGACTCCCACGAACCCGCTGTGCACGTCCATGAACTTCGCCATCGCGTCCTCTCCTCCTGCACCATCCGGTACGTCGTGTGCCCTCTGAGGAAAAGGCGTTCCATCGTGTGCCATCCCCGTGCCACTGCCACCCAACCAAACCGGCATCACCCGAGCCCGCTCCAGGAGCGCTTACGGCCTCCGGCGCATCAGCATCGCCACCCCATGAACGCCCACCGCTCCCGGCACCACCAGCATCGCCACCCCATGAACGCCCGCGGTCCCCAGGCACCACCAGCACCGCTACCCCATGAACGCCCGCGGTCCCCCCGACACGGGTAATGGACGGTCAGGTGGCGGTGAAACCGGGTGCTGAGGGGGTCGGGCGCTGAGTGGGCCCGGTGGTGGCAGCCCCGGGCGATGGTTACGCTGAGTAATCAAGGGCTGTCAGGGTGGGTGGTGGCCCGTATATCCCCGTCACTCAGGGGCGTGGTTCGCGCGCCCCCGGCAGGAGGCGGCTCCCGGTGCGGGCACCCGCGCCTGATCCCCTTGTCCGATGGACTTGCGCCCGTGCCGGTGCCTGCGCCCGTGCCCGTGCCTGCGCCCGTGCCCGTGCCTGCGTCCGTGCCTGCGTCCGTGCCTGCGTCCGTGCCTGCGTCCGTGCCTGCGTCCGTGCCTGCGCTCGATCCCCCTGTCCGCCTCCGGGGCGATCATCGGGCGGCCTTTGACCAGCCCGCTCGTGCGACACCTCCGACCACGAGAAACAGACCTGACGCAAGGACACCAGGCCCGGGCGGGTACGGTGGCGGACGTGGTTGAACGCTCCCAAGCCCAGCGGCACGTATACCTCCGAACGGTGAGATTTGCCGACATCGACTCCCAGGATCACGTGAACAACGTGCGCTTCCTCGACTACCTCGAGGACGCCCGCTTCGGCATGTTCCACATCGATCCGTACAACGCGGGCGAGGAGCCGTTCAAAGGGCTGGTGGTGACCCGCCACGAGATCGACTACCGCCGCCCCCTCGGCTTCCGTGCCGAGCCGGTGCGGGTCGAGACGTGGGTGACCGAGATCAGGTCGGTGCGGTTCACGATTCAGTACGAGATCCTCGACGACAGCGACGTGTACGTCACCGCCACCTCGGTCCTCGCGGCCTACGACGTCGAGCGGGCGGCACCGCGCAGGCTCACCGAGAGCGAACTGGCCTATCTCAAACGCTTCTCGTGAAGCGGTGGTTGATGCTGGCGCTGGGCGTAAACGCGCACACCAGCGTCACCTTAGGCCTGGGCGGACTGCCCCTGATCCTGCCCGAAATACAGCGACATTTCGAAGTTTCGTTGCCAGTCGCGGGGATCATCGCGAACGCCCCGGCCATCGGCATCCTGTTCGCGCTGGTCGCCTGGGGCGCGCTGGCCGACCGGCACGGCGAACGCGTGGTCCTGGGCACCGGCGTGGGCCTGGCGGCCGTGCTGTTCGCCGCCGTCGCGTTCGTCGACCGGACCTGGGCGGTGATCGCGCTGCTGGCCCTGGCGGGCGCGGCGGGCTCGGCCGCGCTGGTCGGGGGCGGGCGGATCGTCCTGCGCTGGTTCGAACCGCCCGAACGCGGCGTCGCGATGGGCGTGCGCCAGGTCTCCTTCACCCTCGGCATGGCCATCGGCGCCTTCGTTCTTCCGCCGGTCGCCCGGGCGCACGGCCTGCCCGGCGTGCTCGCCGTCTGCGCCGCCGTCAGCCTGCTGGCCGCCGTGCTGGCCGCGATCTTCCTGGCCGAGCCGCCGCGTACGATCTCCGCGCCGGGCAGCGCGCCGGCGGGCACGCCGTACCGGCAGCCCGCGCTGTGGCGGGTGCACGCGACCAGCGCCCTGCACGTGGTGCCCCAGATGGTGGTCAGCACGTACGGCGTGACCTGCCTGGTGCACCTGTACGGCTGGGACAGCGTGGGGGCCGGGCAGTTGTTCGGGGTGGCGGCGATCGGCGGGGCGGCGGTGCGCATCGCGGTCGGGCGCTGGTCCGACAGGACCGGCCTGCGCATGCGGCCCCTGCTGCTCATCACCCTCGCCACCCTCGGCGTGCTGGTGCTGCTGGTCGTCGGCACGATCACCGGCGGCGAGTTCGGACCCGTCATGCTCGCCCTCGCCGCGGTGATGACCGTGGCCGGCAACGGGCTCGCCTATCTCGCCGCCGGAGAGCTGGCCGGACCCGCCTGGGCGGGCAGGGTGCTGGCCACCCACAACACCGTCCAGAACACCGTCTCCCTCGTCATCACGCCGCTCGCCGGCGTGCTGATCGAGCACGCCGGGTTCTGGGCGGGGTTCGCGGGGGGCCTGGCGTGCGCGCTGCTCTCGCTGCCCGTCATCCCCTTCCGCGGCGAGCTTTCGCGAAGGCATGACTGACGCCGGAGCCACACCCGCGGGATCGCTAAGGCTATGGCCAGCGCCGGAGCCACACGGCTATGACTCGTGCCGGAGCCACACCGCGGTGTCGGGCGGCAGCAGGTCCCCCTTGAGCGGACCGCTCGACAGGAGCACGGTGTCGTGCTCGGGCAGGTGTACCGGCCGGAGTCCGCAGTTGATGGCGCAGGTCAGCGGGCCGCGGGTGAAGAAAAGCACACCCTCGGGTGAGTCCAGCCACTCCAAGGTATAAGGAATTGATCCGACCAGGTCACGGCGGCAGGCCAGGGCCCGGCGGTAGAACTCCAGCGTCGAGCCGGCGTCCCCTTCCTGCTTCTCCACGCTCAGCTCCGCGAACGTGGCCGGCTGCGGCAGCCACGGTTCCACCCCGCCGGGAGAGAAGCCGTGGGAGGGCGGGTCCACCGTCCACGGGATCGGCACCCGGCACCCGTCGCGCCCGGGCAGTTCGCCCTTCGACTGGAAGAAGACGGGGTCCTGCCTGGCCTCGTCGGGCAGGTCGATCACCTCGGGCAGCCCGAGCTCCTCGCCCTGGTAGAGGTAGGCGGACCCGGGCAGGGCCAGCATCGTCAGCAGCGCCGCCCTGGCCCGCGCGAGCCCCGTGCCGGGGTCGGCGGTCCCGTAGCGGGTGCGGTGGCGTACGACGTCGTGGTTGGACAGCACCCACGTGGCGAACGGCACGGCGGCCAGGGTGTCGTCGATCACCTTCTTGAACGCCGTCGGCGACCACGGCGCCTGCAGCCAGGCGAAGTTGAAGCTCTGGTGCAGCTCGTCCGGGCGTACGTAGCGGGCGAGGTCCTCGGAGCTGTCCGTCCACACCTCGCCCACGGCCATCCGCTCGCCCGGATAACCGTTCAGCAGCCGACGCCAGTCGCGGTAGACGTCGTGCACCTCCGGCTGCCCCCACACCGGCGAGACCGACATGAACGACTGGTCGCCCACGTTGGGCAGCCCCTCGGCCTTGTAGAGCCCCATGGCCACGTCGATGCGGAACCCGTCGACGCCCCGGTCCAGCCAGAACCGCAGGATGTCCAGGAACTCGGCGTGCACCTCGGGATTGCGCCAGTCGAAGTCGGGCTGCTCGGGAGCGAACAGGTGCAGGTAGTACTGCCCGTCCGCCACCTTCGTCCAGGCGGGCCCGCCGAACGTGGACTGCCAGTTGTTGGTGGTGTCGCGGAAGATGTAACGGTCGCGCCGCTCGCCCCGCAGCGCCGCCTGGAACCAGGGATGCTCGGATGAGCTGTGGTTGGGCACGATGTCGACCAGCACCCGCAGCCCGTGCTCGTGTGCCTGCGCGACCAGCGACTCGAAGTCGGCCAGCGTGCCGAACAACGGATCGACACCCCGGTAGTCCGCCACGTCATAGCCGCCGTCGGCCATGGGGGAGGGGTAGAAAGGCGTCAGCCAGATGGCGTCGACTCCCAGCCGCCGAAGATACGGCAGGCGCTCGCGCACCCCGGCCAGATCGCCGACGCCGTCTCCCGAGGCGTCGGCGAAGCTGCGAACGTAGATCTCGTAGACGATGGCATCACGCCACCAGGGGATATCCATGTGGCGTGTCATGCCCGCTATGTCGGGGAGTTCACCAGGCTGTGGGCCGCGTAGACCAGATAGTCCCAGAGCCTGGTCCCCAGCTCTTCCGGCAGGTCGAGCGAGTCGACCGCGTCACGCATGTGCCGCAGCCAGGCGTCCCGTTCCGGCTCGCCGATCACGAACGGCATGTGCCGCATGCGCAGCCTCGGGTGGCCGCGCTGCTGGCTGTAGGTGTTGGGCCCGCCCCAGTACTGGATCAGGAAGCCCCGCAGCCGCTCTTCGGCGCCCTCGAAATCGGACTCCGGGTAGAGCGGCCGCAGCAACGGGTCTTCCGCGACGCCCTCGTAGAAACGGTGCACGAGGCGCCGGAAGGTCTCGTCGCCCCCGACGGCGTCGTAGAAGGAGGTCTCACTCACGTTCTCAGCCTATGCGGTGGCGACCATGGGGATGCCGGCGGAGTCGAGTGCGGACTTGACCCGGTACCTGAGCTCCCTGGACACCTCGGCCTGCGCCGAGGGCAGGGTCTTGGCGCTGATGCGGAACACCAGCGAGCTGTCGGACATCTGCTCGACGCCGTACACCTGCGGCTGCTCCACGATCTTGGTCTCGCGGAACTCGCCGTCGGCCCAGATCTCCTCGGCCACGTGCTCCAGGAGCACCCGGACGCTCATGATGTCCGCGTCGTAGGCCACCGGGACGTCCATGAAGGCCCGCGACCAGCCCTGCGACTCGTTGCCGACCCGGGTGATGGTGCCGTTGCGGACGTACCAGACGCGGCCGTCGACGTCGCGCAGCCTGGTGACGCGCAGGGTCACCGCTTCGACCGTGCCGACCGCCGCGCCCGCGTCGATCACGTCGCCCACGCCGTACTGGTCTTCGAGCAGCATGAACATGCCCGCGATGAAGTCCTTGACCAGCTCCTGGGCGCCGAAGCCGATGGCCACGCCGAGGATGCCGACGCTGGTGAGCAGGGGTGCGATCGGGATCGTCAGCCGATCGAGCACGGTCAGCACCGCGGTGCCGAGGATGACGATCGAGGCGACGTGCTTGAGCACCGAGCCCATGGTCTCGGCGCGCTGCTTGCGGCGCTCGTGCAGCAGCGCGTCGATGCTGTCGGGCACCGCGTTCTTGCGGAACCTGCTGGTTATCGAACCACCCGTGGCCGCGCGGTTGACCACTCTCGTGATGACCCGGTGCGCGACTTTGCGAAGCACGATCGCGAGCACGAGGATCAGGACGATTGTGATCAGACTAGCCACCAAGGGCGCCCAGGTCGCATTCTGGAACATCCCGACAAGGGTAGAGCAAATGCCCGCCGGGTCGTTCTCGCAGCTCCCAGCCATTTGCTGGGTCAACTTCTCGAAGTCCAACTGAGAAGCGGGTGGTTGCGACGCTGTCACCAGCAGTAACACTGGGTAGATCCCCCTCCGGAAGCGGTTCGGTCGGCTGCTTTGGACCGATTCGATCCAAAATACCGCCGACCGGACCGCCCGCCGTCACATCACGCCGGGGAAGACGGGGACGCCTGCTCTCTGGGCCGCGGAGGGAGAGAGCGGACGCTCCGATGACGGACGGCTCGGAGCGGGACGCGCACCCGGAAGCGTGTCCCGTGCCGGTTCCGGGAGGGATCCCCCGAACACCCGCCCGGGAGGACCGGGCGGGTGGCTGTGGACAGGCACGGCATGCGAGACCGTGCCTGGGCCGGAACCGGCGGGGCGACCAAGGGCTCCGGCATACGGGAGTCCCTCCGCACCGGCCACCCCGCCGGCTCCGTTGACGCCGCCGTGGGTGCGGTGAGCCGTGGTGGCTGCGCTCCACCCGGGTCACCGCTTTGTCACTCGCCCACGGCGGCCAGTACGCGTGCGACCTTCGTGGCCGCTCCAGCCGGGTCGTCGGCCTTGTGCATCCGTTCACCCCAGGACCAGCAGTACCACCAGTCCGGTACATCGGATGCGCTCGTCGACCGACAGGTGACGTTCTCCGACAGGCTGGTCGCGTTCGGGTTGATGACCCGTGCGAACATGCGCCCGCCCTGGGTCTGGACCACTCGCGCGAGCAACCCGTGAGCGTCGAGTTCGGATACGAGACGCTTCAGATGCTCGAAGTTGTCGTCCCCCACCTTTCGTCCCCTCCTTTTGGGAATCGGCTGGTGGGCCAAACATGGCTCATGTCAAGGGCGGGCGCAATGCCGCTTCCCCGGTCACGGGGAGTTGCTTCTCCCTCATGGGATGTAAGAAACAGTCCCTCGGAGGACGATCCTTATCCGTAGGCTTGATGCCGGGCGTTTTCAAGCTGGCGACATTGGTTCACACTCTTGGGTAGGCGCACAGCTACATGGACGCTACGCTGAGTCACCAGATATGGACCGGTCGAGACACGCGCGAGAGGGGCCGGGATGTCCGGCAGGCAGCACAGGGAAACGGAGATCGCCAGGCGGATCAGAGCCAAGGGCCTGGCCGCCGGGCGCACTTCGGCCCAGATAGCTGACGAGATCCATGAGCAGTGCACTCCGCAATTCGGCACCAGCCGCGTCAAATCCCACCGTCTTTCCTACGGCATCGCGCTGGCGGATGTCATCGAGCAGATCAGAGCCCTGTTCGAGCGTGACAACAAGGCGATGCCCGGCATCGGAGAGACCCTGCTGTCGGCCTACGAGAGCGGGCTCAAGCGCCCAGGACCCGAATACATGCACTACCTGTGCACGGTCTATCGGGTGGAGCCGCTGGAGCTCGGTTTCGACGGGCCGTGCATCTGCGGCCACGGGCACCGCACGCCGGGCGTGCTGCTGGGAGACAGTACCGAGCGGCCGTTAGCGCAGGCGGAGCGCGAGACCGGGTCGCCCCCGGAGCCCGAGACAGAGGCCGACGAGAACATCCTCCGGCGCACCATGCTCAACCTGCTCAACCCCGGGACCAGCGCCGCCACCGAGCTCGACGGGCCGGTGCTCGGCGCGTGCGAGGGCATCAGGCGCCGGATGGACGAGACGCTCGTCGCGGCCACGGTGTCGGCGGCGATGCTCGACCAGTGGGAAGAGGCCACGCAGAGCTTCGGCCGCCAGTACACGACGACGGCCCCGCTGCGCCTGCTGTGCGACGTGATGCTCGAGATGAGCGCCGTACGCGCGGCGCTGACCCACCGTCAGCCCATCGACCTGCACGACCGCCTTCTGCGGATGGCGGCCCAGCTGGCGGGGCTGAGCGGCATGATCATGATCAATCTCGGTGACCACCGGCTGGCCCGCTCCTTCTTCAGGACCGGACGCACCGCGGCCGACGAGACGGGCGACCGCGCACTGCGCGCGTGGATCACCGCCCGCGAGTCGCTCGTCCCGCTCTACTTCGGGGACGCCCGGGAGGCGCTCAACCTGGCGAAGAAGAGCCGAGACCTGGCCGGCACCATGCCCTGTCCCGCGCAGGCCATGGCACCGGTCGTCGAGGCGCGGGCGCTGGCCATGCTCTCGGGCGCCGAGAACAAGAAGGAGATCGTCGACCAGGCGAAACGCGCGCTGGCCAGGGCCAGGAACGCCTTCTCCCACATGCGGCCCGAGCACCAGGCGGACATGGCCTTCGGCTACACCGAGAAGCAGCTCTACTTCTACCAGGGCGACGTGCTCACCAAGCTCGGCCAGACCCTGGAGGCCGAGGTGGTGCTCGACCAGGCGCTGGAGAAGTACGAGGATCACATCCTCGACCAGACGCTGATCAGGCTCGACCAGGCCCAGTGCCGCATGATCGACGGGGAGTTCGACTCCGCGCTGGACATCGGCACCAGGGCGCTGCGGATGCTCGGCGACGAGTACATGACCGATTTCATCATGCGTCCCGCCCTGGCGCTCGAACAGGCGATCATGGCCCGTGACGCGAACAACTCGAAACTCGAGGAGTACAGGGCCGAACTGCGCCGGCCGAGGGTCCCGACGAAAGGCGGCGGTGCATGAACGTGGAGATCCGGCGCTATAGGTGGTCAGATCTCGACACCATCCTCGCACTCCACCGGATCTCCCTCGCCGAGGTGGGACTGGTGCCGGGCGACGGCGTCTACTACGACGACGACTTCCCGCGCATCCAGGAGATCTACCTGGGCTGTGGCGGTGACTTCCTGGTCGGCGAGGTGGACAAGCGGGTCGTCGCGATGGGCGGGCTGAAACCCGTCGACACGGCCACGGCCGAGATGTGCCGGCTGAGAGTGCACCCGGAGTTCCAGCGGCGCGGTTACGGTGCGGCCATGCTGCTCGCACTCGAACGGCGCGCGGTGGAGCTCGGCTTCGAACGCGTCAGAGGCGACACCACGCTCAACCAGGAGGCCGCCCTGGCGCTCTACGAGCGAGAGGGGTGGCGCGAGCTCTCCAGACAGCGGGTCGGCGACCACACTGTCGTCTACCTCGAAAAACGCCTGGCCCCTCCGGCGGTCATCGAGCTCTGAGGCTCCCGGCGTACGGCCCCACCCAACCCCTCCTGGGGCCGCTTCCTCCCCTCCCCGGTGATCTTCCCCGGGCTCCCGGCGTGACTTCACCGCCGACATTCCTTCCGTCACCCGCAGTACGCGACGACGCCGGTTCTGGCGTCCGCGGTATGGATGTACAAACCCGCGGGTGAGGCTCTTAACACCGAGGTGTAGAGGAACCTCACCGGCTGCTCCCTGTACATCAGTGGCTGCGAATAGTAGTGAGATGCTTTTGCCATGGCAGTCGTGCCCGCTCCCCGACCCCTCCTGGGAGCCGTGCTTCTGTTGTTCGTCAGCGCCGCTTGGGGGTCGGCGTTCCCGCTGATGAAAGATCTCATCCACCGGTTACCGGTGGAGGATCTGCTCGCCGAGCGCTACCTGATCGCCGCGCTCACCCTCCTCGTCATCAGGCCGAACTGCTTTCGGGGGCTGCCGCGCAGGACCTGGATCTACGGGGTCGTTCTCGGGGTCATGTTCGGGATCGGTCAGGCCGGTCAGGCCGTCGCGCTGCACGGCCTGCCGTCCTCGCTGTCGGGGTTCGCCGTCGGCTGCAGCGTGGTGATCACGCCGATCCTGGCGCTCGTCCTGTTCAAGGTGAAAGTGCCGCGCCGGATCTGGGCGGGGGTGGTGCTCGCTCTGGCCGGGATGACCGTGTTCACGCTGCTGAGGGGGATGGAGGACCACGAGGTCTCGGTGCTGGCGCTCGGGGTCACGCTGTCCGCCGCCGCCCTCTACTCCGGCCACACGCTGCTGCTGGCGCAGTTGTCCAAGCGGGGTGAGACCTTCCACGCGTACGCGCTGACGGTGATCCAGCTGTTCACCATCGGGCTGCTCACCGGGGTCGTCGCCGTCCGCGACGGGGTCGTGCTGCCGTCGGGAGGGTCCGACTGGCTGATCCTGGGGCACCTGGCCGTGGTGTCGTGCGCGCTGGGGTTCCTGGCCCGCTCGTACGGCCAGGCGCACGTCACGGCCGTGCCGAGCGCGATCCTCATGTCGTCGCAGCCGCTCTGGGTGGCCGCGATCTCGGTGATCTGGTTCCACGAGCCGATCGGCTGGGGCATGGTCGTCGGCGGGGGGTTGATGGCCGGCGCGATGCTGCTCGCGCTTCCCGCGAGAACCGCCGCGCTGGGAAAAGAGCGCACCCGCGCCAACCACGCCCTCCTCATCGTCGCCGCACGGGCGGCCAGGACGCTGGCCGACCTGAGGATCAAACGTGCGGATCCGCTGCCGCTCGGCGGCAGCCAGACGCCGTATCTCGACAGAGGAGCCTGTGTGAACGCTGAGACGTGCCCCTGGCACACGCGCTCGCTCAAGGGCGGCGGGGAGCCCAGCCTGGAGCGGCTGATCGAGCGGGCCACGGTCATCGTCCGGGCGAGGAATCTGCCGGGGCCGGGGTGCTGCCGGTCGGTCACCCTGCTCGGCCGGTGCCTGTGCGATCTGATGGAGGAAGCCGAGCAGGCCCGGACGAAAGCCCTCCCACGTTGGTTTCGGTCCCAATAGCTTACTGGTGTCAATCAAAAGGCAACCGCTTTTTTGCGGTGTAACCTTCCACTTATTCACCATAAATCTTGATATTCGGCGGGGTGCACTAATAATGGGAAAATAGCCCCAGTGGGAGAGGTATGTCATGAAGCGCATCATTGTCCGCAAGCCTGGAACCGCGAGGCTGGCAGGGACCTCCAGCGTCCTTCACAAGGGGTGACCGAGGCAAGGTCCCATCTCAGAGTTGAGGGCGAAGCACCCGCTCAATGGGGGGCCGTACGGCTGCTGACACCGTTGATCGACGGACATCGCCGGCCGCGCGGCCCCTACACTGTCGCCGCCGCCCTGCTGCGTCACCTGGTGCCGCAGGCTCTGGAACGGGACGGGGACCTGGTGGCGGCGCACGACATCGAGATCCGTGCCGCCGCGCCCGAACTGGCCCCCCTCGTGCCGCTCCGGCGGGCCACGATCGACGCCGGGCTGCCTGAGGACGAGCGCATCCTCGTGCCCGCGCCCCGCCGTACGCTGCGGCTGGCCAACGGGCTCGCGGAGTTCATCAGGGACGCCGTACGCCCCGGGCGGGCGATCGCCGTGTGCAACGGCGCCGAGGCCGACCCGACGGACACCGAACTGCTGGACGTCATGATGCGGCGGATCCCGCCGGACCTCCTCACGATCATGCTGTACTCCGGCGGCCCCGACCCGCCGCCCGACACCCGGAGCGCGGACGAGCTCTGGGCCCTGGTGGACCGGTGCATGCGCGACGGATTCCTGCACGCCGCCGTCGAGCTGGGGGAGCGCGGCATGGCGCGCACCGAGCCGGGCGGCGAGCACTGGTGGCGCTTCGCGCAGCGCACCGCGACCGCGCTGGGCGGCCTCGGCCGCACCGACGACGCCCAGGCGATCTGGGACGGGGTTCGCGCGGCCAGCCAGGATCCGGCGATGCACGCCGCCAGCGCGTACGGCACCGCCATGCTCGACGCCCGCCACCCCGACCCCGCACGCCGTGACCTGGGCCGGGCCCGGCGCTGGATCAACGAGGCCATCGCCATCTCCACCCTGCTGCCGGAGCCCTTGGACCGGGCGTTCAAGCTGGGCTTCGACCTCAACGGCCTGGCGCTGATCGAGCTGCGGCACGGCCGGCCGGGCGCGGCGCTGTCGCTGGTCGAGTCGGCCGTCGAGCTGGCGCGCGAGCTGCGGGAGCGGCATCCGCTGCACCGCATGGTGCTGCTGGCCAACCGGGCCCAGCTGCTGGCCGCGCTCGGTCACGTCAAGGAGGCGATGGAGGACTACGCCGCCGCGATCGCGCTGGACCCGGCCTTTCCCGACTACTACCTGGAGCGGGGGAACCTGCTGTTCAAGCTCGGGCGGCACGAGGAGGCGCTGGCCGACTTCGAACGGGCCATGCGGGCCGGGCCGCCGCTGCCCGAGGCGTACTACAACCGGGCGGAGCTGCACACCGTGCGGGGTGACACCGAGGAGGCGCTGGCCGACCTGGGACGGGTGATCGAGCTGGACCCGTCCTACCTGGACGCGTACATCAACCGGGCCGGGCTGCTGGCCGCGGCGGGCCGCGATGAGGAGGCCCTGGCCGACGTCGTGGCCGGGCTGGTCCTGGAGCCCGGCAACCCCCACCTGCTCACGGTGCTGGGGCAGCTGGAGACGGCGGCGGGGCGGCTGGCGGCGGCGGGGGAGGCGCTGGACCGCGCGGTGGAGCGCGCGCCCGGGCTCGCCGCCGCCTGGGGGAACCGGGGGGTGCTGCGGTACGCCGCCGGGGACCTGGAGGGGGCGGTCGAGGACCTGAGCCGGGCCATCGAGCTGCAGCCCGAGCCCGACCTGTACACCAACCGGGCCGTCGCCCTGCGCGCGCTCGGCCGCGCCGCCGAGGCCGACGCGGACGAGCGGCGGGCCGATCGCCTCACCTGACGACCGCCTGTCGCGATGGGACTATTGGGTTATGCGGGGGCGAATGGGGCGGGCGGCCGCGGTGTGCGCCGCTCTGGGGGTGCTGTGGTGGGCCAGCGTGCGCCTGGCCTGGGCGGGCATCGGCTGCGAGGACTGGGGATGCCTGGCACCCGCCGTCGGCGTCGTGGTGGTGATCACGCTGGCCCTGATCGCCGGGTTCGCGCTCGTGCTGGAGCGGGTGGACGTACGGCCGGGGCGGCGGGTGGCGCTGGTGGCGGGCGGGGTGCTGGTGGTGTTCAGGCTCGTCGGCGAGGCGCTGCCGTCGTGGACGTCCTCGCTCGCGCACGCGGTCACGGCCGGGGCGGTCTTCGCCGGGGCGGGGGCCGTGGCGGCGTTCGTGACGGAGCCGGGGGTGGCGCGGCGATGGAAGGTGGTGACCGCGCTGGGGGTGGTCGCGCTGGTGCCTGCCGCGCTCGTCGTGTCGTGGGCGCGGTTCGGCGCCTAAACGGGCTGGATCATGAGCAGGCTCTTGCCGGTCACCGCGCGGGCCTCGATGGCGGCGTGCGCCTCGGCGGCAGACTCCAGGGGGTAGGTGGCGCCGACGGTCGGGCGCAGGCGTCCGGCGGCGGCCAGCGTCAGGGCCTCCCTGGCCAGCTCGCGCAGGTCCGCCTGCGGCCAGGCGACCGCAGTGACGCGCGGATCCGGCGTGGTCATCGGACCGCCCGCCATGCCGTACACGCTCAACCTGCCGCCGTCCTTCAGCAGCCCCTGCGCCGCCGCGCCGACCTCGCCGCCGACCCCGTCGAAGACCAGGTCGAGGCCGCCCGTCGCGTCCCGTACCAGGTGGGTCCAGCCGGGGTCGGTGTAGTCGACCGTCAGCTCCGCACCCAGGCTCGCCGCCAGGTCGCGCTTGGCGGCGCTGCTCGCCGCGCCCACCACGCGCGCCCCCGCGGCCGTGGCGAGCTGCACCAGCAGGCTCCCCACACCGCCGCCGGCCGCCTCGACCAGCACCCACTCCCCGGGCTTGGGGACGGCCGCCCGCGCGAGGCCCACGGCGGTGCGCCCGTCCGCGAGCAGCGCCACCGCGAACTCGGGCGACAGGCCGCCGGGGATCGGGATCAGGTCGCCGGCGCTCGCCACCGCGAGCTCCGCGTATCCGCCGTGACCGCCGAGCGTGCTGACCACCGGCGTGCCGGTCAGCGCCGGGTCGACGCCTTCGCCGGTCGCGGCCACCGTCCCCGCGACGCCGTTGCCCAGGATCGCGGGCAGCTCGGCCTGCCGCGGCCCTCGGTTGGCGCGTACCTGCGTCTCCACGAACGTGATGCCCGCCACCGACACGTCCACGAGCACCTGCCCGGGACCGGCCACCGGGTCCGGCACCTCCTCCACGACCAGCGCCTCCGGTCCGCCGTACCGCCTCAAGACCACCGCACGCATGATGAGCCCTTCTCTATCGGAGCGATTCGCTCCGAAAATACTAATATCCTGTACGGCATGAGCACACGCGGGAGGCAGGCCGAGGCCGCGCGCAACGATCTGCGGCTGCTGCGGGCCGCGCACGAGGTGTTCACGACGCAGGGGTTCGACGCGCCGGTGTCGGCCATCGCCAAGGCGGCGGGCGTGGGCATGGGCAGCCTCTACCGCCGCTACCGCACCAAGGAGGAGCTGCTCCAGCGCCTGTGCGTGATCGCCATGGAGCGCGGGGTCGAGGCGGCCGAGGCCGGGCTGGCCGAGCCGGACCCGTGGGAGGGGCTGGCCTCCTACATCCGCGCGTGCGTGGGGTTCAGGTCGGGCGCGCTCGCACCGGTCGCCGGCACCATCGAGGTCACCGACGAGATGTGGCGCACGGCGCGCAAGGGCACCGAACTCGCCGACCGGCTGATCACCAGGGCGCGCGCGGCCGGCGTGCTCAGGGGCGACGTCACCACGCTGGACATCTCGCTGCTCATGGAGCAGTTCAGCCGCCCGGCGCCCGGCGCCGAGCATCCGCACGCCAAGGAGCGGCTGCTGACCATCGCGCTCGACGGCCTGCGCGCGCCGGGGACGACCGAGCTGCCCGGCGACCCGCCGAGCACGGAGTGGTACGAAGGCCGCTGGGGGAGCCCTTCGTAGGTCTACGGTGGGGGCGTGGGCTTCAACGACCTGCTCAAAGACCTCGACCACAGCGCCAGCGTCCAGGCCGCGGGCATCAGACGCGGCTACGGCGGGCCGCCCGCCCGCACGGTGGGCGTCACCGTGGGGCTGGCGCGGCTGCGCTGCGCCTCGCTGCTCAAGCCCCTGTACGCGTGGGTGAGCGCGGCCCACATCCCCGACGCCGAACGGTGGCGGCGGCACGCCGAGCCCGCCGTGGTCGTGTCCTCCAACGCCGACACGCTCAACCTCTGGCTGGCCGTCGGTCCCCGGGTCATCCTCGACGACCTCCGCAGCCGCACCGGCATCGCCTGGTCGCCGCCCAACGGCGACCCCTCGCGGTTCGGCTCCGTCGAGGTGGCGGCCGACGAGGTCGCCATCGCGTACGCGGTGCTCGCCCAGGCCGCCGTCGCCGGCGACCCGGTCGCGGAGACCATCCTGGGGTGGATGCGGCAGGTCAGCGCGTCGCAGGCGTTCGGGGCCCGGGAGGCGATCCGCTCGCCCGGGGCCGGGGTCAAGAGCGGCTGGTACGGCGCTCCTGACGAGACCTGCCTGCGTACGCACACCGTGGCCGTGCTGCCCCGGGGCGGCACCCGGGTCGCGGTGGCCGTGGGGATGACCGCGCTGCCGTACACCGACCCGCGGGAGCGCGAGGCGTACGTCGAGAAGGTGGGCAAGGGCGTGCCCGTGGAGCCCGATCACGAGAAGGTGGCGGGGCGGCTGCTACGCGGGCTCCTGGTGACGACGCTCGACGAACTCGGCCATTTCCGCGACGGCCCCCACGTGTGAGGGCCCGCGCGCTCCCGCTCGCCGCGTCCTGGATCTTTGCCGACTTTTCCTATTTCGTGTGGAGTTAGTGTGAAATTTACTGTTTTGGGCGGATGTGGGGCTTGGCCTGCGGCGGGGCAGGCGTGCAGCGGGTACGTGGTGGAGACCGAGGGGTTCCGCGTCCTCGTCGATCCCGGCTATGCCACGCTGCCGAGGCTCCTCGGGCGCATGCGGGCCGACGAGGTGGACGCGGTGCTGGTCACCCACGGCCACCCCGACCACTGCGCCGACCTCAACCCGCTGCTGCGCGCCCGCGCCCTCGCCGACGTCCCCGCTCCCGCCCTGCCGGTGTACGCGCCGCCGGGCGCGCTGGACGCCGTCCTGGCGCTGGACAAGCCGCGCATGCTGGCGGGCAGCCTCGTGACGCGCGATCTGGCGCCCGGCGTGCCGTACGAGATCGGTCCGTTCCGCCTGGACGTGTTCGACCTGCCGCACCACGTGCCCAACGCCGGCCTGCGGCTGAGCGCCGGAGATCGCGTGATCGCCTACACCGGGGACACGGGGCCGTCCCCCGAGCTGGCGGTGCTGGCGGAGGGAGCGGACCTGCTGGTGGCCGAAGCGACCTATCCGGAACGGATCCCCGAAGAGGACGCGCCTTACCTGTCCAGCGCCCTGGACGCGGGCCGCACCGCGGCCTCGGCGGGCGTGGGCCGCCTGCTCCTCACCCACCTGTGGCCCGACACGTCCCCGGCGCTCGCGCTGCTGGCCGCCGCGAAGTCCTATGACGGCACGCTGGAGGTCGCCTCCGAGGGCATCACGCTGGACCTGTGATGACGCCTCACCGCGCCGTGAGCCGCTCGATCACCTTCGCCAGCTCGGGCGGCTCCACGTTGCCGGGCAACTCCTCGGCCCAGGCGTAGCCCCGGTAGGCCACTCGCTCCTCCTCCGTGAGCTCCCCGGGATCCACCTCCGGCCGCGCCTCCTCGAAGATGGCCAGGAAGAACGGCTCGGTCTTCACGTACCGCACTCCCAGCCACGAGAAGTCGCGCTCGACCTCGACGAACCGCTCCCGCACCGCCGAGCCCGGCAGCCCGGTCTCCTCGCCCAGCTCGCGCCTGGCCGCCTCCAGCGCCGTCTCGCCGGGGTCGATCCCGCCGCCGGGCGGCTCCCAGATGTCCATGCGGCTGACGGGGTCGTACCAGTGCATGAGCAGCACCCTGCCGTCGCGATCCAGGCAGACGACCCGAGCCGCAGGCCGGTCGCTGATGCCCGCTTGCCCCTCTATGGCACCCACCAGCCCGACGTTACTCCTGCCGCTCCTCCTCCAGCACGAGCCCCAGCAAGCCGGGGAAGCGGTGATCGAACTCCTCCTGGCGCAGGCGGTTGAGCCGCCGGGCGCCTTCGTCGCGCTGCTCCAGCAGCCCCACGTTGCGTAACACCGAGAAGTGGTGGCTGAGCGTGGACTTGGCCACCGGGAGGTGGGAGAACGTGCCGCAGGCGCGCGTCCAGTCGGGGACGTCCGCCAGCTCCCGCACGATGCGGCGCCGGATCGGATCGCCCAGAGCGTCGAGGGCGGCCTGCAGCGAGACCTCGATCGGGGATGTGTGCGTCAGACCGCGCGTCCTGTTCGACTGCGATCGAACATTGTTGTAGTGTTCCATCTCGATCGAACATTCTATGCGAGGGGAGCGGCCGTGGACATCGGGCGCGTCGGAGTGTGGCATCCCATGATCGGCACGGCCCCCGCCGAGGAGGCGCGTCGTGCGGCGGCCACGATCGAGTCGCTGGGCTACGGCTCGCTCTGGGTCAACGAGGGCAAGAGCAGCAAGGAGCCGCTCGTCATGTCCGCCGTCCTGCTGGCGGCCACCCGGCGCATCGCGGTCGGCACCGGCATCGCCAATATCTGGGTGCGCGACGCCACGGCCATGGCCGCGGGCGCGGCCGCGCTGGGCGACGCCTTTCCCGACCGGTTCCTGCTCGGCATAGGGGTCAGCCATGCCCCGCTGGTCACCGGCCGCGGCCACGACTACGCCAAGCCCCTGGCCGCGATGCGCACCTACCTGGAGGCCATGGACCAGGCCGGCCGGACGCTGCCCGTACCCCCGGTCCCGGTTCCCAGGGTCCTCGCCGCGCTGAGGCCCAAGATGCTGGAGCTCTCCAGGGACCTGGCGGACGGCGCCCACAGCTACTTCGTGCCGCCGGAGCACACCGCGCAGGCCCGCCGGATCCTCGGCCAGGGCCCGCTCCTGATCCCCGAGCAGGCGGTCGTCCTGGAGTCCGACCCGGCCCGCGCCCGCGAGATCGCCCGCGCCCACATGTCCTACTACCTGACGCTGCCCAACTACCTCAACAACCTGCGCACGCTGGGCTTCAAGGACGACGACTTCGCCGACGGCGGCAGCAACCGCCTCGCGGACGCCATCGTGGCCTGGGGCAACGCCGACGCCATCACCAAGCGCGTGCACGCCCACCTGGACGCGGGGGCCGACCACGTCGTCATCCAGCCGCTCTCCCCGGACGTCCCGGACCTCGCCCATGCCCTGACCCAGCTGACCGACCTCGCCCAGCCCCTCGGCCTGTAACGCCCGTCGGAGCGTTTGACCTCGAGTGGGCTCCAACTCGTAGCGTGAGTCGCATGACAACGCCGCAACACAAGATCGGGTCGGGATTCGGGGCCAGGAGCACCGCGGACGACGTGCTCCACGGGATCGATCTCTCAGGAAAGCTGGCGATCGTCACCGGCGGCTACTCGGGCATCGGCCTGGAGACCACACGGGCGCTCGCCCGAGCCGGAGCGCACGTCGTGGTGCCCGCGCGCCGTCGCGAGGCCGCCGAGGAAGCGGTCGGGGGCATCGGCGGGGTCGAGGTGGACGAGCTCGACCTCGCCGATCTGGAGAGCGTACGGCAGTTCGCCGAGCGCTTCCTGGCCACCGGCCGCAGCGTCGAGATCGTCATCGACAGCGCCGGGATCATGGCCTGCCCGGAGACGAGGGTGGGCCCCGGGTGGGAGGCGCAGTTCGCCACGAACCACCTGGGCCACTACGCGCTCGTCAACCGCCTCTGGCCGGCCGTCGCCCAGGGCCGGGGACGGGTCGTGTCCGTTTCGTCCGCTGGGCACCGGCATGCGGGCATCCGGTGGGACGACGTCCAGTTCGAGCGGGGCTACGACAAGTGGCAGGCCTACGGGCAGGCGAAGACCGCCAACGTCCTGTTCGCCGTCCAGCTCGACGCGCTCGGCCGGGACGCGGGGGTGCGGGCGTTCGCGCTGCACCCGGGCGCCATCCTCACGCCGCTGCAGCGCCACCTCCGCAAGGAGGAGATGGTCGCCGCGGGGTGGATCGACGAGGAGGGCAACGCCCTGGACCCCACGTTCAAGACCCCCGAGCAGGGCGCGGCCACCCAGGTGTGGGCGGCCACCTCGCCGCAGCTGGCGGGCATGGGCGGCGTCTACTGCGAGGACTGCGACCTCGCCGAGCCGACCACGGAGGCCGTCGGGCCCGGGGTGCGCGACTATGCGATCGACCCGGAGCAGGCCGCCCGGCTGTGGGCGCTCTCCGCCGAGCTGACCGGGGTCAACGCCTTCGGCTAGCGCTTCATGGCGCCGTCGGCGATGGCGTCCGCGGCATCGCCGATGGCGACTCCGACGATCTCGAGGCGGCGTACCAGCTCCCGCCTCTTCAGCGCCTCCGCGGTCACCTCGCCCGAGAAGATGCGCGAGATCTCGTACTGGTACATCCGCCGGATCGACCCGCCCACCTTCTTCGCCTCCAGCGCGTCCTGGACCACGGCGGAGGGGCGGGAGGCGAGGTCGCGGACCGCGTTCTCCAGCGCTTCGATGCCGACGATGACCTGGTCGAGCAGGGGAGTGAAGCGGATCTGGTCGGGGACCCGGTAGAGGTGGGACTCGCGGACGAAGTCCCGCAAGGAGTCCAGCACGTCGTCGATGGCGCGTGACAGCCGGAACAGGTCCTCCGGGTCGATCGGGGTGACCAGGGCCGTTTTGAGCTCCTCGACGAGGCAGGCGCGTTCCTCGTCGCCGACGTGCTCGATCGAGCGCATCTGCTCGTGCGCGCCCGTCCTGCCCACCTCGCCCCCGATCATGGCCATCGCCAGCCACGCGCCTTCCTTGGTGGCCCGGAGCTGGCCGAGCAGGGCCTCCGTGAGCGCGCTGTCCATGCGGCCGGTCATGAGGTTGCGGATCCGCCGCAGCCGCTTCATGGTCCGGCCGCCTTCGCGGAGCCGGGGCGGCGCGTCATGGGCGGAGCCGCCCTCGAAGAGTGCTTCACGTTCGCCGTCCCTTCATGAGAGTTCAACCCTCGCGATCGCCTTCACCAGCGCCGCCAGCCCCGCGCCCAGCAGGGCGCCGGCCGGCAGCGTCAGGAGCCAGGCTGCGACGATCTTGCCGGTGGCGTACCAGCGGACGCGGCCGCCGCCCCGTGCCACGCCCGCGCCGATGAGCCCGCCGGCGATGGCCTGGGTCATGCTCACCGGCATGCCCACGGCCGCGCAGGCGATCACCGCCGTGCCCGCGGCCAGCTCGGCCGCGACCCCGTGCGGAGGCCGGGAGGCGATGAGCTCGCGGCCCAGCGTGCGGCCCGCCTTGGGGAGGCCGTACATGGTGCCGAGCCCGAAGAGGACGGCCACCAGCGACGTGTACGGGAGCGGCGTGCCCGAGAAGCCGAACATGATCATGAACACGGCCAGCATCTTCTGCCCGTCGTTGGCGGCGTAGGCGAGGCTCTGCAGGAGGAACCCCACCTGGTGCCAGCGCCGCAACCCGCCGGCCGTGACCGTGATCAGGAGCACCCGGACGAGCACCCAGCCCAGCAGCCCGCCCACGAAGGGCGCCGCCACCCCGAACGCCAGCACCAGCAGCACCGAGCCCGGCGACACCGGCAGCCCCCAGCCCAGCCCCGCACCGGTGAGCCCGCCCACGACGGCGAGCGTGAGGCTGGTCGGCAGGCCCTTCATGCTGAGCGCGGTCACCACGGCCAGCGCCGAGATCACCGCGACGGTCATCGCGATCCTGCCGCCCGAGGCGTGGAACGAGGCCAGCCTGGTCGTGAACGTCACCGCCACCTGATGCGTGACCAGCGGGACCACCGCCGTCAGCACCACGAGCACGAGGATGCCGGTGGCCGGGCGCACCGAGGGCAGCTTCAGCCCGGTGGCGAGGAGGGCGCCTCCGTCGTTGACCCCGGACACGACGGCGAAGAGGCCGGCGACCACGATCAGTACGGCGACGTCCAAGGACCGCGCTCCATCCCAAGCCGCGAGACAACCCGGGGTTGCCCCTCCCGAATCCGCGTTCCCCCTTAACTACCCGGGATCACATGGAAGATGGACGAGCGGACGCGTAACGTGTGTCGGGTACTCTCTGTGATGGTCACCGGCCAGGATCAGCCCTGCGGTGACCGCCGATCCCACGCCCGTGAGAGTGAAGGCATGACCAGCCCCGCCGAATACATCCTGACGCTGTCCTGCCCCGACCGGCCCGGTGTGGTGGCCGCCGTCTCCGGCCTGCTGGCCGGGCACGGATGCAACATCATCGAGAGCCAGCAGTTCGGCGACCGGGCCGGGCAGCGCTTCTTCATGCGTGTCCAGTTCGCGGGGCCGTTGGGCGAGGACGAGCTCAACGGCGCCTTCGCGACGCTCGCGCCGGACTTCGCCATGGAGTTCAAGGTGCGCGACGTGGCCAGGAAGCCGCGCGTGCTGATCATGGTCAGCAAGTTCGACCACTGCCTGAACGACCTGCTCTACCGCGTCCGGTCCAAGGCCCTGGACATCGAGATCGTCGCGGTCGTCTCCAACCATCCCGACCTGCGGCCGCTCACCCAGTCCAACGGGATCGACTACCACCACCTGCCGGTCACCCCCGAGACCAAGGCGAGGCAGGAGTCCGAGGTGCTGGCGCTGGTGGAGCACTACCAGGCCGACCTGGTGGTGCTGGCCCGCTACATGCAGGTGCTTTCGGGCGAGCTGTGCGAGAAGCTGGCCGGGCGGGCGATCAACATCCACCACTCGTTCCTGCCGTCGTTCAAGGGCGCCAAGCCGTACCACCAGGCCCACAACCGCGGCGTCAAGCTGATCGGCGCCACGGCCCACTACGTGACCTCCGACCTGGACGAGGGGCCGATCATCGAGCAGGAGGTGGCCCGGGTCAACCACAGCCACTCTCCGGAGGACCTCGTGGCGATCGGCCGCGACGTGGAGTGCCTTGCCCTGGCCAGGGCGGTCAAGTGGCACGCCGAGCAGCGGGTCCTGCTGGACGGGCACAAGACGATCGTCTTCCCGCGCTAGCTACCCGCTGATCACCAGCTTGCCCCGCACGTGCTCGTGGACCAGATCCCGGTACGCCCGCGCCGCCTCGGCCAGCGGGTAGCGGCGGCTGACGGTGGAAGGCAGCGTGCCTTTCACCGCGAGGGCGGCCACCTCGTCCAGATCGCCGGGACGGGCGTGGGTGTAGACGGTCTTGAAGCCGGTGGACGGGTCGGGGCTGGGGAAGGCGACGGTCAGCAGCGGCCCTTCCGGACGGACGACCCGTGCCGGCTCGGCCAGGGCCGGGCCGGGGAGCACCAGGTTGACCAGGGCGTCGACGCCGCCGGGGTGGCGGCGCAGGGTCTCGGCGGCGGTGTCCGCGGAGCTGTGGTCGATCGTCTCCGCGGCTCCCAGGCCGCGTACGTAGCTCTCGTCCGGCGGGATCGCGGTGGCGATCACGTGTACGCCCCGGTCCGCCAGTAGCGGCACGACGGCTCCGCCCACCCCGCCGGCCGCCCCGATGACCAGCGCCTTCGTGCCGGGCGCGAAGGTCCCCGCGCGGAGCAGCGGAAGGGCGGTCAGGGCGGCGATGGGCAGGGCGGCGGCGTGCTCGACGGGAAGGCCGGCCGGCCGGTGCGCGAGGGCGGGCGTGTCGGCGTCGAAGATCGCGTACTCGGCCATCGTGCCCGTCGTGAACGACGGCGGCGAGGACGTCAGGCTCGCCATGCTCCCGGCGGCCCGCGCCAGGCCGAGTCCGAATATCTCATCACCCGCGGAGAATCGGGCCACGCCCGGCCCGACGGCCGTGACCGTCCCGGCGAAGTCGCTGCCGAGGACGTGCGGGAACTCCAGGGGGGCCATCTCTCTGAACACCCCGCTCACGAGCCGGACGTCGGCGGGGTTGAGCCCGGCCGCCGCGACGCGGACCTGGATCTGGCCGGGGCCCGGCAGTGGGACGGGTACGTCCGCCACCTCCAGGACCTCCACCCCGCCGTAGCCCCTCGCCACCAGTGCCTTCATGGGAACCTCCAACTAAACGGACCGCTCGGTCAGGTTAAGCATAATATGACCGCGCGGTCCGGTTACGGTAGGGTCCTGATGTGGCGAATGTGCGAGCGGACGCGGTGCGTAACAGGCGGTTGCTGCTCGACGCGGCGGCGGCCGAGTTCGCGGAGCGCGGCACGGAGGTCTCGATCGCGCGCATCGCGGCGCGGGCTGGGATCGGCAAGGGCACCGTGTTCCGGCACTTCGCCACCAAGGAGCAGCTCATGGCCGCGATCTTCAGCGACCAGCTGGAGTCGCTGGTGGCCAGGGGAGAGGCGCTGCGCGAGGGGGCGGACTCCGGGGCGGCGCTGCTGGAGTTCATGGCCGCCGGGGTCGAGCTGCGCTCGTTCTGCCAGGCGTTCACCCCGGCCATGCGCGAGGATCCGCAGATCAGGGCCGCGAGCGATCGGCTGGTGGCGGTCGCCCGGTCGCTCACGGACCGGGCCTGCCGCGACGGGTTCGTACGGCACGACGTCACGGGGCACGACGTCGTGCTGCTGATCAATGCCGCCTGCCAGGCGGTGGCCCCGCTGGGCGACGCGGCGCCGGGGCTCTGGCGGCGCTACCTGAGCATGATCTTCGACGGGCTGCGTCCCGAGGGCGCCCATCCGCTGCCCGTCCCGGCCCCCGACTCCCTGACCCCCGGCTGAGGCCGCCCGGCGCTCGCGGCAGGCGTCACGCAGGGCTGCGGCCCGGCGCCGGGGCGGCCTCGACCATGGCCGGCCCCAGCGCGCTCATGCCGTCGAGGCTACAGACCGGTGTGCCGGGCGAGGAAGGTGAGCGTGTCGGCCGACAGATCGACGGACCTGCTCACCGACCGGGCGCCGTGCCCGACCTCGGACTCGTTGCGCAGCAGCACCGGGCGGTCGCCGGTCGAGGAGTGCTGCAGCGCCGCGCACAGCTTCCACGCGTGCAGCGGGTGCACGCGCGTGTCGGACTGGAAGACGGTGAAGAGCGTGGCGGGGTAGTTCACCGACTCCTGGACGTGGTGGTAGGGCGAGTAGCCCAGCAGCCAGCCGAACTGCTCGGGGTCCTCGACGGTGCCGTACTCGACGTTCCAGGTGGCGCCGAGCCCGAACTGCTCGTACCTGACCATGTCGAGCAGCGGCGCCGAGCAGACCACGGCCGCGTACAGCTCCGGCCGCTGCGTCAGCGCGGCGCCCACCAGCAGGCCGCCGTTGGAGCCGCCGGAGATGCCGAGCTGCTCGGGCGTGGTCACGCCGGTGGCGATGAGGTGTTCGGCCGCCGCGTGGAAGTCGTCGAACACGTTCTGCTTGTTGCCGAGCATGCCCGCGCGGTGCCACTCCTCGCCCTCCTCGCCGCCGCCGCGCAGGTTGGCGATGGCGTAGACCCCGCCGGCCTCGACCCAGGTCAGGATCGACGCCGAGTAGCCGGGGGTCATCGACAGGCCGAAGCCGCCGTAGCCGTACAGGATGGTGGGGCGCGGCCCGGGCGTGTCGTCAGCGGGGGAGATGATCAGCATGCGGACGTCGGTGCCGTCCTTGGACTGGTACACGACCTGCGAGGTGCGCACCGGGGGCACCTCGACCGCGCCCGGGGAGGCGGCCCAGAGTGTGGTCTCGCCCGTCCTGGCGTCGTAGCGCTGGACGGAGGGCGGCCTGGTGTTGTCGGTGTAGGCGAACCACGCCTCGTAGCCGCCCTCGGGGCGCTCGGAGAGGCTTCCGACGGAGCCGAGCCCGGGCGTGGGCACCTCGCCGACGCGCTCGCCGGTCTCCAGGTCGTGGACGGTGATCTCGCTGATCGCGTGGCGGGTCCAGCCCACCAGGATGACCGGGCGCTCCAGGTCGTCGAGGATCGCGAAGTCGTTCAGCACCGCCTCGGGGTCCTCGGGGATGAGGTCGCGCCAGGTCTCGAAGCCCGGCTCGGCCGGGTCGGTGACGCACACCCGGGCCCTGGGCGCGTCGCGGTCGGTGTGGACGTAGAGCCTGCCGTCGCGGCCGAACACCAGCCCCGCCTGCGCGTCCACGCCCTCCTGCACGACCCGCAGGTCCGGCCGGTCGGCCGGGGACGCGGCCAGGTCGGCCACCCAGAGGTCGTTGCGCGGCGCGGTGCCCTCGTGCGCCGAGACCTGCAGCCAGCGGCCGTCACGCGAGACCGAGACGCCGTAGTAGTTGGTCATCTTCAGCCCCTGGCCGAAGATCATCACGTCGTCCTCGGTGGAGGTGCCGACGCGGTGCAGGTAGACGCGGCGGTGGAACTGCGTCTCGTTGTCCGGGACCTCGGTGCTGGGCAGCCTGCGGACGTAGAAGTACGCCTCCCCGCCGGGCAGCCACGCGATGGGGGAGTAGCGGCAGCGGTCGATCGGCCCCTCGACGCGCTCGCCGGTGGTGACGTCCATGACGTAAAGGATCGACTCCTCGTTGCCGCCCACGGAGATCTGGTACGCCAGCAGGCGCCCCTCCTTGTCGGGCTGCACGGCGTCGAGCGTGGTCAACCCCGACGGGTCGATCTCCATCGGGTCGATCAGCGCCCGCTCGGTCCCGTCGGGCTCGACGACGTAGTAGACGGCGTGCTCCTGGTCGGGCGTGCGGCGGCTGAAGAAGTGGCGGCCACCGCGCCACGCCGGCGCGCCGACCGAGCCGGACCTGAGCAGCTCGGCGATGCGGCTCTTGAACCGCTGCGGCCCGCTGCCCCTGCTGAACAGCTCGGCCTGCTCCAGCAGCCACCCCTTCGTCTCGGGACTGTCGGGATCCTCCAGCCATCGATAAGGATCTGGCACGGGCGTGCCGTGCAGGGTGTCGACGGTGTCTTCGCGGCGTGCGGTCGGGTACGGCTCCAGCTTCATGCTGGGAACCCTACTGCCAAAGGACATGCGTAAAGCGCTGGTGAAGCGGGCATAAAACGTAACGTGTGTCCCTCTGGTCCATTCCGGTTGGAGGATATTTGGGGTGGCGGGGACCGGGGTGCAAACGCCAGACTTGGTGACAGGACGGTGCCGTGGTGACCATCCGCTGGACCGTCCGGCGGAGGTCCACGTGACGGAAGCACAAGTGCCCCAGGAGGGGCCGACAGTCGGGACATGCCACGGCATGTCCCCTTTGATACGCGCGCAGCAGGGAGAGGCTCCATGATGCGCCAGGTCCTGCTGCTGAATGCCACCTACGAACCGCTGACCACCCTTTCCCTGCACCGGGCCGTCGTGCTGGTGCTGCGGGAGAAGGCCGACGTCGTCCACCGGGACGGCAGGGGCGCCGTGCTGCGCTCCGCCAGCCACACGCTCGACGTCCCTTCGGTGATCAGGCTGCGAAGATATGTCCGCATCCCCTACCGGTCCCGCATCCCGCTGACCAGGGCCGCCCTCATGAGGCGCGACGACTACCGCTGCGCCTACTGCGGGCAGCGGGCCGAGACCATCGACCACGTCATCCCGCGGTCCCGGGGCGGCACCCACACCTGGGAAAACTGTGTCGCCTCCTGCACCACGTGCAACCACAGGAAGGCCGACAAGTACCTGGAGGAGCTGGGGTGGACGCTGCGCTTCAGCCCCGCGGTGCCACGGGGCGCTCACTGGAGGCTCATCGGCGCGTCGCTGATCGGAGACCCCCAATGGGCGCCTTACCTCGAGGCCGCGGCCTGAGATATCGCTTTGTAAGGGGTGGCCACCGCCTGACACCATGAGCAGGCATGTGGACCTTCACCTCAGATGTTGAGGAGTACGCCGCGGTCGCCGAGCCCTTCCTGCTCGGCGACCCGGTGCGCAACACGGTCGCGTTGACCGTCCTCGCCAACCTGCGCGCCGGCATGCCCGCGAAGGGTCCCCGGTTCGGCTGGTGGACGGTCGACGGCGAGGTTCGGGGCGCGGTCTTCCACACCCCGCCGCACCCGGTCGGGCTCGCCGACATGCCCCTGGAGGCCGTCGAGCCGCTCCTGGTCGCGCTCGGCGACCCCGCCGAGGTCGTGGGCAGGGTGGAGCTGACCTCCGAGGTCAAGCGGCTGCTGGGGGAGCCTGGGCGGCTGGTGCCCGAGCGGCTCTACCGCTTGGGGGCGCTCGCCGTCCCCGGCACGCCCGGACGCGGCAGGCTCGCCGCCCCCGCCGACTTCCCGCTGCTGGTCAGCTGGTACCAGGCGTTCGCCGAAGAGGTGCGGATGGGCATGGGCGACGACGTGGTCGAGTCGGTCGCGCGGCGGCTGGCGGCCCGCGAGCTGTTCGTGTGGGAGGCGGGCGAGGCGCCGGTCTCGCTGGCCGCGCTCTCCCCGGCGGTCGGCGGGGTCTGCCGCATCGGGCCCGTCTACACGCCGCCCTCGTGCCGCAGGAACGGCTACGGGGCCGCGGTCACCGCGTACGCCAGCCAGGTCGGCCTGGCCGAGCGCTGCGACCAGGTGGTGCTCTTCACCGACCTGGGCAACCCGACGAGCAACGCCGTCTACCAGTCGATCGGCTACGTGCCCGTGTCCGACTACGAGCACATGACTTACTCTTAGGCTCATGCCGCGATACGACTTCCGCTGCCGCGCCTGCGGCTCCACGTTCGAGGTCTCCCGTCCCATGTCGGCCTCCGACGACCCGGCCACCTGCCCCGACGGCCACGACGACACGGTGAAGCTGCTGTCCACGGTGTCGATGACGGGCGGCGCGGCCGCTCCGAAGGCGAGCGGGGGCGGCTGCTGCGGCGGAGGGTGCTGCTCCTAGAACGGCCTGTGACGGCCTGTGACGGCCTAGAACACCTGGGCGGCGGTGAAGGTCGCCTGCGAACGCGTCAGCTCCTCCACCGCCAGCTTGGCGAGCCGCTCGACCGTGGCGATCCCCGTCTCCATGGTCGGGCTGCGCTCCGACAGCACCGCGATGAGCACGTCGTGCCCGTCCACGCCGAGCCGGCCCACGCTGTTGATCGTC
This sequence comes from Nonomuraea sp. NPDC049625, assembly GCF_040675285.1. NCBI lineage: Bacteria > Bacillati > Actinomycetota > Actinomycetes > Streptosporangiales > Streptosporangiaceae > Nonomuraea > Nonomuraea sp. NPDC049625. Next base: position 48,293 of record NZ_JBFAOQ010000019.1, on the reverse strand, counting down.
CACTGCCCGTCGTGCGCGTCCACGGGCAGCCAGCCGTTCTTGAGCGCCACGTCGCCCCCGGCCGAGCTGACCCCCCACGCCTGTGACGGCTCCACGGACGACATGAGCTTCAGCGCGTAGCGCCGGTCGGAGGCCGGCAGCGGCCCCGCGGGGTCCGTGAGCCACTCCAGCACCTTGACCTGGTCGGACGGCCGGCTGCGGGTCGTTCCCCAGTACAGCCCGGGCCCCGGCCAGGTCTGCTCGACGCCGAGCCGGCGCAGGACCCTGGTGAGCCCCTTCTGGCCGCCGACCGTCAGGTAGAGCTCGTGAGCGCAGTCGTTGTCGCTCTCGCGGATCATCTTGGAGGTGAGCGTGCGCTCGTACGCGCTCAGCTCGCCCTGCTTGCCCAGCAGGAACGCCAGCAGGATGTCCACCTTCGCCACGCTCGCCAGCACGAACGGCGTGCGCTCGCGGTAGGAGTACCTGGCGCCGGTCGTGCGGTCGTAGACGGCCAGCGCCGCGCGCCCGGGGCGTTCGCGCAGGTACTGGTCCAGCGTGCGGTCGAGAGCGCGCCGCGCGGCAACAGGCAGCACGCTCTCGACGACCACCCCGCCCGGCTGCCCGAAGGAGGCGGCCTGAGGCGGGACGACGGTTGACGGGTTTGCACAGCCGGCCACGGCCAGCAGGGCAACGACGAGCGAGATCCCCCGAACGCGCATGTGCGGGAGCCTGCCAGCCGCCACCCCAAAGGCCGGGGGCGCGGAAGGTCAAACGCCGGTCAGTTTCCTATGCGGCCCTGGGGCGCTTGCGGCGCTGGAACGGGAGGAACCGGTCGGCCAGGTGCGGACGGGACGGCGTGAGCGTGGGCTCGACCGCGATGATCCGGTCGAACCGGAACGCCCTGATCCCCCGGCGCATCCTGCACACGCCGACCAGATACCAGTATTCGCGGTGGACCAGGCACGTCACCGGCTCGACGTCGCGCGAGGTGATGATGCCGGAGGCGTCGCGGTAGTGGAGGCGGATCATGAGACGGCTGGTGATGGCGTCCGCCATGAGCCTGGCTCTGGAGGCGACCTCGACGGGCAGCGGCTCGGTCAGGGTCGTGAGCGTGGTGGCGATGACGTCGTCGTCGAGCTCCAGGTGCTCGAGTGCGTGTTGCAGGCCACGTCGTGCCGTGACGGCCTGCGGGCCCGATCCGAGGTGAGCGAGGGAGAGGGCGAGGGCGGCGATCTCGGCGGTCGTCAGCGGGCGAGTATCGTGCTTCACGACTGTCGTCATACCCCAATATTAGAGACGACGACCGACATTTTTCGAAAACCTGTGCGGCAGGCAAGGTCCTTGTCACCTGCCGCACAGGCCTTCCTTACCGGGACAGCTGGGACAGGTCGCGCGAGGCGCCCGTGGAGGCGGACGTGGTCATCGCCGCGTACGCCTGCAGGGCCGCGCTCACCGGCCGGTTGCGGTCGCGCGGCCGGTATCCGCCCAGGTCGGCCAGGAGCCGCTCGCGCCGCGCGGCCAGCTCGGCCTCGGGCACCCGCAGCTCCATCGACCGGCTGGGGATGTCGATGTCGATGATGTCACCATCCTCGACCAGCGCGATCGCGCCGCCCTCGGCGGCCTCGGGCGAGGCGTGGCCGATGGACAGGCCGGAGGTGCCGCCGGAGAAGCGGCCGTCGGTGACCAGCGCGCAGGCCTTGCCGAGCCCCTTGCCCTTGAGGAAGGACGTCGGGTAGAGCATCTCCTGCATGCCGGGACCGCCCTTGGGGCCCTCGTAGCGGATGACCACCACGTCGCCCTCCTTGACGCGCCCGCCGAGGATGCCCTCGACCGCGTCGTCCTGCGACTCGAACACCACCGCGGGCCCGCTGAACTTCCAGATCGACTCGTCCACGCCGGCCGTCTTCACCACCGCGCCGTCGCGCGAGATGTTGCCGTAGAGGACGGCCAGGCCGCCGTCCGCGGTGTAGGCGTGCTCCAGGTCGCGGATGCACCCGGCCGCGCGGTCGAGGTCGAGGTCGTCCCAGCGGTTGTCCTGCGAGTAGGGCTTGACCGTGCGCACGTTGCCGGGGGCCGCGTGCCAGAGCTCGACGGCCTCGGGCAGCACCGTCGGCGACTTCGCGTCCCAGGCGGCCAGCATGTCGGCCAGCGAGCCGCCGTTCACGGTGGGCACGTCGCGGTGCAGCAGCCCGGCCCGGTCGAGCTCGCCCAGGATGCCGGGGATGCCGCCGGCGCGGTGGACGTCCTCGATGTGGTACTTGTTCGTGGCCGGGGCGACCTTGCAGACGCACGGCACCCGCAGCGAGATCTCGTTGATCTCCTTGAGCCCGAAGTCGACGCCGGCCTCGCGGGCGGCGGCCAGGATGTGCAGGATCGTGTTGGTCGAGCCGCCCATCGCGACGTCGAGCGTCATGGCGTTCTCGAACGCGTCGCGGGTGGCGATCGAGCGCGGCAGCACCGACGCGTCGTCGTCCTCGTAGTAGCGCCGGGTGATCTCCACGAGCTGGCGGCCCGCGTCCTCGTACAGCTTCTTGCGCGCCTTGTGCGTGGCCAGGATCGTGCCGTTGCCGGGCAGCGCGAGGCCGATGGCCTCGGCCAGGCAGTTCATGGAGTTGGCGGTGAACATGCCGGAGCACGAGCCGCAGGTCGGGCAGGCGCTCTCCTCCATCTCCAGCAGCGCGGCGTCGGAGACGGAGTCGTCGGCGGCGGCGATCATCGGGTCGATGAGGTCGAGCTTCTTGCCGGGGATCTTGCCGGCCTCCATGGGCCCGCCGGAGACGAAGATCGTCGGAATGTTCAGCCTGAACGCGGCCAGCAGCATGCCCGGCGTGATCTTGTCACAGTTGGAGACGCAGATCAGCGCGTCCGCGCAGTGCGCGTTGACCATGTACTCGACGGAGTCGGCGATCAGCTCGCGCGACGGGAGCGAGTAGAGCATGCCTCCGTGGCCCATCGCGATGCCGTCGTCCACGGCGATCGTGTTGAACTCCCGCGGGATCGCCCCGGCCTCCCGGATCGCGGCCGACACCACCTCGCCGACGTCCTTGAGATGCACATGGCCCGGCACGAACTGGGTGTAGCTGTTGGCCACCGCGATGATCGGCTTGCCGAAGTCGCTCCCGGCTACGCCGGTCGCCCGGAGCAGGGCCCGGGCACCGGCCATGTTCCTGCCGTGGGTGACTGTACGTGACCTGAGGGCGGGCATTGGGCATCTCCCATCGCTAGCGAGTCTTCACATGTTACGGCCACTGCCCGGCAACTGAGACACGTGTCCACACATCGGACGGTTGGTTACCGGATCGAGCCCGAAAAAGCAGCCGTCCGCGCCCGGACTCGTGTTACAGAGATCAGATGAGCAACGGGGCAGTCATGCTCGACGACCCCGCCAGGGTCGGCAACTTCATCCACACCATAGACCGCCTGTGCCGCAGACCGGCCAGGGGCGAGGGGGTGCAGGACTCGCCGCACGTCGCCAGGCAGCCACGGCTGGCCAGGTGGCGAGGGGAAGAGGACAAGAAGCAGCACGTCGAACGGATGGGCATCCCGCTGGTCCAGCTGAGCGAGGCGGGCGACTGGCCGGAGATCCTGGCGCCGCAGGACAGGCAGGCCACGCCGGTCATCTCGCGCGGGATCCCGCGGGCCCGCCCCGACATCCAGCCGGGCGAGGGGGTGCCGAAGATCCTCTCCCGGATCGTGTCCGCCCTGCGCGGCACGAGGCTGCGCTTCCCCCGCTATCAGCTGACCGCCCAGATCGTCGAGCAGCTGGCCGAGTCGCACGGCAAGGAGGACCAGGCCCGCCGCGTGCTGCGCGAGTCCGACCGCAACTGGGGGTGGGGCGTCGACACCGCGGGCAGGGGCGCCGAACACGTCCCGTTCCCGCTCAACCTGCTGCTCAAGCTGTTACCCGGCTTCCTGCACGACCTACGGCTCAGCGGGCGCGTGCCCGGACTCGGCGGGCGGTTCCGCTGGCTGCGGCGCGCGCTGTCGGACGACGGCTCCAAGGCGCCCGGCGTCGCCGCCCTGCTGGCCGACCTGGACCCGGCCGACGAGCCGGGCGTCGCGCGGCTGCTGCTGCGCGCGTTCATGGACGACCTGAGCGGGCAGTACCGGCGCTCCCCGCTGCACGTGCGGGGCGCGGGCCACGTCTTCTACCCGCTCCTGCTGCTCAACGAGCACGGCGAGGCGCTCGTCGAGCTCGTCGAGGAGCGGCGCGCGGACCTCGGCAGGTTCGATCCGGTCGTGGTGGTCTCCTACACGCCGGACGCCGTGCTCCTGGAGGACGACGAGGATTCGGTGTGGCGGCTCATCCGCTGGCGCCGCGAGCTGGTCACGGCCGAGGACCGCGACACGTGGCGGCGGGTGCTGGACACGCCGCTCACCATCTCGGCGCCGCCCGTGCCCGCCGACCTCACCAGGTACGACGTCGCCGACCCCGCCTTTGTGCCGCTCGCCCGCGTGGCGCCGTGGTGGTCGTCCTGGACGGCCATCGCGCTGTTCTGGATGGCCCTGGCGGGCGCCGTCGGCGCGTACGCGGGCCAGACCGCCGCCTGGCACCGCAACGCCTGCGCGACCGGCCTGTGGACGCCGTGGACGGAGAGCGGCAGGCAGCTGGCCGGCACCGAGTGCGTGGGCGTGGCCGAGCCCGACTACCTGTTCTCGCCGGGCAACACCGAGATGCGGCAGGTCCAGGCCGTGCTCCAGCAGGAGAACGAGCGGGCCGCGAAGCTGCACGAGGGCGGCGACCGGCCGTACGTGACGATCGCCTACCTCGCGGCGCTCACCTCCACGGACCGGGACACGCTGGCCGCCGCCCGCGAGGGCCTGGCGGGCGTCGCCATCGCGCAGAAGCGGCAGAACAACTCCGCCGGTGCCAGCGAGCCGCTGGTCCGCATCCTCCTGGCGAACGCGGGCGGCAGGATGGAGCACGGATCGAGCATCGCCCGGCTGCTGTTGCGCCACCGCGACGAGGAGGCGCCCATCGTGGGCGTGGTGGGACTGGACCAGAGCCGCCAGGAGACCGTCGCGGCCATCCAGGAGCTGGGCAAGGCCGGGCTGCCCATGGTGGCCTCGACGCTGTCGGCCGACCGCCTCGTGAACGAGTCGCCGTTCTACTTCCAGGTCGCCCCGCAGAACTCCCGCCAGGCGTGGATGGCGGCCGCCTTCGCCGACTCGCTGGTCAAGAAGGGCGAGGTGAAGCGGCGGGCCCGGGTCTACTACTCGCACGACGTGACCGACTACTACGCCTCCAACCTCAAGGCCCGGGTCGTCGCCCGGATGGAGGAGCGCGGGTTCGCGGTGGAGGGGCTCAGGTTCACGCCCGTCGGAGGGGCCAAGCCGGGCCCCGACGACCGCAGCGACGACCCCTACGCGGGGGAGCCCAGGGACGCGGGGGTGTCGGCGTGCGGGTTCGACGGGCTGGTGTACTTCGCCGGGCGCGGGATTCCCGACTTCGCCGAGTTCGTGAAGGGGGTGGCCGACAAGTGCGCGGACGCGCCGCCGACCATCCTCGGCGGCGACGACGTCACCAGGTACGCCGCGGACGTGCGCGTCAGGTCGGCCGTCAGCGGCGTGGGCTACTACTACGAGTCGTTCGCCGCCGCGCCGAACAAGTGCGGCGAGCCGCAGCGGCACGACTTCTACGCGGCCCTGTTCGCCACGTTCCCCTTCGAGTGCGAGGAGCCGGGGCCGGGGCGGACGCTGGACGGGCACGCCGCCCTGGCCTACGACGCCACGGAGACGATGATCACCGCCATCCGGCGGCTCGGCAGGGAGCGGCACCGCGTGCCGGTGAACTCGTACACCGTCTGGCGCCAGCTCGGCACGCTCTACACGCCCGACCAGAGCGGGCACGCCATCGAGGGCGCCACGGGCGCGCTCGACTTCGGCGCGGACTCGCCCAGGCAGTACCCCCTCGACAAGGCGGTGCTGATCCTGCACGCCAAGGGGGCCGAGCGGCCGACCCAGGTCGGCCTGTGCGGCGACGTCACCCGTTCCAGCCGGAGCGAGATCTTCCCGTGGTGCGCCTCGGTCCCGGAGATCTACCGCTAGGACGGCAGCCGTACGGCGGCGAGCTGGGTCGCCTGGGCCACCAGGCGGCCCTTGTCGTCCCAGACGTGGGCAACCTCGTCCATCCGGTCGCCGCCGACGTCCGTGGCCGCCAGCCGCACCCTGATCGGCCCGGGAGCGGGCAGCCTGCGGATGTACGCCGAGAGCTGGATCGTCGGCACCCACCCGGACAGGCCCAGGTCGAACGACACCGGCGGCACCGGGTCGAGCGCCACCAGCAGGCTCAGCGGGTCCCAGTCGGAGCCGTCCGCCAGCCGCTGCCAGCTCGCGATGACGCCGGCCCGGGTGGGGGCGCCGAACGCGAAGGACAGGTGCTCGGGGACGATGCGCTCCTCGACCACGGCCATCAGCGGCACCGTGAGGTCCGTGCCCGGCGGGTTGGTGGGAGCGAGGAAGCAGTTTTCCTCGGGCGGCAGCTCGACCGGCTCGTGCGAGGACCACCAGGGGCCGGTGTCGTCCAGCAGGCCGAGCGTGATGTGCGACTCGACGCGGATGCGACCCTCCTGCACCAGCGCGGCCCTGACCTGGGCCACGCTCCTGCCGACCCGCAGCGTCTCCACCCGGGCCACGGCCTCGCCGGGTTCGGGCGGCTCGATGAAGGAGCCGCTGACGGCCGCCACGTGCGGGTGGCCCGCGCCCGCCGGGCTCTCACAGGCGGCCCTGGCGAGCACGGCCAGCAGGTAGCCGCCGTGCAGCCGGTTGCCGACGCTCCACTGGGCGTCCAGCACGGCCCCGAACTCGCCTTCGCCGCGATCGGTCAAGGCGGTCGCTTCGCTAAAATTCCCCATTTTTCAGTAAATCCCTTCCCCAGAGCCTCAGATTGACATCGTTAACCTGACGGCGTCAACCTGAGACCCATGACCACCAGACGCGTACGCGCCAGGCGCGGAGAGGGAGCGCTGCTGCGCGAGGAGATCCTGCGGGCCGCCGAGGACCTGATGGCCGAGTCCGGCAGCGAGGACGCGCTCACGCTACGCGCGGTCGCCCTGCGGGCCGGCGTCTCCACGCCCTCCGTCTACCTGCACTTCGCCGACAAGGAGGCGCTGGTCGAGGCGGTCTGCATGCGGGTCTGGGGCGAGTTCGGCCGGATGTTCAGGGAGAACCTGGGCGGCGACCCGTTCCTGGCCCTGGACAGGTGCGGGCGCGCCTACGCCCGCTTCGCCCTGGAACATCCGGTGCAGTACCGGGTGCTGATGATGCGGGCCACGGCCGGGCCGGGCGTGCCGCCGGCCGCCGCCGAGTGCTTCCGTCACATGGTCGACGCGGTCTCGGCCTGCGTGGAGACACGGGTGCTGGAGGGCGACCCCGAGGAGCTCGCGCTGGGCATGTGGTCGGCCGTGCACGGCTGCGTCTCGCTGCTGATCGCCCAGCCGTCGTTCCCGTGGCCGCGCGACAGGGAGGCGCTCATCGACCACATCGTCCGCGTCGCCGGGTTCGGCACCGCGGTGTACTCGCGCCTGCCGCAGACGCTCCCGCCGAGCGCGGACCTGGCCGTGGCCCTGGACGACTTCGGCGCGCGCCTGGCCTCGGGCGTGGCCTCGGGCGTGGAGAAGCCCCGCGGGGACGAGCCCGGCGGGGCTGGGGAATGACCGTCGGCCCGGACCCCGCCATATCGAACGGGTATGCCCGGGCCGGGGCCTAGTCTTCGCCGTAGCGGGCGGGCAGGACCTGGGCGGCGATGTCGAAGATCCGGTCGATCTCGCCGTCGGTCAGGGCCCGCTCCCGCTTGGTGATCCACTTGCGTGCGCGGTCGCCCTGGTAGACGTCCACGCCGCGGATGGTCATGATCTTCCACGGCACCGGCGGGCCGTAGATGGCGAGCGAGGGCACGACCGAGACCTCGCGGCCGAACGACTGGGTGATCAGCTCGCTGGCCTGCGACGCCTCCCACTTCGCCTCGGTGAGGCGGGCCTTCTTGTCGAAGGGGCCGTGGAAGAGCTTCTTGCCCATCTGCACCCGCACCGGGAGCCGCTTGTCCCACTTCTCGGAGTCGACCGCGTACACGCCGGTCGGGCCCACCACGAGATGGTCGATCTGGGCCTCGCTGTTGGGGATCGCCCTGGCGTGGAGCGTGCGATAGCCGCTGCGTTCGAGCTTGCGCAGCTGCGCCTCGGTGCGGCGCTCCGCCACGGATGTGCGCCGCCAGGCGGGCACGGACGAATGGGATCGCGAGCGATAGACCGCCTCGGCGACGGCCGCGATCACACCCGCGGTCACGCCCAGCCGCCAGTCGCTCACGAGGAAGCCCACCACCACCGCGACGCCGATCCCCACCAGCGCGCGGTTGCGCAGGCGGTGGAACTGCGGTTGTTGCAGCAGGCTACGCACGGACGCGCGCTCGACGGGCGCGTACGTGGAGGTGGGCGCCGAAGGCTTCGCGGCAGCGGTCTGCTCGCTCTCTGGCCGGTCGTTCACCCAGATTGGTGACGCACTGTGACCGTCTTCACGCTGGATGTCGGAGTCCACGTAACTCACCGTAGCTCGGAGATCGGAACGATTCCTAGTGTTGCCCTGTCCATAGTTTTATGGCCCAGCTCATCGTGTTCCACGCATGTTTTCGGGGTATGTTCTACGTTCTTCTCTAGAGATGTCGTCTCAAAAAAGATCTTACCTGGTGGACACTCCCAGGTGGGGTCTGGCCCGCTGCTCACATCGGGATTACGTTCAAGGTGTGCACAGCGCAGGCGAGATTCTGCTCTTTCTCATCGGGGTGTCGTTCGGGCTGTTCATCGTGATCAGCCTGCTGGTCCTGCTGCCGGGGCGCAGCGCGCAGCGCAGGGTGGAGTCCGGCCCGGTGTGGCTGGGCGGCCCGTCCAGGAGCGAGCGTGGCGTGAGCACCTCGGACCTGGTGCTGGCCGACCGGGTGGCGCACTGGGCGGACGTCCCGGAGCGCGACTGGGTGGCCGCCGCCGAGACGGCCGAGCCCGGCGGACACCTCGGCGGGGCTTCCGCGGGATGGTGATGTGACGATGCGAGGACTGACGGCCGCACAGGCCGACGACGTCAGGCGCGCCCTGCACACCGCCGAGCGGCGCAGCGGGCTGCGGTTCGGGGTGTTCCTGGGGGATCCGGTGGGCTCGCGCCGCCACTTCGCCGAACGCCTGCACGCGGCCCTGGGCGAGGAGGCCGGCGACGCCGTGGTGCTCCTCGTCGACCTGAAGGGCCGCGCGCTGGAGATCGTGACGGGGGAGAACGCCCGCAGGCGGCTGACGGACGGCTCCTGCCGGCTCACGGCGATGTCGATGGCGACGGCGTTCAGCGTGGGCGATCTGGTGGGCGGCCTCCTCTACGGCATCGGCGCCCTGGGGGAGCAGGCCACCGCCCGCCGCTAGAGGCGCTGGAGCAGGTGGACGATGTGCTCGCTGACCCCGCTCAGCAGCGTCGCGGGCTCGATGGGCGCGGCCGCGACGGCCGAGAACAGCGAGGGCAGCCCGGGCAGCGGGAACCCGTCGTCCCGCATGGCCGCGGCCCCGACGGGGTTCTTGTCGAGGGCTGCGCGGCTGCGCTCCCAGGCGTCGAGCACCTCCTCGGGCGACGGCACCCCGAACCCGTGCCCCACCGGGGCCGCGTGCCGCAGCCGGACGAGGGGGGTGTCGGCGAAGGTGAGCGCCGTGCGGGCCCGGACATGCAGGTCGGCGCGCGGCTCGGGCGCGATCCAGTCCATGGCCGTGCAGGGGTTGCGGCAGGTGGCGACGCAGACGGCGAGCGCGCCGGCGACCTGGCTGTGCTGCCGGTCGAAGTACGCGCGCCAGCCCTCGCCCGGCTCCAGGGACACCCGCAGCGTCCGGTTGGTGGCGGACTGCTCGGACTTGGTGTGGTCGCACTCCCGGTCGCCGATCACGCCGAAACGGCTGCCCGGCGCGCTCAGCCCCTCGGGCCAGCGGGCCGGGTCGCCGGCATGGCCGAGCTGGGGCTCGAACGCCAGCAGCGGCAGGTATTCGCTGGCGATGTGGACCGCGGCGATCATCGGGCTCAGCTCGCGCCGGTGCCACCGTGCGGCGATCACCTCGAGCAGCAGGCCGTACGCGGGCCGCAGCGACTCCAGCGCCCCACGCGGCTGCTCGCGCGGCGTCTGCGGCATGTGACAGGCCCGGGCGCGCCGCCGCAGGTCGGCCGGGACGCCCTTCGCCTCGGCCGCGAAGTCCTCGGCGTCGAGCGAGAGCAACCGGTGACCGAACTCGCAGACCTCGGCGACCTCCGCGGCCGGCGCGAGCGCGCCGAGATCGGCGAAGGCATAGCGGCGGGCCAGGGCGACAAGCAGGTCACGAGTCGAGTCCACCCGACGACTCTCTCACGATCGGCGAGCGGCTGAGGACACGCAAAAGACCGTCATCCCGGGCACGGGGAGCGGATGCACTGGATCTCGCCGGAAGAGTGGCTGATCGTGGGATCGGCGGTCGGGGGCTCCTCCGGACCGGCCGTGGTCGGCTCCGCCGTGGGCTCGGGCTCCGAGGTGGTCGGCGAGGGGGTGGGCGTCACGGTCGGGGTGGCGGAGACCGAGGCGCTGGGGCTCGGCACGTGCGTCACGCTGCCGGTCGCCGTCGGCTTGGGGGTGGGCGCGCGCCTGGCCGGAGGCGTGGACGGCCTCCTGGTGCTCGGCGTGGGCGGGGTGGCGGTGACCGAGGTGGCGTCCACGGTGGGCGACACCTCGTCGACGGTGGTCGCCGGGCCGGCCGGGCGCAGCCAGACGGACCCCGCCACCACCCCCGAGACGACCACCGCGACGGCCGCGGTGAGCACCGCCCGCAGCGTGCGGTGGCGGCGCGGCACGAGCGGCCGGTCGAGCGGCCGGTCGAGCGGCCGGTCCGGGGCGTCCATCGCCTTGCGCGCGGCCTCCGCCATCACGGCGGCCGACGGCCAGCGCCGGTCGGGCGTCTTCTCCAGCGCCCGCGCCACCACCTGGCGCGGCCCGGGAGGCACGTCGTGAGGCAGCTGCGGGATGGGGGCGTTGAGGTGCTTGAAGATGATCTGTACGGGTGTGTCGCCCTGGAACGGGAGCTCTCCCGTCAGGCACTCGTACGCCACCACGCCCAGGGCGTAGACGTCGACCGAGGGCGTCACGTCGCTGGCCGTGGCCAGCTCGGGGGCGCAGTAACCGGCCGAGCAGAGCATCGTTCCCGTGGCCGTCAGATGGCCGGCCGAGGCCGAGTGGGCGATGCCGAAGTCGGTGAGCACCACGCCGCCGTCGGTCCTGATCATGAGGTTGGCGGGCTTGACGTCGCGGTGGACGATGCCCTGCGCGTGCGCGGCGGCCAGCGCGTCGCCGACCTCCGCGATCAGCCGCATGGTGGCCTCGGCGCCGAGCGGGCCGCGCCGCAGGACGCGGTCGAGCGACTCCCCGCGCACGTATTCCATCACCAGGAAGCTGACCTGGCGGCCCTCGACCTCGCAGATGCCGTAGTCGTAGACGTCGACCACGCCGGGGTGCCGGAGCGTGGCCATGGCGCGGGCCTCGTTCTGGAAGCGCTGGATGAACGCCGGGCTTTCCGACAACGCGGGCATGAGCACCTTGACCGCCACCGCGCGCCCGAGAACCGTGTCGTCGGCACGCCACACCTCGCCCATGCCACCGCCGCCGAGGCGGTCGGCGAGCACGTAGCGATCATTGAGAGTGGTCCCGGCCCCTAGCACGCTACCGAGGCTAACATCGTGTCCGGCGTGCTTTCGGCAAGTCGGTGAACACTCCCGCGAGGCGTGTCCAGTGCTCCTTCGCGCAGGTGAGGGGCGGGCGATCGAGGGCGGCGGGCAGTGTCACCTCCCGGCCGCCCGCCAGGTCGCGCCCGGTCCAGACGTCGATCCAGTCGCCGTCCGGAAGGTAGACCGAAATTTCCGAAATGCCGGGTTCGGTCACCGGGGCCACGAGGAGCGCGTCCCCGAGCTTGTACTGCAGGGGGTGGCGCCAGACCCGCGGGTCGCGCGGGTGGTCGAAGAACAGGCCGCGCATGAGCGGCGCGCCGCCGCCGACCGCCGTACGAGCCTGCTCCACCAGGTACGGCACCAGCCGCTCGCGCAGCTCGGCCAGCCGCCGGAACACCGGGATCACCCGCTCGTCCCCGGTCCGGGCGGCGACGTTCCACGGCGTGCGATCCCTGAGGGGCGCGCGGTGGTGGTTGAACTCCGAGTGGTACTGCATGATCGGCATGAACGCCGCCGCCCCCGCCGCTCGCAGGTACAGCTCCGCCTCCGGCACCTCGCCGGAGAAGCCGGCCAGGTCCCAGCCCCAGTAGACGATCCCGCAGGCGGAGGCCGTGATCCCGGCCCTGATCGAGGACCTGAACGCCTCCCACGTGGAGTCCTCGTCCCCGGCCCAGAACGCGCCGTGCGGCTGCGACCCGGCGAACCCGGCCCGGCTGAACGTCACCGGCGCCTTGCCGCACGACCGCAGCAGGTCGCCGAAGGCACGCGCGTAGTGGACGGGGAACAGACCGTTGCCCGCCGCGCCGTCGCGCCCGTCGGCGTAGCGCAGGTCGTGGCCCCAGGCGTGCTCGCCGCCGTCCGTCTTGAAGCCGTCGACGCCCACCTCCTCGACCAGGTAGCGGCGCTTGGCCGTCCACCAGTCGCGTACCTCCTGGGAGGACAGGTCGGGCATGAGCGCGAGCGGGAACCACCAGCCCCGGTTGCGGTAGGGGCGGCCGTCGGGCTCGCGCACGCCGTACCCGCGCTCGACGAGCTGGCCGGCGTCCACGGCGGCCTGGTGCCGCGGGTGGGGGCGCGTCTTCTGCAGCGGGATCTGCCAGAGCAGCACCTTGATGTCCCTGCGGTGCAGCTCGTCCACCATGCCCTTGGGGTCGGGCCAGGGCCCGTCGGGCGGGAAGGTGTAGTCGGCCAGGCGGTGCGGCTCCTGGGAGGGCTCGTACTCGGCCCCCCTGAACGCCGTGAACGTGCTCTCGTCGCTCCACGCCTCGATGACCAGCGCGCCGACGGGGATGCCGTGCTCGCGGTGGCGGTCCATCTCGGCCAGCACCCGCTCCTGCGTGTTCCACTCGTTGCCGCTGGCCCACAGCCGGAACACCCACGGCGGCAGCTCCGTGGGCCGCCCGACGTCGTCGAGGAAGCCGCGCAGGACGTCGGCGGGCGCGGCGCCGTCGTGGAAGCGCACGCCCAGCTCGCCGTCCCGGCCCACCTCGGCCTCCACCCGCACCCGGCCGGGCGTCGAGGCTCCCACGTCGTACCAGGTGCGCCGCGAGGTCCGCACGTGCCAGCCCCAGCTCGCGGGCCCGCCCACGACCATCGCGAACGGCATCGGCAGGTAGGTGCGGCCGTGCCGCCCCTGCGCCTTGTACTGCTCGAAGACGACCGCGTCGAGCTCGCGTCCGCGCTGGTCCACGGCGTCGAACCGCTCGCCGAACCCCACGACGTGCTCCTCCGGCCCCAGCTCCAGCTCGAAGCGCACCCGCAGCGGCCCGTCGCCGTCCGACAGCCACCGCACGCTCCCCGGGACGATCCGGTCGGCGCCGGTGACGTCGAGCTTCCCGCCGTCGTCCGACCAGCTCGCCGCCGACACCTCGAACCACCTGCCGGTACGGGTCCCGCCGCCGGCGGCCGTGGCGCGGAAGCGGTAGGCGTAGCGGTGCCCGGCCCGTAGCGCGGGCGTCCGCACGGCCCACGACCCGGCGGCGGCCCGCGTGGCCCTGGCCTGGGCGGCGGCGAGATGGCCGCCGTCCACGCCCGCGCCGGCCCGCGTACCGCCGTCGCTCCTGGTCAGAGGGAGCTCGATCGGCGGCGCGCCGTCGGCGGCCCACTCGCACACCACGGCGGTCACGTTCGCCGAGGCCCGCACCCGCAGCTCCACCGGCTCCCCGTCCACGGGTCTGGCCGGGACGCGCTGGTCCTCGGTCTCGGTGTACGGGTGCCCGGAGCCGTGCGGCCGATGCCGGATCATGCGTGTACTCCCAACTCGTCGGCGAGGATCAGGTACATGCCGTGCGACCACAGCAGCGGTGTGGCCACGGGCCCCCAGCGGTCGAGCCACTCCTGCCGCCGCCCGGGCGCCAGCAGCAGGTCGGACACCTGCTCGGGCAGGTCACCGCCGGGGGTGGCCTGGGCGGCCATCCAGTCCAGGTAGCGCCGGGCCTCGGCGGGGCGTCCCGCCCGGGCATGGTTCCAGCCGAGGAAACCGGCCAGCAGCACCCACCGGCCCCCGCCGTAGAAGGTGTCGGCGAGGTAGCGGTACACCCCGCCGTCCCTGGCGAGCACGCGTTCCACCTCGGCAACTGTGGCCGCCCCGACGGGGTGCGCGGCCGAGTAGAGGCCGAACGGCTCCACGCACGCGAGCAGGCTCGCGTCCACGGCGTCGCCGCCGAGCCACTTCCGCAGCCGCGGCGGGCCGGACCCGTCCCGTGTGGGGCCGTCGCGCTCCACCGGCACCGCGACGGACCCGTCCCGGATGAGACCGTCGAGCTCCACCAGCGCCGCGATGCCCTCGACCGCCTCGGCGGCCGACGCCTGCTCCGCCGCGCTCAGCACGCCGAGCGCGGCGGCGGCCCGCAGGCCCGCGTGGATCGAGCCGAGCGTGGCCACGTGCCGCTGCTCGACGTGCTCCTCCCACCAGTCGTAGCAGGGCAGGTGCCAGAACGCCGTCAGGTACCGGACGGTCGCCCTGACCCCCTTCTCGACCCCGGGGACCGCCCTGCCGTGCCGCGCGGAGTGCTCGCGCAGCGCCCAGAGCCACGTCCCGTACCCGTCGAGCTGGAAGTCCCACCAGTCGTCGTCCCCGTCCACCCCGTCGAGGGTGAAGCGGGTCGGCAACATCTCCGCGACCGGTACGGCCTCGCCCCGGGCGGCCCGCGAGACCAGCGCGTCCACCTGGCCCGCCCGGTCGCCGACCGTACGGGCGCACCAGGCGTGGAAGGCGTCCGCCCCGGCCACGTCGCCGTGCCTGCTCACCCCCTCGGCGATGAAGGCCCCGTCCCGCAGCCACGAGTAGCCGCGGTAGGCGGAGAAGGTGGGCGAGGCCGGATAGGCCCCGGTGGGGGACTGCAACCTCTTGATCACGTCGAGGCTGTGCGCGACGAGGGACAACGAGAACTCTCCTAATGATCAGCCGAGCAGGGCGTTCACGTCGGCGGCGGCGGCCTTGAGCGCGTCCGCCACCGGCTTGCGCCCGGCCGCGGCCTCACCGAGCTGCTTGGTCACCGCGTCCTGCATCTCCTGCTGCCGCTTGATGACCGGCGGCAGCGCGATGGACTTGAGCGAGTCGAACACGGCCTGCCGGTTGGCCGGCTTCGGGTCCTTGAGGTAGCCGGCGAGCACCTGCTGGTCGGCGACCGGCGGCAGCTCCCAGGAGGACTCGACGCGCGTGGTGGCCGCGGTGTCCGACGAGGACAGGAAGCGGGCCCACGCCCACGCCTCCTTGGCGTGCTTCGTGGTGGCGGAGGCGGCGACCGCGTTGTGGAAGACCGCGCTGGCCTTGGCGGCGTCACCGGGCTCGACGACCACGTCCCACGCGAACGGCACGTCCTTCAGCCCCGCGAACTGCCAGATGCCGTTGTGCCACATGGCGAGCTTGCCGGACTTGAAGAGGTTCGTGTCGTAGTCGGCGGTGCCGCCGATCTCCGCCTCGGTCGGCATGGTCTTCCCCACCTTGGAGACCAGCCACTGCGCCGCCTTGACGCCCTGCGGGCTGTCGAAGGCCGCCTTCCTCCCGTCGGCCGACAGGAACTCGCCGCCCGCCTGCTTGAGCGTCTTGTAGAACTCGAAGAACTGCACCGGCTGGAAGTCGCCGTACACGCCCTTCTTCCGGTCCGTCAGCTTCGCGGCCGCGGCCTGCTCGTCGGCCCACGTCCAGTCCGCCGTCGGCGGGGCGACCCCGGCCTTCTCGAACAGGTCCTTGTTGTAGAAGAGCACGACCGTCGAGAACGACGCGGGCAGGGCGTACTGCTTGCCGTCGCGCTTGAACGCGTTGAGCGACTCCTGCGCGTAGACCGAGGTGTCGCCGTCGCCCGCCACGCCGCCGAGGTCGAGCAGGGAGCCGGCACTGGCGTAGGTGACGAAGTTCTCGTAGTTGAGCTCGAAGGTGTCCGGCGCGGTGCCGCCCGCGATGCTGGTCTGGAGCTTGGTGAAGTACTGGTCGAAGGGCGCGGTCTCGACGACCACGTCCACCTTCGGGTTCTCCTTCTCGAAGGCCTTCTCGATCTTGTCCAGGTCTTTGACGTGGTCGGGGGCCGCCGAGAAGGTGAAGTACCGCAGGGTCACCCTGCCGTCCGCGCCGGTCGTGGCCTTCGTGGCCGAGCCCTGGGAGCAGGCGGAGGCGAGCAGCGCCGTGGCCGCCGCGACGATGAGGAAATGTCTGGACATGGGGGGATTCCTTTACTTGAGCCCGCTCTGCGCGACGCTGGCGATGACGTGCTTCTGCGCGAAGACGTAGAGGATGAGGATCGGTACGACGCTGACCACCGAGCCCGCCATGACCACGTCCCACTCGGTGGTGAACTGGCCGTGCAGCGTGGCCAGGCCCAGGGGGAGGGTCATGAACTCGGGCGACTTGATGATGATCAGCGGCCAGAGGTAGCTGTTCCAGCTGGCCATGAAGCCGAAGATGGCGAACGTGGCCAGCGCCGGGCGGATCAGCGGCAGCACCACGTACAGAAAGATCTTGAAATGTCCGGCCCCGTCCAGCACCGCCGCCTCGTCGAACTCCCGCGGCACCTGGTTGACCGCCTGCCGCAGCAGGAACACCCCGAACGCCGAGGCGATCGTCGGCGCGAGCAGCGCGAAATACGTGTCGACCAGGTTGAACGTGCGCATCTCGATGAACAGCGGCACGACCAGCACCGGCAGCGGCATCATCAGCGTCGCGAGATAGACCGCGAACAGCGCGCCCCTGCCCGGGAACGGCAGCCGGGCGAACGCGTAGGCCGCCATCGCGCTCGTGACGAGCTGCAGCGCGGTGGAGGCGGCGCCGATCCAGGCGCTGTTGAGCACGATGCGCCAGAACGGCAACGTCTCCAGCAGCTTGCCGTACGCGTCGAGGCTCGCGCCCTCGGGCGTGAAGTCGGGCGGCACGGCCAGCACCGCGTCACCGGGCGTGACGGAGGTGATCACCGCCCACGCGAACGGGAACAACATCGCCAGCGCACCCAGCCCGACCAGCAGGTAGCGTGCTATCTGGCCGAGCTCCGCTCGGCGGACTCGGATGGATGTCCTCGCTTCGCTGCGGATCCATCCTCGGCTACCCATAGGTCACCCACCGCTTCTGACCTCGGATCTGCACGACGGTCACCAGCAGCATCACGGCGAACAGCAGCCAGGACAGCGCCGAGGCCGCACCCGCCCTGCCGTACCTGAAGGTCAGGTCGTAGATCTGCGACACCACCACCTGCGTCGCGCCCCCGGGACCCCCGCCGGTCATGATCTTGACCTGGTCGAAGACCTGGAAGCCGTTGATCAGCGAGATCACGACCACGAAGAACGTCGAAGGCGACAGCAGCGGCAGCGTGATGTGCCGGAACCTGCGCCAGGCCGACGCGCCGTCCACCATGGCGGCCTCCTGGTACTCGCGGGGGATCGCCTGCAGCCCGGCCAGCAGGATGATCATCACGAAGCCCAGGTCCTTCCAGGCCGAGGCCAGGATGATCGACGGCATCGCCCAGTCCGGGTCGGTCCACCAGCCGGGGCCGCTGATCCCGAGCAGGCCGAGCGCCCAGTTCACGACGCCGCCGGCGGGGTTGAGCAGCCACTTCCACATCAGCGCGACGACCACCCAGCTCGTGATCACCGGCAGGAAGTAGATGCCGCGCAGCAGGCTCCGGCCCCGCATCGCCCGGTTCAGCAGCACGGCCAGGCCCAGCCCGCCGACGTAGACGAGCGGCAGATAGCCGGCGATGAAGGAGAGCGTGTGCAGGAAGGCCGCCCGGGTCTCGGGGTCGCCGATCAGCTCGGCGTAGTTGTCCAGGCCGACCCAGCGCATGTCCGTGATGAGGTCCCACTCGTGCAGGCTCGTCCATAACGAGCCCAGCATCGGGATGAGCGTGTAGAGGGTCAGGGGGACGAGGCTGGGGAGCAGGAACACGGCGACGGTGACCCCGTACCGCCAGCCCTTCCTGGGCGGGCCCTGGATGGGGGTCACGGCGTCGCCCCGATCAGGCGGGCCCGCACCAGGCGGCCCTGCTCGCCCGCCGCCCCCGCCGCGTCGAACGGGGTGGCCAGCACCAGGGCCGCCGCGCCCTGGGCCCAGCTCGTGTCGTCCCAGCTCTCCACCTCGACGGAGATGTCGCGCCGGCCCGGGTAGAGCTGCGCCCTGAGCGCCGCGTCGAAGCTCGCCCGCCAGAGCGGCCAGTCGGCCGTCCCTTCGCCGAGCACCACCACGACCTCGGGGTCGACGACGTTGATGAGCCCGGCGGTGGCCCGCCCCAGGATGGCCCCGGCCTCGGCGAACACCTCCCGCGCCCCCGAGTCGCCCCCGGCGGCGGCCCGGCCGAGCGCCGGCAGATCGAGGTGGACGTTCTTGGCCCGGGCCGCGGCGAGCAGGCCGGCGGCGCCGACGTACGCCTCCAGGCAGCCCCGGGCCCCGCATCCGCACACCGGCCCGCCGGGGTCCACCGGCAGGTGGCCGAACTCGCCCGCGCCGCCGCGCGCCCCCCGGTACACCCGCCCGTCCGCCACGATCGCCGCGCCCACGCCGCGCCCGATCGTCACCACGAGGAAGTCCCGGTGCGTACGCCCCCGCCCGTACAGCCGCTCGGCCGCCGCCAGCGCGTTCACGTCGTTCTCCACCAGCACCGGCAGTTCGAGCCGGCGCCGCAGCCAGTCGCCCACCGCCATGGCCCGCCACCCGAGCGTGGGGGCGTTCACCGTCCCGGCCGCCTGGTCGTCCACGCTGCCCGGCACCCCGACCCCGATCCCGAGCAGCGGCGGCGTCCGCTCATCGGCCGAGCTCTCCGCCACCACGGACGAGATCGCCCCCGCCAGCGAGTCGAGCGCGTCGGGCGCGGACGGGTCGAAGGGCCGCTCCCACGAGCCCAGCACCTCCCCGTCGAGCCGCACGTCGACGAGCACCAGGTGCTCGGCTGTCACCTTGACGCCCAGCGCCCGCCCCGCGCTCCCGACCAGCCCCAGCCGCACGGCGGGCCGCCCGCCGCGCGACGGCGTCAGGTCGAGCTCCTCGAGCATCCCGTGCCCCATGAGCTCCCGCGTGAGCTGCGTGACGGTGGCCGGGCTGAGGTCGAGCCGGCGCGCGATCTCGCTGCGGCTGAGCGGCCCGACCGTGCCCAGCAGGGCGAGGATCGCCGTCCGGGTGAGGTCTCCGCGATCGGTGCTTACCATGCGATGAGGGACTTTCTTCAGAAGTAAAGTTAGTCCCGAAATATCCCCCTTGGTTCGCGTGCCTGTCAACCCCCGGAAACGCGAAAGGACCCCCGCCGGTGGCAGGGGTCCTCCGTGAAACGGCGCGTCAGGCGGACGCGGCGTCCTTCTCCCGGTTGCGCAGCGCCCGGCTGACGCCGTCGGCGCCCTCCAGGATCAGCCGCCGCAGCGCCTGCGGCGGCTGCTCGGCCTCCAGGTAGTCCTGCGCGGCCCGCACCGTCTCCGGCTCGATGAGCAGGGCGGGGAAACACCCCACCGCGAACGTCGACGCCTGGTCGAACGTCCACTCCCGGTAGATCCGTCCCACCTCGGCGAAGTACTTCTCCCGGTACGGCTTCAGCAGCTCGGTGTGGTGCGGCTCCTGGAACCCGGAGATCGTCGTACGGGCGATGTGGTTGGCCAGCTTGCCGCCCACGACCCGCTCCCAGGCGGCGGCCTTGGCCTCGGCCGTCGGGATCGCGGCCCGGCACTGCGCCGCCGACCGCTCACCCGTGGCAGTAGGGTCCCGCTCGAGCTCGGCGTCGATGTCGGCCTCGCCCAGCCGGCCGCCGGCGACCAGCGCGTGCACGAGCGACCAGCGCAGGTCGGCGTCCACGCTCAGGCCCTCGGGCACCTCGGAGCCGTCGAGGATGCGCTGCAGCAGGTCGAGGTCCGCGTCGGAGGTGGCCACCGGCGCGAACGCCTGCAGGAACGCGAGCTGGTGGTCGGAGCCCCCCGCGGCCTGGCCGAGCTGCTTGCGCAGCTCCGCGGCCAGCAGCGCCAGGCCCTCGGCCTGCCAGGCCGGGTCGGCGTACTGCTGGACGGCCATGCGCGCCTGGCGAAGCACCGCCTGCAGGACAGTGATGTCCTTGAGCGTCCCGGCGCCGGAGACGACCAGCCTGACGTAGTCACGCGTGGCCATCTCGCCATCACGGGTCATGTCCCAGGCCGCCGACCAGCACAGGGCGCGCGGCAGCGACTCGGTGAACGCCGCGATGCCGCCGTCGACCAGCGTCCGCATCGAGCGGTCGTCGAGGCGGATCTTGGCGTAGGTGAGGTCGTCGTCGTTGAGCAGCACCAGGTCCGGCTGCTCCTCGCCGACCAGCTGGGCCACGCTCGTACGGGGGCCGACCACGTCCAGCTCGACCCGCTTGGTCCGCTTCAGCTCGCCGCCCACCAGCGAGTAGAGGCCGACCGCGACCCGGTGCGAACGCAGCGTCGGGTGCTCCGCGGGCGCCTCCTGCAGCACCTCGAAGCTGGTGAACCGCCCGTCGGACACCTCGAACTCCGGGCGCAGCGTGTTGACCCAGGACGTCTCCAGCCACTCCTTCGACCAGGACGAAAGGTCACGGCCCGAGGTCCGCTCCAGGGCGTTGAGCAGGTCCTTCAGCTCGGTGTTGCCCCAGGCGTGCTCGGCGAAGTAGTCGCGTACGCCGGCCAGGAAGTTGTCCAGGCCGACGTAGGCCACGAGCTGCTTGAGCACCGAGGCGCCCTTGGCGTACGTGATGCCGTCGAAGTTGACCTCGACCGCCTGCATGTCCGGGATGTCCGCGGCGATGGGGTGGGTCGAGGGGAGCTGGTCCTGGCGGTAGGCCCAGGCCTTCTCCACGTTCGCGAACGTGGTCCACGCGCCCTTGCCCCACCTGGTGGCCTCGGCCTGGGCCAGGACGGACATGTAGGTGGCGAACGACTCGTTCAGCCACAGGTCGTCCCACCAGCGCATGGTGACCAGGTCGCCGAACCACATGTGCGCCATCTCGTGCAGGATCGTCTCGGCGCGCCGCTCGACCACCGCGTCGGTGACCCGGGAGCGGAAGACGTAGTCCTCCAGGAACGTCACGCAGCCCGCGTTCTCCATGGCGCCGGCGTTGAACTCGGGCACGAAGCACTGGTCGTACTTCCCGAACGGGTAGCGGACCCCGAACACCTTGTGGAAGAAGTCGAAGCCCTGCCGGGTGACCTCGAGGATGTTGTCGGCGTCGAGGTGCTCGGCCAGCGAGGCCCGGCAGTAGATCCCCAGCGGGATGCCGTCGTGCTCCGAGGTCACCTTGTGGTACGGGCCCGCCACCAGCGCGGTGATGTACGTCGAGATGACCGCCGTGGGCGGGAACTCCCACCGCCTGGCCGGGGCCACCGCCCCGTGCCTGCCGCCCTGCTCCGGCAGCTCCTCGACCGCCGAGGCGGCGGCGTTGGAGACGACCTCCCAGTCGGCCGGGGCCAGCACGGTGAGCTGGAAGGTGGCCTTGAGGTCGGGCTGGTCGAAACAGGCGTACATGCGGTGCGCGTCGGCCGTCTCGAACTGGCTGTGCAGGTAGACCTTCTTGTCCACCGGGTCGACGAAGCGGTGCAGGCCCTCGCCGGTGCGCATGTAGCTGCAGTCGGCGTCCACGCGCAGCTCGTTGGCCGCGGCCAGTGACGGGAGCGGGAAGCGGCCCTTCTCCTCGTCGTAGGCGGACACGTCGAGGTCCTCGCCGTTGAGCGTCACCTTGCGCACGTGGGCGCCGTGCAGGTCGATGAAGGTGGACGCGCCCGGCCGGGTGCTGGTGAAACGGACGGTGGTGACGCTCTCGAAGCGCTCCTCTCCCTCGGTCAGATCGAGTGCGACCTCGTACGACTCGACCTTCATCAACCGGGCGCGCTCACGAGCCTCGTCCCGGGTCAGATTGCCTGCCAAGTTGCGCTCCTTTTCACCACTTCATCGAACTTTGTCCGTATCGTGCCACGCTGGGAATAGGACCCGATCCACCTCAGGTTACGGGTCCACATGAGCGAAAAGATTCCCGTGGATCTGTGGTTCGATCCTGCCTGCCCCTTCGCATGGGTCACGTCACGATGGCTTCTCGAAGTTGAGAAGGTCCGTCCCATCGAGCCTCGCTGGCGCATCATGTCCCTCTACGTCCTCAACGTGGACAAGGACATCCCGGATGAGTACCGCAAGTCGACCGAGCGGGCCAGGGGCACTGTCCGGGTCGTCGCCGCCGCGGCCGCCAAGCACGGCGAGCAGATCCTCGGCCCGCTCTACACCGAGCTCGGCACCCGCCTGCACAACCAGGGCCTGGGCAGGGAGCCGGAGCGCCTGCGCGAGGTCATCGAGAGCGCGCTCGAGGCCACGGGGCTCGAGAAGGAGCTCATCGAGGCCGTCGACTCGGACGAATGGGACGAGGCCATCCGCACCTCCCACAACGAGGGCATCGACCTCGTCGGCCAGGAGGTCGGCACTCCGGTCATCCGGGTCGGCGCCAACGCCTTCTTCGGACCGGTGATCACCAAGATCATCAGGGGTGAGGACGCGGGCCGGCTCTGGGACGGCGTGCTCGCCGTCACGTCCTTCGAGGACTTCTTCGAGCTGAAGCGCAGCCGGACCAAGCGCCCCGAATTCGACTAACTCTCTCATTTTCCAGGGGTCAATCATCGTACGCTGACGGAAGAACGCTGCTTGCGGTGTAGAAGACTTATCCCCGCATCAGGGCAAGCCTCGTCACCGCCACCTGAGCTCCTGACAGGATGGTGCTATGCGTCAGCTGTACATTGGCGGCTCCTGGACCGCTTCTGCGTCGGACGAGTCAATCGACGTCGTCAACCCGGCCACGGAAGAGATCATCGACCGCGTGCCCGCGGGATCTCCCGACGACGTCGAGTCGGCCGCGGGCGCCGCTCGAAAGGCCTTCCCCGGCTGGTCGGAAACCACCGCCTCGGAGCGCGGCAAGCTGCTCGGCGACGCCGCCGAGTTGCTGAAGCAGCGCTCCGAGGAGATCGCCAAGACGATCGCCACCGACATGGGCGCGCCGCTGGGCTTCGCGCGCAGGGTGCAGACGCTCATGCCGGCGACCGTGCTGTCCTCCTACGCGCAGCTCGCCGAGACCCACCCCCGCGAGTCGCGCGTCGGCAACTCGATGGTGGTCAAGGAGCCCATCGGGGTGGTCGCCGCGATCACGCCGTGGAACTACCCGCTGCACCAGATCATCTGCAAGGTGGCCCCCGCGCTGGCCGCCGGCTGCACCGTGGTGCTCAAGCCGAGCGAGGTGGCGCCGCTGGCGGCGTACGCGCTGGCGGAGATCTTCGCCGAGGTGGGCCTGCCGCCGGGCGTGTTCAACCTGGTCAGCGGGCGCGGCCCGGTCGTCGGCGAGGCCATGGCCGCCCACCCCGAGGTGGACATGGTCTCCTTCACCGGCTCGACCGCCGCCGGGCGCAGGGTGGCCGCGCTCGCCGCCGAGTCCGTCAAGCGGGTCGCGCTCGAGCTCGGGGGCAAGTCGGCGAACATCATCCTCCCCGACGCCGATCTGGCGCTGGCCGTCAAGGTCGGCGTCGCCAACTGCTTCGTCAACGCCGGCCAGACCTGCTCGGCGTGGACCCGCATGATCGTCCACCGCGACCAGTACGACGAGGCCGTCCGCCTGGCCGTCGAGGCGGCGCGCGGCTACACCGTCGGCGATCCCTTCGACGACTCCACCAAGATCGGCCCGCTGGTCTCCGCCACCCAGCGCGACCGCGTGGTCCGCTACATCAACCGGGGCCAGGAGGAAGGCGCCCGGCTGGTGGCCGGCGGCACCGAGCGGCCCCTCGATCGCGGCTACTACGTGGAGCCCACCGTGTTCGCGGCGGTGGAGCCGGGGATGACGATCGAGCAGGAGGAGATCTTCGGGCCGGTGCTGTCGCTCATCCCGTACACGAGCGAGGACAAGGCAGTCGCGATCGCCAACGACACGAAGTACGGCCTGGCCGGAGCGGTCTGGGCGGCCACCGAGGACCGCGCGATCGCCGTCGCCCGGCGGCTGCGCACGGGGCAGGTGGCCATCAACGGCGGCCGCTTCAACCCGCTGGCGCCTTTCGGCGGCTACAAGCAGTCGGGGGTGGGGCGGGAGCTGGGGGAGCAGGGCCTGGAGGAATACCTCGAGACCAAGGCGATGCAACTGTAACGCCGTGCCGGCGGCTCCGTCGGCCCATCGGGTCGTGGGGCTGCCCGCGGCCCGACGAACGCCCCGGCGACCCTGCACGTCCGCCCGCCCGCCGCCCGGCCAACCACATCGCCGTGAAGGCGCGCTCCGAGAGCCGCGCCGCGCCCACCCGTGTCACGCCCGTGCCGCTGGCCCGTCCCGAGCCGTCCCGAGCCGTCCCGAGCCCGGCCCGGTGCGTGCCACGCCGCGCTTGGGTCGCCCTATTGAGGCCCCGCCCCCCGCCGCGCGCCGCGCCGGGTGTGGCATCCATGAGGGGCGCCGCCCCCCGGGTTGCGTGGGTGAGGGGCGGCGCCGACGGGGAGAGAGGTGGGTCAGATGAGCAGGCCGCCCGTGGCGTTGAGGTTCTGGCCGGTGATCCAGCGCGAGTCGGGCCCCGCCAGGAAGGCGACCACGGAGGCGATGTCGCCGGGCTGCCCGATCCGTCGCAGCGCCGTCATCGCCGCCGTCTGCTCCAGCGCCTCCGGCGGGTTGGCGCCCCGCAGCATGTCCGTGTCGGTGGCGCCGGACGAGACCACGTTGACGGTGATCCCGCGCCCGCCCAGCTCCCGCGCCGCCACCTTGGCGAACTGCTCGACGGCCCCCTTACTGCCGCAGTAGAGCGTCAGAGCGGGAGCGGGCACCTGCGTGTTGAGCGTGGAGATGTTGATGATGCGCCCGCCGTCGCGCATCACCCGCGCGGCCCACTGCATGGCCAGGTAGACCGACCGGGTGTTGACCGCGAACACCCGCTCGTACTCCTCGTCCGTGATCTCCGCCATGGGCTTCTGCCCGAGCACGGCGGCGGCGTTGTTGACCAGGATGTCGAGCCCGGGCAGCCGCGACCCGGCCTCGTCGAACAGCCGTGCCAGATCCTCCTTGCTGCCCAGATCGGCCTGTACGGCGTGCGCGCCCGTCTCCTTGGCGACCTGTTCCGCGGCCTCGGTCGAGCGCTCGTAGCAGAAGACGACCTCTGCCCCGTCGGCGGTCAGCCGCTCCACGATGGCCTTGCCGATTCCCCTGGATCCTCCTGTGACCAACGCGCCTTTCCCGGAAAGTATGCTCATGCGCCCAACCTATGCTCGGAGCATGATCTTGCGGGCTTCGTTTCGCGGCAGGCGATCGACGTACAGCTTGCCGTCGAGGTGCTCGGTCTCGTGCTGGAAGCAGCGCGCGAGCGATCCGCGGGCCTTGATCCGTACCGGACGCTGGAGCCTGTCGATCCCCTCGACGGTCACGCCCGCGGCCCGCGCCACCGGGGCGTAGATCGGCAGCCCCGTCTGCCGGTCGGGCACGGACAGGCAGCCCTCCTCGTCCGTCACCTCCTCCGGGTCGTCGACGGTCAGCACCGGATTGAGCACGTGACCCTTGCGCCCGGCGATGTCGTACACGAACAGCCGGCGCGACACGCCGATCTGCGGGCCGGCCAGGCCCACGCCGTTGACCGCGTACATCGCCTGGAACATCTCGTCGATCAGCCGGCGCAGCTCGCGGTCGAAATCCGTCACGGGATCGGCGGGCGTGCGCAGGACCGGATCGCCGATGACACGGATCTCACGCATGGACATCTACTTTCGTAAGGACTGGACAACGGTAGAGGTCCTTACTCTAGCCAGCGAGGCTCATTCGCGGGGGCTGTGGAAGACTGGGCGGGTGCGTGTCTACATCGGTGCCGACCATGCCGGCTATGAGCTCAAGAACCACCTCGTGTCCTGGCTGAAAGACCACGGTCACGAGGTCACCGACTGCGGTCCCTTCGTCTACGACGCCGAGGACGACTATCCCGCGTTCGTGCTGCGCGCGGCCGAGGGCGTCGCGGGCGACCCCGGCAGCCTGGGGGTGGTCATCGGAGGCTCGGGCAACGGCGAGCAGATCGCCGCCAACAAAGTACGCGGCATCCGCGCCGCGCTGGCCTGGAGTGAGGAGACGGCCGGCCTGGCCCGCGAGCACAACAACGCCAACGTGGTCAGCATCGGCGCGCGCATGCACTCCACGGAGGACGCCACCAGGTTCGTGGAGGTCTTCCTGACCACGGTGTTCACCGGCAGCGAGCGCCACAGCAGGCGCATCGCGCAGCTGACCACGTACGAGACGATCGGTCAGCTGCCCTCGCTGCCCTAGCCCTTGCGCTTGACGTCGCGTTTGGGCATCTCGTCGCGCAGAGGCCGCCGGTCGGCGGCCTCCTGCTGCTCCTTCGACGGTTTCGACACGTCGCGGGCACGCATGGCGATGGTCGCGGTGATCTGCAGGCTCTGCAATGCCATGCCTTCGACCTTACGCCAGGCTCATCAGAAGATGAGGCCGCACCACGGTTTCGGGCTCCACGACATCGCGGTGGCCAGCGCGCGTACCGAGCCGCTTGAGTGCTCGCGCAGCAGGCCCGCCTCCAGCGACTCCACGAGCAGGCCGTCGCCCATGTAGGCCGAGCCGAGCGCGGCCACCGGCAGCGTCACGTCCGGCTCGTCCTCGACCGGCTTGCACTCGGCGCCGGTCGGGTCGGCGGTGAGCCGCCAGCGCCCGGCGTTCCACGGGCACACGTCGTCCTCGACCTCGATCACCACGTCCACCGGCGCCGAGTAGGCGCGCGAGGTCAGCGCCTTGTCGACCTCGACCACGCGTACCCACAGCTCGTCCGCCCAGGTCGCGCGGAGCTGGCGCTGGTCGGCGATCAGCGCGATCAGGGGGTCGTCCACCGGCCTGCCGCCCGCCTCGATCTTGGAGACGAGGTCGCGGTCGAGGATGTTGCGCCAGAGCAGGGCGTAGGCCGCCGGGTCGGTCGCCTCCAGCTCCTGCAGCTTCAGCCTCTTGTCCGGTACGCCGTTGGCGTCCCAGGACCCGTTGATCCGGAACAGCGCGTAGCCGCGCACGCCGTCGTCGTCCTCGGCGAGCACCGAGCGCAGCGGCCCGTCGCCGCGCTGGTCGAACTCCTCGTCGGCCAGCACCGCGTCCCAGGTGTGCGACTGGCGGTCATAGCGACCCGGGCGGCGGGTCGCGACGGAGGCGAACACCTGCTCCAGGTCGGCGCGGACGTCGGCGGGCGTGGCCACCCTGAGCCTGAGCGACGGGTCCACGGGGGCGTTCCCGACGAACGCGGAGCCGGCCTTGTTGATGCGGAACGACAGCTCGTGCGAGGCCCTGCCGTATCCGTACCGGCCGTAGATGGCCGCCTCGGAGGCAGAGAGCGCGGCGACGCTCTCGCCGCGCTCGCGGATGTCGGCCAGTTGCCTGCGCATCAGCGCGGACAG
The DNA here is from genome assembly GCF_040675285.1 of Nonomuraea sp. NPDC049625. Lineage (NCBI taxonomy): Bacteria > Bacillati > Actinomycetota > Actinomycetes > Streptosporangiales > Streptosporangiaceae > Nonomuraea > Nonomuraea sp. NPDC049625. The sequence continues at coordinate 20,791 of NZ_JBFAOQ010000019.1, read as the reverse complement.
GATGCCGCGGCGGCGGTGCGAGGGGAGCACGCTGACGCTCGTCACGCCCGCGACGGGGAGCCGGCCGCCGGGGACGGTCATGGTGAGGCTCAGGACGGCGGCGGTGCCCACGATGACATCGCCGTCAAAGGCCGCCAGCGTGCGATCGAACTCGGTCTCCGCCTTGAACCGTTCCTGTTGCTGGGGGTGCGGAGTCCAGCCGAACGCTTCTTCGAGGACCGGGAAATAGACCGGCCACTCGGACTCGTCAATCGGACGGATCGGATACGTCATCTGTCCACGGTAGGAGCGGGCAAAGGGGGACGGCCACCCAATATACGTGCTTAATGATCAAGGCCTTGGTCAAGTGGGCTGCCCAAACACGGGTCAGACCGATACAGTCAGGCCCATCATGAGTACCCGTCCGGCGCCGCTGATCCCGCCACGGGTCCGCGCGGTCTTGGTGCGGGTGCCGTTTCTGGTGGCTGCCGTGCGGTTCGTCCGGCGTGGCCCGCTGGCCCGCGACCGCAACCTGCTCGTCGCGCTGACCACGCTCGCGCTCGTCATCGGGTTCCTGGCGGCGAAGGTTTCGACCGAATTCTTCTCGCCGTCGCTGCTCATCCTGGTCACCCTGATCGGCGGGCTCCAGCTCCGGCTGCGCAGCCTGGTCAAGCTGCTGGTGGGGGTCGGGGCCGCGCTCGGCTACATCGCGATCACGCTGGGCGTGGGCCGCGTCGGGCTGGGGCTCATGGTGACGATCGGGTTCACCACTGTGCTGGCCGTGCTGATGGCGCGCACCAGGGGCAAGCTGGGCGTCCAGGGGCTGCGCGGCGACGCGATGCTGCTGGAGCTGCGCGACCGGCTCAGGAGCCAGGGTGAGCTGCCCGCGCTGCCGAAAGACTGGGGCGGCAAGGTCGTGCTCAAGCAGGCGGGCGGGTCCTCGTTCGGCGGTGACTTCCTGGTCTCCATGCGCGACGGCAACTCCGTGGAGATCGCGCTGGTCGACGTGTCGGGCAAGGGGGTCGACGCGGGCACCAGGGCGCTGCTGCTGTCGGGCACGTTCGGCGGGCTGCTCGGCTCGGTCGAGGACTTCCTGCCCGCGTGCAACACCTACCTGCACCGGCAGCGGGGCGACGAGGGCTTCGTGACCGCGGTGCACGTACGCCTCGACCTCGAGACCGGCGACTACACGATCACCTCGGCCGGTCATCCGCCGGTGGTGAAGTTCGACGCGGGCACCGGAAACTGGCAGGTGGCCACGGCCAAGGGCGTGGTGCTCGGCGTCGTCCCCGACCTGCACTGCGAGCCCGACAGCGGCACCCTGCGCAAGGGTGACGCGCTGCTGCTCTACACCGACGGGCTGATCGAGCAGCCGGGCCGCGACATCGACGCCGGGCTCGACCGGCTGCTCGGGGAGGCGGAGCGGCTGCTGCCGTCCGGTTTCCGCGACGGCGCCAGAGCCCTGGTCAACGCCATGTCCTCGGGCCACAACGACGACTGCGCGCTGGTGCTGATCTGGCGGCCCTAGATCGGTGACGTTTCACACGGGGCGGTCGTGATCGTGCTCACTGGCGGCGTCCTCGCGCTGCTGAGATCCTCTAGGGGTTCGGGCCCGGGGGAGCGGCGCGGCTCCGCCGGACCCGTCTCAGATCCACCCGGAGTCGCTCGCGATGCGTACGGCGTCGAGACGGTTGCGGGCGCCCGTCTTGCACATGATCCGCGACAGATGGTTACGCACAGTGCCCACCGACAGGAAGAGCTGGTCGGCGATCTCCGTGGAACGCGCGCCGCCCGCGGCGATCCGCAGCACGTCGAGCTCCCGGCGGGTCAGCGGGTTCGTCGCGCATTGGAGCGCGGCCACGGCCAGCTCCGCCTCGATGGCCCGGCCGCCCTCCGCGACCTGGCGCACTCCCTCGGCGAGGCGCTCCGGCCCCACGCACAGGCTCATGAACCCCAGCGCGGGCCCCGCCAGAGCCTTGCGCACCTGCCCGGGGTTGGGGCGGGCCGACAGCATCAGCACCCCGCAGCGCGGCGCCAGCTCGGCGAGCTGGACGGCCACCGGCAGCCCCGGCAGGTCGAGGTCGACGACCGCCACGTCGGGCCCGTACGCCAGCGCCGCCCGCACCGCCGCCTCGGGACAGCCGACCTCGGCGACGACGCGCAGATCAGGCTCGGCCTCCAGGGTTGCGAGCAGTCCGCGGCGGACCAAGGGCAGGTGCTCGGCGATCAGAATCTGAATCAAGTCGACCCCCTCCGTCGTCACCCAGAGTGATTGTTTGATAGCGAACTGTCAATCCTCTCCAAATGGCATGCAAGCCGTGGAGCGGGGGTTGTTCGACTACCCTGGGGCTGTCGGACGGTTCGTCCACCCCTGTCGTCGGCTACGGAGCGCGCATAGATGAACTGGCTCTACATCGTGGGGATCATCCTCTTTCTCCTCGGGCTGATGTTCTCCATCGCGTTGCACGAGATAGGACATCTCGTGCCGGCCAAGATCTTTGGCGTCAAGGTGACCCAGTACATGGTCGGCTTCGGCTCGACCGCCTGGTCACGGCGCAAGGGCGAGACCGAGTACGGCATCAAGTGGATCCCGTTCGGCGGCTACATCCGCATGATCGGCATGCTGCCGCCGCGCCCCGGTGACGACCCGACCAAGCTCAGGAGCGCCTCGACGGGGCCGTTCCAGGGCCTCATCGACTCCGCCCGCGAAGCGGCGCAGGAGGAGGTGCGCCCCGGCGACGAGGACCGGGTCTTCTACCGGAAGAAGTGGTGGCAGAAGGTCATCATCATGTCCGGCGGTCCGGCGATGAACTTCGTGCTCGCGTTCGTCTTCTTCAGCGTCCTGCTGGTCGGCATCGGCCTGCCCACCTTGGCCCCGATCGTGTCGCCCGAGACCGACACATGCGTGATCCCGATCTCGGAGCACCGCAACACGTGCAAGCCCACCGACCAGTCCACCCCGGCCGCCCTGGCAGGCATGAAGGGCGGCGACCGCATGGTCTCCTTCGACGGCCAGAAGATCGGCTCGTGGGACGACGCCACCCGCCTGATCCGCTCTCATGGCGCCGGCCCGGTCGCGCTCGGCATCGTCCGCGACGGCAAGCCCATGACCCTCAACGTCACACTCATCGCCCAGGACCGGCCCAACCCGCAGGACCCGAAGAAGATCGACAAGAACGTCGGCTTCCTGGGTGTCCGGCCCACGGAGGTCATGCAGCAGCAGAGTATGGGCCAGGTGATCGGCTACATGGGCGGGCTGATGGGCCGGGTGGCGGGCTCGATCGTCAACCTGCCGCAGAAGATGGTCGGCGTCTGGCAGGCGGCCTTCTCTGGCGAGGCGCGCGACCCCGAGGGCCCGGTAGGCGTGGTCGGCGCGGGCCGCCTGGGCGGCGAGATCCTCGCCTCCGACCTGTCCAACACGAACAAGATCGCCTTCTTCGTCAACCTGCTGGCCGGGTTCAACCTGGCGATCGGCATGTTCAACCTCATCCCGCTGCTGCCGCTCGACGGCGGCCACATCGCGGGCGGGCTGTGGGAGGGCATCAAGCGGGCCTACGCCAAGGTCATGCGGCGGCCGGAGCCGGCCTACGTGGACATCGCCAAGGTGCTGCCGCTGACGTACGTGATCGCGTTCGCCATGATGATCATGGCCGGCCTGCTGGTCTACGCCGACCTGGTCAACCCGCTCACGCTGACCGGCTGACGCCCCCGCCATGGACGCCCTGGAACGGCTGCGCGCCCTCTGCCTCGCGCTGCCGGAGGTCACCGAACGGCCCAGCCACGGGGAGCCGACCTGGTTCGTCCGTGGGAAGAAGACGTTCGTGATGTTCGCCGACCACCACCACGACGACCGGCTCGCCTTCTGGTGCGCCGCGCCTCCCGGGACGCAGGGGGAGCTGGTGGCCGAGGACCCGGAGCGCTTCTTCCGCCCGCCGTACGTGGGGCACCGGGGGTGGCTGGGGGTCTACCTGGACGTGGAGGTGGACTGGACGGAGGTCGCGGAGATCGTCGCCGACGCCTACCGCCAGATCGCCCCGAAGTCGCTGATCGCCCACATGCCCTGACCGGCGTGAAACGCCGAAGGCCACCTCCGTGGTGGAGGTGGCCCACACCCGCTTTCCAAGCCTGTGGACCTTGGGTCACCGCTGGTCGTAGGGGTGGCGTACGAGGTGATCAGGCAGGAGGGCTGGTGCCGATGTGCCGGAGCCCTCGTTCAGCGTGGGATTACCCGTACCCCGACGAGTTGGCCGGGCACTGATCCACTTTGAGAGCCGTACCGTCATCGTGTCCGGCGCGGGTAGCTTCATGAGAGCGATCATGCCCGTACGTCTCGAAGCCGGGCTGACGGCGTCTGGCTGGCCTTCACCTCCGAGGAGGTTCGAGCGCGCTATGGCCGCCGGGCCGGCAAGGAGCCGCTGATCTACGGCCACTTGGCATCGCGTGCACCTGCCTGGTGCCCGCCTGCGGCTCTCGGCGGGAGTGTGTCCCGGGGCCGTGGAGCGGGTCTTCGGCACTTCGTGGGAGCGATAGTCAAGCAGAAGGCCCGCTCCACATCGGAGAGGGCCTTCTGAGCTGGTCGGGGCGACAGGATTTGAACCTGCGACTTCTTGCTCCCAAAGCAAGCGCGCTGCCAAGCTGCGCCACGCCCCGCTTAGCCGAGTGCGCATGCGCTCCGGGACTCCGGTACGCTTACGCCCTAACGACCGGATGAAGTCTAGACCAGAGTTCGACCGGTTCGCGCGGACGTAGCTCAATGGTAGAGCCCTAGTCTTCCAAACTAGCTACGCGGGTTCGATTCCCGTCGTCCGCTCCAAAGACGAAAGGCCAGGTCAGCCCCATGAGGCGACCTGGCCTTCGTGATCTGGACTACTTCTTCTTGATCTTCCGTGCCCGTTGTCTTTTCCCGTGCTCCTTCAGCGCCTTGCCGAGCGCCTGCGCGATGGCCTGGTCACGGTCCTGCGTCGCATGCTGGTAGATCAGCGCCGCTCGCGTGGAGGAGCGCCCCATACGGGTCATCAGTTCGCGGAGGCTCGGTCCGGGGATCTTCGAACTGCCGGCGTCCGTGCGAGACACCTTGGCCGACGTGGACGACGGCTGGATGTGCAGGTGAAGATCTGAAGCCGTCCCGCCCTTCGCGTCTGTGCCTATCCTTGGGGGATGGTGCCAGAAAGGATCTTCGGAGCTGCGACGCGGCACGACGGCGATCCTGATCGGGTGGCCGTGCTGCTTCCCGGAAGGGGATACGTGCCCGCCCGTCCCCTCCTCCACTTCGCCGGCGCGGTCCTCAGGCGGCACGGCTGGTCCGTGCGGGAGGTCTGGTGGCAGTCGCCGGCCACCCAGGACGCGGGGGAGTTGGCCGGCTGGGTCATGGAGCAGGCCCGGCAGGCCCTCGACGGTGAGCGGGCCGAGCGCCTGCTCCTGGTCGGCAAGTCGCTCGGCACGTTCGCCGCGCCGCTGGCCGCCGAGCGGGGGCTGCCCGCGATCTGGCTCACCCCGCTGCTCAGGCATGAGGCCGTCGTCGAGGCGCTGCGCCGCACCGGGGCGCCCACGCTGCTGGTGGGCGGGAGCGCCGACAAGCTCTGGGACGGGGAGGCCGCGCGTGGGCTGGGCCACCCGTACCTGGAGGTCCCCGGCGCCGATCACGGCTTGGAGGCCTTCGAGGACCCGGTCCGATCGGTCGAGATCCTCAGGGACGTGACCGCGGAGATGGACCGGTTCGTGGCGGGCCTGCGATCGTAGGCATGCGCGCGCGAGCGATCTCCCGGGACGGCCTCGTCGAGGAGCTGGCCGAACGGGTCGCCGGACGGCCGGGGTGGGTGCGGATGGCCGTGGACGGGGCCGCGGCGGCGCGTCCCGGGACGCTGGCGGACGAGCTCGTCGCCCCGCTCCGGTTGCGCGGGCGGCCCGTGCTGCGCGTGTCGGCGGACGACTTCCTGCGGCCCGCGTCCCTGCGGCTGGAGCACGGCAGGACCGATCCGGACGCCTTCTACGAGGACTGGCTCGACGTCAAGGCGCTCCGGAGGGAAGTGCTGGAGCCCTTGGACGAGGGCGGCTCGGGGCGGGTGCTGCCGCGGCTCTGGGACAGCCGCGTCGACCGGGCGTACCGGGTGCCGTACGAGGAGCTGCCCCCGGGCGGCGTGCTGATCGTGGACGGGACGCTGCTGCTGGGACGGGGTCTGGCGTTCGAGGTGAGCGTGCACGTATGGCTTTCGGCGGGGGCGCTGGAGCGCGGGACTCCCGAGGACGAGCGGTGGCGGCTGCCCGCGTACGAGCGGTACGAGCGTGAGGCCCGCCCCCAGCGGGCGGCCGACGTCGTGGTCAGGGCCGATCATCCCCGCAGACTCGCCGTCATGACCCGCGACGCGTGATGCTGGAACACGGAACGTGAGCGGCGCAGACTGGGGCGATGATCCCCAGTCACTGGTACAACATCGTTCCCGACCTGCCCGCCCCGCCTCCGCCGCCGCTGCACCCGGCGACGCGCGAGCCCGTGGGGCCCGACGACCTGGCGCCGCTCTTCCCGATGGAGCTGATCGGCCAGGAGGTGAGCGGTGAGCGGTTCGTCCCGATCCCGCAAGAGGTGCTCGACGTCTACCGGCTCTGGCGGCCGACGCCGCTGATCCGGGCGCGCCGGCTCGAGAAGGCCCTCGATACGCCGGCCAGGATCTACTACAAGTACGAGGGGGTCTCGCCCGCCGGGTCGCACAAGGCGAACACGGCCGTACCCCAGGCGTACTACAACGCCCGCGAAGGGGTGCGGCTGCTGACCACCGAGACGGGCGCCGGGCAGTGGGGGTCGGCCCTGGCGTTCGCCTGCTCCCAGTTCGACCTCGAATGCCAGATCTGGATGGTGCGCGCCTCGTACGACCAGAAGCCGTACCGCCGCTCTCTCATGCAGGTGTACGGCGCCACCGTCCACGCCAGCCCGTCACCCGTCACCGGCTCGGGCAGCAAGGTGCTGGCGGACGACCCGGACTCGCCCGGCAGCCTGGGCATCGCGATCAGCGAGGCCGTCGAGGTGGCCGCCGCCACGCCCGACGCCCGGTACGCGCTCGGCTCGGTACTCAACCACGTGCTCCTGCACCAGACCGTGATCGGCGAGGAGGCGCTGGAACAGCTGCCCGAGATGCCGGACCTGGTCATCGGCTGCACCGGCGGCGGCTCGAACTTCGCCGGCCTCACCTTCCCCTTCCTGCGCGAGAAGCTGGCCGGGCGGATACGGACCGTGTTCAGGGCGGTCGAGCCGGCCGCCTGCCCGTCGTTCACGCGCGGCGTGTACGCCTACGACTTCGGCGACACCGCGGGCCTGACGCCGCTGCTCAAGATGCACACGCTGGGGCACGCGTTCATCCCCGACCCGATCCACGCGGGCGGCCTGCGCTACCACGGCATGTCGCCGCTGCTGTCGCACATGTACGAGCTGGGCCTGTTCGAGGCGGTCACCCGCGCCCAGAGCGAGTGTTTCGAGGCGGGTGTCCGCTTCGCCAGGACCGAGGGCATCGTGCCCGCCCCGGAGCCCACGCACGCGCTCGCGGAGACGATCGCCGAGGCCCTGCGGTGCAAGGAGAGCGGTGAGGAGAAGGTGATCCTGACCGCGCTCTGCGGCCACGGCCACTTCGACCTGGGCGCGTACGACCGCTACCTGGCCGGGCACCTGGAGGACTACACGCTGCCGCAGGACCGCATCGAGCAGGCCCTGACCGAGCTGCCGGGCTGAAAGCGGGGTGGCCGCCGAAAGAGGCGGCCACCCGGTCAGCGCGCCGTGGGGCGCTTGCCGTGGTTCGCCTTCTTCTTCTTGCGTGCCTTGCCCTTGCGTGAGCGCCTGGCCATAAGCTCGCCTCCGGTGATCGGGCCGATGATCGGCTACGCCACGAGCCTCCCCGCCCGTGCTGACCAGCGCAAGCGCAGCACGCGAACTAACATTCCCCAACAATTCCGTGTCATAATTTGGTGGAATCTGTTGGAAGGAGCGGGCGTGCTCGCACAGCAGCGTCAGCAGACGATCCTCGAACGCGTGCGCAGCAACGGCGGCGTCCGGGTCGCGGACCTGGTCCGCGAGCTGGGCGTATCCGACATGACCATCCGTCGGGACCTCGAGGTGCTGGCCGAGCGCGGGTTGCTGGAGAAGGTGCACGGCGGCGCCACCGCCCTCGGCCCCGGCTCCACCGAGGAGCCGGGCTTCACCGCCAAGTCGGCCCGCCAGCAGCAGGAGAAGGAGGCCATCGCGCGCCGCGCGGCCGGCCTCGTCCGGCCGGGCACGGCCGTGGCGCTCTCGGCGGGCACCACCACGTGGGCGCTGGCCCGCCACCTGATCGCCGTCCCCGAGCTGACAGTGATCACCAATTCGATCCCCGTCGCCGAGGTCTTCCACCGCAACCCGCGTTCCGACCGCACGGTCGTGCTGACCGGCGGCGTGCGCACGCCGTCCGACGCGCTGGTGGGCCCGGTGGCCGTGGCCGCGATCCGCCGCCTGCACGTGGACACGCTGTTCCTCGGCGTGCACGGGATGAGCGTGCGGGCCGGGTTCACCACCCCCAACCTGCTGGAATCGGAGACCGACAGGGAGCTGGTGGCGGCCGCCAACCGGCTGGTCATCCCCGCCGACCACACGAAGTGGAACACGGTCGGCATCAGCACCATCGCCGAGCTGACCGAGGCCGACGTGGTCGTCAGCGATGCGGGGCTGCCTGAGGACGCACGCATGGAGCTGGCCGAACGGGCCGGAGAACTGATCATCGCGGAGGGCTCGTGAAGCGCACCATCACCCATCTGGCCGACGGCCGTGAGCTGATCTACTTCGATCAGCGGGACGACGCCGACCGGAGCGCGATCGACCGGCGGGTGCTCGACCCCCGGCCGGTGGCCTCCGAGCTGCGCTACGACCCGCTGACCGAGGAGTGGATCGCGATGGCGGGGCACCGGCAGACGCGCACGTTCCAGCCGACCGGTTCGGCGAGCGAGTGCCCGCTGTGCCCGTCGTCGGAAACGCGCTCGTCGGAGATCCCGGCGTACGACTACGACGTGGTGGTGTTCGAGAACCGATTCCCCTCCTTCTCCACCAATTTCGGGACTTATACAGACGCGGGGGGCCTGAGTGAGGTCCGGCCGGGAGTGGGGCGGTGCGAGGTGGTCTGCTTCACCTCTGAGCATTCGTCGTCGTTCTCCCAGCTCTCCGACGGCCAGGTGGAGCTGGTCATGGAGGCGTGGGCCGACCGGACGGCCGAGCTGTCCGGGATCGAGGGCGTGGAGCAGGTGTTCTGCTTCGAGAACCGGGGCGAGGAGATCGGCATCACGCTGGCCCACCCGCACGGCCAGATCTACGCCTACCCGTACGTCACGCCCAGGACCAGGCTCCAGCTCGCCGCCGCCAGGCGCTACTCGAAGGGGAACCTGTTCGCCGACGTGCTGGCCGCCGAGCGGGCCGCGGGGACGCGCGTGGTGGCCTCCAACGAGCTGTGGACGGCGTTCGTGCCGGCCGCCGCGCGGTGGCCGTACGAGGTGCACATCTACCCGCACCGGCAGGTGCCCGATCTGGCCGCGCTGACGGAGGAGGAGCGGTCGGCGTTCGCACCCCTGTACACCTCGGTGCTGCGGGCCTTCGATGACCTGTTCGGCGTGGTGATGCCGTACATCTCGGCCTGGCACCAGGCGCCCGTGCGGCAGGACCGCGAGCTCGGCTACCTGCACCTGGAGCTGTTCAGCATCAGGCGGGCGCCGGGCAAGCTCAAGTACCTGGCCGGGTCGGAGTCCGCGATGGGGGCGTTCGTGAACGACGTGCTGCCGGAGGAGGCCGCCCGGATGCTTCGATCACAGGTAGATCACTATTAGATTTCTAATGGGGGTCGCGTTACTCGTGATCTACCACTAACATCCCTTTTGTGCCTGGCCGTAACAGCAGGCACACGCCTAATCCCGGGCGAGTCGCCCGGGAGCCGGGGACCCATCCGCACCTGGGGTGAATCCACTTCGGTGGTAGGGCACGCAGCTCCCAGCCCGAACCCGTCAGCTAACCCGGCCGGCAGAGGGAGAGGAACATCCACGTGGCGGCTCCGTCCCCCGCGACTCTTGCCATCGGCCTCGTCACCGCCGCAGCCGTCGCCCTCCTGCCGGCGACCGCGGCCTCGGCGGCCCCCAAGCCGTCGGAGGCCGAGCTCCGCGCCCAGCTCAAGCAGCTCAACAGCAAGATCGACAAGCTCATCGAGAAGTACAACCTCAAGCGCGTCGAGCTGGCCAAGGCGCAGGCCGCCGCCAAGGCGGCCAAGGAGCGGCTGGCGGCCGCGGAGAAGACGCTGGCCGCCGCCGAGCAGCGGGTCGGCGACCTCGCCAGGATGCGCTACCAGAACCACGACCCGTCGCTGCCCTCCGTCCTGATGGTCCAGAACGGCGGCGGCGCCGCCCTGCTCGAACAGCTGACGGCCGAGCAGCAGGCTCTGGTCCAGGGGGTGGCCAAGGCCCGCGACGACAAGAAGAAGGCCTCCGACGAGGCCGCCGCGCTGGCCACCCAGATCGGCGTGGACGCCAAGGACGTGACCGAACAGCGCTCCGAGGCCGAGGACATCATCGACGACATCAGGAAGAAGCTCCAGGACCTCGTGCCGCTCGGTCCCGGCCGCAAGTCCGACGGGAGCTGGGCACCGGAACTGCCCTCGGGCTCGGACAACATCACGGCCCGTACGCGGCTGATGAAGGCGGAGCTGGCCAAGAACTTCAAGCTGCCGTACACGGTGGGCTGCTTCCGCTCGGGCTCCAGCGGCGAGCACCCGCTCGGGCGCGCCTGCGACTTCATGATGAGCACCGGCGGAACGATGCCCGCGGCCATCAACAACGCCCTGGGCGACCGGATCGCGGACTGGGCGCTCAAGAACAAGGGCAAGCTCGGCGTCAAGTACGTGATCTGGAAGCAGCGCATCAACATGGGCTCGGGCTGGCGGGCCATGTCGGACCGCGGCAGCGTCACCGAGAACCACTACGACCACGTCCACATCTCGATGTACTGAGCTGGATAAGGTCGGACATCATGACTGACACCCGAATCCCGCCCGCTCTCACCGGCGACGAGCGGACCACGCTGAACAACTGGCTCGAATGGCACCGCGGCACCCTCGCCGTCAAATGCGCGGGCCTGTCGGACGATCAGCTGCGCCTGCGCTCCGTCTCACCCTCGACCATGTCCCTGCTCGGCCTGGTCCGGCACATGGCGAACGTCGAACGCTCCTGGTTCCGCCGCGTGCTGAACGGCGAGGACCTCCCCAAGCTGTGGGACAAGGACCGCGACAACGACGCCGACTTCAAGGAAGTGGACGCCGCCTCCGTCAAGGAGGCCTTCGTCACGTGGGAAGAGGAGGTCGCCCGCGCCCGCGCCATCTCGGACGCCAGGCCGCTGGACGCCGTCGGTGACCACAGAGGCCAGGAATGCACCCATCGCTGGATCCTCATCCACATGATCGAGGAGTACGCGCGGCACAACGGTCACGCGGATCTGCTGCGCGAGCGCATCGACGGGGTGACCGGAGAGTGACGGGACCGATCAGGGCTCGGTGCGGAACAGCGCCCACACGGCCTTGCCGCCGCGGGCCAGCGGGTCCCAGCCCCAGCACTGGCTGTAGGTCTCGACGATGTAGAGGCCGCGCCCGTTCTCCGAGATGAAGTCCGGCTCCTTGGGGCGCGGCACCTCGTCGCTGGGGTCGGCCACCGCCAGCAGCACGTGCGGCTGTACGCGCATCAGCAAGAGCTCGATCTCCCGCCGTCCCGCCGCGTACATCGCGTAGCGCACCGCGTTGGTCACGAGCTCCGACACCACCAGCGCGGCGTCGTCGCTGAGTTCGTGCAGGCCCCAGCCCTTCAGGGTCGAGCGGGTCACGTCCCTGGCCGTCTTCACGGAGTCGGCCTGAAAGGGCAGCGGGCACGAGGTCGTGTACGGCTTGCCACCCATGAGCAGGTGGTCGAAGCCCACGTCACGGGTGATTTGCAATGCATCGGCAGTGGCCAGAGGATCCTCCACCATGCTGCCGATACCTCCCCGTTCCGCCCGACTTAGTGCATGTTTGGCCCAATATGCACTAAGCCATCATGGGTCACGATCGCTGCACCTGCAAGACCCAAATGCACGTGCACTTGCATTGTGCAGTAGCAAGCGGCGTTTTGGGGCATAACTCTGCTAATCGGACACGGGGTTGAGACCTTGTCATACCCGGCAATGTGGTGTCACTGTGTGTGCGGACCTTGATAGGAGGCAAAGTGACGCAGAACCAGCCGGGTTCCGGACCGACGGCGCTGCGCATCCTCCTGGGCTCCCAGCTGCGCAAGCTCAGGGAAGCGAAGAACGTCACTCGTGAGGAGGCGGGCCACCTCATCCGTGGCTCCGAATCCAAGATCAGCCGCATGGAGCTGGGCCGAGTGGGGTTCAAAGAACGGGACGTGGCGGACCTGCTGACCCTCTACGGGGTCATCGACAAGCAGGCCCGCTCCGCCGTACTCGACCTGGTCGCCACCGCCAACGAGCCTGGTTGGTGGCACCGGTTCAACGATGTCCTGCCCACGTGGTTCCAGGCGTACGTCGGCCTTGAAGAGGCCGCCGCCAGGATCAGGACCTACGAAGTCCAGTTCGTGCCAGGACTGCTGCAGACCAAGGAGTACGCAAGAGCCGTCGTGACCGCCGGATCGGCGGGAATCGGGGCCGAGGAGATCTCCAGAAGAGTGGATCTCCGGCTGGAGCGCCAGCGGATGTTCGACAGGCCGGACGGGCCAGTGTTCTGGGCCGTGATCGACGAGGCCGCCCTACGACGCCCCATCGGCGGCGTCGAGGTGATGCGGGCCCAGATCGAGCACCTCATCGACCTGATGCGCCAGCCCAAAATCACCATTCAGATCATGCCGTTCAGCTTCGGCGGGCACAGCGCGGAAGGCGGGGCGTTCAGCGTCCTGCGCTTCCCCGACACCGATCTGCCCGACGTCGTGTACGTCGAGCAGCTGGCGAGCGCGCTCTACCTCGACAAGCGTGAAGACGTGGACCGATACACCGAGGTGATGGAGCGACTCTGCGCCGTGAGCACCACTCCGGACGAGACGGTCGAGCTGTTGCGGACGATCGCGGACGAGTTCTGACGGACGGTAACGGATGATCGCGGGCGACTTGTGACGGCGCGGACGTCGTTGTTGGGTACGCATCTGCCCTAGACTGGCCATCGGCGTTGGATCCCGCCGTAGCGGAGCATGCCCAACACCGCACATGTGGGCGCGGCGCGTGTGCCGTAACCGATGGACGCGCCCGCGATCACTCGTAGCTTGATCAAGGAGACCATTCCGTGAAGACCGCTGTCGAGGAGCTCAGCCCGACCCGGGTCAAGCTCACTGTCGAGGTGCCGTTCGACGAGCTGCGCCCGAGCATGGATGCGGCGTACAAGAAGGTCGCGCAGCAGGTGCGCGTCCCCGGGTTCCGGCCTGGCAAGGTTCCGGCCCGCATCATCGAGCAGCGCTTCGGCCGGGCGGTAGTGCTGGAGGAGACCCTCAACGACGCGGTGCCCAAGCTGTACGGCAAGGCCGTCGACGAGGTCGACGTGTTCCCGGTCGCGCAGCCCGACATCGAGGTCACGAAGATCGAGGACGGCGAGCAGATCGAGTTCACCGCCGAGGTCGACATCCGGCCCAACTTCGAGGTGCCCGACTACCAGGGCCTCGAGGTCACGGTCGACTCCGCCGAGGTCTCCGACGAGGACGTCGACGCCCAGCTCGACTCCCTGCGCCAGCGTTTCGCCACGCTGACCGGCGTCGAGCGCGCGGCCGCCAACGGCGACTTCGTCGTCATGGACCTGCGCGCCGAGATCGACGGTGACAACATCGAGGAGCAGCAGGCCAGCGAGGTCTCCTACGAGGTCGGCGCCGGCTCCGTGCTCCAGGGCCTCGACGCCGCGCTCGAGGGCATGTCCGCGGGCGAGGAGAAGAGCTTCAAGACCGAGCTCGTCGGCGGCGAGAACGCCGGCGACGAGGCCGACGTGATCATCAACGTCAAGTCGGTCAAGGAGAAGGTCCTGCCCGAGCTCGACGACGAGTTCGCCCAGCTCGCCAGCGAGTTCGACACGCTCGACGAGCTCAAGACCAGCATCCGCGAGCAGGCCCGCCGCAACAAGCTGATCGACCAGGTCGTGCAGTCCCGCGAGAAGGCCCTCGACACGCTGCTGGAGCAGATCGACATCCCGCTCCCGGACAGCGCGCTCAAGGCCGAGGTCGACGCCCGCAAGCACAACCTCGACCACCAGATCGCCGAGAGCGGCCTGAGCCGCGACGCCTTCTTCCGTCTCTACCAGACGACGGAGGAGGAGCGCTTCGCCGAGTTCGACACCAACTCCGCCCGCGCGATCAAGGTCGGCTTCGTGCTCGACAAGATCGTCAAGGCCGAGGAGCTGGGCGTCTCCGAGCAGGAGCTGACCAACTTCGTCGTCCGCCGCGCCATGGAGATGGGCGTGCAGCCCAACGAGCTGGCCAAGCACCTCGCCGACAACGACCAGCTCACGCTGGCCATGGTCGAGATCGTGCGCGACAAGGCCAAGTCGGTGCTCGGCGACGCCGCCAAGGTCGTCGACACCGACGGCAACGAGGTGGACCTCAAGGCGATCTACGCCGAGATCAACGGCCAGGAGGTCGTGGAGGAAGAGGCCGCCGCCGAGGACGAGCCCGCCGGGGAGAAGTCCGAGGCGTAACCGCCTTCCCGCTCTTTCCGAAGCCCCCGAACCGTCCGGTTCGGGGGCTTCGGCCTTTCCGGGGGAGCTCCCGAAGAAGACGTGCAGGCCGTGTAAGGCCCTCAGAAGGCTCGTGGGCACCCGGAGGGCTTCGGCGGGCCTCTGGGTGCCGGACCCGCGGCCGGCAGGCCGTGCGTGGCGCTTCAGGGAGCCACGCCGCAGGAGGGCGTGCTGAACCTGCGCCGTCAGCGAACAGTACGGGGACCGGGCATGAGCTGTGCGCGGCGCGCGTTAAGGTCACAAGCAAAGCCAATCGATTACGACGCATCGGAAGGTGACGCTGTGACCAGCCCGCCGACCTTCTATCAGCCTGAGTCGCGAGGCCGTGAGAACGGCTCGTCCTTCCGGCTTGAGGACCAGCTTTACCAGCGCCTGCTGCGTGAGCGCATCATCGTGCTCGGGCAGGAGGTCAACGACGAGATCGCCAACCGCATCTGCGCCGAACTCCTGCTGCTCGCGGCCGACGACCCCGACCGTGACATCACGCTCTACATCAACTCGCCGGGTGGCTCGGTGAGCGCTGGCATGGCCATCTACGACATGATGGAATACGTACCGAACGACGTTTCCACGGTTGTGATGGGCATGGCCGCTTCGATGGGGCAGTTCTTGCTCACCGCGGGCACCAAGGGCAAGCGATATGGCCTGCCCCACGCCCGGGTCATGATGCACCAGCCGTCCGGAGGCATCGGCGGCACCGCGGCCGACATCGCCATCCAGGCCGAGCAGATGCTCTATGTGAAGAAGACACTGGCCGAGCGGATCGCCCACCACACGGGCCAGCCGCTGGAGCAGATCGAGGCCGATTCCGACCGCGACCGCTGGTTCACGGCCGAGGAAGCCAAGGATTACGGCTTCATCGACCACGTGGTCCGCAGTGCGCGGCAGGTGCCCTCACAGGGCCCGGTCTCCTAAGGGGGAGCAGAGAAGTGAACATCCAGAGCCGCTACGTTCTCCCCTCCTTCGTCGAGCGCACGTCATATGGCGTGAAGGAGATGAACCCGTACAACAAGCTCTTCGAGGACCGCATCATCTTCCTCGGAGTGCAGATCGACGACGCGTCGGCCAACGACGTGATGGCCCAGCTGCTGACGCTGGAATCGCTCGACCCCGACCGTGACATCAGCATCTACATCAACTCGCCGGGTGGCTCCTTCACCGCCATGACGGCGATCTACGACACGATGCAGTTCGTCCGGCCGGAGATCCAGACCGTCTGCCTGGGCCAGGCAGCCTCGGCCGCGGCCGTGCTGCTGGCCGGCGGCACCCCGGGCAAGCGATTCGCGCTGCCCAACGCCCGGGTGCTGATCCACCAGCCGTCCACCGAGGGTGGCGGCCAGGGCAGCGACATCGAGATCCAGGCCCGCGAGATCCTTCGCATGCGAAACCTCCTCGAGGACATCGTGGCGAGGCACTCCGGGAAGACCGCCGCCCAAGTCCGCAAGGACATCGAACGCGACAAAATTCTCAACGCGGACGAGGCAAAGGCGTATGGTCTGATCGATGACATCATCCCGTCCAGGAAGAAGCGCGCTCAGGCCGTGGCTTCCTAGACGGGACGTGACGCACCGGAGCGCTGCCCAATAGGGCACGTTCCGGTGCGACTCGCCGCTAGGGGGCTCACTGAGGGCCCAGAAGACGGTAACGTCGAAACCTGAGCGGTTCGGCCAAGTCCGGAGGATGTCCGGAGACACTGCTCTCGCAGGAGCAGGGCGGTCCCACGCAAAGGAGTATCTGGGGTGGCACGCATCGGCGACGGGGGAGACCTGCTGAAGTGCTCTTTCTGTGGAAAGAGTCAGAAGCAAGTCAAGAAGCTCATTGCCGGTCCAGGCGTCTACATCTGCGATGAGTGCATCGATCTCTGCAACGAGATCATCGAGGAGGAGCTCTCGGAGTCCTCCGAGCTCAAGTGGGACAACCTGCCCAAGCCGAGGGAGATCTACGAGTTCCTCGACGCCTATGTCATCGGTCAGGACAAGGCGAAGAAGGCCCTCTCGGTGGCGGTCTACAACCACTACAAGCGGGTGCAGTCGGGTGACCGGGGCAGAGACGACGGCCTCGAGCTGGCCAAGAGCAACATCCTGCTGCTCGGGCCGACAGGTTCGGGCAAGACGCTGCTGGCGCAGACCCTGGCGAAGATGCTCAACGTGCCGTTCGCCATCGCCGACGCCACCGCGCTGACCGAGGCGGGATACGTCGGCGAGGATGTGGAGAACATCCTCCTCAAGCTCATCCAGGCCGCCGACTACGACGTCAAGAAGGCCGAGACCGGCATCATCTACATCGACGAGGTCGACAAGATCGCTCGTAAGAGCGAAAACCCGTCGATCACGCGCGACGTCTCCGGTGAGGGCGTGCAGCAGGCGCTGCTGAAGATCCTGGAGGGCACCACGGCGAGCGTGCCCCCGCAGGGCGGCCGCAAGCACCCGCACCAGGAGTTCATCCAGATCGACACCACCAACGTGCTGTTCATCTGTGGCGGCGCGTTCGCCGGTCTGGAAAAGATCATCGAGTCGCGCATCGGCAAGAAGGGCATCGGCTTCAACGCCATCATCCGCTCGAAGGAAGAGGTCGACACGGCCGACATCTTCGGCGACGTGATGCCCGAGGACCTGCTGAAGTTCGGCATGATCCCCGAGTTCGTCGGGCGTCTGCCCGTCATCACCTCGGTGCACAACCTCGACCGCGAGGCGCTCATCCAGATCCTCACCGAGCCGCGCAACGCGCTGGTCAAGCAGTACCGCAAGCTGCTCGAGCTCGACGGGGTGGAGCTGGAGTTCACCGACGGCGCCCTCGAGGCCATCGCCGACCAGGCCATCCTGCGCGGCACCGGCGCCCGCGGGCTGCGCGCGATCCTGGAGGAAGTGCTCCAGTCGGTGATGTACGAAGTGCCGTCGCGCCAAGACGTGGCCCGCGTCGTCATCACCCGCGAGTCCGTCCTCGAACACGCCATCCCGACGCTCGTACCCCGCGACCAGCTTGCCGCCAAGCAGCAGCGCACGCCGCGGGAAAAGTCGGCCTGATCCCATAAACCACGGCAAGCGCCCCGGCGGAGTCGATCCCTGGGGCGTTTTGCTTTCCCACCTCCCTAGAATTGGTCACCGTGACAACGCCAGAGCTGCCCACCCAGTACACCCCGGCCGACGTCGAGACCCGGAGCTATGAGCGCTGGGTATCCCAGGGGTACTTCACCGCCGACCCGGGCAGCTCGCGCGTGCCGTACAGCATCGTCCTGCCCCCGCCCAACGTGACGGGCGTCCTGCACATCGGCCACGCGCTCGACCACTCCATCCAGGACGCGCTGACGAGGCGAGCCCGCATGCAGGGGCGCGAGACCCTCTGGCTGCCGGGCATGGACCACGCCGGCATCGCCACCCAGAACGTCGTCGAGCGCGAGCTGGCCAAGGAGGGCAAGTCGCGGCACGACCTCGGGCGCGAGGCGTTCGTCGAGCGGGTCTGGGAGTGGAAGGAGGAGTCCGGCGGCCGGATCCTCGGCCAGATGCGCAAGCTCGGCGACGGCGTCGACTGGTCGCGCGAGCGGTTCACGATGGACACCGGGCTCTCCCGGGCCGTGCAGACGATCTTCAAGAAGCTGTACGACGACGGGCTGATCTACCGCGCCGAGCGGATCATCAACTGGTGCCCGCGCTGCCTGACCGCGCTCTCCGACATCGAGGTGGAGCACAGCGAGGACGAGGGCGAGCTGGTCTCGATCCGCTACTCCGACGAGATCGTGGTGGCCACCACGCGTGCCGAGACGATGCTCGGCGACACGGCCGTGGCCGTCCACCCCTCTGACGAACGGTACGCGCACCTGGTCGGCACGATGGTGGAGCTGCCGCTCACCGGGCGCATGATCCCCGTGGTCGCCGACGAGCACGTCGACCCTGCCTTCGGCACCGGCGCGGTCAAGGTGACCCCCGCCCACGACCCCAACGACTTCGAGATCGGACGGCGTCACTCCCTGCCGTCGATCACCGTCATGGACGAGCGCGGTGTCATCACCGCGCACGGGCCCTTCCTGGGGCTCGACCGCTTCGAGGCCAGGCCCGCCGTCGTCGCCGCGCTGCGCGCCGAGGGCCGCATCGTCGCCGAGAAGCGCCCCTATCTCCACTCGGTCGGCCACTGCTCGCGCTGCAAGACCGTGGTCGAGCCCAGGCTGTCGCTGCAGTGGTTCGTCAACGTCGGGCCGCTGGCCAAGGAGGCGGGCGACGCCGTCCGCGACGGCCGCACCCGCATCCACCCGCCGGAGCTGGCCAAGCGCTACTTCGACTGGGTCGACGACATGCACGACTGGTGCATCTCCCGGCAGCTCTGGTGGGGGCACCGCATTCCGGTCTGGTACGGGCCGGACGGCGAGGTCGTGTGCGTGGGCCCCGACGAGGAGCCGCCCGCCGGCTACACGCAGGACTCCGACGTCCTCGACACGTGGTTCTCCTCGGCGCTGTGGCCGTTCTCGACGCTCGGCTGGCCGGACACGACGCCCGAGCTGCAGCGCTTCTACCCGACCTCCGTGCTGGTCACCGGATACGACATCCTGTTCTTCTGGGTGGCCAGGATGATGATGTTCGGGCTCTACGCCATGGACGGCGAGCCGCCGTTCCGCGTGGTCGCGCTGCACGGCATGGTCCGCGACCAGTACGGCAAGAAGATGTCCAAGTCGTTCGGCAACGTGGTCGATCCGCTCGACTGGATCGAACGCTTCGGCGCCGACGCCACCCGCTTCACCCTGCTGCGCGGGGCCAACCCCGGCGCCGACGTCGCGGTGAGCGAGGAGTGGGCGGCCGGGTCCCGTAACTTCTGCAACAAGATCTGGAACGCCACCAGGTTCGCCCTGATGAACGGCGCGGCCGTGGGATCGCTGGAAGGGGCCGAGCTGACGGGGGCCGACCGGTGGATCCTGTCGCGCCTGCAGTCCGTGGTGGCGACCGCCGACGCGGCCTTCGAGGACTACGAGTTCGCCAAGGCGTCCGACCTGCTCTACCACTTCGCGTGGGACGAGGTCTGCGACTGGTACCTGGAGCTGGCCAAGATCCAGCTCGGCGAAGGGCTCGAACACACTCGGCTGGTGCTCGGCCACGTGCTCGACGCGTTGCTGCGGCTGATGCATCCGCTCGTGCCGTTCGTGACCGAGGAGCTCTGGCGGGCCGTGACGGGCGGGGAGTCGATCGTGGCGGCCCCGTGGCCGGAGGTCGACACCCGCTTCACCGACGCCTCGGCAGAGGCGGAGATCGGGGCGTTGCAGGAGCTGGTGACGGAGGTCCGCAGGTTCCGCTCGGATCAAGGGCTCAAGCCGGGCCAGAAGGTCGCAGCCCGGCTCGGGCTGGCGGGCACTGCGCTCGTCAGCCAGGAGAGCGCGATCCGGTCGCTGCTGCGCCTCACGGAGCCGGCGGAGTCGTTCAGCGCCACGGCGAGCTTCACGGTGGGCGGGGTGACCGTGGAGATCGACACCGCGGGCGCCATCGACGTCGTGGCCGAGCGCAAGCGCCTGGAGAAGGACCTGGCGGTCGCCCGCAAGGAGGCCGCGCAGGTGGCCGCCAAGCTGGGCAACGAGCAGTTCATGGCCAAGGCGCCGGAAGACGTGGTCACCAAGGTCAGGAGCCGTGCCGAGCAGGCCGCCGCGGACATCGCGCGCCTCGAGACACAGCTCGCCGGGCTCGGGGTTTGAACCATACGAACGCGGGGAAGGTCCATTCGTTACCTAAGATGGACCTTCGACGCCGTCGGGGCTGCTACAGTTTTCAACGTAGGGCGGTTGCCCTGACACCCCTTCTGATCTACCCCCGGTTTTCGGGCGGTTCCAGCCGCACGGTTGGACAAGCGCCGAAAGTTGGAGTAAGTTAGCAGGGTTGCCTCGAAGAGAGGCAAGTCCGGAAGCTACCGGATCGGGCGGTTTGACAAGGATCGTCCGGATCTGCTAGACTGAAGGAAATGAAATGTGCGCCTCCGCACTAGGGTCTAACCAAGATCTTGGTGGGGATATACGCGTCCGTTTCTTGAGAACTCAACAGTGTGTTAAAAGCCAGTGCATGAGATACACATGCATATCCCCGTCATTAATTGACGGAAATTGCTTG
>NZ_JBFAOQ010000018.1:92627-292598 GCF_040675285.1 Nonomuraea sp. NPDC049625 | reverse complement strand
CCTCGCGGGGCCTACAAATCCGCTGTTCCGGCAGTCGCTCTCGGTCGGTGTGCCAACCAATCTGGGTTCTTCATCAAATGAAATTGCCGCTAGTTACCGAATACGCAAGAAAGGGGCCGCGGCTGACGCCGTGGTCGCGGGCGAGGGCAGCGATCGAGCGGCCCTCCAGGTACGCGGTGCGGACGTCGTCGGTCTTCTCGGCCGCCCACGGCGGGGCGGCGCCCGCCCTTGCTGCCCTTGGCCTCGGCGGCTCGCAGTCCGTCGTAGGCCAGCTCGCGCTGGAGGTCGCCGGCGGCGGCGAGGGTCTGCCCCATGAACTTCACGGTGGACAGCGACTCCCCGGTGCGCGGGTGACGGGCGGTGAGGTCCATCGCGGAGAACACGCCGTCGTGGATGCGCAGCGCCACCTGGTCGCGGTGGAGGACGTCGAGCACGTCGAGGATGTGCCCGGTGCCGCGTACGAGGCGGAACATCTCGGAGATGTGCACGGTGTCGCCCGGCCGCGTCGCTCGCTCTTCGCCCCGAGGCAGTGCCGTCCGTGAGCGTGAACAACGGCGGCCATGGCCAGGCCTCGGCTCTGCCGGTCGTTGCGGACCATGTACGGATTTGAGACCACGAGCAGCTCATGGCAGGCTCATGCCGCATGATCGATGAATTCGCGAAAGACAACCTGCACGGGAGGCTGCGGCGGGACCGCAAGGCGCTGCTCTGGAAACTCGACGGCTTGTCCGAATACGACGCCCGCCGACCTTTGACAGCGACCGGGACCAACCTCCTCGGCCTGGTCAAACACGTGGCCGGCGTGGAGGCCAGGTACTTCGGCGAGGTCTTCGACCGCCCTTCCCCGGAACCGCTGCCCCGGTGGCAGGACTCCGACGGCAGCGATCTGTGGGCGACCGAGGACGAGACCCGCGATCAGATCATCGGGTTCTACCGGCGCACGTGGGAACACTCGGACGCGACGATCAACGAGCTTCCCCTCGACGCCCCCGGCCACGTGCCGTGGTGGCCGGAGCCTTATCCCAACACGAACCTGTTCGCCGTCATGGTCCATGTCCTCGGCGAGTCCAACCGGCATGCCGGGCACGCCGATATCCTGCGCGAGGGCCTCGACGGCCGGACCGGGGTGCGCCCCGAACACGAGAAGCAGATCGACGAGGAAGCCCGTGCAGCCTACTGCGCGAAGATCGAGCAGGCCGCCAGGACGGCCGCACCAATCAAGGCTTAGGTAGACATACCAGGCAGCCTGACATCAGTTCCCCTGCCGGCGCTTGCGATTTCCGAGCACCCCGGCCACCTGATATGCCCGCGTCACCCGATATGGGCGTTCAGTCCACGCCTTCGTCGTCCTCGTCCAGCTCGGGCGCGTCCGGGTCGCGCAGCGGGCGCAGGGCGCCGGCGGCCGGGGTCGAGGCGGTGAAGCTGTAGCGGTCAGGTTGCGGTGCGCTTGAGCGGGGAGAGCCGGGTGATGTCCTCCTCGCGGATCTCGTGGCCCTCGGCCTGGAGCTGGGCGACGGCGGCGTCGATGTAACGGGTCGTCCAGAGCACGAAGGCGTTGAGGACCAGGCCGAGCGAGCCGAGCCGGTCCTCCATGCCGTCCCGGTACGCCAGGTGGATGGTGCCGCGCTTGCCGTGGCACACGTCCCGGGCCAGCTTGTGGCGGGATTCCTGGACGGTGAGCTGCCGGTTCATCTGCCCCCGGTAGGTGCCCTCGACCGGGTCGACCACGCGCAGCAGGTGCTCGGTCTTGGCGATCCGCCCGTACTCCGCGAACGCCGCACCCAGCGGAGTCGGGCTCGCGTCCGGACATGCGCAGCAGGTCGTAGGCACGGACCTGGTTGATGACCAGGGAATCGGCGACCTTCAGCATGTCCGGCCAGTGCGTGATCACCTTGTTCAGGTTCACGCGGTTGCGCGCCAGGTCCTCCACCGAACGTGCCCGTCTCGACGCCGGGCATCGTGGCCCGCCAGAACCGCTGGTCGTCCAGGTCGCGAAAACCGCGGGCTGAAGTTGTAGCCGTCCAGGTTCAGCAGCGCGTCCAGGATGTGCGGGGAGTCGCGCGGGGTGCCCGGGACGACCAGCTGCCCGATGCCCGCGACCTGGTCGTTGACGGCGTTGGGCCAGGTGATGCCCCGCTTGAACCCGAAGTACTTCGGCGACGGCGCAGGCCCACTTCGCCCTTCCGCGCGCACCTGCTGTCCGAGAGCCCGCCGACATCACGGAAAGTCACTACCACGGCCCTCGACATCGAGAACTCGCGATGGTCGAAGAGGTGACTCCACCAGTACCCCCGCCGCCCAGGCGGGTGTGCCGCTCAGCCGTATGTCGTCTGGGAATGTCCGAACGGGCTCAAGCGGTCGGTCAGGAAGACGATGATCTCGTCCCTGGCCTTCAGCGTGGGATGTCCGTCCTCGTCGACGAGGTGGGCGGTGACCACGCTGTGGGGGGACCCGACCACGTCGCCGAAGAACGGTGGCGGGCTGGTGTTCGCGGAACTGCCCGGAAGAACACGGCCGTCGAAGGCGTCGCCGAGGAGCGCCTGGTAGGCGGCGAAGCGCTGGCCGGTGCACCAGCGGTCGTCGTCGAAGCGGTAGGCAAGGACCTTCAGCCCCTCGCGCGCGATGCGGTCTCGGACTGCGCGCGCGTCCTCGTCGCTGATCTCGAGTCCGGCAGGGTCGTCCAGCGGCAGCGACGGGTGGTTGACCACTGGCGCGATGACAGCCGGCTCAAGCGCCATGGTGAGAGCGAAGTTGCCGGTGAAGCACAGTCCGATCGCGCCGACTCCCGGACCGCCGCATTCGGCATGGGCTTGGCGCGCCAGCCCACGTAGCCATGCCGTGACCGGGCTGGTGCCGCCCCCGGCGAACGCGCGGAACTCGGCACTGACACACGCGCGGCGGACGACTTCCGTACCACCCTCAACCGTGGGATAGGCACCGTCGATCCCGAAGAGTGAGGGGACATGAACGGTGAAGCCCGCATCTCGCACCCACCGCGCCAGTCGAAGGACATCAGGACTGATGCCGGGCATCTCCGGCATCAACACGACGGCCGGCCCGGAACCCGCGGCGTACACCGTCTTCACCACCCCCTCCACATCCACGAGTCGGCGGGAGAAGTCCGTGATCATGTCGTCAAGTCGTCCGCTGGCAGCGCTCATGGTGACAGCGTGGACCGATGCCCCCGCGAGGGCGAGAGGCGACATCGCCATGTATGCGGGTAATCTCGCCATAGGCTGATGGTGAGGAGGCGAGCGTGAGCGCGAGCGCGCTGCGGGTTGGTGTCCTGGCCTATCCAGGCTGCTTCGCGTCCGAGGTGTTCGGCGTACCCGATCTCTTGACGATGGCCACGCACGTTGCCGGTCCGGACGGCTCTGGATACGAGGTGTCGATCGTTTCGCCTCGTCGTCGTGTCGCGGCATCGGGTGGTGCGGTGTTGGACGTCTCTCCGCTGCACGAGGTAGATGTCCTTGTTGTGCCAGGGTTCGAGCTCGTGCCGGGCCTCGACGTGGACGCGAAGCTCGCACCCCTCGCCCCTGAAATTGCGGCGATCCGTTCACACGCTGCTGCGGGCACTGTCGTCGTCTCGATCTGTGTCGGTGCGTTCCTGCTCGCCGAGGCTGGACTCCTCAACCGACGCCGTGCTACGACAGCCTGGCTCCTCGCGGACGAACTGGCTCGACGCTATCCGGACGCTGACGTCCGGCCTGAGCGTCTGGTCGTCACCGACACCGGGGTGACGACAACGGCGGCCTTCAGCGCCATGTACGACTTCGCGCTGGATCTGATCCGTCAACACAGTGGTGCCGGCGTGGCACGGACAACCGCGCGGGTGGCGCTCGTCGACGATGCGCGATCGTCCCAGACCCCATACGTTGACGCGCAATGTCTTTCGCAGCCCGGAAACGCGTTCTCCCACAAGGTCATGCGATGGCTCGACCAGAACCTTGCCACCCGATACGACCTCGCCGCGTTGTCGGACACGTTCAAGGTCAGCACTCGGACGCTGCTGCGGCGCTTCGCGGACGAGACCGGCCAGAGCCCGCTGGAATACCTGCAATCGTCGCGTGTCCGTCGCGCCCGCCACCTCCTTGAGGCCACGAATCGAACCGTCGGCAGCATCTCCGCCGCGGTCGGATACAGGGACCCCAGCACGTTCGCCACCCTCTTCGCCAAGCACACTGGACGACGCCCGAGGGACTACCGCGCGGCCTTCCGCCGTGTTGACTGATTTAGGCGCATGAAGCCGTTTTGCCGCTGGAGATCACGGTCAGTTACTGCCGCCCCCCTCTGCATCGACAGTCGAATACGCGACCTCACCAGCCCCGAGGCCGGGTGAGCGGGATGCTGGTGGTGGCCAGCGCGGTGAGCACGGTCAGCGCGTCGGTATCGAGGTCGGGCTGCGTGGTGTCGGCTGCCGTGGTGGCACCAAAGCCCTCATCGCTACGACAGGGGAGATCGGGGTCGAGGAACCCAGGAACAGTCGTTGGCGGCTACAGCACCTCTGCGGCGTTCCTCAGCATGTTGTCGAGGCGCTGGCCATGCCTTTCGAGCTGGGAGCGATTCTCCGCGATCAACCGCCGCTGCGCGGCGAGATCGGCGGTCAGCCAACTGCGTACAAAGCCTGACTCGTTTTTGCACATGATGTCGTCGAGCGCGGCCCGGCGTTCGGCTTCGGTGGGAGGGATCCCGTGTTTCCGCTGCTCTTTCGTCGGATTCGGATGCGCGGCCATCCGTTGGGAGGTCCAGTAGGAGTAGGGGGCTTCGACGGGGTCCTCGTAGTCGTGTCCCCTCCGGGTCATGCAGCGTTTCCACTCGGCAGCTGCACTCTGAACGGCCGGGTCCTTCCGCGAGGTCTTCCATGCTCTGGATTCGAGTTCTGGCACCGGGTTCCTCGCCTTGCCCGCGGCGGAGGCGGTCTCACCCCGCTCGAGCCGGCGGTTTGCCGCACCGCGGCAGCCGCCCTGGGGCAGGCCGGCGATCCGGGCCGGGTGCCCTTGCTCGTCCACGCCGCTGACGATCTGGAACAGCCGGGACTTCCTGTCAATCTGGTCTTCCCACAGAGGGGCAGTGACCGGCGGCGCGTCGAGGGAGTACGCCCAGGTACGGGCGGTACGTACGTCATACATGCCGTACCGGTCGTTCTGCGGTACCCGATGGCGACCGGATTGCCAAGCAGGCAGTTTGACGTGGAACCTGTCGGCACACTGCTGAGTCAGCAGATACCTCGCCCGAAGGGTGGTTTCGAGCTCCGCATCGGTCAACTCGAAGGCGGCCAAGGGGTAGTCGACCTGGTCAAGATCAATGGTCTTCCCGAGGAGCTTCTCTCCCGCCTCCGGAGGGCCGCCTCCGCAACCGACGAGCACCGCCAAGACGGACAGCATCAGGGCGCCGAGCAGGCGACCATCGGCCACGGTGACGACCTCCTGAGAGCCGGGACCAAGGACGGGGACGGTCCGCGCGCCGCCGGGACCAGTGGGACTGACCCCGGACGACGCTTTGCGCTACATTCCGGACGGGCCAGCCTCAGCAGTTGAGCCAAGCCGCATAGCTTCGGTCGTTCTCGCCCGTGGCCACGTTGCGGACACCGGTCCCCGGCCAGGTGCGGAAGGCGAAGTGCCCGTAGTCGTCGGTCACATCGGCGTAGACGTAGGCGCCGCCGTACTGGTTGTCCCAGTACGAGCTCGCCTGCATCTTCATGGGGCCGGTGAAGAAGTGCCGACCGCAGGTCGTCCAGCCCTGGTAGGCGCCCTGGCAGTCGGAGTGCTGGTAGAAAAGGACCCACCCTCGGTCGGGTACCGCGGAACAGGCCGCGGCGTTCTTCGCCCCGGTGTCCGCTTTCACGGCGGTGGGAGCCTGCTGCACTGCCGAGGCGGCGGTAGGTGCCATGGCGAAGCCGATGCCGAGGGCCGCCGCAGCAATACCCACACGGATTTTCCCGTTCACGTGTTGCCCCTTTCGTCTCAGGTACGCCGCAGAAGCCGTCTGCAGGTACCAACGCCGGTCGTCAGTCGGGCGGAGTTGAGCGGGCGGAGAGAGCAGTACTCGTCGGAGGTCCTGGAGAATGCTCAGGTCCTTGCAGGTCAACGTCACGCCCTTTGGGCGATACTTGCCTTTCTGCCTGCGAAACTATCGCGGTGGCCTTTCGCCCCTCTGCCTTCTCACTGTCACGTCACTGTCGCGGTCCGGACCAGGACACCCACAGCAAGGGAACGAGCCCTCGCGACCATGACGAGATTTGAGCGGACACGAAGGCCGCCAAGCAGGCCATCCGTGCGGCCTTACGCACCTCGGACATCGACGCGGCGTGGAACGCGAAGATCGCCTGGTTCGCCCATCTGGGCGAGAACTGGGAACCCCAGCTCAAGCGCGGAGTGGCGGCGGGGGTGGGCATGCGCCGGCCTGGGGCTCTCTGACGGCCGCCAGGGCTGGGCGTCAGCGGCTGACTCACCCGTACCTGGGCCGCATATCGATGGGCGCTGTCGATTTAGCCCTCCAGTTCCTCAGGTGCAGGTCCTCTGCCAGGTGGGGCGGGGTGGTCAGCGACCGCCGTCGTAGATGAATCTGGCGACCGGGTGCTCGGCAACCCGCTGACGGTACGCCGGTAGGCGTCCTCTTCGACCGGGGTGAGCACGACGTCGCCGGCGGTGGCCAGGCGATCGCGCAGCAGTTCGGTGTCGGCGGTGTCGTCGAGGTCCGGCAGCCCGGCCGGCCGGGCTGCCGCCATCACGAGCTCGGGGCCGGACATGTTCACGCCGCCGTCCTCCAGGCGCACGCGCACGAGCTCGTGCGCGTGCGGGCACCGAGCGCCCGGGCTGCGGCGGACAGGACCTGAACGCCGGCCTGGTCGACGTCGACCAGGCGCAGCGGCGCGAACTCGTAGCGGCCGTCCGGGGCGAGCAGGCGGCCGGTGGTGCCGGCCTCTTGATGGCGCGCTCGCCCCGCGTGGGCGCGAGGGCGGTCTGAAGTCGTCGCAGTGCCTCCAGCGCGGCGCCGCTCGGTGAGCGGGGCGGGTAGCTCGCCGGGCTCGACCTGGTCGGTGTTCTCCCGCACGGCGTAGGTGAGCAGCAGCTCTTCCAGCTCGTTGAGCACGTGCCACAGGTCGTTGTTCAGGTCTGGCACCAGCACGGTTCGGATGGTGGGGCTCATGGGGTGTCCTTCCCCTTGATGGAACGCGGTCCTGGTGGACGCTGTCAGGGCCAGTGGATGTCGTCGACTAGCTCGGCGGCGGGTGAGTTTTCGCCTTCGAGCGCTCTGTACAGCGTGGAGCGTCCGACGCCGAGTTCGCGAGCGATCTGGGTGACGGACTGGCCGCGGTCGCGGCGGGCCCTGGCGGCGGCGAGCACGTCCACGGTCACCATCACCGGGCAACCGCCGACGCGGCCGGCAGCGCGGGCGGCCTCCAGGCCCTCCAGGGGGCGCTCCTGGATGAGGTCGCGTTCCATCTCGGCGGCCATGGCCGCGACCATGAACAGCACCTTGTCCGCGATGCTCTGCCTGTTGGGCTTGTGGATGCCGGCGCAGATGCCGATAGCGGCAGAGCGGCGAATTCTTTATCCGGAGCTCCGCGGACTCTCCGTCGCCGGGCGCCGGGCCGTGCGAACCTGAAAGCCGTGGGACTTCTCCGGCTCGCCGTGCTCGTGGGGCTGACGGTGCGGCACCTGTGCCAGGGCGCCCCTCGGTCGCCTCAGAAGGATCTCCCTGTGCCCGGGCCGGCGGCGAGGCGCCCGCGCAGTCACCGGCTGATCATCGGGATGTTCGCGCTGTCCACGCTGCTCGGCGCGGCTGCCTGGAACTTGTACCAGACCGCCGCGCCCGTGCCCCTGTACACCCGCTTCGACGGGAGCATCGGCGTGTACGTGACCGTGCCGGAGGGCGAACGCGCCCTCGACCTCCTCACGCTGGCTGTCAAGGCGGATCCCTGCGGCGAACTCCAGGCGGAGGGGATCGCGCTCGACGAGAAGGAGCTGGCGCAGTGCGGGCCGGACACGTACGAGTTCGTGATGACCGGCCTTGCGACGAAGGGAGCTCCGCCGTGCTATGGCTATCGCATCACCCTCGACGGCGATGCGCGGTTGTCGGAGATGGAGCTCAACGACCGGCCTCGGCGGGTCACATCGGTGATCGACGGGCAACTCTGCCGCTCTCGCGCGGATTCCCTGCTCCTGGAGCCCGTCCACATCAGCGGGCGGGCGAGGAAGCCACTTGTGATCTCCCGCGGATACACGACCGTGCTCGCCGCTCCATCGGTCATGTACGGGGGCGCCACGAACGCCGACGAGACGCACATCTCCTGGCAGCTCGGCCGCATGCCGCTCGACAGCGTCGTGGAGTCCGGCACCGAGTACGGCCGCGACAGGTCCGACCCGCTGCGGCTGGCCTGGTACCACCCCAGCCCGGAGACCGTCCCCGAGCCCACGACGGGCCTCGAGTGGCGGGCTGACCCCGATGAGCCGGCCGGGAACTCCGACCGGGGAGGATATCTCGCCGGACCGAACGCCCGGCTCATCTCCATCCCCGGCAAGCAGGCCGCCGAACAGGCTCTGTTCTGGGCCGGTCTCCTGGCGGGCGCCGCCGTGTCGACGCTCACGTGGGCGGGGGAACTGCTGCTGGAAAACCGGCGATCAAGGCGATGAGGCAGGGCATGGCTTCTGCTCGCTCGATGGCTGCCGACGCCAGAGCAACGGCCTGTCATTGGGAGTCTGGCTGCGCTGGGAGCGCGGCCTGCGCGAGCTGACCGGCCTGGCGCCCTGCCCCGTCGCGGGCGACCCCGCTGACGACCCGGCTGACGACCCGGAAAAATGCCTGCTGTTCGGCGGCCACCCGAGCGACCATTCCTTCGACCGGGCCGCGCTGATCGCGGGAATCCACAGTGAGGCATCCCCCGAGATGCCGGCCAGGATGGACGCTCTGCTGGCGGACCACGCCGAAACTCCGTGACCACCGTGTGCACCACCCGAACCCCCCGGCTCGCGCGAGCCGACCTTCGAGGAGGCTGAGTGCGGAAGTTGGCGCTCTGAACTTGATCTTCTTTCGGTTCGATGACGAGAGCTGTTTGCCCTGGTGGATGGGCCTACGGCCGCCCAGCTCGGCGCGCCGTCGCCGAGAACTGGGGTTCGGGGACAACGTCACCCTGCTCGACGTGGCGACCGGCCCCAAGTCACCACTCGCCGTGACTCAAAGGGTGAGTGGTGACTGGTCCGGCAGCACGGCTCGCTGAAACTATGGCATGCCGTGGAGGAAGTGATTTCGACCCGGCTGCGCGCGAGTTGCCCACACCAAACGGACTTCGGGCTCACCGTGACACGAGGAACAACGGTGATGGCTCAGTGCCCCGGACGGACCTTTCTGTAATCTGCCTGCCTGGCGATGGGCATGTGGTCGGGAGTACGGACTATTCAGGACGCTGCCCAGAAGTACCAGCCCTGGTCATCAAAGCAGGGATGGGTCTGTGTCCCACCTGCCTGCACGCCGTTCCTCCAGTATTCGCAAATTCCCTTGGTGGAGTAGGGGCCGTACCAGTGACCTGCCGTCTCCTTGGCCTGTGCGGGACTGACGGAGAGCAGCAGAGCCGCGAGGCCGCCGATCGCGGTAATGGCAATTCTTCCGGTGACGTTTCGCTTCATTTCTCCGCTTCCTTTCGTCGTTTCTTCGTCATACGGCCGGCCATGTCAAGCGCGGAACCGGAATAGGCGACCACTACTTGCCCAGCAGAGAAGCGACAGCCAATTCGGTTCCGCGCGATTGAAGACAGACGTATGTCTGGAGGTGCCGATAATTTCGTCACCCGTGTGTCATTTACGCTAATGTCCAAGAAGGTTTGGCGCCAGGTAACCAGCAGGACATTCATAGGACATTTCGTCGCTGACAGGAGCAGTTCGTGAGAGTCAGACGCACCTGCTCCCCGCAGACGTTGGCCGCCAAGCCTCTGGAGGGGCATGGTGTTACTCGCCGCGTACACAGGTTGAATTCGTAGGGTCGGTCATGGGTTTGCCGGGGTATCGAGGGTGAGCCCGGTCTGGGCCAGGCAGCCGGTGAGCAGATGGGGCCGGTACTGGATCTTCTTCAGTTTGCGTTTGACGATCCGGACGAGTCCAGGCAGGTCGGTGACGGCGAAGTTGGCCAGGGCCCGGCGGAGCAGGGACCAGACGCCCTCGACGGGGTTCAGTTCGGGAGCGTAGGCGGGTAACTGGACGATGCGCAGCCAGTCGGCGTGCTCGGCGGCGAACTCGGCGAGCTGGCCGGCCAGGTGCACGTTGAGGTTGTCCCAGCACCAGACCAGTGGTGCGCCCAGGTGCTGGTGGGTGGCCACGATCAGGTCCCGGTAGTCGATCCAGGAGAACGACTTGGGCTCGCCCTTGCGGCCGCGGTAGATGTGCAGGCGGTAGAACAGGTGCGGGCGTTCGCCGTCCCGGTTGGCCACAACGCCGGCCATGTTGACCCGGCCGGAGCCCTTGCCACGTACCGTCACCACCGGACGGGCACCGACCGGCGCCCAGGTGCGTCCCTTCGGTGGCCTCAGCCCTTGCCCGGCTTCGTCTTCGAAGCAGAGGTAGGCGCCCAGGTCCGCCGCGGTGCTTTTACCACCGGCCACACCTGCTCCTTCCAGGCAGCGATGGCCTCCTCGTCCCGCTCCAGAGCCCGCCACACCGGGACCTGGACCGACCAGCCATGGCGATGCAGCGGCTTGCCCACGCCCTCGATGGTGTAGCCGGTGTGGAACAGCCGGCCGATCAGCATCTTGACCCGGGCCAGCGTCCAGCACTGGTTCTCGTCGTATCCCCAGGCCAGCGGCCCGCGCCGTAACTCGGCCTCCAACCGTTGCCACTGCCGGTCCGACAGCTTCTCCTTCGACACCGGCCCCTTGGAGCGCAGCGCCTGCGTCCCGCCCTCGCGCCAGGCCTTACGCCAGCGGGTCACCGACCGCTCGTGCACCCGTAACCGTGCAGCGACCGTCTTGGTCGACTCACCGGCCTCGAACCACTCGGCCGCTTGCAGCCGTACACGCTCCCGCCGTTCCTGCTCGGCAGGCGTATACCCACCCCTTTGCCCGTACACCCTGGGATACCGGTCACCGGCAGAGGTCTATAGTGACCTTCTGACCAGCGGTGATGCATCGACCATTTGAGACCACCATCGTTTTTTGAAGATCTTGAAACTGCCGTTTCAGAGCCCCCGAAACGCCTTCAAAAACGCGTTCAACAACCCGGTGATTCAACAACCTCCAAACACGTTTGTTGAGTGGGTGTTGAACAACCTCGGATCTTGGCTGAGGGCCTCCGGAGATATGTGGCCGGGTGCGAGATAGTGGCGGCTTGGGTGCTGGCGACCGTCTGCGTCGTCGGGTCTTTGTCGATTTCTGGAGTCGGCTGCGCAGACGTCCGAAGTCCTCTGCGCAGCACTGCCGACGGTGCGAGGGCGCGAGTGTTGCTTGCCGCTCGATTACGACGGCCTCCTGGCGTCGAACGCCAGGAGGCCGTAGGCAAGCGAGCGGATGATGTGGGGTGCAGATCGCCGCAATCTGCATTACTGGCCCAGAATCACCTGACCGGCAGGAATTATGCTGTGGTCATAGCGCTGCTGGGCCGCGATGACCTCGGGGGTGTGCGCCGAAATCCAGCGGACCAATTGGGCGAAGGGGCGGGACAGGCCTTGACCCAACTCGGTCAGCTCATAGCTGACTTGCGGCGGGGTGGTTGGCTCCACGGTGCGCTCTACCAGCCCGTCGCGGACCAGAGTCCGCAGTTTGGCGGAAAGCATCTTCTCGCTGATGCCCTCGATGCGCTGGCGCAACTCGAAGAAGCGCATTGGCCCAGGCGTCAGGGCGGCCAGGATCAGCGGCACCCACCGTCCGGTGACGTGTTCCATCACCTCCCGCCCGGGGCAGTCGTTGTGAAATGTGTCACTGATCCACCGGGCGTCGCTCTCGTCCACCTGCTCACCTACTGCTGTCTCTCGGGCTTACCTTGAGGTGCGTACTTACAAAATGTAAGCCCAAAACCTAGCGTCTCTCGCGTCTTCGTACGACGAGTCAGGAGAGACAGATGAACAGCAAGCAGGTGGCGCTGGTTAGCGGAGCCAGCCGGGGGATCGGGGCCGCGACCGCGCGCGAGCTGGGTCGGCTCGGCTATCACGTGATCGTCAACTATCTGCGCGACGCCGAGTCCGCAGAGTTGGTGGCCAAGCAGATCGGCGCCGCACAGGCGATCCAGGCCGACGTGACTGACGAGGCCCAGGTGACCACGCTGGTGGACCGGGTGGTCGCCGAACACGGGCGGATCGACGTGCTGGTGGGCAACGCCCACACCGCGGCGCCGCCTTTCGGCCCGCTCGAACATGTGCCGTGGGAGGCGTTTGCAGCCAAGATGAGCGATGAGCTGGCCGGCGTCTACCACCTGACCCGGCGGGTGCTGCCGGTCATGCGCCAACGGCGGTCCGGCCGGATCGTCTACGTCTCCGCTACCGCGGCCGAGCTGATCATCGGCAGCCCCGCCCAGTCCACTGCCAAAGCCGCCGTGAACGCCTTCGCCCAGCAGGTCGCCGGCGAGGCCATACGGGACGGCATCACCGTCAATGCCGTCGCCCCTGGCGCGGTTGGTACCGATGCCACCGCCGAGGTGTTCACCGATGGCATCCGGCGCCACTTCGGCGACCGGTCAGTGACCGGCACGATGCTGCGGCCGCAGGACCTGGCTCGCCCGATCGCCGCGCTCGTGGACGGCGCGTTCGCCACGGTCACCGGCCAGGTGATCCGCATCGATGGCGGATACCCGCTGCTGAGCCAGTTGCTGGACGGCCTGCCGGCCCAGTTCCCCACGGCTTCGTGAGCCTCACAACAGAGGGTGCG
Source organism: Nonomuraea sp. NPDC049625 (assembly GCF_040675285.1). NCBI lineage: Bacteria > Bacillati > Actinomycetota > Actinomycetes > Streptosporangiales > Streptosporangiaceae > Nonomuraea > Nonomuraea sp. NPDC049625. The sequence continues at coordinate 279,751 of NZ_JBFAOQ010000018.1, read as the reverse complement.
GCTCAACCTCCAGGTTGATGACGTCGATCAGGCCGCAGCTCGGGGGAATGCGCTGATGAGGCGGTCGTGCTCATGTCCGAGCTCCACTGGCCGACGGGCCTACGGCTGTCGTCGGCCGGTCCCAGCCGGACCACGTCCAGCGGCGCCGTCCGTGAACTGCGGCCCATCGCCAGCGCTGCGACGAACGAGTACGGCCAACCCGGGATGAACTGGGAGGCGCTCTTGGCCCGGCCGTAGACGTGGCAGAACAGCCACTCGGCTGAGCAGGTGGCGTCCGAGCGCAGCCATGGCGACACATCCACCGCGAGTACGATGCGCCCGTCCGGCCAGCGCGGTAACGGCAGTCTGGGCAGCACGTCACGCAGCTGGCGAGGTTGTTGCGGGAGGTCAGGGTGTCGGGGTGGTCGCCGAGCACCCGCTCCCGCTCGGCGAGCGTCGCCTCGTACAGAGGGATCGCCCGGTCCAGGTCCTCGGCCAGCGCGGTGCGGGTGTCCAGGCCGAGGAAGACGCTGCGGCTGGTGCGGCCCTTGCCGCGCACCCCGCTCAGCTTGGCCTTCTTCGCCCGCCGTAGCTGGGCGCGGTCGCGTGGCTCCAGCTGGGCCAGGTCCAGGCCGGCGTTCTCGGCGCGGCGCAGCCTGGTGCCCAGCATGGTGTGCACGGTGGCACGATCACGCAGTGGCCGGGCATGGCGGTGCGTGGTGGCCGGGCCGGCGCCGCGGTGGCAACGGCCGGTGAGCTGGTGGAAGGACTCCAGCCGGTCCAGCACGTTCTTGACGGTGCAACGGAGTGCCCGGCGGAAGGGCGAACAGGTCGCGCGGCAGCCAGTGCGCGTGGACGTCGATGATCCCCGCGCGGAGGTCTCCTGTGATCGCCATCTTCCGCTCCTGGCCGCCAGGGCAGCCGTCGTCGCCGTCGCGTTCGCGCGGGTTGTCTCAGGTTGGCTTGCCCGGCCGCTCGCGTGCGGCGCGCGTGATCGCGCGTCTGATGGGTTCGTAGCCGGTACACCGGCAGATGTTGGAGCCGACCAGGGCGGCGACGCGCTCCGGGTCGTCGCTGATGCCGGGATCGCGCTCCAGCGCCCCGGCGGCCACCATCAAGAAGCCCGGCGTGCAGAAGCCGCACTGCAGGGCGTGCTCGGCGGAGAAAGCCCGCTGCAGGGGATGGGGCTCGCCGTCGGGACCGGCCAGCCCTTCCACGGTACGCACCGAGCTGCCGTCGCACTGCACGGCCAGCATGAGGCACGATCGCACGGCCCGGCCGTCGACCAGCACCGTGCACGCCCCGCAGACGCCGTGCTCGCAGCCCAGATGCGTGCCGGTAAGGCGGCAGTCGTCACGCAGCACGTCGGCCAGCACCCGGCGGGGCTCCACGTCGAGTGGGTATTGCTCGCCGTTCACCGTGAGAGTGATCTTCATCAGTGGCCTCCCTCGCTCGCGGCGACCCGCGCGCGCTGATCTCGCGCCGCCTCGCGCAGGGTCCTGCCGACCAGGACGGCGATGGCCTGCCGCCGGTACTCCACGTCCGCGTACGGCTCGGCCACGGGAGCCGCGTCCTGCTCGGCGGCGATGCGGCCCGCCCGGGCGAACGGGTGGTCGCCGGGCACCCGGCGTCCTGCCGGGGGCGCGAGGTCGGTACCGATCAGCGCCCGCTCGGCGGCCCTGGCCCGCACCGGCCTGTCGGCGCAGTTGACGAGTCCGATCCTGGCCCCGATGATCACCCCGTCGCGTGCGGTGAGCGTCGCCGCCACGGCCACCTGGGCGAAGCAGAAGTGCGTGCGCCGGTGCTCGATGAAGCCGACCCCGGTGTCGCCGGTGAGCAGCGGGAACCGCACGGCGGTGATGAGCTCGTCCGGCCTGCGGGCGGTCTGGAACGGCCCATGGAAGTAGTCGCGGGCCGGAATCTCGCGTGGGCCGCCGGTGCCGTGCAGCTCGAGGTCGGCGTCGAGCGCGAGGGCGAGGGCACACCATTCCGAGGCGGGGTGCGCCCAGGCGAGGCTGCCGACCATGGTTCCGCGGGAGCGGATGGGCGGGTGGGCGATGTTGGCGACAGCGCGTGCGAACAGCCTGCCGATCGGGCCCGGCACGGCCTGCTCCGACTCGAAGGCGTCGTGGCGGATCAGGGCGCCGATCCGCAAGGTGCTGTCGTCCCCGTCCATTTGCACGTCCATGCGGTCGAGCTCGGCGACGCGGTTGATGTCGACGACCAGTTCAGGACGGATGCGTTGCAGGTGCATCTCCAGGATGAGGCTCTGCCCACCGGCCAGGACCTGGGTCCTGCGCCCGTTGCCGGCGAGCGCGTCGACGGCCTCGTGCACGGTGCGCGGCGCGACGTAGTCGAAGGCGGCGGGCTTCACCGGACCTCCTCCAGTTTCGGGGCGCGGGCCGCTCGCCACACCACGTCCGGGGTGAGCGGCATCTGCAGCAGGTCGGGGTCGGCGACGCGCAGCGCGTCCGCCACGGCGTTGACGATCGCCGCCGGCGTGCCGATGCAGCCCGACTCGCCCGCCCCTTTGGCACCCAGCGGTGTGGTGGGGCTCGGCGTGCAGGTGTCCTTGATCTCGATGGGCGGGATCTCGGTGAACGTCGGCAGCAGGTAGTCCAGCAGGCCGTTGGCCAGCAGGGGAACGCCGTCCTGGTCGAAGGGGATGCCCTCGTAGAGTGCCTGGCCGATGCCCTGCACGACCGATCCGAAGGCCTGCCCGTGCACCACCATGGGGTTGAGCACCCGTCCGCAGTCGTCCACGGCCACCACCCGCAGCACGCGTACGGTGCCCAGCTCCGGATCGACCTCGATCACGGCCGCGTGGGCGCCGAACGGGAACGCCATGCCCGCCTCGAACCGGTCGTCCACGCGCAGCGGCCCGGTCGCCTTCACCAGTTCGGCCAGGTCCATGGCCGCCGAGCCGTCCCGGACGGGGTGCACGGTGCCGTGGGACCACGCCACCTCCTCCGCCGGCACCCCCCACAGGGCTGCGGCCCGCTCGCGCGCCTGCTCGATGAGCAAGGTGGCGGCGTGCTGCAGCGCCGCTCCGTCGACCTGCGCCGAACGGCTGGCGAAGGAGCCCAGCCCGTCGGGCTGGGCGTCGGTGTCGCCCTCGACCAGCCGCACCCGCGCAGCATCCACGCCGAGGGTCTCGGCGACCAGCTCGGGGAAGACCGTCTCGTGGCTCTGGCCACTGGGGGAGGCGCCGCATCGGGCGGTGAACGTGCCGTCCTCGCCCGCCTCGACGCTGACGAACTCGTGCAACCCTCCGGGTTCGCCTCCAGAGCGCTCCACGTAGCAGGACAGGCCGATCCCCACCGGCAGGGCGTCAGGATCAGCCCGGCGGCGGTCCTGTTCGGCCCGCCACCCGTCGTAATCGAGGGTCCGCAGCGCCAGGTCGAGCGCGGCGGCATAGTTCCCGCTGTCGTAGCGCCGCCCAGTGGGCGTCTGGTACGGGAAGTCGTCGGGCGAGATGAAGTTGCGCCGCCGCAGCTCCGCAGGATCCATCCCCAGCCGCCGGGCCAGCACGTCCATTGACCGCTCCAGCGCGATCGCGGCCTCCGGACGGCCCGCGCCTCGATACGGGTAGGTCACCATGGTGTTGGTGAGCACCGAGCGCACGACGGCATGAACCCGGGGCGTGGCGTACGGCCCGGTCGCCATCCAGGCCGTCTGCATGGGCAGGCCGACCCCGAGGTGGGGGTAGGCGCCCACGTCGGCGTCGATGGTCAACTCGTAGGCGAGCAGGCGCCCATCAGCGTCCGCGGCGAGCCGGACCCGCTGATCCTGCCCCCGGCCCCGGCTGGCGACCAGCATGGACTCCAGCCGGTCCTCCACCCATCGAACGGGACGGCCGAGCCGCACCGCCAGGAAGGCGACCGCGACGAACTCCGGGAACGCCGCGCTCTTCGACCCGAACGCGCCCCCGGTGTCCGGCACCACGACCCGTATCCGCTCGGCCGGCCAGCCCAGCAACGCGGCCAGTTCCCGGCGCAACCGGTGCGGCATCTGGTGCCCCGACCACACGGTCAGCCGGTCGTGTCCGGGCATGCACAGAATGGCCCGGCACTCCATCGGCGTGGGCATCAGCAGTTGCTGGCGATATCGTGCCTCCACCACGATCGCCGCCTCCCGCCACACCGACTCCTCGATCGGCTCCCCGGCCTCCCCTAGAAACGCGATGTTGCTCAGACCGTCGAACAGGCGAACGGAGTCAGCCGCCGCGGCTGACGGCGACACCACCGCCGGCAGGGGATCAATCTGGAAGACGACCTCGGCGGCCCCGTCCTCGGCCTGGTAGCGGTCCTGTCCCACGACCACCGCCAGCGCCTCACCGGAGTATCGCACCCGATCCTTGACCAGCACCGGCCACTCCCGGCCGGCCACGGCCTCGTCCGTGGACAGCTTGGCCAGCAGCGTGTGCGGCACCGGAGGCAGATCCTGCAACGTGGCGGCCGAGTGCGGGCACATGGGAAGATCCGCGAGTTCCGCGGCGGACCAGGCCCCCACCACACCCGGCACCTCACAGGCGACGGAGCAGTCCACCTTGCGCAATATGCCGTGCGCGACATCGCTTCTCACAAAAGCGGCGTCCAAACAGTCCGACACGTGCATATCGGCGACATAGCGGCCCGCGCCGGTGAGCAATCGTTCGTCCTCACGCCTCGACCAATGCTCCACAACCGAGACCTCCGCTCCGCCCGTGTTCCACGGTTGGCCAGATTTTATCTTTCGACGTGAATAAGAATCGAATATCCATATCCGACCCGCCATGGCAAGCTAGTCCCGATTCGACGGTACATGTCAGCTCGAAGGGTCCTCGATAGGCCGTGGGAAAACTTCGAACCGATTTTGCCTGACCTGTACCGATAAGGGACGTACAACGCAGTCCGCCCTCACGGCGCACCAGGCAGCCCATCTCCTCCTGCGCCAGCCGCACCCCCAGTTCCTGTTCAAGAGCCCGCGCCGTGCCGGACACCGCCGACTGCACCAGCACCTACCCGAATGGCATTCCATCCCATGCCCGATCACGTCGATGTCCTTCGTCGGAATTCACCGACCCGGAAAAGCACAGACCCCACCGTCCACCTCCTTGGACGACCCGGTGATAAGGCGCGCGTTACTGTGACTTTCCCTCAGGGCGATTAGCGTACGAAGCGAACGGATCCACCAGACCAGCCATCTATATGTTCGAAGGGTGCGTCGACATGCCCACGACGGACGCCAACTCACCAGGAACGCCGTGGTTCATCACCGGCACCTCGCAAGGCTTCGGGCTGGAGCTGGTCAAGCAACTCCTGGCCGGCGGGCGCCGCGTGGCAGCCACCGCCCGCGACACCGCCCGTTTGCGTGAGAACCTCGGCGAGGACGCCTCAAGCGACTTGTTCCTTCCCCTGCAGGTCGACCTCGCCGATGCGAGCAGCATCGACAGTGCCGTGCATCGAGCCGTCGAGCACTTCGGCTCCATCGACGTCCTCGTCAACAACGCCGGGTACGGCCTGCTCGGCTCCGTGGAGGAGACGAGCGACGCCGGGGCCCGCGCGATGTTCGACATCAACTTCTTCGGGCTCTGGAACGTGACACGTGCCGTACTCCCGCAGATGCGCGCCCAGCGCAGGGGGCGCATCATCAACATGTCCTCCATCTTCGGTCTGGTCTCCGGGGCCGGATGGGGTCTGTACAACGCGACCAGAAGACCTCTCCGAGGCGCTTGCGCAGGAAGTCGAGCCGTTCGGCATCTCGGTCACTCTCATCGAGCCCGGATACTTCCGGACCAGCTTCCTCGGCGGCGGATCTCTCGCACTGCCCGAGAACACCATCGATGCCTACACCGCGGTTCGCGACATGACCGAGGAGCACAACAAGATGGAAGGAAATCAGCTCGGCGACCCCGTACGTGCGGCCGAAGCCATCATTGGCGTAGCCTCACGCGCTCCCGCCCCGCTGCGACTCCTGCTCGGATCGGATGCGCTGCGCCTGGCGACCCAGAAGATCGAGAACCTGGCGGCCGAGATCGAGCAGAACAAGGAGATCACCCTGTCCATGGACCACCGCTGACCCGCCCCTGCTACGGGCCACCGCGGGTCCTTCGCCGGCACGCGCGAGCGGGACTCGCCCTCAGCCCGACGGCTCACTGACCAGCGAGGAAATGCCGGTCCAGGGCGTCTCTACTCCCGAGACCCTTCCCGTACGCCGCGGCGAAGGCCTCCTCGCCCAGCGCGGCCCGCCCCCGGCGGGTGAGCTCGCGAACCTGCTGATCGGTGCGGTCGTGCGTGCCGCGCAGCCGGGAGGCGGCGCCGAGCAGGACGGCCGACTCGTCATGCCGCCCGTGCGCCTCGGCGAGCGCGGCCGCGTTCACCGCCACCAGCGACAGGATCGGCAGGTCCCCGGTCTCCAGCGCTGCCGCGTACGCCTTCGCCAGCGCCTGCTCCGCGCCGGCCAGGTCGCCCAGCTCCAGGCAGAGCGAGGCCCGTACGTTGCTTACCAGCGTCCGCACGTGGTCACCGGGGAACGCGGCGTCGCCGTGCAGACCCCGTTCGGCGTCGTCGAGCAGCTGCCGCGCCCGGTCCAGGTCGCCGTGCCGCAGCCAGAAGCCGGACTCCCGCGCGTCGACCAGGATCAGCATCTCGTTCGAGGCCGCGCGCCGGGCCCGCTCCCGGGTCGAGTCGATCATGGCGATCGCCACGTCGGTCTCGCCGCGCCGCAGGTGCAGGTCGATCCAGCGCAGGTCCCTGTACACCTCGTCGCGCAGGCTGAGCGAGCCGAACTCGCCGGCCAGCGTCCGGGCCTCGTGCAGGTCGGCCAGCGCGCCGTCGAGGTCGTCGTCGTACTGCCGCAGCTGGGCGCGCATCGGCAGCGCGCCGGCCTGGCCCCAGCGGTCGCCGGCCCGCCGGAAGCAGGCCAGGGCCGCCTCCACGTCGGTGCGCATCGTGTCGAGCTCGCCCGCGTTCTCGGCGAACCGGGCCCGGAACAGGCGGGCCAGCCCGGACAGCCAGACGTCGTCGCCCTCGGCCAGGCGCTCGATGATCGCGAGCCTGGTCTTCTCCTCCTGCATGAGCGCGGTGATCACGCCGTACGGTCCCGGCAGCTCCGGGTACGCGAGCAGCCGGGCGGCCAGCTCGCGCATCTGCGCCTGGTCGTCGGCGACCTCCTCGGCGGTCATCCCCGGCCAGGTCTCGAGCCGGTCGATCAGGTAGATCGCGTGCGCGCAGTCGCGGGCGGGCGTCGGCCCGCCGCCGGGCACCGCCAGGGCCTCGCCCAGCCAGTAGGCCGCATCGGGCTGCCGGCCGAACATCTGCCAGTACCAGGTCAGGTTCAGGGCGAGAGCGACCGCGCCGGGGGCGTCGCCGGTGTCGCACCGCCGGCGCAGGGCGGCCAGCGCGTTGTCGTACTCGGCGCTGATGACGCGCATGGCCGCCAGCTGGCCGGGCCCGCGCAGCTGCGGGTCGTAGCGGGCCATCAGCTCGGCGAAGTGGCTGGCGGCCAGGTCGCGGACGGTGCCGAGGTCGCCCGTCTCGGCCAGGCGGTCGGTGCCGTACGCGCGCAGCGTCTCCAGCATGCGGTAGCGGCCCGGGTCGGGCGCGAGCTGCAGCAGCGACCGGTCGACCAGGCCCGCGAGCAGCTCGGGGATCTCGGCGGCCGGCACCGCGGTGCCGGCGCAGAGCGCGGCAGCCGAGGCCGGCGTGACGCCGCCGGGCAGGATCGAGACGCGTTCGGCGACCGTGCGCTCGTGCTCGCTCAGCAGCTGCCAGCTCCAGGCGATGACCGCGCGCAGCGTGCGGTGCCGGGGCAGCGCGGTGCGGCTGCCGGTGGTGAGGAGCCGGAAGCGGTCGGACAGCCCGTCGGCCAGCTCGGGCAGCGACAGCGTCCGCAGCCGGGCCGCGGCCAGCTCCAGCGCCAGCGGCATCCCGTCCAGGCCGCGGACCACCCGCCGGACCTCGGGCAGCGTCGCCTCGTCCACCTCGAAGCCCGGGCGCACGGCCGCGGCCCGCTCGGTGAACAGGCGTACCGACGCCGCCCGCCGGGCCTGCTCGACGCCGGCGTCCGGCTCGGGCAGCGCGAGCGGGCCGAGCGGCACCAGCGCCTCGCCGTCGACCGCGAGGGGTTCGCGGCTGGTGGCGAGCACGCGCAGCCCGGCGCAGCAGGACAGCAGCGCCGCGACCAGGTGGGCCACGGCGTCGATCAGGTGCTCGCAGTTGTCGACCAGCAGCAGGCTCTCCCGGCCGCCGAGCCGGTCGGCGAGCACGTCCAGGTCGTCGCCCTCGACCCGCATCCTGGCCTCGAACATCGCGCCGCCGCGCAGCCCGATACCGGCGAGCACGGCCGTGCCGACCTTGGCCGGCTCGGTGACCGAGGCGAGGTCGATCATCCAGGCGCCGTCGCGGTATTCGTGGCGGTGGCGACGGGCGGCCTCCAGCGCGAGCCGGGTCTTCCCGGCGCCGCCGGGACCGAGCACGGTGACCAGGCGCCCGGTGGCGAGCAGCGTGTCGATCCGGGCCAGGTCGTCCTCGCGCCCGATGAAGCCGGTCAGCGGCGCGGGCAGGTTGCCCGACCTGGTCCGCGAGGCGTCCGGGGCGGGCCGCTCGGCGCGCAGCAGGCGCAGGTGGCGCTCGTGCAGGGCGGTGCCCGGATCGGCGCCGAGGGCGTCGGCCAGGGTCTCGCGGACCCGCTCGTACAGGGCCAGGGCCTCGGCCTGGCGCCCCTGGGCGGCGAGCGCGTCCATGAGCAGCGCGGCCGCCCGCTCGTGGACGGGGTGCTCGGCGAGCAGGGCGGTCAGGCGGGCGGCGGCCGCGTCGGCACGGCCCAGGGACAGCTCGGCGTCGGCGAGGTCGGCGACAGCCTCCACCGAGGCGTGGGCCAGCCGGGTCGCGGCGGCGGGCGCCACCGCGGCGACGACCGCGGGCTCGGCGCCGGGACGGTCGCCCCACAGCGCCACGGCCTCGCCGAGCACGGCCGCCGCGGCATCCGGGTCGCCGGCGCGCCGGCGGTCACGGCCGGCTGCGGTGAGCTGCTCGAACCGCAGCGCGTCCACGTCGGCCGCGTCCACCTCCAGCCGGTAGCCGCCCGCGACCTGCGCGACGTCGCCGGCCGAGCCGAGGGTCCGGCGCAGCCGCGAGACGAGGGCCTGCAGGGCGTGGGCCGGGCCGGCCGGCGGGTCCTCGGCCCAGATCGCGTCGACCAGCACGCCCGGCTCGACCGCGCGCCCGCCGGCGAGCGCCAGCCGTACGAGCAGGCCCTGCAACCGCGCACCCTGAACGGGCAGGGCCACGTCACCGCGAGACGCCTGAAAGGCGCCGAGCAGCGTGACGCGAAGCCGCGCATCCCCGTCCATCGCTCGATCCTCGCGCACGCACCCTCGAGTCCCCAAATCCGTGTCAGCGCCGTGTGTGCCCCGTGTGAGCGGCCCGCGTCAGTCTTCACCTGCCTCGGAGAAGAGGCTTCTGAAGGGAGTTTCTCGTGCATGACGTAGTGATCGTGGGCGCCGGCCCGGTCGGTCTTTTCCTCGCCTGCGAGCTTGGCCTCGCGGGCTGCTCTGTCCTGGTGCTGGAGCGGGACCCGGAGCCGCGCTCCCCGTGGAAGGCGGACCCGCTCGGGATGCGGGGCCTGTCCGCCGCGTCGGTCGAGGCGTTCTACCGCCGCGGGATGCTGGACCCGCTGCTGAAGGCGTCGGGCGTCGACGACTATCCCGGCGCGGACGAGCAGGGACCCCCTCGCGGCGCGGGCCACTTCGCCGGCATGATGCTCGATCCGGCCAAGGTCGACGTCGCCGCCCTGCCCTTCCGGCTTCCCAGCCCGGCGATGGAGGGCGTGATGACGAACCTCGAAGCGGTCGAGACGGTGCTGTCCGAGCGGGCCTCCGCGCTCGGCGTGGAGATCAGGCGCGGCGTCGAGGTCTCGGCCATCGCGCAGGACGACGAGATCGCGGTCGCACGGGCCGGCGAGCACGAGTACGCGGCGCGCTGGGTCGTCGGCTGCGACGGCGGGCGCAGCGCGGTGCGCGCGCTCGCGGGCTTCGGCTTCGCCGGCACCGAGCCGCAGTTCACCGGCTACGTCGTGCTCGCCGACTTCGCCGATCCCGGGAAGCTGCGCCCCGGGTTCAATCTGACGCCGACGGGCATGTACCTGCGCACGCCCGCGGAAGGGTACGTCGGCATGCTGGAGTTCGACGGCGGCGCCTTCGACCGCTCGCAGCGGCCGACCCGCGAACACCTCCAGGCGGTTCTGCGCCGTGTGTCCGGCACCGACGTGACGCTGAACGACGTCCGTCTCGCTTCGAGCTTCACCGATCGGGCGATGCAGACGACGACGTACCGACAGGGGCGCGTCCTGCTCGCCGGCGACGCCGCTCACATCCACTCTCCCCTCGGGGCGCAGGGACTCAACCTCGGCCTCGGCGACGCCATGAACCTGGGATGGAAGCTCGCGGCGACCGTGCACGGGCACGCGCCGGACGGGCTGATCGACACCTACACCCGCGAGCGCCATCCGATCGGCGCCCGGGTGCTCGACTGGACGCGCGCCCAGACGGCGGTCATGAGGCCGGACCCGCATGCCCAGGCGATCCAAGGACTGATGCGCGACCTGCTCGGGACCCGCGACGGAACGACCTACGTGTTCGACAGGATCTCGGGATCGTCGAGCCGCCACGACCTCGGCGGCGAGCATCCGCTGGTCGGCCGCAACGCCCCGGACTTCCGTCTTGAGGACGGCACCCGCCTCGGCGACCTGATGCAGGACGGACGAGGCGTCGCCCTCGATTTCGGCGTCGGCCGACGCCTGCATGGTTCGGCGACGGGCTGGGAGAGCCGGATGCGGTATGCGGCCGGGCCGGCGAGAGACGACCTCGGACTGGGTGCCGTGCTCGTCCGGCCTGACGGCGTGGTCGCCTGGGCAGGGGATCGGGCCCCTGACCGTGAAGCGTTCGAGCGGGCCGCCGGCCATTGGTTCGGCAGCCCGTGAACGGGGGTCGAGGAGCTGCCGTCTCCTTGAGGTCCTCGATGAGCGGCAGGTCAGGACTCCAGGAAGTGCAGCACGGCCAGCACCCGGCGGCTGTAGCCGGTCGTGTGCGACAGCCGCAGCTTGTCGAACAGCGAGTTCACGTGCTTCTCCACCGCGCTCTGCGACACGTGCAGCGCCTGGGCGATCGAGGCGTTGGTCAGCCCCTGCGCCATCCGTTCCAGCACCTCGCGCTCCCGCGCCGTCAGCCGGGCCAGGGGATCCACCTGCGTCGTACGGGCCAGCAGCTGACGCACCACCTCCGGGTCGAAGGCCGCCCCGCCCGCGCCAACCCGCTCCAGCGCGTCCAGGAAGTCGCCGACCTGCGCCACCCGGTCCTTGAGCAGGTAGCCGACGCCCTCGACGTCCGCGCTCATCAGCTCGGTGGCGTACCGCTTCTCCACGTACTGCGACAGCACCAGCACCTTCACGGCGGGCCAGCGCCGCCTGATCTCCAGCGCCGCCCGCAGGCCCTCGTCGGTGTGGGTCGGCGGCATGCGGACGTCCACGACCACGATGTCCGGCCGGTGCTCGGCCACCGCGGTGACCAGCGCGTCGCCGTCGCTGACCGCGGCCGGCACCTCGTGGCCCTCCTCCAGCAGCAGCCGCACCAGGCCCTCGCGCAGCAGCGTGGAGTCCTCGGCCAGGATCACCCGCACGGCAGCACCGCCGTGATCGTGGTCGGCCCGCCGATCGGGCTGCTCACCTCGAAGCCGCCGTCCAGCGCCGCCACCCGCCTGGCCAGCCCCGACAGGCCGCCGCCGGCCGCCCGCGCGCCGCCCGCGCCGTCGTCTCGCACCCGTACGAGCACCGCAGCGTCCTCCTCGTGCACCTCGACCGTGATGAGCGTGGCGCCGGCGTGCTTGGCGGCGTTGGTGACGGCCTCGCACACCACGAAGTACGCCGCCGTCTCCACCGCCATCGGCGGCCGACGCCGCAGGTCGCAGGCTACCCTGACCGGAACGCTCGACCGTTCGGCCACCCCCGCCAGCGCCTCGCCCAGGCCCAGGGTGTCCAGGCCGCTGGGATAGACCCGCCAGGCCACCTCGCGCAGCTCGGCCAGCGCCTGCTGCGCCTCCTGGTGCGCCTGCTCCAGCAGCTCCGGCCGGCCCCGCCTGGCCCGTCCGACCAGCATCGACAGCGCCACCAGCCGCTGCTGCAGCCCGTCGTGCAGGTCACGCTCGATCCGGCGGCGTTCGGAGTCCACGGCGGTCACGATGCCGGCGCGGCTCTCGGACAGTTCGGCGATCCTGCGTTCGAGGGCCTGGGTCGGGTCGGGGGCGAGCATGCGCACCGCCAGCCGGCGTTCCAGCGCGTGCACGCCCACCACGCCCGACAGGGCCAGGAACAGCAGGACGATCCCGCCGACCACGAGGTAGGAGACCAGCGGGAGCGAGGGCGCCATTCCGTCGAACCGCTCTCCGCGCGCCCAGGCGGTGAGGAGGAGGACGTAGGCGCGAGCCCCGTACAGGAGCAACGTGATCACCAGCCCGCCCAGCACTCCGACCGGGACGCGGGCGGCCAGGTAGGGCACGGGCCTGCCGTCCTGGAGGGCGTCGGGGTCCAGGCGCAGGCGGCGCGCCTCGAGGCGGGCCAGCCTGCGGGCCGCGGCGGTGACGTTCGGATTGCCCAGCAACGGCAGCGCCAGCAGCAGGAAGACCAGCTCGGCCAGCGCGGTGACGGCGCCCAGCGTCACCGCGCCCAGCAGCCGCAGCCCCTCAGCGGCGACTCGCATGCCTGCCCTTGCGCCGCTCGGCCAGCCGCACCCCGACGAACACCACGAGCGCCAGCACCACCAGCGCGAGCACCACCTTGGAGCCGATGCCGACGTACGCCTCCACCAGCGACCAGTTCTCGCCCAGCAGGTAGCCGGCCATCACGAAGATGGTGTTCCAGATCAGGCTGCCGGTGGCCGTCAGGAGCGTGAACGGCACCAGCGGCATCCGCTCGACGCCCGCCGGCACGGAGATGAGGCTGCGGAAGATGGGGATCATCCGCCCGAAGAACACCGTCTTGCGGCCGTGCCTGAGGAACCACGCCTCGGTCTTCTCGATGTCGGACGTCTTGACCAGCGGCAGCTTGGCGGCGATGGCCAGCGTGCGCTCGCGGCCCAGTAGCGCCCCCACCCAGTACAGCGCCAGCGCCCCGATCACGGAGCCGAGCGTCGTGCACACCAGCACGTCCAGCAGGTCCATCTCGCCTCTGGACGCGGTGAAGCCCGACAGCGGCAGGATCACCTCGCTGGGCAGGGGAGGGAAGAGGTTCTCCAGCGCGATCGCGAGCCCGGCCCCGGGCGCGCCGAGAGTCTCCATCAGTCCAACCAGCCAATCAGTCATGGGCTCAAGCCTAGGGATGATCGGATATGCCCGGAATGAGGAGGACTTCTGATCGCGGGGTGCGGTAAACCACACCCCTACGTACCGTACACTGTACGGTCGTGAGCTTCCCGACGGATCTGGCCCAGCACGCGGCAGTGTTCCAACCCGGCGACCCACCCAGGTCCGGTCATGTCACCTTCCTCGACCCGGACGGGCCGTCCGCGGTGACGGTGGCCGACGAGCACGACGGCACGTTGCGCACGCGCGAGGTCGCGGCCACCCGCGTCCCGGTCGGGGAGGCGGTGGCGGGGCTGGCCAGGGCCCGTATGGACTCGCGGGCCCACCCGGCGACGCGCTTCTGGGGGGCGGCCGCGCTGGTGGCGCTCCAGCTGGTCACCCGGGGCCGCATCCTGCCGGGGGTGTCGGCGGGGGAGCACGACTCGTGGCGCGCGGGCCCGCTCGACGCCGCCGACATCCAGCGGGTACGCGAGCTGGCCGCCGCCATGCCCGCCGCGGCCCGCGCCATCCCTCTGCAGCCCGGGCAGCAGGCGGAGCCGTGGCTGCCGGAGGCGGAGCCGCTCGTACGCGCGTTCCTCGACGCCGTCGCCGACGCCATGCCGCGCTCGCCCGGCGCCGTACGGGCCACCGGCGCCACCGCCTTCGCCGCCGCCAAGCCCGTCAAGGTGCCGCACCTGCGGCCCTGGGCCGAGGAGGTCGCGGCCGGCCTCGACTCGGGCGTACGGCTGTCGCTGCGCCTGGAGGCCGACGACCTGGCCGCCGCCGAGTTCCGCGCGATCGTCCAGCTGCACAGCCTGGCCGACCCCTCGCTCGTCGTCGACGCGGCCGACCTGTGGCAGGGCCGCGAGGCGGGTTTCGGGCCGCGCGCCAGGATCGAGGCCACGCTGGCCGTGCGCCGGGCCGCCCGTATCTGGCCGCGCCTGGAACGGCTGCTCGACAACGCCGTCCCCGACGAGCTCGCGCTCACCGACGGCGACGTCGAGCAGCTGCTCGCCGGCGCCGCCGAACGCCTGGCCGCCGCCGGCGTCGAGGTGCACTGGCCCAAGGCCCTGGTCCGCGGCCTGAGCGCGCGAGCCGTCATCGGCGAGCGCGACACCAAGCCGTCCGACCTGCCGTCGTTCCTCGGCGGGCAGCACCTGACCAGCTTCAACTGGCAGCTCGCACTCGGCGGCGAGCGCCTGAGCGCGGCCGAGATGGACCGGCTCGCCGAGGCCCACCGCCCGGTGGTGCGGCTGCGCGACCAGTGGGTCCTCATCGACCCCGACCTGGCCCGCAAGGCCCGCCAGCGCGACCTCAAGCCCCTGACCGGCATCGAGGCGCTGGGCGCGGCCCTGACCGGCGCGGTCGAGGTCGAGGGCGAGCAGGTCGCCGTGGAGCCCACCGCCTGGCTGCGCGAGCTGCGCGAACGCCTGGCCGAACCCGCCGACGCCGGCCCTCCAGAAGGGCTGGCGGCGACACTGCGCGACTACCAGCTGGCCGGGCTGCGCTGGCTGGCCCAGATGACCTCGCTCGGGCTGGGCGGCTGCCTGGCCGACGACATGGGCCTGGGCAAGACGATCACGCTGATCGCGCTGCACCTGCACCGCTCGGGTGCCGACGCCGGGCCCACGCTCGTGGTCTGCCCGGCCTCGCTGCTGGGCAACTGGGAGCGGGAGATCGGCAAGTTCGCGCCGGGCGTGCCGGTGCGCCGCTTCCACGGGGCGCAGCGCACGCTGCCTGACGAGGGGTTCCTGCTGACCACGTACGGCACCATGCGCCTGGACGCGGCCCGCCTGGCCGCGCACCCGTGGGGCCTGGTGGTGGCCGACGAGGCCCAGCACGTCAAGAACCCCGCCTCCGGCACCGCCAAGGCGCTGCGCGAGATCCCGGCCGCGGCGCGCGTCGCGCTGACCGGCACCCCCGTGGAGAACAACCTGTCGGAGCTGTGGGCCATCCTCGACTGGACCACGCCGGGGCTGCTGGGCCCGCTGGGCAGGTTCAGGGCGCGGTGGGCCAAACCGGTCGAGTCCGGCGACGGCGAGGCGGCCGAACGCCTGTCGCGGCTGGTGGGGCCGTTCCTGCTGCGGCGGCGTAAGAGCGATCCCGGCATCGCGCCGGAGCTGCCGCCCAAGACCGAGACCGACCGCCCGGTCGCGCTCACCACCGAGCAGGCCGGCCTGTACGAGGCCGTCGTCCGCGAGAGCATGGCCCAGATCGCCGACGCGAGCGGCATGGCCAGGCGCGGCCTGATCGTCAAGCTGCTGACGGGCCTCAAGCAGATCTGCAACCACCCCGCCCAGTACCTGCACGAGGCCGCGCCGCGCCTGGCCGGCCGCTCGGGCAAGCTGGAGCTGCTGGACGAGCTGGTCGACACCATCGTGGCCGAGGACGGCGCGGTGCTGGTGTTCACCCAGTACGTCACCATGGCCCGCCTGCTGGAACGCCACCTGACCGCCAGGGGCGTGGCCATCCAGCTGCTGCACGGCGGCACCCCGGTCGCCCGCCGCGAGGAGATGGTCGAGCGCTTCCAGGAGGGCCGGGTGCCGGTGTTCCTGCTGTCGCTGAAGGCCGCCGGCACCGGCCTGAACCTCACCCGCGCCGACCACGTCATCCACTACGACCGCTGGTGGAACCCCGCCGTCGAGGACCAGGCCACCGACCGCGCCTACCGCATCGGCCAGACCCTGCCCGTCCAGGTGCACCGGCTGATCGCCGAGGGCACGATCGAGGACCGCATCGCCGAGATGCTCGGCGCCAAACGCGCGCTGGCCGAGGCCGTGCTGTCCTCCGGGGAAGCCGCCCTGACCGAGCTGACCGACGCCGAACTCGCCGCCCTCGTGGAGCTCAGATGACCGCCGCCCGCGGCTTCGCCGCCTTCCCGCCGCAACGCGCCGGAGCCCGTTTCGCCACCTCCTGGTGGGGGCGGGCCTGGGTCAAGGCCATGGAGGACACCTCGCTGGATCAGGGGCTGCTGCGCAAGGGCCGCGCGTACGCCAAGACCGGCCAGGTCGGCCCCATCACCGTCAGCCCCGGCCGCATCGCCGCCGTGACCGAGAGCGAGTACGACACCGTCGTACGCGTCGAGCAGCTCACCGAGGCCGCCTGGGAACGTTTCCTCGACCAGGTGGCCGCCAAGAGCGGGCACATCGCGGCCCTGCTCGACCGCGACATGCCGCACGACCTGGTGGAGGCCGCCGAGGACGCCGCCGTGCCGCTGCTGCCGGCCGTCGGCGATCTGGAGCCGGAGTGCTCCTGCCCGGACTGGGGGCATCCGTGCAAGCACGCCGCCGCCCTGTGCTACCAGGCGTCGTGGCTGCTGGACGCGGACCCGTTCGTGCTGCTGCTGATGCGCGGGCGCGGCGAGCAGGAGCTGCTGGAGGCGCTGCAGGGGCGCGAGGCCCCGAAGAAGCCGGCCGCGGCCGCGGGGGTGCCGGCGGTGGAGGCGTTCGCGGCGGGCGTGGCCGCGCTGCCCGAGCCCCCGCCGTTCGAGGCCGCCTTCGCTCCGCCCGTGCTGGACCCGGCGCCGGGCGTGGACGTGGCCGCCCTGGGGGTGCTCATCGCCTCGGCCGCCTGGCGGGCGCGCGAGGTGCTGCTGCACGGGCGGCTGCCGGAGCTGTCCGAATACCAGGACCGCGTCCGCCTGGCCGCCGAGCACGACCTTGACCTCGGGCTGGAGGCGCCCGTGCAGGCGTGGCGGTACGGCGGCGCGCACGGCCTGGAGGTGCTCGAGCACGCCTGGACGCCGCCCCGCCAGGATCTGGCCAGGTCGCAGGCCCTGCTGGAGGCCGGTTGGGAGGGCGAGCAGCCGCCGCCGCTGAAGGCGTGGCGCAACCGCTGGACCCTCGGCCCCCTGCAACTGCGCTACGGCCGCGACGGCCGCTGGTACCCCTTCACCCGGGTCGAGGAGGAGTGGTGGCCCGCCGGCCCGCCGGAGCGTGACCCGGCGGCGCTGGTCAGCGGGTGAGCCGTCAGGCGCGGCGGCGGTAGGCGGCCACGGCCAGCGGGGCGAAGACGGCCAGGAACAGCGCGCCGGAGGCCAGCGTCCACCACACCGACGCCCCCGCCGGCCCGCCCAGCATCAGCGCCCTGGAGGCGTTCATGGCGTGGTTGACCGGGTTGATGTCCAGCCAGGCCTGCAGCCAGCCCGGCAGGGTGCTCTTTGGGGTGATCATGCTGGTGCCGAACGTCAGCGGGAACAGCACCATGAACGCCATCCCCTGCACCCCGCCGGGTTCGCGCATCAGCACCCCCAGCAGCACGAACGCCCAGCTCACGCAGAAGGCGAAGAACACCGTCAGCAGGCAGGCCGCCAGCACCTCCAGTGGCCCGGTCCGCGCGCGGAACCCCAGCGCGAAGCCGAACCCGAGCAGCACCACCACCGCCACCAGATACCGGATCAGATCGCCGAGCATCGACCCGATGAGCGGGGCCGAACGCCCGATCGGCAGGCTGCGGAACCGGTCGAACACCCCCTTCTTGATGTCGGTGTTGAGGCTGACGCCGGTGGCCATCCCGCCGAACAGCACCGTCTGCACCAGGATCGCGGGCAGCAGGAACTGCAGGTAGTCGTGGGTCGAGCCGGACACGGCGCCGCCCAGCAGGAACACGTAGATCAGCACGAAGATGATCGGCTGCAGGGTGACGTCCAGCAACTGCTCGGGCGTGCGCAGCGTCTTGAGCACGCTGCGGCGGGCCAGGGCGAGGCTGTGGCGGGCCAGCCCGAACGGCCGCCGCTCGGGGCGCGCCGGGCGGGCCGGCTGAGGGGGGAGCGTCTCCTCTCGTACGGCGATGGGGTTCATGCCGCGGCCTCCTGCTCGGTGTGGTGGCCGGTGAGCGTGAAGAACACCTCGTCCAGGCTGGGCAGCCGCAGCGACAGCTCGTTGACGGCGACGCCGGCGGCGGCCAGCCTGGCGACGATCTCGGTGAAGGCGGCGTCGCCGTCCACCGGGACGGTGACGACGTCGCGGCCGGGCGATTCGGCGGGCCGGCCGGCCACGGCGGCGACGATGGCGGCGGCCTCGTCCAGCCGGGCGGGGTCAGTGGGGCGCACCAGCACGGTCTGGCCGCCGACGACGCGCTTGAGCTCGGCCGCGGTGCCGTGCGCGATCACCTTGCCGTGGTCGACGACCGAGATGGCGTCGGCCAGCGCGTCGGCCTCCTCCAGGTACTGGGTGGTGAGCAGGACGGTGACGCCGTCGGCGACCAGGCGGCGGACGATGGCCCACACGTCTTCGCGCTTGGCCGGGTCCAGGCCGGTGGTGGGCTCGTCGAGGAAGATCACGTCGGGCCGGCCGACGAGGCCGGCGGCCAGGTCCAGGCGGCGCCGCATGCCGCCGGAGTACGTGCTCGCGCGCCGGTCGGCGGCCTCGGCCAGGCCGAAGTCCGCCAGCAGCCGGGCGGCCGTGGCCTTGGCGTCCGCGATGCGCAGGTCCAGGAGGCGGCCGATGAGGACGAGGTTCTCGGCGCCGGTCAGGTCCTCGTCGACGGAGGCGTACTGGCCGGTCAGGCCGATGAGGCGGCGCACGCGGGAGGCGTGGCGGACGACGTCCAGGCCGCTGACGGTGGCGCGGCCGGCGTCGGGGCGCAGCAGCGTGGCCAGGATGCGGACGGCGGTGGTCTTGCCGGCGCCGTTGGGTCCGAGCACGCCCAGCACCGTGCCGGGCGGGGCCGAAAGGGTGATGCCGTCCAGGGCGGTGGTCGCGCCGAAGCGTTTGACCAGCCCTTCGGCTTCGACGGCGTTCATATGACGCATCGTGGGAGGCGCCGCTGTCAGCGCGCGCACAGATCGCTGTCAGCCGGACAGGACGGCTCGTCGTCAGCCGGACAGGACTGCGGCCAGGTCGGCCGCCGGGCCCGGGGGCAGGGCGCCGTGCAGCAGCTCGACGCGGTGCACCAGCCGGGGCGCGGCCAGCGGTACCCCGCGCGCGGCGCCGGACAGGGCGGAGGCGGGCAGCAGGGTCAGGCCGTGGTCGGCGGCGACCAGGTTGAGCACGGTGTGCACGTTGTCCCCGTGATAGTCCAGCCCCACCGGGAACCCGTCGCCCACCAGGTCGCGCAGCCGGGCCAGCGGGCACAGCGGGGTCTGCAGCCAGCGCGCGTCCACCAGGTCGGCCAGCGCCAGCGCCGCCCGCCCGGCCAGGGGATGACCGGCGGGCAGGGCCACGACCAGCTCCTCCTCGCTCACCCCGACGGCCGTCATCGGCCCGGCGTCCAGCAGGCGCAGCGGGTCGGACGGTGCGGCCAGCCCGTCGGCCAGGCCCAGGTCGGCCCGCCCTTCGGCGACCATCGCGACGGCCTGGTCGCGCCCGCAGGCGTGCAGGCTCACCTCCAGTCGCGGGTTCCCGGCACGCGCCCGCGCCAGCCGGGCGGCCACGACGGGGTTGACGGCCAGCGGGGTGGCGGCCAGCCGCAGCCGGTGCCCGGGCCGGGCGGCGGCGCGCAGCACGTCGGCGCGGGCCGCGCGGTGGCGCAGCAGCAGCGGCCCGGCGTGCTCCAGCAGCCGCCGGCCGGCCTCGGTGGGCTCGACCGGGCGGCGCAGCAGCAGCGGCAGGCCCAGGTCGGCCTCCAGCGCGGCGATCTGCTGGGAGACGGCCGACTGGGTGTAGCCGAGCTCGGCGGCGGCCGCGGAGAACGAGCCGTGCCGGGCGACGGTCACGAACGTGGTCAGCAAATGAGGATCCATCAGTGTTGCTTATAGCAGGTCCACAAATCATCGTTGGCGCTTAACCAGGGGTGGCCCTCAGGATGAGGGCATGAAAATCGCCCTTGTGGGGGATCGGTCCCCCAGTGTTCGTTCGCATGCCCGGATCCCGCTGGTCGTCGAGGCGCTGCGGGAGCGGGACGGCATCGCGCTCGACCCGTACTGGATCGCCACCACCGACGTGTCCGGTCTGGAGCGCTTCGACGGCATCTGGATCGTGCCCGGCAGCCCGTACCGGGACGAGGAGGGCGCCGTGGAGGCGGCGCGCGTCGCTCGCGAGCATCGGATCCCGCTCCTGGGCACCTGCGCGGGGTTTCAGCACATGCTGCTGGAGTACGCGCGGCACGTGTGCGGGCTGGACGTGGCGCACGCCGAGAACGAGCCGGACGCGCGGGAGTTCCTGCTGACGCCGCTGGCGTGCTCGCTGGCCGGGCACGAGGGGCGGGTGCGGATCTCGCCCGGGACGCTGATGGAGCAGATCATGGGCAGGTCCGTCACGATGGAGTCCTACGTCTGCTCCTACGGGCTCAACGAGACCTACACCCGGACGCTGGCCGAGCACGGGCTGGTGTTCTCGGGGCACGCCGACGACGGGGCGGTGCGGGCGGCCGAGCTGCCCGGTCACCCGTTCTTCCTGGGCACGCTGTTCCAGCCGGAGCTGTCGGGGGACGGGCGGCGCGCGCACCCGGTGATCTCCGCCTTCGCCGCCGCGGTGGCCCGCCAGGCGGTTCACGCCTGACCTTCACGGGTTCAGGCGCGGTGCCTGGGGTCCCGGGGCCAGCAGGGCGGACAGATTGTGCAGCGAGTGGCGCAGGAGGGCGACGCCGACGGGGCGGGCGAGCGGCCACAGGGCCAGGCCCAGCGGCCCGAACGGCACCTGCAGCCGCTCGGCCCAGATCACGCGGCTGCCGCCGTCCTGGGGCCGGATCCGGATGGCGCCCTGGCCGCGGACGAACCGGCCGGTATGGGTGACCAGCACCAGGAGCGGGGGCTGCCAGGTCGTGATCGTCATGGTGTCCAGGAATCCGAACGGCCGCACTCCGGTGTAGGCCTCGACCGCGTGCTCGCCGACCTGGCGGGCGTCGGTCATGAACATCCACTCCCGGTGCCGCGGCCAGTCGGTGATCAGCGCGAACACCTGCTCCGGCGGCGCCGGGACGTGCACGGCGGCGCCCGCGTAGACGTACCTCACCATGGACCTCCGGCGGCCAGCTCAACGGCACGGGCGCGGTCGAGGGCGCGGCCGCGGGCGAAGGCCGCGGCGAAAGCCTCCTCGCCGAGGTCGTCGCGCAGGCGCGCCGCCACGCGGGCCACGTCGGGGTTGGCGGCATCGGGCGCGCCGCGCAGCTGTTCGGCGGCGCCCAGCGCGGTGGCGCCCGGCAGCAGGTCCCCGCGCGCCGCGCGCAGCTCGGCCACGGCCACCGCGACCCGCGCCAGGACCGGCATGTCGGCCGCCGCCGTGACCAGCTCGGCCGCCCGCTCCGCGTGGCGGGCCGCCGCCTGGTGGTCGTGCGTGGCCACCGCCAGGTGGGCCTGCCCGACCAGCAGCAGCGCCCGGAACTGCGGCGCGATCGCCCTCCCGTCCTCCATCGCGTGCCCGGCCGCCGCGTAGTAGCGCTCGGCGGCCCGCAGGTCTCCCTCCTGGCGGGCCAGGTGGCCCAGCTCGACCTGCGCGAACGCGACGTTGCGGGCGGGCGTCTCCCGGCCCTCCGGCGCGTCGATCAGCCCTCGCAGCACGGCCCTGGCTCGACCCACATCCCCTTGGCGCACCAGGATGGAGGCCTGCCAGACCCGCTGGTGGGCGACGTCGGCCTCGGGGTTGAGCTCGAGCAGCAGCCGTACGGCCTCGTCCATCGCCTCCAGCCCCTGGCCGAAGTCCCCGAACACGGCATGCGTCTCGGCCAGCGACGTCAGCGCCATCGACAACCCCCACCGTTCGCCGGCCTGCCGCAGCTCGGCGCAGCCGGCCAGCAGGTCGGCCCGCGAGCCGGCCATGTCGCCGCCGTTCTCCTTCAGCGCGGCCCTGGTCACGTAGAGCATGCCGCGCGTCCACGGGTCGGGGTGCGCCAGCCGCTGCTCGATCACGGCGAAGCCGAGCTCGGCGTCGTCGGTGAACAGCGCCAGCGCCGGCTGCAGCATCGCCAGCACCGGATGCCCGGCCTCCTCCTCTTCCCGCAGGTTCGCGGCCCGGCGCAGCTCGCGCGCGGCCGAGGCGACCATGGTGTGGCCGCCGTCAAGGCTGGCGTTGATGATGTAGACGGAGGTGGCGATCAGCCGCTCCCGCGTGGGCATTTCGCCGGGTACGTCCAGCGCCCGCCTGATCCAGCCGGCCGACTCGGCGCGGGTGCCGCGGATGGTCCAGAAGATGCCCATGGCGGCGGCCAGGCGGATCGCGGTGCCGGCGTCGGCGCTGTCGACGGCGTGGTGCAGCGCGGCCAGGATGTTGTCGTGGTCGGCCAGCAGGCGGGCGATCCAGGCGAGCTGGTCACGGCCGCGAAGCCGCGGCTCGGCGTGTTCGGCCAGGTCGCGGAAGTAGGCGGCGTGCCGGGCGCGGACGGCGGCGATGCGGCCGTCGGCGGCCAGGCGTTCGAGCCCGTACTCCCTGATGGTCTCGAGCATGCGGTAGCGGCCGTCGTCGGCGGGCTGGACGAGGGATTTGTCCACCAGAGCGGCGACGAGGTCGAGGCTGCCGCCGACGTGTTCGGCCGCGGCCAGGTCGAACCCGCCGGCGAAGACCGCCAGCCGCTCGGCCAGCCGGCGCTCGGGGCCGTTGAGCAGGTCCCAGCTCCAGGCGACGACCGCGCGCAGCGTCTGGTGGCGGGGCAGTGCCGTACGGCTGCCGCCGGTCAGCAGCAGGAAGCGGTCGTCGAGCCGGGCGGCCAGCTGCCGGGGCGTCAGGGTGCGCAGCCGGGCGGCGGCCAGCTCGATCGCTAGCGGCAGCCCGTCGAGGCGGCGGCAGATCTCGGCGGCCACGGCGGGTTCGATGCTCAGGCCGGGATTGCCGGCGGCGGCGCGTTCGGCCAGCAGCCGCACGGCCGGTTCGGGCGGCAGGGGCGGCACGGGGCTGAGGGTCTCGCCGAGGATGCCCAGGGGTTCGCGGCTGGTGGTCAGGACGCGCAGTGCGGGGCAGCGGCCCAGCAGCTCCTCGGCCAGGTGGGCGGCTGCCTCGACGAGGTGCTCGCAGTTGTCCAGCACCAGCAGCACCTGCCCGGCCGACAGGGCTTCGACCAGGGCGGCGGTGGTGTCGACCGGGCGGATGGGGTGGCCGATCACCGAATGGTTGCCCAGGGCGGCCAGCACGGCCTGGGGCAGGTCGCCAGGGTCGGTGACGGGGGCCAGCTCGACCAGCCAGACGGCGCCGGACTCGCCCAGGAGCTCGGCGGCGACGGTGGTGGCCAGCCGCGTCTTGCCCGCGCCGCCGGGGCCCACCAGGGTGACCAGCCGGCCGGCGCGCAGTTGCCGGCGGACGCGGGCCAGCTCGGCGTCGCGGCCGACGAAGCTGGTCAGCGGGGCGCGCAGGTTGGTCCGCGGCGGGCGGGGCGGCTCGGAGCGCAGCACGGCCAGGTGGATCTCGCGCAGCTCGGCGCCGGGGTCGGTGCCGAGCTGGTCGGCCAGGTGGCGGCGGCACTCCTCGTAGGCGGCCAGCGCCTCGGCCCGCCGGCCGTCGGCGTGCAGCGCTTGGACGCGCAGGGCGTGCAGGCGCTCGCGCAGGGGGTGGCGGGCGGCCAGCTCGCCGAGCTCGCTCGCCAGAGCCGCCAGCCCTCCTGGCGGTTCTCGCGGTTCCGGCCGGGTGAGCAGGGCCAGCTCGGCCTCCGCGCGGTCCTCGACGGCCGTCAGGCGGGCCTCCTCCAGGCGCGTGGCGTACCCCAGCGCGAACGGGGCCGCCGCCACCTCGCCCAGCGCGGCCCCCCGCCACAGGCGCAGGGCCTGCTCCAGCAGCTCGGCCCTGACCGCCGGGTCGCCGTGCTGCCTGGCCCGGGCGGTGAGCCGATCGAACTCGCCCGCGTCGGTGTCGGCCTCCAGCCGGTAACCGCCCGGCACCGACACCAGCACGCCCGCCTCCGGCAGCGCACGGCGCAGGCGGGAGACCAGCGACTGCAGGGCGTTGCCGGGCTCGGCGGGCGGCTCCTCGGGCCACAGGTCGGCGGCCAGCTCCTCGACGGTGACGGCGCGGCCGGCCGCCAGCGCCAGGCGCACCAGCAGCCGGCGCAGCCGGGCGCCCCCGACCGCGGCGGACTCGACCTCCAGCGGCCCCAGGATCGCCACGCGCACACGACCATGCTGCCACCTCCGCGGCCGCGTGCCCGTCCCTCAGGCGTGCCAGTCGCCGGGCCCGCCCGGCACCGGCGCCTGCGGGTCGTACGGGGTGCGGGTGAAGATGAACGTGTTGAGGTCGAGGTGGTCGGCGGCCACCCGCAGCGTCTCCCCGGCGTAGTAGCCGTCCAGCCCCAGCCACGTCCCGTCGGCCTGCGGCACGAACCGCGAGGCCCGCCCGCCGCCCCCGACCGGCTCCAGCGACAGCGCGCGCTCGGGCAGCAGCCGCAGCGTGTACGGCTTGGGCCCCCAATGCCAGAGCCCCGTCAGCGCCAGCAGCCCGGGATCGGCGGCGACCGGCTGCCACTCGTCCGGCAGGCGCGGCTCGTACTCCTCCAGGATGTCCAGCAGGTCGGTCAGCAGCGAGCCGTTCATCCCCGAGGTGGTGTTGGCCATGAACAGCACCCCCACCCCGTCGGCCGGGTCGGCCCACACCGTGGCCAGGAACCCCGGCATCGACCCGGAGTGCCCCGCCAGCCGCCGCCCGCCGGGGCGCGACAGCTGCAGGCCCAGCCCGAACCCGACGGTCCAGGAGTCCCCGTCGTCCACCCCGACCGGCTCGCGCATCTCGGCCAGCGTGTCGCCGCACAGCACCCCCGCGGTGTCGCCGCCCAGGAACGCGGCCCATCGCGCCAGGTCGTGCGGCGTGGACCACAGCTGCCCGGCCGGCCCCATCGCCTCGGCGTCGTGTTCCGGCTCGGCCAGCACCACGTCGGCGTACGGGTGGACGGCGTATCCCGTGGCGTGCGGGATGCGCGGCCGGGCGGTGGTGTCGTTCATGCCGAGCGGGTCGAGCACCTCCGACTGCAGCGCCTTGAGCCAGGTGGTGCCGCGCAGCCTGCCCACCAGCTCGCCCAGCAGGGCGAAGCCGACGTTGGAGTAGTGGAAGCGCCGCCCGGGCCGGTGCTTGAGCTCGTCGGGCCCGAGGCGCTCCAGCAGCTCGGCGACGGGGACGCCGGGGGTGCGCTCCCACCAGGCGGTGGGCGGCTCGGCGGTCAGGCCGGCGGTGTGCGACAGCAGCTGGGCGATGGTCAGGTGGCCCAGCGGGGTGCCCGGCAGGTGCGCCTCCAGCGGGTCGGACAGCCGCAGCGCGCCCTCGTCGCGCAGCCGCATGACCACGACGGCGACCATGCTCTTGGTGATCGACCCGATCCGGTACTGGGTGGCCTGGGTCGGCGGCGCGCCGTCCACCCGGCCGCGCCCGCCGAACCACGCCGGCCTCCCGTCCCGCACGATCGCCGCCGCCAGCGACGGCACTCTGCATTCGGCCTGTTCGACGGCCAGTCTGCGCAGCAGAGCGCGCGCCGTCGCCTGTCCCACCTGGCTCATGAGCGACAAGATTAGCCGCTAGATGAGCACCAGCTGCGGGCCTATCAGCTCACCTTGGTGCGGCTGCGGGTGGGCCTGGTCGTGGTAGTAGTGCCCGGCGTACCAGACCACGACGTTGGTGCCGTCGAGGCTCTCGCCGTTGAGGAAGCGGTTGAGCGCGGCGCGGTCGCGCGGGCCGGGGTTGCCGTCGTCGAGCTCGCGGGGGTGGTGGCGCAGGAACCACAGGTCGGACACGCCGTAGGCGTCGGCGGTGCCGTCGAACTCGCCGGGGTGGATCTGGTAGCCGCGGCCCGAGGACTTGTCGCGCACCTGCCAGTACAGGGCGGGGTGGAGGCGTTTGCGGGAGGTCTCGCGGATGATCGGCACGGGTTCGGGGATGATCGAGCCGGTGTCGTCGATCTGCTCGACCACGTCGTTGCCCGAGCCCTCGATGTCGAAGTCGAGCCGCCAGTAGGCGTGGTGGCGGTGCACCATGCACGTCATCGGGTTGGCGGTGGCGGCGAACCCGAAGCGGGGGCTGATGTCGCCGTTGTCGGCCAGGCGCCAGTCGCTGGCGTAGCGGTACCAGCCGGCGGCCAGCTCGCTGACGATCCGCAGCTGCTCGCCGTCGTGGTGGAAGGCCACGCCCTGGAAGTTGCCGGCGTCGGTCGAGGGGCGTTCCAGGATGGTACGGGGCGGGCTGTCGCACAACCGCCACCCCCAGCCGACCGGATCCGTGCCGACCGCGTTGAAGCGGGTCTCGAAGCTCGCGTCGTCGCGGAAGGTCGTGCCCTCCTCGTACTCGACGTTCAGGACGGGCACGTGGGCCTGCCGGAGCACGAGCCGGCCGCGGTAGCGCACGTCGCGCAGCTCGACGCCGCCGCCGACGCCGGGGTTCTGCGGGGCCGAGGCGCGCGGGCGCACCACCAGCAGGTTCCACAGCTCGGTGGAGCCGCGGTGCACGCGTACCCGTACCTGGTCGGGGCCGCCGCGGTCGGTCAGCGCGTCGACGCCCTCGGGAACGCTGTGCTCGCAGTCGTGGTGCATGCGCACGTTGATCCCGGACGGCGTCCAGTCGACGGCGCGGTTGACCAGGTCGACGGCGACGACGCGGTGGCGCAGCCCGGTGGGCTCGCCGGGGGTGTAGACGCCGAGGGTGGGGCGGCGCACGGTGGTGCCGTCGGGGTTCTCCAGGTCGGCCAGCGGCGGCATGGGCCGGTAGACGACCACGTCCTCGTCGGCCGGGAAGCCCGGGTCGGCGCGCAGGATCTCGGCGGCGGCCGCCAGCTCCTCGCGGCTGGGCTGCGGCCGGTAGGCGCTGGGGCGCAGCTCGGCGCGTTCGGGCCGGTCGAGGGTGCCGCGCAGCTCGACGGCGCGGTTGCCGACCGGGTCGAACACGGTGGCCTGGAACGGGGCGTTCCCCCCGGGGTCGTGGCCGAGGCCGGGCGCGAAGGCCACGGTGAGCCGCTCGGGGTCGGCGACCTCGAGCGCGGCCAGCGCGTCCGGGTGCTCGGCGACCGCCTGGCGCAGCCGCTGCGCGGTCAGGCCCGTGCGGGGAACCGCTTCGATCGTGACGCGTACATCGTCGCTCATGGGCTGTCTCCTCGGCACGGCTGGTCGGCAAGGGCCGCTGGTGCGTTATCGGGCCGAGACGCCGCGACGTTAGCCCGCCGCGGTGATCCTGAGGCTCATGCGGCCCTACCGCTTAAAGCGGATATCGACGCGTATTTCGCTTGTCCGTTGAGGCGAAGGCGGGCAGGAATACAAATAGCCTGATCTGTGAATATCTCCGGAAAGGGCCGAAGATTTCCCGGCTGAATTGTGCTTGACATCGCCAGTCAGAAGAATGACCATGCTGTTCTGTGACCCCTCCAAAGAATGGCATGACCGGGCCGCCTGCCGTCGAAGGTCGCAGCAAACGGATCTGGCGGCGCGACGACGGCACCTGCATGGTCGAACTGATCCCCAGCCTGCGCAGCCACACCTTCGACCGCGACGAGCTCGTGCCGGCGACCGCGCGCCTGCGCCTCGACTTCTACGAGCGTGCGGCCCGCGCGCTGCACGCCTCCGGCATCCGCACGGTGTTCAGGGAGCGGCTCGGCGAGACCACCTATCTCGCCGACTACGTGCCGGCTCCGCCCTTCGAGGTCATCGTCAAAAACCGGTCCGTCGGATCGACCGTCCGCAAGTATCCCGGTCTCTTCCCCGAAGGCCATGTCTTCCATCCTCCGGTGGTGAAGTTCGACTTCCGGATCGATCCCGAGGATCAGCCCATCGGCGAAGACTATCTGTGGGCCTACGGAGTGGATGTCGAGGAGTTCCGCCGCATTGCCCGAGAATGCAATGACTGCCTCCGCAAGTGGCTGGAGCCGCTCGAACTCTGGGATTTCTGCCTGATCATCGGCCCGAGGTCCGAAGGCGATCTCATCATCAACTCCGAAATATCGCCCGACTGCATGCGGCTGCGCGATCGCCAGGGCAACTCTCTGGACAAGGACCTGTTCCGGCAGGGGGCCGGCCACGAGCACATCGTCTCCGTCTGGTCCGAGCTGGTCGGCAGGCTCCCGGCATGACGGAGGCGCACCGCCCGGTCGCCATCGTGACCGGGGCGAACCGGGGCACCGGTCTGGCCATCGCCGCGGAGCTCCACGCGGGCGGCTGGGACGTATGGGGGCTCAACCGCACCTCGGCGGGGCGGTCCTGGCTTCCCGAAGCCCGGTGCGACCTGGAGTCGGCCGATGCGGTGACAGCCGCCGTCGAGACGGTCGCGCGCCGGCGGGGGCGGATCGACGCGCTCGTCGTCAACGCGGTGGCGCGGTCACTGGGCAGGATCGGCACGCTCAGCCTGCCCGACTGGCGGGCCGCGTTCGACGTCAACATCGTCTCCGTGCTGCCGCTGCTCCAGGCGGCCCTGCCGTACCTGCGCCCGCGCAAGGGCAGCATCGTCCTGATGGGCAGCCACGCCGGGAGCCGCTACTTCGAGGGCGGCGGGGCCTACTGCGCCAGCAAGGCGGCCCTGAAGGCGCTGGCCGAGGTGCTCCTGCTGGAAGAGCGACCGAACGGGGTCCGCACCACGCTGATCAATCCCGGCGCGATCGCCAACGAGATCGGTGACGACTCACCGTTCAAGCTGTCGACGTCCTCTGTCGCCCAAGCCGTGCGGTGGGTTGTCGAAGCACCCGCCGACACCGCGATCGGCGAGATCGAACTGCGCCCGGCGCACCTGCCCGCCATGGCCGTGACCGGCCTGAACCGGCTCCAGGCGGTCTGAAGCCGCCCGCCCGGCGTCGAGCCGCGCCGCAATCTCTCCATCTCTCCGAGGGGGACCTCCCATGACATCGATTCTCGAGCGCCAGCCCCTGCCCTCACGCGCCGGGCACGCGTCGCGTGCCTGCGACCTGCCCGTGCTGCGCAGCGCCCAGGCCGACTGGCCGATGCCGCCCGCCCGCACGATCCTGATCGCGCACCTGCTGGACACCGCGGTGCCGTACGTGCGGTCGCTGAGCCGATCCACCGAGCTCGCCCAGATCGTGCCGGTGCCCTACAGCGCCCAGCCGGAGGCGCTGTCGCTGCTGGGAGACCTTCCGGTGAGCATGCCGGCCTCGATCGAGGAGGTCGGGCCCATGGCGGTCGCCGCCGCCCAGCGGGCCGCGCGGCAGGGCGGGCCGCCCGTGATGATCCAGGAGGTCGGCGGATACTGCGCCGGGGCGGTGCGGGACCTGGCCGGGGTGCCGGGCTTTCGCGGCATCGTGGAGGACACCAAGCAAGGACAGTGGCAGTACGAGCGCGCCGCGCCGCTTCCCCTGCCGGTGTTCACCATCGCCGACAGCCCGCTGAAGGCCCTCGAGGACGTCCAGGTCGGGCGGTCCGTGGCCTACAGCGTCGAACGCCTCCTGCGGCTGCGCTTCTACCGGCTCCTCAGCGAACGCCGCGTCCTCGTGCTCGGCTACGGCGGGATAGGAACGGCCCTGGCCGAGCACCTGCGACGCACCGGAGTCCAGGTCGCCGTCTACGATCCCGACGACATCCGGATGTCCGCCGCCCTGGTGCACGGATTCCGCGTGGGCCCGCGCCAGGACCTGCTCTCCTGGGCCGAGGTGATCATCGGCGTCTCCGGCCACCGTGCCCTCACCACGGCCGACGTGCCGCACCTGCGCGACGGCGTCGTGCTGGCCAGCGGGAGCTCCAAGCAGGTCGAGTTCGACGTCAAGGGCCTGCGCCGCGCGGCGTCGACGTCGGCCGAGGTCGACGAGGTGCTCGAACTGCGGGTGGCCGACCGCACCGTCTATCTGCTCAACGACGGCAAGCCCGTGAACTTCATGGAGCACAGCATCCTCGGATCGGTCCTTGACCTGGTCTACACCGAGCTGTATTTGTGCACGCGTGAGCTGGCTCGGCAGACCTGGGCGCCGGGGCTGCACCGCCTCGACCCGGGGCTGCAGCAGGAGCTGGCGCAGCGCTGGCGTGAGGAGTACGGACAGCGGTGAATGCGATTCTCGAGAAGGTGCGGGCCCGGGTGGTCGTCGACTTCGCGACCGCCGATTCGGCCCACGACATCGGCCACGTCGACCGGGTCGCCGCCCTGGCGGGGGAGATCGCGGTCCGGACGGGCGCCGACCCGTGCATCGCGCAGGTGGCGGCGTACGTTCATGATTATCACCGGGTGGAGGAGGCCCGGCAGAACCGGCGGCCCATCCGGCCCGAGGACGCCTGCGCGGCCGTGCTGGACGTGCTGGAGGGGTGCGGAGTGCCGCAGGACTGGCATCCGCCGATCCTGCGCGCGGTCGAGCTGACGGGCCGCTACCGCTTCGCCGAGGAGGAGCTCGACGACGGGTGCGCGATCGCCGCGGCGGTGCACGACGCCGACAACCTCGACGCGATGGGGGCCATCGGCATCGGCCGGGCCTTCGCCTACGGCGGGCTGCTCGGCGAGCCGTTGTGGGACCCGGCGACCGCTCTCAAGGAGGTTTACGAGGAGGGTGAGACCTCGTCGGTGCTGGCCCATCTCTACGAGAAGCTGATCCGGCTGGAGCAGGACATGCTCACGGAGCCCGCGCGCCGGATGGCGGCCGACCGGGCGCTGCTGCTGCACCGGTTCGCCGCCGGGTTCCGAGCCGAGTGGGACAGGGGGCAGGCCGCCGGCTCGCGGGTCCGGTGGGATCCGCGTACCCGCTTCCTGTCGGTGGAGGAGCCCCGCGGTGACGCCGAGGAGCCGGTCGTCCGGGTCGGCTTCCGCGGGCCGGTCTCGCTGACCTTCGACGAGCAGGGGCAGCCGACGGCGGTCCACCTGCTGGACGTGCCGGACCTGCTGGCCACCGACGGGCGGATCGTCCTGTCCCAGGGCCGGCCGCACCACCGCATCGAGGGGATCGGGGACATCGAGCTGCAACTGCGCAAGAACCGACCGGTGGCGCTCCATCTGCACCTGCGGGGCGAGTGATGGGCTATTTCAGCCTGCTCCAGGCCCCGTACGTGACCCGGCTGCTGCTGGGGACCCTGGCCGGGAGGCTGCCCAGCGCGATGGCGGCGCTGGCGATCCCGCTGGTCCTGCGGCAGGCGGGCGCGAGCTACGACTTCGTCGGCCTGGCCGCCGGAGCGTTCGCCATCGCCGCCGCCGGCGGCGGTCCGGTGCTCGGCCGGCTGGTGGACCGGGTCGGCCAGGTCCGGGTCCTGGTGCCGGCCGCCGTCGCGGCCGGCGCGGGCCTGATCGCGATCGCGATGGCTCCCTCCGAGCCGGTGGCCGTGGTCGCGGGCGCCCTTCTGGCGGGGGCGGCGACCCCGCCGCTGGAGCCCTGCCTCCGGGTGCTGTGGCCTGATCTCGTTCCGCCCGCCCGGCTGGAGTCGGCCTACGCCATGGACTCGGCCTCCCAGGAGCTGGTCTTCGTCGGCGGTCCTCTGGTCGTGGCCGGCTGCGTGGCGGCCGGGTCCGCGGCGGGCGCCCTGTGGGTGGGGGCGCTGCTGGGCCTGCTGGGCGTGTTCGTGGTCGCCACCGCGTCGCCCACCCGCGACTGGAAGGCGCCGGTCCGCTCGCCCGACTGGCTCGGGCCGCTGCGCAGCCGCGGTCTGACCGTGCTGCTGGTGAGCCTGACCGGGGTCGGCGCCGCCATCGGCGGCCTCAACGTCCTGGTGGTCTTCTACACCGAGCACCGTTACGTGGTGGGCGGGGCGGCCACTCTGCTGGCGTTGAACGCCTTCGGCGCCCTGGTCGGGGGTCTCGGCTACGGCGCCGTGCGCTGGTCGTCCTCGCCGCCGCGGCGGACGCTGCTGCTGACGGTCGGGCTGGCCGCCGCGTACGCGTTGCTGTGCCTGGTGCCGTCCCCGCCGTACATGGCCGGCCTCATGATCCTCACCGGGCTCTTCCTCGCGCCCGTGCTGACGGCCGCGTTCGTCCTGGTCGGGAAGCTCGCGCCGGCCGGTACGGTCACCGAGGCCTTCGCCTGGCTGGTCACGCTGATGACGACGGGGATCGCCCTGGGATCGACCGCGGCGGGCCTCGTCCTGGAACACGCCACGGAGTCCTGGGCCGCGTCCGTCGGGGTGCTGGGCGTGGCCGTGGGCGTCGTCGTGCTGGCGGCCGGGCAGCGGTGCCTCGCGGTCGGGAGCGCCGACACCGCCGACGACCCCGCGGGCGCCGCCGTATGACGCGGATCCAGCTGGTCTGCACGGATCTGGACGGGGTGCTGCTCACCAGCGCCGGTGGCCTCAGCCACGACACCAGGAAGGCGCTGGCCGACGCCCGCGCCGCCGGCCTCCAGGTCATGGTCGCCACCGGGCGGCCCACCCGGGACGCTCTGGACTGGGCCCTGGAGGCCGGCCTCCGGGGCCTGCTCGCCTGCAGCAACGGCGCGGTGATCTGGGACACCCGCACCGAGCGGGTGCTGTTCGACCACTGCTTCACCGCCGACCAGCTCAGGCAGGTCTTCGTCTGGGCCGAACGGTCGGTGCGAGGCGGTGTCCTGGGGCTCGACACCGAGCACGAGCTGGTGCTGCAACCCGGCTTCGCCGACCTGGTGCCCGACTGCTGGCCCCACACCGTCTCGGCCGACCTCATCGGCCGCGCCACTCGCGGCAACCGCGCGGTCAAGGTGCTCCTGGCCCACCCCGAGCTGTCGGCGCCCCAACTCGCCGACGCGTTCGCCGGCGAGGCGGTCACCGGGCTGCGGGCCACCTTCTCCACCGCGCACTTCCTGGAGATCTCGCCGGAGCACGCGAACAAGGGCGAGGCCCTGCGATGGGCGGCCGCGCACCGGCGCATCCCCCTCACGGCCACGGCCGCCGTCGGGGACATGCCCAACGACCTTCCCATGCTCCGCGAGGCCGGCCTGCCCGCGGCCGTCGCCAACGCGCACCCCGAGGTCAAGGCGGCCGCCCGTATCCTGCTGCCCAGCAACGACGACGACGGCGTGGCCTCGCTGATCCACGCCATCCTGCGCTGACCGCTTCTGGAGACGCCGATGCCGCAGCTGGAATGGGTGCTCGGCAGCTGCCGGCTGCTGGCCGAGACCGCTGAGGAGTTCGCCCGTACTCGTCCGTTCGCCGGCCTGACGATCGGTGCGGCCAGCCATCTGGAACCCAAGACCGCCACCCTCCTCCTCGCGCTGCGGCGGGGCGGAGCGACGATCGTGGCCACCGGCAACCTGATGACCACCCAGCAGGAGACGGTGGCCGTGCTGCGGGATCGGGGGGTGAACGTCATCGGCGAGCGCACCGGCGATCCGGAGGTTCACGCCGCCCACCTGCGCGACGTGCTCGCCTGCCGGCCGGACCTGATCCTCGACAACGGCGGGGAGCTGTTCGCCCGGTTCCTGGAGGCCCCGTACGACTCGCTTGTGGGCGGGACCGAGGAGACCACCTCAGGGCGGGCGAGGCTGCTGCCGCTGCGCGAGCGGATCGCGCGGCCGCTCCTGGTCATCAACGACAGCCCGATCAAGCAGTTCGCCGAGAACGAGCACGCGGTGGGCCAGAGCGTGCTCGAGTCGTTCATGCGCATCACCAACCGGGCCACGAACGGGCTCCGGGTCACCGTCATCGGCTACGGAGCCTGCGGACGCGGCGTCGCCGGCAACTTCGGCCGGGCGCGCGCCCGCGTTTCCGTGCTCGACACGGATCCGGTGCGGCGGCTCAA
The DNA here is from genome assembly GCF_040675285.1 of Nonomuraea sp. NPDC049625. Classification (NCBI taxonomy): domain Bacteria; kingdom Bacillati; phylum Actinomycetota; class Actinomycetes; order Streptosporangiales; family Streptosporangiaceae; genus Nonomuraea; species Nonomuraea sp. NPDC049625. The sequence goes on along the minus strand of NZ_JBFAOQ010000018.1, from coordinate 246,012 downwards.
CGCGCTGCTCGACGGTTTCGCGGTGCCGGAGCGGGAGCAGGCGATCTCGTCCTCCGACCTCGTCGTGACCGTCACCGGGGCCGCGCGCGTCCTCACCGGGGCCGATCTCCGCCTGCTGGCCGACGGGACGATCCTGGCGAACGCCGGTCACGTCCCGTGGGAGATCGACCTGGCCGACCTCCTGGGGCAGCCCGACGTGGTCGGCACCGTCGAGCCGACCGAAGGCGTCACGAGCCTGATCCTCGGCGACGGCAGACGCGTTCACGTGCTCACCGGCGGGCACATGGTGAACCTCTCCGGGCCGCGCCCGCTGGGCAACTCGGTGGAATCGATGGATCTCGGGTTCACCCTCCAAGCCCGCTGCCTGGAGGCCATCGCGCGCGGGCTCGTGCCGGCCGGGCAGTGCGTCGTCCCTGTGCCCCCTGAGATCGACGCCAAGGTGGCGCACGCCTACGTAGCCCTCGCCAACCGGGCCCTCGCCAACCGGGCGACATGACGCGTTTCAGCGGTGCGCAGGTTCGGCTCTTCGTGCTCGCCCAGGCCACGCCGAGTCCGCTCCAGAGCCGGGAGGCCCGTACGGCGCCGTCGGAGTAGCCGATCACGTCGGCGGCGAGGAGCTCTTCGAGTGTGGTCATGTCGCCGGAGCGGGCGGCGGCGACGAAGGCGGTGAGGAGTCTGTGTTGTTCGGTTTGGGTGACGGGGGTGGGGCGGGCGATGAGGACGCGTTTGCGGGCTCTGCTGACGAGCTGGCGTACGGCGGGTTCGTTGAGTTCGAGGATGTCGGCGATCTGCCGGTAGGGGTAGTCGAACGCCTCGCGTAGCACGTAGGCGGCGCGTTCGGTGGGGGAGAGGCGTTCCAGGAGGAGCAGGACGGCGAACTCCAGGGCTTCGGCGCGTTCGGCGCCGAGGTAGGGGTCGGCGGCGGTGTCGACGGGTTCGGGCAGCCAGGGGCCGAGGTAGGTTTCGCGGCGGACGCGGGCGGATTGGGTGGCGTTGATCGCCAGCCGGGTGGTCGTGGTGGCCAGGAACGCGGCGGGGTCGTCGACGGTGGCGCGGTCGTAGGCCTGCCAGCGCAGCCAGACGTCCTGGACGAGGTCTTCGGCTTCGGTGACGCTGGCCAGCATCCGGTACGCGATCCCGAACAGGCGTGGTCGCACCCCGGCGAACACCGCCGCCGCCTGCTCCAGATCGGCCACCGCCATCGCCCCCTGCTCCGGCGTCCCCCTCGCCGGAAGTGCGATTCCTCGACTGCTACCCCCGGGACAGCGGGGACAGGCCGGTGGCCAGGTACAGGCCAGGAAGATTCTTCCTGTCACAAATCGCGGCACTACCCGGTCTTGCTCCCGTAACGGCTTTCCATCGACGCTGTCAAAGGAGCACCATGCACTCGCCAGAGCACCGGATCGCCACCTCCGTCCTGGTCATCGGCACGGGAGGAGCCGGGCTGCGGGCGGCCATCGAGCTCGCCGAGCGCGGGGTCGGCGTCCTCGCGGTGGGCAAACGGCCGAAGGCCGACGCGCACACCTCCCTCGCGGCTGGAGGCATCAACGCGGCGCTGGCCACGATGGACCCCGAGGACAGCTGGCAGCAGCACGCGGCCGACACCCTCAAGGAGAGCTATCTCCTCGCCCATCCGCAGACGGTGCAGATCGTCACCGAGGGGGCGGCGCAGGGTATCGAGGACCTCGAACGCTGGGGCATGCCGTTCGCCCGCGAACAGGACGGGCGCATCTCGCAGCGCTTCTTCGGCGCCCACACCTACCGGCGCACCGCCTACGCCGGCGACTACACCGGGCTGGAGATCCAGCGCACCCTGATCAACCGCGCGGCGCAGGTCGATGTCCCCATCCTCGACACCGTGTACATCACGCGCATTCTCGTTCGCGACAACGCGGTCTTCGGCGCGTACGGGTTCGATCTGACCGATGGCAGCCGTTACGTCATCCATGCCGACGCGGTGATCCTGGCCGCCGGGGGCCACACCCGGATCTGGCGGCGTACCTCCTCGCGCAGGGACGAGAACACCGGCGACTCCTTCCGCCTCGCCGTCCTGGCCGGCTGCCGCATCCGCGACGCCGAGCTGGTGCAGTTCCACCCCTCCGGTCTCATCGCGCCCGAGAACGCGGCCGGGACCCTCGTCTCCGAAGCCGCCCGGGGCGAGGGCGGAATCCTGCGCAACCAGCTCGGCGAGCGGTTCATGTCCAGGTACGACCCGGAGCGGATGGAGCTGTCCACGCGCGACCGCATCGCCCTGGCCGCGTACACGGAGATCAAAGAAGGCCGCGGGACCCCGAACGGCGGCGTCTGGCTGGATGTGTCGCATCTGCCACGCAAGACGATCATGACGCGGTTGCCGCGCGTCTACCAGACGCTCCTGGAACTGCAGATGCTCGACATCACCAAGGACCCGATCGAGATCGCGCCGACCGCGCACTACTCGATGGGCGGCGTCTGGGTGCGGCCCGAGGACCACGGCACCGGGGTCGACGGCCTGTACGCGATCGGGGAGGCGGCCAGCGGCCTGCACGGCGCCAACCGCCTGGGCGGCAACTCGCTCATCGAGCTCCTCGTCTTCGGCCGCATCGTCGGTCAGGCGGCGGCCGAGTACTCCGCGGGCCTCGACGCCCAGCGCCGCTCGGCCGAGGCGCTCGACGCGGCACGGGCCGAGGTGGACGACCTCCTGGCCGCGGACGGCCCCGAGAACGTACGCGCGCTGCAGCGGACCCTGCGCGACATCATGACGGAGCACGCCGGCGTGGTGCGCGACGAGGGCGGCCTGCGCAAGGGCCTGGCCGAACTGGGCGCGGCGGAGGCGCGCATCGCCGACGTCGGCGTGCATCCGGACCTGGCCGGCTTCCAGGACCTGGCCCACGCCTTCGACCTGAAGTCCGCGGCGCTGGCCGCCCGCGCGACGATCGAGACCGCCCTCGAACGTCGCGAGACCCGCGGCTGCCACAACCGCTCCGACTACCCCGAGCTCGACCCCGCGCTGCAGGTCAACCTGGTGTGGTCCGGTCCCGGATCGGTGGCCAGGGAGGCCATCCCGCCTGTTCCCGCCGAGATCGCGGCGCTCATGCGCGAGGTCTCAACCGCCGGAAAACTCGTCGAATAGCACCGGCGGCCTTGACGAGGTCTTCATCCAGAAAAAAGGAAAAGATTTCACGGCTGCTGTCACAAGCCTGAAGGCTGCCCTGTCTTAGCTGGCGACCGGTCGGCACGTGGGTGCCCCGGCGGAGAAATAAGGGGGCACCTATGAAGGTCGTCGTGGTCGGCGGGACGGGCCTGATCGGGTCGAAGGTGGTGGCCATGCTGGGGGAGCACGGTCACGAGGCGGTGGCGGCGGCGCCGAGCACCGGTGTCAACACGCTGACCGGTGAGGGGCTGGCGGAGGTGCTGGCGGGTGCGCAGGTGGTGGTGGACGTGTCGAACTCGCCGTCGTTCGAGCCCGCGGCGGTGATGGAGTTCTTCGAGACCTCCACGGGCAATCTGCTGGCCGCGGAGGCGGTGGCCGGGGTCGGTCATCATGTCGCGCTGTCGGTGGTGGGCACGGAACGGATGCCGGACAACGGCTATTTCGCGGCGAAGATCGCTCAGGAGCAGTTGATCGAGAAGTCGGGGATCCCGTTCTCGCTCGTGCACGCGACGCAGTTCTTCGAGTTCGTACGGGCCATCGCGGAGGAGGCCGCGGACGGCGACACGGTGCGGATCGCGCCGGTGCGGTTCCAGCCCATCGCGGGTGAGGAGGTCGCCCAGGCGGTCGGCCGGGTCGCGGTGGGGCAGCCGTTGAACGGCCGGGTCGAGGTGGGCGGCCCTGATGACGTCCGGATGGACGAGTTCTTCCGCGATGCCCTGGCCGCCTGGGGTGACCCGCGCACGGTGGTCGCCGACCCGCAGGCCCGTTACTACGGCAGCGTGCCGGGCGAGCGGACGCTGGTGCCCGGTGAGGACGCGATCCTCGGCACCATCCACTACCTCGACTGGGCCCGCCGGAACGCCACCGGCAAGTAGTGCGGGAGGGGTTGTTCCAGGTGCGGCGGCGACGCGGCGACCAACGGGCCCGGCCGTCATGCCCGGCCTCCGGCCCGAGCGTCGACGACTGCCATGACGGCGACCGGACGGCTGGCGGGCGACGCACGCGCCCGCGACGGGACAGGAGTTACGCAGTGACCGCATCGGCGATGGTCGCCGAGTTCGATGATGTCGCCGGCTGGACCGCCGACGCCGTCGAGCAGCTGGGGGAGCGGCACGCCATACCCGCCGCCTGCCGCGGCAGCGCGAGTCCGGCGGCACTGGCCTGGCTGGCCGAGGCGTGCGAGCTGTCGGCCGGCATCACGCTGCTGGACGTGGGCGCGGGCGCCGGCGGGCCGGCGGCCTGGGCCGCGGAGCGGTTCGGGGTCCGGCCGATCCTGCTGGAGCCGATGCCGGCCGCGCGCCGGGCCGCCGCCCGGCTGTTCGGGCTGCCGGTCGTCGCGGGGGACGGGCGACGGATTCCGCTCCGTACGGGGTCGGCCGACGCCGCCTGGTGTCTGGGGGTGCTGTGCACCGTACAGGACAAGGCCGCGGTGCTCGGCGAGATCCACCGGGTGCTGAAGCCCGGCGCCTCACTGGGGCTGCTGGTGGTCGTCGCCCGGGGCCCGCAGCTCCTTCCGGTGCCGGACGGCAACCACTTCCCCACCCAGGGGGAGCTTGTCGATCTGCTCGCCGGCGCGGGATTCGAGATCGTCGAGCAGATCGACCAGCCCGGCGGGGCGCCGCGGTCCTGGTCGCGCCGCGCCGAGCAGGTCGCCGCGATGATCGCGACCCGCCACCGGGCCGAGCCCGCGTACGCGCTGGCGGCTGACCAGGGTGAGCGCTTCACCCGCCTGTTCGCCTCCGGCCAGATCGCTGTACGGCTGATCCACGCGGTCAGCCGGTCTTCCGGACATCCGCTCAAGCCACGCATGGAGGAAAGATGAGCGTTCCCAACAGCGAGGACGGCTTCCTGTACGAGCTCCAGATCGAGGTCGAGACCGAGGTGACCCTGATCGAGGCGAGCCATCCGGAGGAGGTCGCCGAGCTGCCGGTCACCGAGTGGCTGTTCGACCCGACGGACGCCGAGCGCGAGGAGATCGGCCTGCGGGGCCTGCTCGACGCGGTCGAGGCGCTGGAGGACGGCTCCCGACCCGGCGATCACGTCGCGTGACACGCCCCCTTCCGGCAACCGAGTCAGGACACCGATGAAACACCTGGAACCCCAGCGAACCCGGATCGACACCCTCGAAAGCCTGCGCGAGCACCTGCAGTGGGCGATCGAGCTGGAACACGCGACCCTGCCGCCGTACCTGTGCGCGCTGTACTCGCTCGACCCGGAGCGCAACCCCGAAGCGGTCGAGGTCGTGGGCAGTGTCTTCGTCGAGGAGATGCTGCACCTGGCGCTGGCCGCCAACCTGCTCAACGCCGTCGGCGGCCGGCCGCGGCTGGACACGCCGGGGATGTTGCCGCCGCACCCCCGCCCCCTGCCCCACGGCTCGCTGGAGCTGTCCCTGGTGCCCTTCGGGCCGGAAGCCCTCGAGATGTTCCTGCGGATCGAACAACCGGCACCGCCCGGCGCCCCGGCCGAAGCCGACGGCTACGAGACGATCGGCCAGTTCTACGCCGCCATCGAGGAGGGTCTGCGCCACCTGTGCGAACGGCTCGGCGAGCAGGCGGTCTTCAGCGGCGACCCGGCCCGCCAGGTGAGCGCCGACCACTTCCGCCACACCGCCGGGCACCTGGTCCAGGTCGGTGACCTCGCCTCGGCGCTGGCCGCGCTGGAGGAGATCGTCGAGCAGGGCGAGGGCACCGCCCGCGGCGGCGTCTGGGACGGCGACCAGGACGTCTTCCACCCCGAACGCCAAGAAGTCGGACATTACTACCGCTTCCAGGAGCTCAAGCTCGGCCGCCGCTACCAGCGGGGCGACACCCCCCAGTCCGGGCCCACCGGCGAGACGATCTCGGTGGACCCGACCGGCGTACGTCCGATGCGCCACAACCCGCGGCTGTCCGACCACGAGCCGGGCAGCGCGATCAGGACCGCGCAGGAAGAGTTCAACCACACCTACTGCGCGGTCCTGCACCTGCTTGAACGGGCGTTCAACGGCAGTCCGAAGCTGCTCGGGGCCGCCACCGGCACCATGTACGCGCTCAAGGGCCAGGCCCGGGCCCTGATGCGGATGCCCGACGGAGACGGCACCACCGCCGGTCCCACCTTCGAGTACGTGCCGCCCGAGCTGCGCCGGTGGAGCGTCGGCGACCGGCAGCGGATCGTCGTGCTGCGCGACGGCCCGTACGTCGTGTACGGCGGCGTCCCCCTCAGACGCAAGCGCAAGATCGTCTCTGCCGAGAACAACGACGCGCTGACCTGGAAGACCGGCGAGCCCCTGGAGACCGAGGACACCTACGCGCTGTGCCGCTGCGGTCACTCGTCGTCGAAGCCGTTCTGCGACGGGACCCACGCCGTGATCGGGTTCGACGGCACGGAGAGCGCGGTCATGCGGCCGTACAAGGAGCTGCAGCACGTGCACGACGGGGTGGGCATCTCGGCCCAGCGGGTGGGGGAGCTGTGCGTCCATGCCGCCTTCTGCATCGGGCGCACCAGGCCGATCGCCGCGATGCTCGCCGACACCGGCGACAGCGACGTGCGTTCCGCCGTCATGGGCCGCATCGACCACTGCCCCTCCGGCTCCTACAGCTACGCCCTGGAGCGCGGCGGCGAGACGATCGAGCCGGACCTGCCGCAGGCGATCTCGGTCCTGGAGGAAGAGGACGGGCTGGCGAGCGCGCTGTGGGTCACCGGCAAGGTGCCGGTCGTGCGGTCGGACGGCCGGCCGCTGGAGGCCCGCAACCGGATGACGCTGTGCCGTTGCGGCCATTCCGGCAACAAGCCGTTGTGCGACGGCACCCACCGGGAGATCGGCTTCCGCGAGGAACCCCGGCCCGCCGAACTGAACGCAGGGAAGGTCCACTCATGAGCGAGCAGCCCGTCATCGTCCTGGTCCACGGCGCCTTCGCCGAATCGGCCGGCTGGAACCGCGTCATCCGGCGCCTGCACGATCGCGGGTTGACCGCCGTCGCCGCGGCGAACCCGCTGCGCAGCGTGGAGGGCGATGCCGCGTACGTGCGTGACGTGATCAACGGGATCGGCCGTCCGGTCGTCCTGGTCGGCCATTCGTACGGCGGCATGGTGATCACGGAGGCGGCGGCCGGCAACCCGGCCGTGCAGGCCCTGGTCTACGTGGCCGCGTTCGCCCCCGAGCCGGGTGAGAGCGCGTTCCTGCTGTCGGGAAAGTTCGAGGGGAGCACCCTCGGCGGCGCGCTGGAAGCCTACCCGGTCGCCTCCGGCGGCAACGAGTTCCGCATCGCCGCGGACAAGTTCCACCACCAGTTCTGCGCCGACGTGGACGCCGACGAGGCCGCCCTGATGGCCGCCACCCAGCGGCCGGTGACCGAACGGGCGCTCACCGACGGGCTGGCGGCGAGCGAGCCGGGCTGGCATACCAAACCGTCGTGGTTCGTCCACGGCGAGCGTGACCTCAGCATCCCGGCCGCGGCGTTGCGCTTCATGGCGGAACGGGCCGGGTCTCGGGGCACCCGCGAGGTCGCCGGGGCCTCGCATGCGATCGCGACGTCCCAGCCTGACGCCGTGGCCGCCGCCGTCCTCGACGCCGTCGGCCACGTACGGGGCTGAACGGGGCTCGCCCGGCCGGGGGACGGATCGATGTGGAGAGCGAAGGCGTGGGGGAATCATGCAAGTGGGATCACTGAAACAGGCAAACGCGCTCGAACGGGCCGCGTCCGCCTTCGTCGAGCTGCGCCCGCGGCTGTTCGGCATCGCCTATCGGATGCTCGGCAGCGCGGTGGAAGCCGAGGACGTCCTTCAGGAAGTCTGGTTGCGCTGGCAGAACACCGACCGCTCGACCGTCGAGAATCCTCCGGCCTTCCTGGCGTTGATCACCACCCGCCTGGCCATCAACGTCGCCCAGTCCGCCCGTTCGCGGCGCGAGGCCTACATCGGGCCCTGGCTCCCCGAACCGGTGGACACCAGCATGGACCCGACGCTGGGCGCCGAACGGGGTGAAGCGCTCGAACTCGCCTTCCTGCTGCTGCTCGAGAGGCTCACCCCCACCGAGCGGGCCGCGTACGTGCTGCGCGAGGCCTTCGTCTACCCCTATCCGCAGATCGCGGAGATCCTGCAGGTCAGCACGGTCAACGCGCGCCAGCTCGTCAGCCGCGCCCGTAAACGGCTGACCGCCGCACGGCGCGAGCCCATCGACAAGACGGAGCATCGGCGCCTCCTGGCGGTCTTCCTGGACGCCGCGCAGACGGGGAACATCGCCGCCCTCGAAGGCCTCTTCGCCGAGGACGTCGTCAGCTCCTCCGACGGCAACGGCATCCGAGGGGCGGCGCGCTTCCCCCTGCTGGGCAGCCGCCGCGTGGCGAAGTTCCTGGCCGCGTACGCGCCGAGGTTCTGGCCGGGCGCCAAACTGACCTGGGTCGAGGTGAACGGGCGCGCCGGTGTGCTCGTCCCCCGCAACCGGACCGAGGTCACCCTGCTCACCATCGAGGCCTCGCCGGAGGGCATCCACCACGTCATGTGGATCGTCAACCCGGCCAAACTCGGCGCGTACGACCGCTCACGAGGAGGTTAGACGTTCGGCTTCTGTGGGGTGTCACAACTTGAGCGGCTGTCCTGTCTTAACTGCCGACTCCGAAAGAACAGAGGACATCGTGCGGACGACCTCGTTGCCCGGCGGCCACGCCGGCACCTTCACAGCATGGATACAGGCCTGCTCTCCTGGCCGTGAGGGTGGCCGGACATGGCCGACGTGAGCGCCGGGACGCTGGCGGAGATGCTCGACGAGCGGCAGCACCTGCTCGAGATCGCCTTGTGGATGTTCGGCTCGGAGAGCACGGCTGACCGGATCGTCCAGGAGACCTATCGCCGCTGGTACGCCCTCGACGACGAGGAACGCGCCGGCATCGCGGTGCCGCGCGCCTGGCTGACGCGGGTCGCCGGAGGCATCTGCCTGGAACTGCTCGCCGCCCCCGGCCCCCTGCCCGGACCGGGTACGCCCGGAGCGCCGTCCCCCGCCGCCGCCCCGGCACCCCGCTCCCAGCCCGCCAGGCGCCCGGCACACCAGCAGGCCAGGCCGGACCAGGGGATGCTCGTCCGGCACGACCGGGTCGCGCGCCGCTTCGCCGCGGCCTGCGACCTGGGGGACACGGCGGCGCTGCGGGAGGTCCTGGCCGCGGACGCGATCGTCGTCAGCGACGGTGGCGGCAAACTGCGCGCCCCCGTACGCCCCACCTACGGCGCGGACGCGGTCGCCCGGTTCGTCACGTCCTTGCTGGCCGGCCGGCCCGGCACCGAGGTGGCCGTCGAGTCCGTGAACGGCCGGACGGGCCTGGTGCTGCGCCAGGCGGGCCGGGCCGTGGCGGTGGTCGGCGTGAGCGTCGCCGAAGCCGAGATCACCGCGGTGTGGATCGTCCTGAACCCCGACAAGTTGCAGCGCTGGCACCGCCCATGACCAGCATGCCCTCACCCCAGGCGCCCCGTGCGCCGCTGAAAGGCGGACCGGTGAACGAACCGATGCTGTCCACGGAGCACGACTACAGCGGCTCCACGTTCAAACCCCTCTATGTCACGCGCGTCGCCGTCAGCGGCGGCAGCTCCGCCCACGGCCGGGCCACCGGCCGGGCCCGCTCCGCCGACGGCACCCTCGACCTGCAGCTGCGGATGCCCGAGGAGCTCGGCGGCGACAACCCCGGCCCGAACCCCGAGCAGCTCTTCGCCGCCGGATACGCCGCCTGCTTCCATGGCGCCCTCAGCCTGCTGGCCCGCCGGCACCTCCTCGACCCCGCGTCGATCACCGTGGAGGCGAGCGTGGCCTTCGGCCGCGACCCGGCCGACGGCGGCTACCAGCTGAGCGCCGACCTTGTCGTGACCTGGCCCGGAGCCGACCCCGACCGGGTCACCCCGCTGCTCGCCCAGGCGACCGCGCTGTGTCCGTACGCCAAGATGACCCGCCAGGGCATCCCCGCCACCATCAACCTCGCCACCCCCTGATCTTTGCGGGTGGCTGCTCATGCTGCTACCTTGTCCAACGCAAGACACGTTCGTGACAACAGGAACTCTTCGAGGGAGGTGAGGTTAAATGACCGTCGTGGTGATGGCTGCCATCTGCGGCACTCGGTCCATCCTCACGTCCCCGGGCCTTGGCTGACCTTTCGAGGCGCCTTCCCTGGCACGGATGCGGCATGTCCCATCCGCCAAGGCCCCTTTTCTGCAAAGGGTTCCATTCCGTTGTCATTCGAGCATTCCTTTGACGATGGCCTGTCCGCGTACGGTTGGGACGCAGGGCTCGAACAGTCCTTCGCCTCCTACCGCTCCGCGAGGCTCATTCCCGCCCGCGTGGTCGGCGTCGATCGCGGCGCCTGCGACGTCATCACCGAAACCGGCCCGCTCCGGGCCCGCCTTTCGCTCCCGGCGGTGCCGGATCCGGTCGAGTCCCCGTGCACGGGCGACTGGGCGGCGCTGCGGCCCGGCCCCACGCCCGAGCTGGTCGCGCTGCTGCCACGGCGCGGTGTCATCGTCCGGTCATCTGCGTCGCGTACCTCCTACGGTCAGGCCCTGGCCGCCAACGTCGACACGGCGGTCGTGGCCGTCTCACTCGGCGGCCCGCTGAATCCGAGCCGGATCGAGCGGCTGCTGGCGCTGGCGTGGGAGAGCGGCGCCCAGCCCGTGATCGTCCTGACCAAGGCCGACCAGTCGGCCGATCCCGGCCAGGCGGTGACCGCCATCACCGAGCTCGCCCCGGGTGTGGAGATCATCGCCACCAGCGCCGCCACCGGCCAGGGCATGGACGCGCTCGCCGCGGCGCTCACCGGCACCGTGGTCCTGCTCGGCCCGTCCGGAGCGGGCAAGTCCACGCTGGGCAACGCGCTGCTGGGCACCGAGGTCCTGGAGACCGGCGACGTACGCGCGCAAGACGGCAAGGGCCGGCACACCACGGTCCGCCGCAGTCTGGTCCCGCTTCCCGGCGGCGGCGTGCTGATCGACACCCCCGGTCTGCGCGGCGTCGGCCTCCTGGACGCCGACGAGGGCCTGCAGCAGGTCTTCGCCGACATCGAGGAGCTCGCCCAGCAGTGCCGCTTCGGCGACTGCGACCACGACTCCGAGCCCGGCTGCGCGGTCCAGGCGGCCATCGCCTCAGGTGATCTGAGCGAACGCCGCCTCGACAGCTACCGCAAGCTCCAGCGCGAGAACGCCTGGGCCAGCTCCCGCAGCGACGCGCGCCTGCGCGCCCAGCACGACGATCGCAAGAAGGCGATCACCCGCTCGCTGCGTGAGACCTACGCCTTCCGGGACCGGCAGCGCCGGTCGTGACCCGGGCGCGGGCATGCCCCGCGGCCCGCTGCCTCTCTTCTATTGAAGGAACATCTGGCACAGTGCCCGATTTCAACGATGACGCGATCATCAACGCGTTCTACGACCTGCATCGCGACCTGCCCCGCCAGGGGCCCGGCTCCGATGCCACCACGCAGCGGCTGCTGACCCTGGCCGGCCCGCTGCCCGACGGGCCCAGGACGCTGGACCTGGGCTGCGGTCCAGGCCGCGCCGCACTGCTGCTGGCCCCCGGCGGCGTCCTGGTGGTCACCGAATGCGAATGGACCACCCCGACCCCGCCCCGGACCTGCGCGCCTAGCCGGTACGCCTACACCGGCTACGTCCTGCGTACCGCCACCACCAGCCCCACGACGAGAGACGAGAACACCATGTCGCACACCTGGATCACCCGCGCCGAGACCCCGCAGGACATCCCCGCCATCCGCACGGTCGCCCTCGGCGCCTTCCCCACGCCGCTGGAGGCCGACCTCATCGAGGCGCTGCGCGTCGATGAGGCCTGGTCGCCCGAGCTGTCCATCGTCGCCCAGACCCCCGACGGCACCGTGGCCGGGTACGCGCTGCTCACCCGCTGCCACGTCGGCGCCGCTCCGGCCCTGGCGCTGGGCCCGTGCGCGGTCCTGCCGGAGTACCAGAAGACCGGCGCCGGCTCGGCCGCCATCCGCGCCGGTCTCCAGGCCGCACGCGACAAGGGCGAGAACCTCGTCCTCGTGCTCGGCCACCCGGAGTACTACCCGCGCTTCGGCTTCACCCCGGCCTCGGCGTATGGGATCCGCCCCTCCTTCGAGGTGCCCGACGAGGCGATGATGGCCCTCGTCTTCGACGACGCCATCGCGGTGCCCAGCGGCACCATCGTCTACCCCGCGCCCTTCGGCGTCTGACGCTCAACGGGCCTGCCCGGGGCGAACCGCGTCCCGGGCAGGCCCCGCTCCGCTCTCGGCGAATCCGGTGCGCTGTCAGTGAACCTGGCTGGGTGCTCGGCGTTCGCGATGATTGGGTGTCGGGATGGAGATCTTGGTTTTGGGGGGAACGGCCTGGCTGGGCCGGGAGCTGTCGCGGCAGGCGATCGAGCGCGGCCATCAGGTGACATGCCTGGCGCGCGGCGAGAGTGGCCAGGTGGCGGACGGAGCGAGACTGGTGGCCGCCGACCGGCGTGATCCTTCGGCGTACGAGCTGCTGCTCGACCGGGAATGGGACGCCGTCATCGAGGTGTCATGGCAGCCGGGCTTCGTCCGCGAGGCCCTGCACGCGCTGGGCGACCGGGCCCGGCACTGGACCTACGTCTCCTCCGTCAGCGCCTACGCCTCCCACGCCGCGCCGGACGCCGACGAGTCCACGGCCCTGCTCCCCGCGACCGATCGCGACGAGGTCGACCGCGACCTGTACGGCGAGGCGAAGGCCGCCTGCGAGCTGGCGTCCACGGCGGCCGTGGGCGAGCGCCTGCTCATCGCCCGCGCCGGCCTCATCGGCGGCCCGGGCGATCACAGCGGACGCACCGGCTACTGGGCGGCCCGTGCCGCCCGCGACCGGCAGGGGCCGATGCTGGTGCCCGACGCGCCGCACCTGCCGACCCAGGCGATCGACGCACGCGACCTGGCAGCCTGGCTGCTGGACGCCGGCGAGAAGGGCGTCGCCGGCACCTTCGACGCCGTCGGGCCGGTCGTTCCGTTCGGGGAGTGGATCGAGTTGTCCCGTGCCGCCGGCGGGCACACCGGCCCGGTGGTCACCGCCGAGTCGGCATGGCTGCTGGCCAACGGCGTGGCCGAGTGGATGGGGCCCGAGTCGCTGCCGATGTGGCTGGTCGAGCCGGGCTGGGAAGGGTTCGCGTCCCGGACCGGGGCCGCGGCGCATGCCGCGGGGCTGCGCCATCGGCCCCGGGCGGAGATGCTGGCCGACACGCTGGATTGGGAGCGCGAGCAGGGGCTGGAGCGCGGCCGGCGCGCCGGCCTCAGCGCCCAGCGCGAGCGCGAACTGCTCGACGCCCTCGGCTGACGGCCCGCGCGGGCCGGGGTTCCACCGCGGGTTGAAGCTCTCCCGCCGCCCGGCCCAGCGCCGTCGCCCGGCGGGCGGCGCAGACTCTCCGGGACCGGTTCAACGACAGCCTTGAAGCCATGAGTGCTGACGACTACGAACCGATATCCGGGCAAGCCCACGCCGAGGTGGGGCTGCCGGGTCCGATGATCGTGCTGGCCGGCGGGGTGCTGGTCGGTGCGATCAACATCTACCTCGCGGCGAGCCTGCTGCCGACCGCGGTGGCCGACCTCGGCGGCGCGGGCTTCTACGCCTGGAACATGACCATCTACCTCGTCGCCATGGTGATCGCGACGATGCTCGCCGGCCGGTTCCTGTCCCGGTGGGGGAACGTCGGCGCGTACCTGCTGGGCTTCGCCGTCTTCACGGCGGGTTCGCTGGCCTGCGCGCTGAGCCCGGCGATGGCGGTGCTGCTGGCCTCGCGCGGCGTCCAGGGGTTCGGGGCGGGGCTGCTGTCGGGGCTGGGGTTCGCCGTCATCCGGTCGGCGCTGCCGCCCCGGCTCTGGACGCGCGGCACCGCGCTGATGTCGGCGATGTACGGTGTCGGCAACTTCGCCGGTCCGGCGCTCGGGGGCCTGTTCGCCCAGCTGGGCTCGTGGCGGCTGGCGTTCGCGGTGATGGCGGCGGTCTCGGCGGCGTGCGGCGCGCTCGTGCCCCGCGTGCTGCCGGGACGCGGACATGACCGGGACCTGCGCCCGCCGGTCCCGGTCATGTCCCTGCTGCTGGTCATGGCGGCCGCCGGGGCCGTGAGCGTGGCGGGGGTGCTGGCGGGCACGCCGGCGAAGGCGGCCGGCATCGGGGCGGCGGCGCTGCTGATGGCCGGGTTCGTCATCCATGAGCGGGGCAGTGACCTGCGGGTCTTCCCGCAGGCGACGTACCGGAGCGGTTCGTCGTTGAAGTGGGTCTATCTGACGCTGGGGCTGCTGGCCTGCGGGGTCGCGGCCGAGTCGTTCCTGCCGCTGTTCGGTCAGCGGCTGGCCGGGCTGGCGCCGCTCGTGGCGGGGTTCTTCGCCGCGGCCATCTCGTTGGGCTGGTCGCTCACCCAGATCGGCAGCGCGTCGGTGACGAGCGGGCGCGCGGTGCGCCGGCTGCGCGTGCTCGGCCCGGTGCTGCTGGCCGCGGGCCTGCTCGTCCAGGGGCTGCTGCAGCGTGAGGAGACGCCGCTGTGGCTGGTGGCGGTGTGGGTGCCGGTGCTGTTCGCGGCCGGGGCGGGCATCGGGCTGGCCTATCCGCACCTGTCGGTGGCCGCGATGTCCAGCACGCGGGATCCGGAGGAGGGCAGGCAGGCGGCCGCGGGGATCGCCACGGTGACGAGTCTGTCGATCGCGTTCGGCACGGCGGTGGCGGGCGTCCTGGTCAACCTGGGCGGCGGGTCGATGCTCGACTCGGCGAGGTACGTGTTGTTCGGGCTCGCGCTCCTGTGCGCACTCGGCGCCCTGACCGCACACGCGGCGAACCGGACGGACCCCGCGCTCGCCGCCGATCGCGATTGACGCTGCCGTGGTCAGGATTCGTACATCCTCGGTCTGCGCCCCCCTAACGGCTGCTCCACAACGAGAATCTCCGACAAATCGCTTGAGGTTCCACCGGGTGGAAGGTGCAGATTCGAATCATGAACGACGCGACGGGTCTTTACACGATCGGGCAGCTGGCCCGGCGTACGGGGCTGCAGGCGCGCACGATCCGCTTCTGGTCCGATTGCGGCGTCGTTCCCCCGGTCCAGAGGTCGGGGGGCGGCTACCGGCTCTATGACGCGGAGGCGGTCGCGCGGCTGGACCTGGTCCGGACGCTTCGCGATCTCGGGCTCGGTCTCGACGCCGTCCAGCAGGTGCTGGAGCAGCGGGCCACGCTGAGCGAAGTGGCGGACCTGCACGTCAAAGCGCTCGACTCCGAGATCCGCACCCTGAAGATACGCCGGTCCGTCCTGCGCGTGCTCGCCAACCGTGACAGCTCAACCAAGGAGATCGCATTGATCAACGCACTGGCCCGACTGTCGGCACGGGAACGTCAGCAGATCATCGACGATTTCGTCGACCGCGCGTTCGCCGGCGTCGTCGACGAGGACGCCGCGCTGGTCGCGGGCTGGATGCGCGACCTGCCGCCGGACCTCCCCGAGGACCCCACCTCCGAACAGATCAACGCGTGGGTGGAACTGGCCGAACTGGTGGCCGACGACGGCTTCCGGCAGACGGTCCGAAGGATGGTTCTCAGCGGCGAGGACGACAACCGCCTGGAGTACGGCCTCAACCTCCGGCCCTTGGTCCTTGAGCACGCGGGCGCCGCTCTGTCGCGCGGCATCACGCCGGAATCGACCGGGGCACGACCGATCCTGAAGCGGATCATCCCCGACGACCTTCCCGCCGAGGAGACCGCCGCTCTGGTCATGTGGCTGGACATGGTCGCCGAGCCCCGGGTGGAGCGGTACTGGCAGCTCCTGAGCATCCTCAAGGGCCAGAAACCGTCCCCACCGGCGGTACCGGCCTTCGCATGGGTGCTGGCCGCGCTGCGCGCACACCGCTGATCCGTCCGGCACCTCCTTTCGGACCCGGGTCGCCGGATCGCTGGTGACTTACCAGGTGCGCGCCTACGACCTGCTGCTCATGTTCGCACGCAACGGGCGTCCGACCCCGCTCGGGCAAGCGTTCGCCAAGTACGGCCACATCGACACCTGCTGTACGGGCGCAGGCTCAACAAGCAGCTCACCGTGCAGGAATCCCGGCACCGGCTGGCCCGCAAGATCTGCCACGGCAACGGCGGGGAGATCCGGCAGGCCTACCGCGAAGGACTAGAAGACCAACTGGCGGCTCTTGGTCTTGTCGTCAACGCGGTCGCGCTGTGGAACTCGAAGTACCTGTCGGCCGCCGTCGACCAGCTGCGCGCCCACGGCATCCCGGTCAAAGACGAGGACGCCGTCCGGCTCAGCCCGCTTGGTCACGCCCACCTCAACGTCCTGGGCCGCTACGTCATCGCCTCCTCCGCCCCGGCCGAAGGGCTGCGGCAGCTCGGCGAGAGGATGGGGGACCGGCGCGGTCAGTGGGTTTCTGGTCTGGGGATATGGATGCCCGCGGCGCGGAGCTTGGCCTCGACGAGCGCGATCCCCCGGGCCGTGGCCGATCCCTGCTCTTCGCCGTGGTGGGCGATCAGTGTGTACCGGGCTGCGGCGTCGGTGCGGGCTTGCAGGCCGGTCACGATCTTCAGGTGTGCGGGGTTGGCGAGGAAGTGGTCGGCCATGGCGGTGGCGAGTTCGGCCAGGCGCGGGTCGTCCGGCTTCCATGCCGTGGCTTCGATTGCGTGCTTGCTCAACGCGACGAAGCGGGGGTCGTCGAGGGCGTGCTCGACATGGGTGAGGTAGTCGTCGAAGCCCTCGGGGACCAGGGCCCTGGCCAGTACCCAGCCCTCCCTGGTGGCCGCCACCTCGTCCGCAGGGAAGCCGAGGCCGGACAGCCGCTCCAGCAGCGCCACGGCGCGGTCCGGCAGCAGCGCCCGGTCTCCGTCGGCGAGTCGATGCAGCGTGTCACGGCGCGCGATCAGCTCCTCGATCCGTTCGGTGAGCTGCCGCTCGACGTCGGCGAGCGCGGCGGCGAACAGCGCGGGGTCGGCGTCGAGCAGGGGCCCGACTTCGGCCAGCGGCACCCCGGCGGCGGCCAGCGTCCGGACCTGCACCAGCCGCAACAGCTCGGCCGATCCGTACCTGCGGTAGCCGGAGCTGTCGCGTTCCGGCTCCTTCACCAGGCCGAGCTTGTGGTAGTGCCGCACCGTCTTCACCGTGACGCCGACGAACGCCGCCGCCTGCCCGATCGTGACTCCGTTCATCTGCGCAATCCTGCCTTGTGCTCGAGCTCGGCGACTGAGCAGACCACAGCCGAGCAGGTGGCCCGCGTTCGCGTTCTCCTTGATGCACGGCCAAAAGGGGTAGCCTTTCGAGGCGTACGGGTCACAGGTGTTCAGTCCGTCGGCTGAGCCGGATCGGCCTGCTCGCCGCAGAACACCTCGTTGACGAGCTTTTGCTGGGCGGTCTGGAACGCTGCTGCGATGGACAGGTCGGCGTCGTCCACCCAGTGCAGTACGGCGGTCAGGGTCTTGCCGCCGTCGGGCGTGCCGTACATCAGCGCCGCGGAGCCGACCGTGCCGCCGTTGTGGGTGATGACGGTGCCGCCGCAGTCCGTTTTCTGGATGAACACTCCCAGCCCGTAGTCCATGTTCGGGATGCCCGTGGCGTGCGGGGTGCACATCTCGGCCAGCAGCGGGGCCGGCAGGAGCTTGCCGCCTATCAGCGCGGAGATGAACGTGGCCAGGTCCTGGCTGGTCGAGATCATGTCACCGCCGGTGGATACCCAGGAGGGGTTGTGGCGGGTGATGTCGATCGTCTGCTGCTCGCCGGCGTCCTCGTACCGGTAGTAGACGTGGGCGTGCGGCTCGGGGATCTCCGGCGAGGCGTCCGGCACCACGGTGCCCGACAGCCCGAGCGGCCCCAGGATCCGCCGCTGCATCTCCTCGGCCAGCGAGCGGCCGGTGACCTTCTCGATCAGCAGCCTGGCCAGCACGTAGTTGGTGTTGGAATAGCTCCAGCCCGTCCCCGGTGCGAACCGGGCCGGCTTGGACAGCGCCAGACGTACCAGTTCCTCGGGCCGGTAGGTGTGGAACCGGTTGTCCACCCACTCTTTGCCGGTGGTGCTGTAGGGGACGGGGATCCCGTGCACGACCGTCCCGTCGTCGTAGACCTCGCCGGTGAAGTTGAACAGCCCGCTGGTGTGCTGCAACAGCATCCGCACCGTGATCCGCCGGTCCAGCCCGAACTCGGGCAGGTAGTCCGCCGCCGGGATGTCCAGCTCCAGCTTGCCCTCGGCCACCAGTTGCAGCACCAGGGTCGCGGTGAAGGTCTTGGTGTTGCTGCCGATCCGGGCATGCCCGTTGACCGGCGGCTTCGCGGTCCCGCCCAGCTCGGCCACCCCGGCGCTGCCGGTCCACTCGCCCCGCTCATCGCGCACGCGCAGCGACACCCCGAGGAAACCGGACTCGACGATCTCCTCGATCGCCTTCCGCAGCTCCGGGCGATCCTGCCCGGCCGCGGCTTCCGGCACGGCCCCGCTGCCCGTAACGGCCATCCTGGCAGCGTCGAGGGCTTCGGTGATCTTGCGGGCCATCGCGGCCGTGGCGGGGCCCGGCCGGCCCTGGTGCGTCTGGGCAGTCTCGACAGCGACGAGGACGGCGCCACGGAAGTTGCCGGCCTCGGCCGGATCCTGCTGCTTCAGGAGGTTCATGGCCGCCGTCAGGGCCGGCAGCACGCGGTCGGCGATCTCGGCCACGGACCTGCCGGCCAGGTCCGTGACCTTGGGGTACTCGGCGAGCACATGCCCGATCAGGCCGGTGGCCGAGCCCAGCGCGATGCTGCCGGAGGTGGCGATCTTGTGGGGCCTGCCGGCGGCGCCGGCGGCGGCCATCAACGCCACGGCGCCGTACGCGGCGATCCGCAGGGTGCTCTTGTCCTGGTCGGAAAGGGTGATCGTCATGGTGGTCTGCCCTTCAAAGGCGTTAGGTCCGGGTCGGCGTCTCGCCGCTGCGCCGAGCTTCCACCCTGACCCAAGGTCAACCTCAACCGTGATCTAGCTCACAGCTGCATTGGGGTTTGAGACAGCTTCGGGTGGAGGAAGCCGTCACCCGCCGGGTGACAGTCGCATCTCGCACCTGGGTACCCGCGAAGGCATGGCCCTGGCGAAGAAGAACGGCAAGGTCAAGGGCGAGCAACCCAAACTGCCCGACGCTCCATCCGCCGCCGCTACGCCGGGGGCGAGGTCTTTCGGGCGGACCTGGCTACCGAGTACAGCGTCGGCCGCTCCACCATCCACCGCATCATCCACGGCCCAGCCGACAGACAGACCTAAGCGGCCCCACGATCCACCAGAGCTCACGCTCTACGTTGCCCCTGGCCACAGCCATAGGAGTCCCGGTCCTACATTGCGGCTCGCCGGGGCTTCAGGAGTTCCAGGCCAACCCGATGCGAACCGTCGCCATCCGCACAAGATCATTCTCTTCGACAACGGCTGTTCCTGGGTTCCTCGACCCCGGGACCCCGTTCACAGCAGCAGCGTGGCGAGATCTTCCCATTGACGCAGTGGCGGCCGGTCCGGTGTGGCCGTGAGCACGTGCAGGCTGACGTGATCCGCGCCGGCCCCGAGGTGCTCGCCGACGCGGCGGGCGACGTCCTCGGGGCCGCCGGTCGCCACCAGCGCGTCGACCAGCCGTTCGTCCAGTGACTCGGGGTTGTCGAAGCCCAGATCGCGCAGCGGCGTGAGCCGGTTGGGTAGGGCGGCGGCCGCGTGGGCGCGAGCCAGCTCGGCCGCGCGGGGACGAGACGGATCGAGGACGGCGAGCTGGGTGACCGCGAGCAGCGCCCGCGGCCCGAGCAGGCCGCGGGCGTGGCGGGTGTGCGCGACCGGCATGCCCAGCGGGTGGGCTCCCGCGGCTCGTTCGGCGGCGAGCTTGAGCATCTTCGGGCCCAGCGCGGCCAGGACCCGGGGCCCCGCCGGGACCGGCGGGCCGAACGGGGCGGCGTCCATCGCGTCCAGGTAGGCGCGCATGGTCGCGACCGGCGGGCCGAAGCGATGGCCGCGCATGTCGGTGACCAGGGCGGGGTGGCCGACGCCGAGGCCGAGCAGGAACCGCCCGGGGAACGCCTCGGCGAGGGTGCGCTGCGCGGCCGCGGTGGTGACGGCGTCACGGGCGTAGATGCCAGCGGCGCCGGTGGCGACGACGGTCCGCCGGGTGAGCGACAGCAGCAGGGCCGCCTGCGCCATGGCCTCGCGGCCGGTCGTCTCGGGGAACCACAGCGCCGGGTATCCGAGGTCCTCGACGGCCGCGGCAGCTTCGCGCAGGACGGGGGCCGGGTGGCGGTCCAGTTCGCCCGCCCAGATGCCGACCTGTCCGAGTTCGGGTGCGGTCATCGGGCGCTCTGGGCGGTCAGGAAGCCGTCGATCGCGGCCGCGCCGGTGCGGGCCAGCCAGGTGCGCAGATCCATCAGCCCTGGGTGCAGCGCGCGGGCGAAGGAGACGTCGGCGCGCCAGCCGCGTCCGTTGAGCCAGGTGTAGGCGAAGGCGAACTCCTCGCCCGCCCGGGCGATCACCTCGATCGGGATCTGTACGTAGGGCAGCGGCCGGCCGACGGCCTCGGACATGGCCGCGGCGATCTCCAGCGGGGTCAGCTCGTCCCCGGCCAGGTCCACCGCGCGGCCGATCCACTCCTCCGGCCGGGCGAAGGCCAGGGCCGCGAAGGCGCCGACGTCGTCGACGGCCATGATCTGCTGCGGTACGGCCGGGTCGAACGCGGTGGTCACGGCGCCGTCGTGCAGGTGGTAGGCGCCGGTGTAGTTCTCCATGAACGAGACCGGGCGCAGGAAGGTCGCAGGCAGGCCCAGCCGGGTGATGTGCTGTTCGATCCGCCACTTGCTCACCACGTTCTGCGGCAGCTTCTCGGTGTTGTGGCGGCCCGCGCCGGCGACGGAGGCGTAGACCAGGTGGCGCACGCCGGCGGCGTGGGCGGCGTCGGCGACGTTGCGGCCCCAGGCGACCTCGTGATCGGCGGTGAAGCCGGCCGGGGTGCCGGGGGAGCCGACGGTGGGCTGCACGCTGAACAGGCCGTAGGCGCCCTCGGCCGCGGCGGCGAGGGAGGCGGGGTCGTCCATCTCGGCGCGTACGAGCCGGGCACCCGCCTTCGCCAGCGCCCGGGCCCCGGCGGAGTCCGGGTCGCGCGTCACCGCTCGTACGCGCCAGCCGTCGGCGAGCAGCCGGGCCGTCACGGCGCGGCCCTGCAGGCCGGTCGCCCCCATCACGACGATGGTCTTCACGATGCTGTCTCCAGAGGTTAGGGGCCATCCAGCTAACCGGGGTGGCCCTCCGGTTCTGGGTGAGTACGATATGGAGGGCCACCCCGTTTTTGCAAGCCCGCTGGAGACCACATGCCGCACGACAGCCGTACGACGTCGCCCACGCGGCCGATGCGCGCGGACGCGCGCCGCAACTACGACCGCATCCTGGCCGCGGCCGCCGAGGCCATCGCCGAGCAGGGAGCCGAGGCGTCCCTGGAGGAGATCGCCCGGCGCGCCGGCGTCGGCTCGGCCACGCTGCACCGGCACTTCCCGGCCCGGCAGCAGCTGCTGGAGGCCGTCTTCCGGGACAAGGTCGAGGCCCTGTGCGCCACCGCGGCCGACCTGGCCGGCGACCCGGACGCGGGGCACGCGCTGGTGACCTGGCTGGGCGCCGTCGCCACGCACGTCGTCTCCAACCGCGGCCTGGCGGCCTCGCTGATGCGGGGCGCCCACGACGGAGACCCCGCCCTGGGCACCACCTGCCACACGATGATCGTGAGCGCGGGCGATGACCTGCTGGCCCGCGCCCGCCGCGCGAACACCGTACGGGCTGACGTGGCCATCGTCGACCTGCTCACCCTCGTCAACGCCATCTGCCTGGCCGTCGAACACGAACCCGACGGCGCGGCCCAGGCCCACCGGCTCCTCGACCTCGCCCTCACCGGAGTGGGCCCCACGGGGGAGATGTGACGCCGGACGGCCGGTGCGGCGTACGTGCCGCCGAACCGGCCGTCATCGAGGAGGCCGCCACCTACGCCTCCTCACCCACAGAGGTCGCCGGCCACGTCAGCCCCGGCGAGACCGGGCACCGGCCCGCGCCCCCGTCGTATCGGTGAGTGGAGGGTTCAGCGGGCCATCGTGCTGCCCACCAAGGCCACCACGCCGTAGCCAAGGGTGCTACTGAGCGTGAGGATCCCGGCGATCTGCCCGAGCTCGCCGAGACCGAAGAACGGAGCCACGGGCACCAGCACCACGCACAAGGCCACAGCGGCAATCGGGCCGGCCATCGCCACGAGCCACCAGAGCGGCAGCCGGGTCAGCCAGGACAGGCCGGCGCCCAGCGGGAAGGAGACCAGCGCGCTCAAGGTGAGGGCGGGGTTTCCAGGGTTGTCCTCGTCGCCCACGAACGCGCCGATGAAGACGGCGGACGCGACAAGACCCACCCCAAGACCGACCAGCGCCGCCCTGGCCGCGATGCAGACGATCTTCTTCATCGGCCCAGTCAAGCACATGGCCCCGTAGACAACGACAAGGCCGAATTAGGCCTGCAAAACCGTCATGGCCGAGCATTCTGCACAATCAAGATCGGAGCATGATCATTTCCGCTGCGGTTCATACGGTCCTGACCGGTGGCTGTGTGGGGGTGGTCGATGTCGACCCGGATGTTCTTCGAAGACCAGCTGGAGCGTTGCGCTCGTACCCCGACATCGGCCGGGACGATCTGATCCGGTACTTCACCCTGACGCCTGCCGACGTCGCCTTCATCGACCCGGGCCGCGGCCGGGGCCCGACCGACCGCCTCGGCTTTGCCGTCCAGCTCGCCACGTTGCCCTGGTTGGGGTTCGTACCGGACGAGGTGGTGATGCTGTTCGACCAGGCCGTGTCGGCCCGCGAGTCCCGCGCGAAGACCAAGACCGACGAGGCGTTGATCGAACGGGCCAAGGCGGGTGAGGCCCGCCAGCTGCTCCTTGAGGTGATCTTGCCGGTGCTGGCCGACCCGTCCATCCCGGACGAGCAGATCGGCGGGCTGCTGCGCAACACGATCGGGATGAGCAAGCTGCGCGAGGTCGTCACAGAAGGCTGGAAGAAGCTGCCCCGCGATCATGGGCGGCTGTCGGCGCTGCACGCCTCCCACACCTACCTGCGCCAGTTCACCCCGCAGGTGCTGGCGGCGATCGACTTCAAGGGCGGCACGGCGACCTGATGGAGGCGGTGGCCATCTTGAAGCGGCCGAATGAGGGGGCGGCCGGAAGGTGCCCGAGAGCGCCCCGACCTCGTTCGTGCGGGCCCGGTACGCCGAGTACCTGGCCAAGGCGCGCAAGGACGGTGACGAGACCGCCTACCGCCACTATCGGGAGCTCTGCACAGTGCTGGCCTGCGCGACGGGCTGCGCTCCGGCAACGTGTTCGTGCCGCTACGCCGACCCGGCCACCTACCTGTATACGCCCGAGCAGTGAGCGCCGCGGCGCGCCGACTTCTGCAAGCTGGTCGGCAAGCCCGCCGACGCGGCCGAGGCGATCGAACAGGGCAAAGCCGAGCTGCACGCCGCGCTGACTGACCTGGACGCCACCCTGGCTCAGGCGCTGCCGGAGGACACCCGAGCTCCGCGTGCTTGTCCAGCAGGACGCGGGCGCGGTCGTAGCCGAGGCGGGCGCGGCCGGTGTGCGGGCAGATGCCGGCGGCGGCCGGGCGGCGGTCCGGGACGGGGCGGCGTACGGAAAGGAACAGCGGACCGTGCGTGCGCGTGCTGCCGTTCGGGAGCCGGAGGAGCCGGGGCAGCAGGTGGGCGGTGCCGCTGTCCCAGGTACACCCACTCGGTGGCGCCGCCCTTGGACCGGACGGGGGGCGCGGCGGTGCTCCAGGCCGAGGTCTTCGACGTTCAGGGTGAGGATTTCGGCGGGGCGGGCGGCGGTCTCGTACGGCATCCGCCGCAGCGTCTTCTCGCGCAGCGGGATGTCGCGGCGGGACAGCAGCCGGTGGATGGTGGTCTTCGTGACCGCGCGGGTCTCGTCGGCGCTCTCCTTGCGGCGTTCGGCGTCGGCCGGGACTGACGGGGCGGCCCAGTGCTTCTTGGCCTGGCACCAGATCAGCCAGGAGGTGACGGCGGCGCGGTTGCGATTCCAGGTCGCCGGCGCGCTCGTCCCCCACGGCTCGGTGAGCGCGGTGCCGATCTCGGCGAGCGGCCGGTCGCGGTCGAGCAGCGCGGCGACGCGGTCGATGGCCGAGGCGTAGGCGCGGTGGGTGTTGGGGTTGGCCGTGCGCGGGGTGGTCAGGAAGGCGTCGGCGATCTTGGCGAGGCTGACGCCTCCACCGCGAAGGGCGGTGACCTTCGGCGCGGCGCTCATGCCGACGACCGAAGCGTCAGGGAGGTCGAGATCGGTCATCGACCCCACCTCGAACCGCAGATGGGGGTGGTCACGTCGGGCCGCTTCGATCATCGTGGGAGAAAGGTCGATGCCGAACGTGTCGAGGCCCAACTCCTTCAGGTGAGCCGTGACATGCCCGGGTCCGCAACCAAAGTCGCCGGGCAACTCGTCGTCCCGGTCCTGGTGGCCCGCTCGGAGAGCCGCCTGGACGAGACCGTCTTCAACGCCCCGCCCCAGCTCGCTCGACCGCGAGTCGGCCGGGACGCTGCGGACACCGGAAGCGGCCGTGGCCTGACCTCCGGAAACGAAGGGCGGGAACCGTACGGTCCCCGCCCTTCGTCCTGCCTGGAGGACCCCTTGCCGACCGCCTGGCCCTATGTCCGGAAGCAGCTGCGCTCCCTTGTCGCCGCTCAGATCACGCTGACAAAACGCCCGATTCGCGACTCTGCGGACCAGCTTTTCCAGCCGAAGCCGCCGGCCTGTCACGGGTTTCCTGGCAGCTACGCGGACGAGACGAGCTTTCGATCAGCCATTACGTCACGCCCTCGTCCTCCGCCCTGCTGGGCGCACGGAGGGCTGAGGTCAAAGGGCGACGGTCCACGCGTCAACGACATGGCAGCCATTTGGTTGCCCATAGACCGAGGAAGTCGGCCCGAACTGCTGTTCTGTGCTTTTGTACACCACCGGGCCGTCGATGTTTCTGGTGTACGGCCAGTGGGCCGAGTTGCATTCGACCACTACGCGATAGTTGCCGTAGCCTTCGTAGCAGGTGGTTTGTCCCACGTTGCGGGTGGTATCGACGTATGGCTCGCAACGCCATACTTCAGCCTGAGCAGCTGGGACCCCCAGCACGGACGTGAGACAGAGGACCGTACCAAGCATTGCCGTGCTGATCATTGCCTTTTTGACAGGCTTCATATTTTCCTTACTCGGCGGGATCGTGGACTTACCGCGTTCCGCACCCAGATCGCATGGCCCGTCGCGGAACGCCAGGAACGGCCATCCCCCTCATCGGGCTGCTGGGTGCACCTTAAATTGAACCGGGGAGCATGGCCTGCGACTATCCGGGCCGCGTCCCGAAGATCGCGCTTTTCGGATAGAAGCACGGCCTTGCCGGAGTACGACAGGCGGAAGACGAACAGGTAACAGACCGTGAGTTCCCCGGCCAGGTTGATGATGACGTCGCCGAAGTCGACCTCGGCCTCCACGCCGGGCCGATGTTCCTGATCGATGGGGACTTCGGGAGGGGATCGGCCAACCTCCACCCGGATCGCAGGACGCCGCCAGGCCACTTAGGCGCAGACTGTCGAGTAGGAGATCCCCTCCATGTCGTGCTCGATGACCAGCCGGTCATAGATGCGCCTCCTGGTGTGCCGCGGTTTGCGCGGAGTATCCAAGCCCTCTCGCAGCATCCGGTCGGTGGCCGATTTGAACGCATCCAATCGCGAGCGACGGGGCGGCGGCTTCTTCCGCGGCTGTGGCCAAGGCGATGTCAGCGCCTCGCGCACCGTCCTGACCAGGAGCACAAGCAGCGCTCACCACAACACCTGCGGTGGGGCCAAAAGCCATCGGAACGTCATCAGCTGGCTGCACTGTGCGGTGAAGGTGGGGCCAACCCACACGCGTAGAACAAGACTGGCCCTAAACCAATCCACGGACCAGTCTTGGGCGGCTTCGACGGCGGCATTCCCGAAGAGGACATCCTCGCGTTCAGTCAGGAAGCGCAGGGGCGGGGGAAGCGGGACCGGCGTGGTGGTCCGATTCTCGGACATGCCGTCACCATGGCCGCTTCGCGGACGGCGCCCTTCCCCGGTCTCCTGCGTCGTATCTCGCTGGTCTGCCACAGGCGGGGTTCAGAAACACGGCTCGATGCACCTCTGAGGATTCCGGACCCATGCACAAGGGATGACCGATACCGCGGCACAGCCGCCGCTGCCGGGGAACGCCGACCACCTCCTGGTGATCACCGCGCTTGAGGGACAGGGCCGCGAACCTCTCGCTTATGGCCGCCCGGTTCAGGACCGTGCCTTACATACCTGACAAGATCATCTCGCCCTGACCTGCGAGAAGGGGCAAAGAGCCCAAGATAACGATTGGACGAGCGGGAGTGGGCGATCCGCACCGGCGCTCCTCGGGGAAGGACGAAGCCCCGTTCTACTTGTCGGAAAATACTGTCGCCAATCGGAACCCGCAATGGCCCGCCAGGAGTGGTGTTTGTCCTCCTATACCCGTTTCTCAGGGCCAGGTGAGCGCCCGGAGGGCCCCTATCGGCAACCACCGCATGGCGATCGTGAGGCCGTTCCGGTGCTTGAGAGGTGACCTCAGTGCTGGTCATCCGGTGGCGGGTGCTCGGCGTCGGATTCGGGGCGGACGCCGAACGGGCCGGCCCGCGCGAACCGGTAGTTTGCTGCATTGGCGAACGTGAATGCCGACGATGAGGATGCGATGCGATTTATCACGGGAATCGTGCTGGTGCTGGCGGCGGTTGGCGGGTGTACGTCCACGCCGATCACGCCGATCGAACCAGTGGACCCCGGCAACCGCTTCACATCGAGGCCGCCGGTCGACCTCAAGTCCATCGATCCGCCCACCCGCTTCAACGCCGCCGCCGCCGCGCCGCTGGAAGTCTCTACGAATGCGGATGAGGTGCTGCTGCACGGCACCACGGCGGTCGTCCCGATCCATGGCAGCAAGCCGACCGTCTCCTCCGGGGAGGAGATCCGCCTGATCGACACCCGCACCAACAAGGTGCGGGAGGTCATCAAGCCGACCTACCCGCAGCCGAAAATCGGCACGGTGATCGCGCTGCCGACGCTCACGTCCGTCCAAGGCCGGCCGACCGTGCTCGCGCCGTTCCTCGGCGAGGCACCGGGACAGGGCACTACCCCGGGCCGTCCGCTGGTCGAGGTCGTCTCGATCGACCCGGAGAGCGGGAAGACCGACTGGCGTACCGAGATCCCCATCGAGGGGTGGACCGGGACGGGCCGGTCGAGCGGCGTCGAGGTCTCGTTCGCGGGTGTGGCCGACGGGGTGGGGGTCGTTCGGATCGTGGACCCGTCGCTGTCGGCTCGGCGCGGCGACACGTACGCGCTGGACCTGAGTAGCCGCAAGGTGCGGTGGAGCATGCGCGGGTTCGAGGCCCGCGCCGTGGCGGCGGGGATGGTCACGGGCCAACAGCCCGGAACCGGGCAGACGCCGAAGGTCCAGGTCCGCGGGATCGACGCGCGGACCGGCCGGCAGCGATGGGCGTCGCCCCGCGACGCCTACTCGGTCGAGGTATTCCCGGCCGGCCCCTCCAAGGCAGTCGTCCGAGGACGCACCGACCCGGGCGGGAAGAAGTACGTCGAGGTCGTGGAGATCACGACGGGACAGGCGGTGACCGTCACCGAGGAGAAGTCCGGTAAACCAGCCCCGCATCCGTTGAATTGCCTGTACGACGAGCAGGCCATCGCAGTCTGCTCAGGCGGTGACTGGGTCGGCGCGCTCGACGCGCAGACCGGCTCGTGGCTGTGGTCGATCACGAAGGGCGGCGGGCGCCTGGTTCCCCTCGTGACCGGAGCCTGGCATGGGGTCGTCTACGGAAGAACCGCCAACGGGCCCGTCGTCCTCGATGGCAGGACCGGAACGGACCGGGAGACCCAACCGGGAGTCGCACCGTCAGTGGTGAACAGCTCCATGGCGATCGGCCCGTGGCCCGGCGGCGGCCTCGGGTCGAGCAGCTACCCCGTGATCGGCTGAGCTTAGACGGATCGCCGTGTACTCGTCGTACTGCCTGGGCACGGCATGGACTGGTCGAGCCCGAGCTCGGCGCAGCTGATGGCGAAACTGCGGTGGCCGGTGGACGAGCCCACGGCGCCGCGGTCGCGCCGGCCGGGGGCCAGGGCGCATTACCGCAGCGAAAACACCGCGAACAAGATCGTGGGGAGCGGTCAGGAGTTCTTGTCGTGGTGCTGCCTGCAGCTCGAACCGGTGAACCACCGACTCCCGCCGTTGGAAGCCGACACGCTCATACAGTCGGTTGACGGCATGTTCCGAAGCCACCACCGGCGGCCGGGGCCATCTCGATCCAACTCCCACGTCTGATTATCGCCGCCGTTGGGCGCCCACGCTTTGTACCGGTGTCCGCGTTCACCAGCACGTAGACCCCCCGGCATGAGGCATGTAGATGTCCTTTCCGAACCACAGGTCGAGGCGAGACGGCTGAGCAGAATCGGCCGCGAACCCACATGCCAGAAGCATGTTGATCAAGCTAGGGGCTGGCCGCCATCGCCAAGGCGGCCTGGAGCCCGGAGGCGGACCGGGCGACCGGCTACCGCATCGCTTCCGGCAAGGTCGGCCAGGTGGAGACGGTGGTAGGCGCCGACCAGACCTTACCCACCGAAGATCAGCGAGCCCATCCACCTGCACGGGAATACCTGTACCTGCGTGGGGATGCTGTCGAGGTCGCCCCGCCGCGTGCCTCAGACGGATGCGGCCTCCCAGACGAACCCGTCAGGGTCGGTGAAGGGCCCGGCATCGCCGCCGATCACGATCCGGTGCGATCCGGTGCCCTCCTGGGAGACGCCGGTGTCCTTGGCGAGGGCGCGGCGCGGGTAGAGCGCCAGCGTGACGGCCGAGGACGGGGTGTCGAACTCGACGTACTTGCCGCCGAAGCTCTTGGCCACGGCCAGGCCGCGCTCGACGTAGAACCGCTTGCTCGCCTTGACGTCCACCACGCCCAACAGGAGCGCGACCTGATCGATGTGCCGGGCGGCAGGTCCGGTGTCCTTCTTCTTCGAGGACGCGATCTTGCAGATCGTCCCATCCGGGGCGCGTACGACGCCGCCGTAGCCCCAGAATCCCTTCGTGGCAGGCTTCAGTGTCGTGGCGCCGGCATCGAGGGCGGCGCTGACAAGGGCATCGACGTTGCCCGGCTGGGAGGCCACGAGGGACAGTGCGAACCCGCGGAAGCCGGTCGTCGCCGCGTCGCAGGCGCGTACGTTCACGTAAGCGCCCAGACCGAAGGCTTGGTAGAAGACGCCCGCGGCCGTGGGGTCGGGAACTTCCAGGGTGACGGATTCGAAGGAGGTCATGGCAGGTCCTTTCAGCGAGGGGAGTTCGTCGTCTTGTCGGCGGCCGCTACGCCGCGGATGGGGCAGGGACAGGTCGGCGCTCACCGGTCCTGCAGGAGGCCGAGGACATTGCCGTCGGGGTCGATCACGGTGGCCACCAGGCGGCCGCCGCCGACCTCGTGCGCGGCCTCCTTGACGGTGGCCCCCGCGGCGATCACCTCGGCCAGCTTCGCCTCGATGTCCGTCACGTGCCAGTAGGCCACCGGTGAGGTCATGCTCTGCGGCCCACCGCCCGGCACCAGTCCGATGTGCTGGCCCTCGGCCTCGAAGCCGACGTAGTAGGACGAGTCGGTCTGCGGCTCCACGCCGAGCAGGGCGGCGTACACCGCCTTGGCCTTGGCCAGGTCGGACACGGGGTGCAGCATGGTCTTGATCCCGTGGGTGGAAGAACCGGTCATGGTCACTCCTGTAGTTGTGGGTCATATCGACCCGCTGTGTGCGCATCCACAGCTTTCCTCCCGGCCTGACCGGTCCACATCCGTGGCGACCACGGAACCCGGCCACGGATCGACGGCACGGATCGACGGCACGGATCGCGCACGGTGGCCATTGCGGATTGGAGCACGGATTGGAGCGCGGAGGGGATGCGGCAAACTGGGACGGTGGTGGCAGGAGCGGACATCTCACCTCGGGAGGCCGAGGTGCTGGAACTGGTCGGGGCGCATCTCAGCAACGCCGAGATCGGGGCGCGGTTGTGCATCTCGGTGCGTACCGTGGAAAGTCACGTCTCCTCGCTGCTGCGCAAGCTGGAGGTGCCGGATCGGCGGGCGCTCGCCCAGCGCGCCCCCGAGCCGGCCGGTGCGGGCCCGTCTCACCCGGCGCCGGTTCTGCCGGCCCCGCTGACCTCGTTCATCGGCCGGGAAAGCGAGCGGGCCGAGCTGACCGAGATGATCAAGGCATACCGTCAGGTGACCGCGGTCGGTCCCGGCGGAGTGGGCAAGACCCGGCTCGCGTTGGCGATGGCCGCGGAGGCGGCCGATGAGTACGCCGATGGGGTGTGGTTCGTCGACCTGGTCCCGGTCACCGATCCGGGCATGATCGCCACTGCGGTCGCCGGGGCGCTCGGACTCGGTGAGCAGCCCGGCCGCGACATGACCGCGTCCGCGGTCGCCGCGCTGGCCGACCGTCATGCGCTGCTGGTGCTGGACAATTGCGAGCACGTGGCGGACGGGGTGGCGCTGTTTCTCGAGCGGTTGCTGGTGACGTGCCCTCGGGTGACGGCTCTGGCGACCAGCCGGGCACGGCTGATGGTGCCGTTCGAACGGGTGTATCCGGTCCCGCCCCTGTCCCTGGACGTCGATGCGGTGGCGTTGTTCATGGAGCGGGCGGCGGCGGTCGGCTGGCCGCTGGATCCTCCGCTGCGCGACCAGATCGCCTCGATCTGCGAGCGGCTCGACGGGATGGCACTGGCGATCGAGCTGGCCGCCGCCCGGTATCCCACGCTCGGGCTGGACGGCATCACCGCCGCCCTGTCCCACCCGCTGCGGATGCTCACCGGCGGCTCCCGTGCCGATGAACGGCACCGTTCGGTGCGGGCGGCGCTGGACTGGAGCCATGCCCTGCTGGAGCCGGCCGACCGGGCGCTGCTGCGCCGGGTGTCAGTGTTCGTGGCGCCGTTCACCGCTGCGGCAGCCGCGGAGGTAGCCGGGTCCGAGGAAGGCCTCGTCGCCGACGGACTGGGCCGCCTCGCCGAACAGAGCCTGCTGGTGGTGACCGCGTCCCCGGGTGGGACGGAGTACCGGGCGTTGGAGACCATCCGCCAGTACGGCACCGAGCGGCTCGTCGAGGCCGGTGAGCTGGTCGACGCTCGATCCCGGCACCTTCGCTGGTGCCTGGCCAAGGCCGCCGGCCTGGCGGTGGTACGAGCGGACTGGCGGACCCGGTTCGACCTGGTGGCCGACGACCTCCGGGCGGCGCTTGCGTGGGCGGCAGACCGCCCGGAGCAGCGCGCGGAAGCGTACGATCTTGCCCGGCACCTGGCGGAGCTGACCTTCACCCGTCACCTGACCGGCGAGTCCCAGCGGCGCTATGAGCAGGCGGCCGCGCTCGCGACCGAGCCCGCCGCCAGCGCGTCGATGCTCCGGCAGGCAGCGGCTGTGGCCGGCTGCCGGACGGTCGGTGATGACATGTACCGTCTCCGCCGTGCGGCCGCGGATGCCGCCCGCAGCTCCGGCGACAGCGCCGGCGCCGCCGCCGACCTGGCTACTGCCGCAACTATCGCGTTCCGGTTCTCGACCACGTTCGTGCGGCTCCCGCCCCGGGAGGAGACGTTCGCACTGATCAGCGAGGCGCGAGAGCCGGCAGGCGACGATCCGGCCGCGCAGGCCGCGGTGGCACTGGCCGAGGCCGCGGTGCTCACCGACGCGTTCGGCGCCGCCCAGGGCCCGCCCGGCAACGCCGTACCGGAGACGATCGCGCGAGCCGAGCGCGCGGTCGAGCTCGCCCGCCGGACCGGCGACCCGCTCGCCGAGTCGGCCGCACTCGACGCGCTCACCGGAGCGCAGAGCTGGGCCGGTGACACGTCCGCCACCGCGGCCACGGCCCGGTGCCGCATCACGCTCCTGTCGTCCCTGCCGATCTCGCCGGCCGGCACCCACGAACTGATCGACGCGCTCGGCATCGTCACCGAGGCCAGCCTCGGCGCGGGGGATGTGTCAGGCGCCCGCCGATGGGCACGCCAACTGGCCGACCATCCGTCGCTGGCGGAGGTCGGTCACCGCGCAACGTGTCGGCTGCTGATGGTCGACGCGCTGATGGGCAACGTCGATGAGGTGCTCACCGGCAGCGTCCGGTTCCTCGACGCGTGGCGGCGGGCAGGCAGCCCTGCCCGGTCGCTTCTCCGCCCGGCGGTGGCCGCTGTGGCGATGATCCACGGCCTCCGCGACGACCAGGCCGCCCGACGCGATTGGCAGGAGGTCCTGGATCAGCTCGGCACCTCAAAGGAGCATACTTACGGCTACGGGGCCGTCTTCGACGTGATACTCCTGCTGCACCGCGGGCAGGCACCGAAGGCGCTGGAGCGGATGGCCCCCGAACCCAGGCAGGTGTGGAAGTGGGTCACCTGGATCTGGCACCACTGGTACGTCGCGCTACGCACCGAGGCCGCCGTGCTCGCCGCGAGCCCCGACGCCCGCGACCGTCTGGCCGAGGCCCGGACCATCGTGGCCGACAACCCGGTCGCCAACGCCATGGTGGAGCGGGCCCAAGCGCTGCTCGACAATGACCAGGAGCGGTTGCTATCTGCGGCAGACGCGTTTGACACCGCTGGCTGCCACTACCAGTCCGCACGGACCATGGTGCTCGCCGGCGGCGACCACGCCGCCCGCGGCGCGGCCGCGCTGGCCGATCTTGGCCTCGCCCCGATGGCCCTGCCCGACAAACTCATGATGACCTCAGAGTGACAGTCGCCGAGGCCGGCCAGATCACCTGCGCTAAGGCGGAATCTCAGCATCCGTCGTCCCCGTCGTCTTGGTGCGGTCGAGGACGCGGTAGACGGTGGCGCGACCGATGGAGAAGACCTCCATGAGATCGGCGATGGTGTGGTCGCCGGTGGCGTGCATCCGCACCAGCTCGGCTTGCTGACGGGCGGTGAGCCTGGGCTGTTCGCCCTTGAGCTTGCCGTGGGAGCAAGCGATGGCCATGCCCTCGCGGGGTGCGCATCTTCAGCAGGTCGGCTTCGAACTCCGCGAACACGGCCAGCATGTTGAAGAACATCTTCGACATGGGGTCGGCGGGGTCGTAGATGCTCCCGCCCAGAGACAGGCGGACACCCCGGGCGACCAGGGTGCCGCCGATGTCGCGGGCCGTCGGGGACCGAGCGTGCGAACCGGTCGAGTTTCGGGGCCAGTAGGGTGTCGCCGGCGCGTACGGCCGCGAGGGCCTGGTCGAGGCCGGGGCGCCTCGATGGAGACAGTCAGGATTGCAGTCGCACTTCATGGTGGCTGGCAACATCCGTCACTGCAGGTAGCCGTGTCAGCTATAGGCGGGTGTTTGTGCCACTGGTTGTCCTTGAGGAGTTGTTCTGTGCGGGTGAGGAATGCCTGGCGGACCTCTTCTGGGTGAAGTATCCGGAGTGGTCGGCCGAGGCTGAGCAGGTAGCGGGCCAGGCCGTCGGCGTCTGGCCCGCCGATGTCGATGATCGTGGCGTCATCGCCGTCCGGGTGGTGGACGCCGACCGTTGGTGGTACCAGCCTGCGGGCCTCATCGGCCGGTACGGCCAGGCGGATGGTCACCCGCACCGGGTAGGGCCTCAGCGCGACGCCCGTGCCGACCATCTGTGCCGGATCTGGCGGGTCGGGCAGGGCAGTGGCCTGCCCGGTGGCTGTGGCATCGATGATGCGATCGGTACGGAAGGTGCGCCAGTCCTGCCGCGTCAGGTCGTAGGCGAGGAGATACCAGCGGCGGCCGGTGTAGATGAGCCGGTAGGGGTCCACTCGGCGGGTGGACGTCGTTCCGGCCCGGTCGCGGTAGGTCAACTGGGTGCGTTCGCCTCGCCGGCACGCGGTGGCCAGGTCGAGCAGCAGCGCGGGGGAGATCTGGCTGTCGTCGGGTCGTGCGGTGTGGGTGAACGCGGCGTCCAGCTCGCCGAGCCGGTCGGCGATCCTGGCCGGCAGCACCTGGCGTAGTTTCAGCAGCGCCGACAGGGCTGCCTGGTCGCTGCCGGAGACTCCGCTGAAGGCGGCGGTGCGCAGCCCGACAGCGACCGCGAGGGCCTCCTCCTCGTCAAGGATCAGTGGCGGAATGCTGGTTCCAGGCCCGAGGTGGTAGCCGCCCCACGGGCCCATCTCCGATTCGATGCCGTAGCCGAGTTCACGTAGCCGGGCGATGTCCCGGCGAACCGTCCGTTCGGTGATCTCCAGCTGGGCGGAAAGATCCGCGCACGTCCAGGACCGCCGCGTTGACAGCAAAGACAGCAGCCGCAGCAGCCGTGCCGAGGTGTTGACCACGGCTAACAGTCTGCTCGATAACCAGGACCGTTTCTGACCGGGTCATACCGTAACGTCGCCGGCATGACCGAGAACTCCTCGGCCGAAAAGTCCATTACGACGACGATGACCTCCGCCAAGGTGCGTCAGATGACGGGCCCGGATGGGCGTACGTAACCGACGAGGGGCAGGACCCATGGAAGCACGCATGAAGAGCGTGGCGAATCCCGACGTGATCACAGCGATCCAGCATCTCCACAAGGCGATTCACGCCGGTGGCGTCGACCCGCTCGTGCTCGAGCTGGTCCATCTGCGGGCCAGCCAGATCAACGGCTGCAGCCCGTGTGTGTTCGCCGGCGTCCAGTCGGCGAAGAAGCATGGAGAGACCGAGGAGCGGCTGCACAACGTGGTCGCCTGGCGCGAGACCCCGTTCTTCACCGAGGAGGAGCGGGCAGCGCTCGCGCTGACCGAGGCCGCCACCCGGATCCAGGACGGCGCGCCGGGCGTGACCGACGAGATCTGGGATGCTGCTGCCACCCACTTCGACGAGAACCAGATGTCCGCGATCATCCTGAACATCGCAATCACCAACTTCTTCAACCGGATCAACCACACGATCCGGGAGCAGGCCGGCAAGACCTGGTGAAGGCGGGCGGGCGTCATCCGTCCAGAGGCCACGGTGGCGACGTGGCGAAGGACGTGATCGGCCGGCTCCACCGCTGACCGATCCAGCGCCGCTTCCGGCAGGCCCCCGTCCTGGGCTCCCACCTTCGGGTGACCGCCGACAACCATCCCTTTGATGATCACTAGGGGCACATGACGATGAGCGACGAACTACTGGAACTGACCGTTGCCGATGCCCGAGCCTGGCGGGAGTGGCTCAGCGGGCACCACGACAGCTCGGCAGGGGTGTGGCTGGTCCTCGCCAAGCAGAACACGACCCGGCCCACCAGCCTGACCTATGACCAGGCGCTCGACGAAGCCCTGTGCCACGGCTGGATCGATGGTCGGCTACGACGGCGGGATGAGATCACCTTCTGCCGGCGCTTCACTCCTCGCGGAAGGCAAAGTCCCTGGTCAGCGCGGAACGTTTCCATCGTCACCCGTCTGATCAGCGAGGGCCGGATGCATCCGGCCGGAATGACCGAGGTCGAACGCGCCAAGGCCGACGGCCGCTGGGACACGGCCTACGCGGGACAAGCCGGCATCGAGGTGCCAGCCGACCTGGCCGCCGCATTGGCCGCGAGCCCCCAGGCACAAGCGATGTTCGACATCCTCACCTCCCAAAACCGCTACGCCGTTCTCTATCGGATCGCGAACGCCAAACGCGCCGAGACCCGAGCCCGCCGTATCACCCAGTTCGTTGACATGCTCGCCCGCGGCGAGGCGATCCACCCACAAAAGCGCGCCCTCGGCAGTTGAATGCGGGCCCACTCCTGTCCCCGCCTCGCTCCTCCAAGCGGCCGGGCGCAGGGGGCGCCAGCCGCCTCCGTCGAGTTTGGCGAGCTCGGCTTCGACGTCGACGGTGATGACGCCGAAGAAGTTGACGTTCTCGCTGTGGGCCGGGGAGATGTGGGCCGGCAGCTCACGGCCACCGGCGCGCAGGTTTTGACGGCGAGTGGTAGTACTCGGTCGTCCACGTGATGACCGCGTTGGTCAGCACCGTCAGGCACCACGCTTGGTCGGTCTGGTCGGTCTGGTCGGTCTGGTCGGCAAGGTGCGGCGTGGTGATGGTGCCCTGCTGGGCGTAGGGGAGTTTCCCCTTGAGCGTGGACACCGATATCACCGTGACCGGTCTGACACCGCGGCGCTGCGCGTCGAGATCCGGCCACCGCGCGAGCGTTCGTCTTCGATGAGCCGACCGGGACGAGCTGATCGCGTACGGGCCGCTGCTGTCCGACGACGGCGCCACCTGGCTCGGTACGGCGCTGCTGGTCCGGGCGCCGGACCCGGACGTGGCCCGCGCCATCGAGGTGCACGACTGGGAGTTCGGCGGGCGGCGGTGATGAGCACGTGACCGTTTTAGGGTGGCGTCATGCTCGTACTGGGGATTGAGGTGCCGGACGACCTGCTCCAACGGTGGCTCGGGTGGTTCGCGCCGCCGGTGCAGCCCTTCGTCATCCCGCCCGATCTCGCCGGCTCCCTCGATCTCGAGGATGACCGGGACCGGCTCACGCCCGAGGTCAGGGACACCTTCTACCTCTACGGCCTGGGTTCGTCGGCGCTCGTGTGGCTGACCGAGGCCGGCGCGCGCCGGCTGCCGGCCTCGGTCAGGCGCAGCCAGCCCGCGCCGCACCGCTGGCCCGGCTCGATCGCCGGGCGTGAGGTCGAGACGGTCGTCGCGTACGTCGAGAAGGGGCGCCGCCCCAGCCGGCACGGCGACGTCGCCCCCGCCACGTGGGACGCCATCGCCTGCGCGCTGCCCGGAGCGCGGGACCTCGCCGGGACCTTCCCCACCCGGAGCGGCCCGAACTGCTTCGGCACGGTGATGGCGGCCTGCGGCGCCGAGAGCGCGGAGGAGAGGTGGATGCTCCGCGAGCCGTTCGAGGACTGGCTCGCGGAGCACACCGCGAAGGGAGGGCACGACGACGAGCCGGGGACCGTCCTGGTCTGGCGGGGTGCCGATGGAGCCGCTCAGCACGCCGCGGTCACCCTCGGGCACGGCTGGGCGCTTCACAAACCCTCGCAGGGCTGGATGAGCCCGACGAAGGTCCTCGCCTCGCAAGACCTGAAGCACAGCGCCCGAGCCGGCGGACAGCGCCTGCACCGACGCCACCTTCGGTGACTTCGCCACCCCGACCTGGCCTAGGCTTCGGTGCGCTTCTCCAGCCGGCTGCCCCGCGGCAGGGTGACGGCCATGATGTTGCTGGGGATGTCCAGCTCGATGCGGTGCCATCGCCCGCGCGGGACGATGGCGGCGGTCCCGGCTGTCAGCCTGATCTCCTCCTCCTGCTGCCCCGGCCGCTCCGGCCGCAGGTAGAGGCGGATCTTCCCAACGAGGCAGGACACGACCTCCTCGGCCTCGGGATGGACCTCCCAGTGGTCGGCGTGGACGTCGGCGCCGGTCTTGGCGTGGAAGGCCGTCAGCTGCCAGCCGTCCTGGTCGGCGTCCATGGTCGCCTTCCCGGCGTGGATCTTGCCGCCTTGGCGCAGGTGAACGGAGGACGCGAAGAGATCGATCGGGTTCACAGACATGCCGAGACGCCCCTTTTCTGCGGTGGGTGGATCGCCGGTCAATCCCGGGCGGAGAGCGGAACGCGGTCATCGGCCTGCTCGGCCCGTGCGGGCGGGCCGGTCCGGCGCAGGACCGTGAGCGCGATGAGTACGGCGCCGAGCAGGAGGACGGCGCCGAGGCCCAGGCCGAGCGCGTAACCGTCGTTGAGGGTCTCAGGCGTGACGGCCCGGCCGGTGCGGTTGTGCGCGACGGTGCCGAGGGCGGCCAGCCCGAGTGAGGCGCCGATCTGGCGTGAGCTGTTGAGCAGGCCGGAGGCGGTGCCGGTCTCGCGTGCCGCGACGCCGACGGTCGCGGTGGAGACAACCGGTCCGAGGCAGAGCCCGAAGCCGACACTGGCGACGATCGAGGGCCCCAGAACATCGGTGACGAAGGCGCCGTCCGGGCTGATCATGCCGAACCAGGCGAACCCGGCCGCCGTCAGCAGCCCGCCGACGACCAGAAGGGTACGTGGCGCGAGCCGGTAGCCGAGTTTGACGGCCAGTACGGATCCGGCGACCACGCCGAGCGCGAACGGCAGGAACTCGACCCCGGTCAGGGCCGGCCCCGTCCCGAGCACGCGTTGCAAGTAGAGGGACGCGAAGTAGAAGGCCGCGGCCATGGCCGCCCCGACCAGGAGGTTGTAGGCGTTCGCGCCGGCGACCGAGCGGTTGGCGAACAGGCCGAGCCGGATCAGCGGTTCGCGGGCCGTGGTCCGCTCGACGAGGACGAACGCGGCCAGCAGCACGGCGGCGACCGCCAACGTCGCCACGGTGACCGGCGAACTCCACGCGTACCGGTCGATGCGGACGATGCCGAACACCAGCAGCATCATGCCCGCCGTGGCCAGGACCGCGCCGAGCACATCCGGACGGGCGGCGCGCACCGCAGGCGGCCCCGCGGCCACGGCCCGCCAGGTCAGCGCCAGCGCGCAGGCGGCCATGGGCACGCTCACGAACATCACCCAGCGCCAGCCGGCATACTCGGTCAGCAGGCCGCCGATCAGGACGCCGAGCGCGCCCCCGGCGGCGTTCGTCGCGCTCCAGATCCCGAAGGCGCGCACGCGTTCCTTGCCCGCGGGGAACGTCGTGGTCAGCAGCGCCAGCGCGGCCGGAGCCAGGGCGGCGGCCCCGATGCCCTGCGCGGCCCGGGCGGCGACCAGCTGAC
Source organism: Nonomuraea sp. NPDC049625 (assembly GCF_040675285.1). Lineage (NCBI taxonomy): Bacteria > Bacillati > Actinomycetota > Actinomycetes > Streptosporangiales > Streptosporangiaceae > Nonomuraea > Nonomuraea sp. NPDC049625. The sequence goes on along the minus strand of NZ_JBFAOQ010000018.1, from coordinate 207,198 downwards.
CGGGTTCCTGGGCGAAGCCGCCGGCGAGCGAGGCCAGGCCGAACAGGGCGAGCCCGAGCAGCAGGACCGGCTTGCGGCCGTAGCGGTCGGCGGCCTTGCCGCCCAGCAGGAGCAGCCCGCCGAAGGTGAGCGCGTAGGCGTGGATCACCCAGGTCAGGCCCACCGCGCTGAATCCGAGGCCGGCGGACATCTGCGGAAGCCCGACGTTCACGACCGACAGATCCAGCGACACCATGAACTGCACGACGGCCACCGCAGCGAGGGTGAGCCCCGGCCGGGCACCCGGCTCGGCGGGCACGCTTCGGCCTGCTGATCGTCTACTGGTCAACGCGGCTCAGTCCTTTGAGCCGGAGGGGTCGTCACGGTTCGGACCCGGCTGCGCGGCGGCGATGCGGGCGGGGAGCCCGCAGGATGTATGGGCTGGGGTTGTCATGACCGCAATCGTCGTTCAACTGCTGCTCGGGGGCGTCCTGCAAGCGAAGTCATCTGCCGCTACCGCCCCGGGACCAGCAACCGACCGGACTACGCCGCCGGGAGTAGTCGCCGCCACAGCACCGCCGGACGCGCTGGACGCGGCGCTTCGGTTGCCCCACCCCCACCCCCGATGCGGAGGGGAGGCCCACATAAGCCCAAAACCCACATTGGGATGCTCTTGGAACGGGTAGAGGGAGGTGTGCGCGATGGTTGAGGTCGAGAGTTGCCACGGACAATGCCCTATTACCTGGCGCATCGTGCAGCTGCCCGCCGGGAAGGCGCTCACCGTCCGCGGCGCCGCGGACGCCTTCCACGACGCGCTCGGCAACCCGAACACGGTGCGGAACTACGCGATCGGGGTCGGCAAGACCGCCGAACGGGTCGGCGAGGGCCGGCCGCTCGGGCAGGTCGCGGACGAGGAGATCGGCGAGGCCTTCGAAGCGCTGTGGGGCTCGACGGCGGTGAACACCTGGAACGCCCGCCGGGCGGCGGTGCTGTCCTGGCTCTCCTGGTGCGCCGAGCGCGGCTTCGACGGCCCGGAGGTGCCGGCCGGGGCCAAGCGCTTGACCCCGCCGGACTCCGAGACGCCGGCGCGCTCGAAGATGGCGATCGACCGACTGATCGCCCGCCGCGATGTGCACCTGCGGAAGAAGTGCTTCTACCGGATGCTGTAGGAGACCGTGGCGCGGGCGGAGGAGATCCTGCCGCTGAACATCGAAGACCTGGACTTCGCCGGCCGCCGCGCGCTGGTGAAGGCCAAAGGCGCGCGGTCCAAGGCCCGCCGCCGCGGCCAGGCCCGCGAGGATTTCGTGCTGGAGCCCGTGTACTGGGACGCCGGCACCGCCCGGCTGCTGCCGCGGCTGCTGAAGAACCGCACCCGCGGCCCGGTGTTCGTCACTCACCGCCGCCCCGGGCCGGGCAAGGTCGTCTCGTCGCGGGACGTGTGCCCGGATTCCGGGCTGGTCCGGCTGTCGTACGGCCAGGCCCGCGCCCTGCTGGACGAGCACACCGCGCTGCACGGGGCGGGCACAGGCTGGGATCTGCACGAGTTCCGGCGCTCCGGGCTGACCCACCTCGGGGAGCAGGGGGCGAGCCTGCTGATGTTGATGGCCAAGTCGCGGCACAAGAAGGCGGAGAACGTCCGCCGCTACTTCAAGCCGTCGCCGGACGCCATCGCCGAACTCACCAGCCTGTTCGCACCCGGCGACACACGCCGAGGCGGCGGCACGTGACCGAGTCGGCCGACCCGTCGATCCTGATCATCCCGACCGACCCGAAACCACCGAGCCCTGGAGCTGACATGGCTGACATGATCGCGCCCGACCCCGCCACGCGGGACATTCTCGCGATCTTCGAACGCGCGCGATCCCGGGTGTTCGAGCGCCTTGAGGACCTGACCGACGCCGGGCCGCGGCCCGGCCAGCAGCGTGTCGATCTGCCCGTCGACGATCTCCTGGATCCGCGGCCGCAGCGCCTCCAACCGGCGCACCGTGAACTCGCCGAGTACGGCCTTGCGCGCCGGCCCGTGCACGGGCGCGTCCATCGCGATCAGCATGCGCTCCTCGTCCGGCCGCCGGGACGCCGCCTCGCCCTTGACCAGCTGCGGGAAGTCCGAATGCTGCCGGTCTGCGCTGAACCGCCGGTCGTTCAACACGGTTCGCACGTCTTCGTGGCGGCTGACCACCCAGGCCCACCCGCCGTCGGGCAGACGAACCCGCGAGACCGGCTCTCCTTCGCGGATCTCTTCGTACGCCGGCCGCGGCGTGAACGGGCACGTACGGGCCATGGAGGCGCTAGAGGCTGGACAGCGAAAAGCCGTGTGTGAACGGCAGTTGCTCGACCGGTGCGACCGGGTCTGGCTCTGGGATGCGGCGGACCAAGGAGCCGCAACGAACCACCGGGACCGACGACATCGGTAAATTCAGACTCGACCCGTCCCCTCGCGGGCGAAGTTCGGTTCCGCCGCTTCCAGTCGCGGTACCGAGATGCCCAACCGTCGTGCTTCGGCCAGGGTGTCCCGGCAGACCTCGCGCGGCTCCTCGGCGTCGGGGTCGGAGTGCGCCGTGAGGCTCACGCGCGCGGGCGCGACATGAGCAGTCAGCCAGGCGAGCACGGGTGCCGTCAGCCAGGTGGGCGCCCGGAACAGCAGCACACCGCCCCGGTGCCGTCGCAGGTCGAGGCCGCGCGCCTGGAGGAGCGGCAGCAGTTCGCGGCCGGCCAGCAGCGCCTCGCGCAGGTCGCCCGTGGCCCCGGCCAGTTTGGACAGGGAACCCAGCCGCAGGCCCTGCGAGAACATGCCGGCATCCGACGCGAAATGGACCCACAGCCAGCCGCGGAAGTCAGACCGCTCCTTGATCCGGAGCCCGGCCTCGCGAAACGCCTGGCGTACGGCCCGTTCCCGGTCGGTCGGGGGCTGGCCGAGTGTGCCGAAGATGACCGACGGCAGCAGTGCCCCGTGGAGCACGCCGTCCGCGCCGAAACCGCCACCGGCCTGGGGAAAGCCCCAGGCGATCTGGTCGAGCGGGAGTGCGCCGATCGCGGCTGGCGGCTCGGTCCAGATGTTGCCGAAGATCAGCACTGTGGCCTGGCCGACACGCGGGGCCAGGAAGGCCGTCGCGCCCGCGAGGCGGTGGTGCGGCACGCTGAGCACGATCAGGTCGAAGCCGTGGTCCGGCTCCAGCGCCTCGCGGTAGCGCACCGGCCACTTCTCGGCGACGCGCTGCCCCCACACTCGGCGCCGCGTATCGAACAGGTCGAGGTCCACCGTGTCCCCGTACGTCGCCGCGCGACCCGGTCGGACGTAGAACTCGACGTCATGTCCCGCCTGTTGCAGGGCCCAGCCGTAGACAGTGGCGATCACGCCTCGGCCGAACATCAGGATCTTCACGCTGCACCTCGTGGGGTACGATCGATTTGGAGGCCATCTCCACTTTCCAAAATATGGAGGTCATCTCCACTTGTCAACGCGAGGTAGCGCATGACCGCCGACAAGCCGCTGCGGGCCGACGCCCGGCGCAAGCGCGAGGCCCTGCTCGCCACCGCCCGGGAGGTGTTCGACGCCGGAGACTTCTTCGACCTGCGCTTCGACGACTTCGCCCGCCTGGCCGGGGTGGGCACCGGCACGCTGTACCGCCACTTCCCCACCCGGGAGGCACTGGCCGAGGCGGTCTACCACGGGGAAGTCGCCGCGCTGTGCGACCGCGCCCGCCAGCTACAGGCCACGCTGCCCGCAGCGGAGGCTTTGGCGACCTTCCTACGCGGCATGGTCGACCACATAGATGCCCACGAGGGTCTGGCCCGGACGCTGGCCACGCTCATGGCCGATCGCTCGGGTGTCCTCGCCGAGGGCAGCCGGGCGCTGGAGCAGGCTGTCACCGACCTGGTGGCCGCCGCCGTGCGGGACGGCACGGTTCGCGACGACGTGGATGCCGGGGCCGTGATGATGGCGCTGCACGGCATCGGTGCGGCCCATGACCGCCCCGACTGGCGGGCCGAAGCCGACGGCGTCATCACCCTCGTGCTGGACGGGCTGCGCCGCCCGCTATAACAAGGTGCGACACGAGGTCGCATGCTGCGAGCGAAGGATCCGGTTAGTGGTACGGCGGCGAAGATGCGGTCCGGGGTGGTCACCCAGCTTATGCCGGCTACACCTGTGAAGTTTCAGGATGCGTGCGAGAGCGATGAGGGCGCGGCTCTGCCAGTTCTGACGCTCTTGTCGAAATCCGCCTACGTCGCCGAAGGTGAGACTGGTCTAACCCTGTGTAGCAAGCTGTGGTGCGACAGCTTCGTGTCTGCGACACCCTGCCTGTTGACATAACCACTGCGTATCTGGCGGGTGTGCGCGGGCCGGATCACCTTGTACTTGGCGTACTGCACGGGGCACGGCGTGGACTGGTCGAGCCTGCCGCAGTGGATGGCGATGATGCGGTAGCTGGTGGACGAGCCGATGCGGCCGCGCTCACGCAGGCCGGGAGCGACGGCGCGCTACCGCAGCGAAGACACCGCGAACAAAATCATGGGGACGGTCGGCGAGTTCCTGCTTGAGAGCGACGATGTAGCTGTTCTTGACACCGTATCCCGCTGCCGCAGGGACGAAGCCCTTCGCCGGCACCAGCGGTCGCTTGCCGTCCGGCGGCGCCGCGACCGGCTGTGGCGTGCTCTGCCGTACGGCCTGCGCCGACGGGTGGCGGTTACGGGCGCCGTCGCCGGCCGGATGGTCAGCGGTGAACGCGTTGGCGGGGAGCGAGACGAGGGCTAACGCCGCGACCGGCAAGGGCACCGCGAGTCTGACAGGTAACACCGAGCCTCCCGAACATGAACATTGCCAGGGCGCTGGTGGTCGCGGCGGAAGCTGGGGACTTCTGCGATGATAATGTTCTACATATCCAAATATTTAGATCTATGGAGCGGCAATGTCAAAGGTGCTGATTGTCGGGGCCGGGGCACTGGGGCAGGTCTTCGGGTTGTGGCTGGCCGCTGCCGGGGCCCGGGTCAGCTATCTGGTGAGGCCGGGCCGGGAGAGCTGGGAAGGGGCTTCGCTGTACAGGCTCAGGCGGGGGCGAGCGCCGGTGAGCGAGCGGATTGTGCCGTACGAGGTGATCAGTGAACCGCACCGCGAACAGTGGGACATGGTGTGGCTCTGCGTGGATTCGCCCGCGTTGCGGGGCGAGTGGACGCGCGCGCTGCATGCGGCGGCCGGAGCGGCGACAGTGGTCACCATCGGCCAGGACCCGGGCGATCTCAGCACCCTCGCCCGGGTCTGGCCACAGGAGCAGATCGTCCAGGTGGCCCCGACGCTGCTCGCCTACCAGGCGCCGCTGGAGCGAGAGGTCCCCGCGCCGGGGGTGGCGTACTGGGTGCCACCCGGTTCGGCGGTGGGCGTCACCGGAGCGCGCGCCCCGCAGGTCGTCGCCGCACTTCAGGCCGGTGGCGTGCGGGCCAAGCGGGTGACGCGGGCCGGTGCGGGGGAGCTCGCCGCCGCCCGCATGATCCCCTACATCGCCGAGTTGGAGGCCTCCGGCTGGAGGCTGCCCGCGTCGAGCACACGGTTGCGGGGCGCTACCGCGTCCGTCCGGGAGGCCGTCGCCGTGGTCTCCGCTCAGCACGGGCTGCGCGCTCCCGTCTCCGTCCCGTCCTGGGCCGTGGGCTTGGCGTTGCGCGTGCTGCCATGGCTGCTCCCCTTCGACCTGCGCAGCTACCTGGAGACGCATTTCACGAAGGTGAGCGCGCAGACGCGGCTGATGCTGGACGGCTGGATCGCCGAAGGCGCCGCCAGGACGCTGCCGGTCGGCCATCTGTCCGCTCTGCGTAACTCCTTGCCCGCATGAGCGGCTCAATCGAGGCCCAGGACGTCCTCGCGCTGTTCGCGCGGACCCGGCCGCTGTTCACCGCCCTGGGGGATGAGCGCAGGCAGGAGATCGTCGTCTTCCTCCTGGAGTCCGCGGCCCCACGCAGCGTCGGTGACATCGCCGCGCACCTGGAGCTGTCCCAGCCCGCCACCTCCCACCATCTCAAGATCTTGCGCGATGCGGATCTGCTGACGGTACGGCGCAACGGCGCCCTGCGCCTGTACGACCTCAACGCCAAGGCCTACCCGGACCTCCTGACCCCGATGCGCGACCTCATCACGTTGATCATCTCTTGTGCTTCCGGCCCGGAGGAACAGCCGAGCAGCCAGTAGCGACATGCGCTGATCATCATGTTGACCGGCTGGGTACGGATGGTCGCCGTGCGGGCGACCCGCGCCCGAGTTGCGGGCCAGGTCCCGTCACCGGCACCTGGCCGGCCTCGGCCGCTACGTCCCCCTTGGACAAGGGGACCTCCGCCCGCATCACCGCCGACCACGACCCCGCGCCACGATGACGGCGACGCAGCGGCCGACCAGGCCCCAGCGCCGACATCGACTCCGACCGGCAGCGTTGCAGCATGCCTTCAACGCCGGTCAACATGCCTTACGTGCCTGACAAGATCATCTAGCTTCGACCTGCGAGAACGGGCCAACAACCCAAGATAACGATTGTAGAGCTGCCCGCGGCGGCCGTGGAAGATCTTCCGGGCCAGGTCGTGGCGGCCCTCCTGAAGGTTGGCCTGGGTCTTGATCTGCCGCCGGTTGGAGACCAGCGCCTCGGCGGTGATCACCACCAGCAACACCATCAGCCGGTACGGCCGGCCGCGCGCCCGCTTGGCCGCCCAGATCGCCAGGTACTCGAACACGCCTGTCTGCTTGAGCACGCTGACGATCACCATCATGCCCAGCAGCAGGAAGATGACGTTCCAGTCGACGCCGGTCTGCTCGGAGAAGAGCGCCGCACCCGCGTCACTGGCGTGGATGGGCAGCATCAGACCGGCGCCGCCGAGCGGGGCGGCGACCCGGTGGATGCGTTCCGTGGCGATCAGCGCGTAGGCGCCGAGGAAGACCGCGACCGACAGCCAGGCCAGCACGCTCACGGGGCCAGCAGCCCGTCCAACAGCGCCTGGAGGGTGACCGCGCCCAGCAGACGGCTCCCGCTGACGATCGCGACCAGCGGGCTGTGGGTGCGCGCCATCAGCGCGGCCAGTTCCAGCGCGGTTGCATCCGGGTCGATGACCGGGAGCTCCCGCGGCCGGGCAGGCAGGGCTTCGCGCACAGCCCGGTCTCTCAGCGAGGTGAGGAAGGCATCAGCGTGCCGTTCGTCGACCACGTGCGCGAGCGCCGGATCGTCCCCGCAACAGCCGGGGACAGCCAGGCGCAGCACCTGGGTGCCGGGCAGGCAGGCCCGACCCATCAACGACGATCACGCCGGGCAGGTCCTGCTCGGCCAGCAGCCGAGGGGCTTCGATCACTGCAGTGTCCAAGGTGACCGCGGGGAAGTCGGTGAGCAGGTCGCGAGCGCGCACGGCGGGCGCCTTTCCGGGATGGACGGCAGAAATTGCTGACCGGACTTCCCGGCGCACCTGTAGGCAACCTATCGACGAGCGTCAAGGTCGGCGACAGCGGCGTGCTTGTGTTCAAGCCTCGGCCTGCCCGAAACGCAGCGGCAGGTCAATGGCCCGTTGCGACGATGGCCTCTCGCCGGGATCGACTTTGCGCAGCGGGTTTTGGGAGGCCGCTTATCCCTCGAAGGGGACGGGGGATAAGCGGCCGCCAACGAGCGGTGAGGCACTTTGTGGCGTGTTCAGTGCCTCAGCGTGACCGCTCGGGCTGAATAAGGAGCTTTCCGTCCTTGGCGGTCAGCGACGCGCCCGCGCAGAGAGGATCACTTAATGGCAATGCCCTCACGTCCCAGCCAATAGTTGGTTCCGGGAACCAGACCCATCTCTCCCCTCGGATGACCTGTGGGTCCGCCAGATCCTCCGGAGCTGGAGGGTTCTGCTCGGTCCCCCGGAGCCATTGGCGGAATCTGCCGCAGTATCCCGGTCCGATGTAGATGCCGTCAGTGTGCCGGTAGCCCGAAAAGAGCCCGGCTGGAATCAGCTCATCATATTTACCGCTTCGGTAAGCCAGATTAGTATTGAAATTTCTGACCTGGATGGCGCCGACCCAGACCGTGCCGGTATTATGGACCTCGTTGTCCGTTGGCGAGGCTGCCGATGCGGGGGGCGTCAGACCAGCCAGGAGTGCGGCCGCCAGGGCAGCCGTGGGCACCCATTTCTTCATTTTCCCTCTTTCGCCTTGTGATTTCCTGCTGGATCTTTCTGGTGGAATACACGATCCAGGTGAAGTTCCGGCACCTGCGATCCGTGAGGCGCCAGGCTTTCCTCCGCTCCAGTGAGGGCTTGCTCTCGCCGGCGGACAACTCACGAACTCGTTGGCGGTGCGATGTCTCCACGCTTGCTCGCTTGCTTCCTCCTTGAGCGTGCAGGCCGCGTTCGGGTTGGTCCTTAAGGCTGAGTGCACGGTCGTTTAGTCTGCGCGCACTGTCGTGTCCTGCCGGCGAAACCGGTGAGGCGAGACGCCGGAGGCGCTGAAAGCGCGCGAGAGTGCTGAATCCCCATCAGGGTGTGATCTCGGCGATGGCGAGCAGCCGGCGAGACTGAACTCCTCCAGCCAGATGCTCGCCGACGTCGGCGTGAACGCCGGGCTTGATCAGGGCATCACCCGGGCGGCGCGCTGCGAGCGGGCCCCTTCCGAGGACGGCCGCACTCGTTCGGCATGAAGGGAACCTCTGCCGCATCCACGACGCTCAAGCCCGGCGTCTACAAGCTCGACGGACGGAACCCACCACGGCCTGCAGCCTGGTTCGCGCCCCGGGCCATCCCGGAGCCTGCCGCTCCGGCGAGGAGCAGGGGCAGCGGCCCCGCATCGGCCGTCAGTGGGCGCAGTGCTGCCAGCACCTCGCTCAGGGCTCGGCCGACGGGCCGCCGTCCGGGCCCTGAGCTGCGCAGCGCGCCGTGAGGCCGTCAGGCCGTCCTGGTGGCGGGCACAGTGCCGGGCTCGCCGTCAGACCACTCAACTATGCTGTAGGCGAAGTGGCGGCCGTAGTGGCCGGGCTCTCCCACGCACTGCCACCACGACCCGAGATACTTCCTCTCCTTTGGCTGCGTGGTGTCCCATGCCAGTCTCAGCGCGTTGCAGTTCTCGTCGTTGCTTTCTGCAAGAATCGACTGCGTCGCGAACAGGCCTATAGCGCCCAGAGCAGCGTAGGCGACTGCGATGGCCACCGTCTCATCCACCTCATAATTCTGGGTTTGTTCGGAGGCGGTCTTCTTGACGTGGTTATTCTCGTCTTCAGTCAGGTAGCGCATGGGCGGGGGAAGCGGGACCGGCGTGGGGATCGGGTTCTCGGCCATGTGATCACCATGGCATAGGGGCGTTGCCCCGTCACCATGGCCGCTTCGCGGGCGGCGCCCTTTCCCCGGTCTCCTGCGTCGCACCTCGCTGGGCTGCCGCAAGCGGGGTTCAGAAACGCGGCTCGATGCACCTCTGGGAGGACAGGGCCGCGAACCTCGCGCTTTCGGCTGCCCCGTTCAGCGCCGTGCCTTACACGTCCCATCGCTCTGACCTGCAAAAAAGGGGCTAAGAACCCAAAATGACAATCGAAATCAGTTCAGGCCAGCTTGCTGGCGTGCGCGAGCCCTGCGGCGTTGCTCGCGGATGATGGCCGCCGGCTCCTCGATGGAGCGGCCCCCCGGGGACGTAGGCGGCGCGGACGGCCTCTTCGGGGGACAGGGCGTCTCGGCGAGCTCGCGGATGATGGCCGCCAGCTCCTCGACGTAGGCGGCGCGGGCGGCACAAGCGGGAAAGTTCTCGAAAGCGCGACCGCCCTGGCATCGCGTGGGGACTCCGTGGCCGCCGGGTAGTTGCTCTAATCTGGGCCCAGAACGGCAGGGGAGTGAGAGTTTACGTGGCGCATGGTCCAGACGGTTCAGTCGTTGTCGCCTTAGACGCCGTCCTCGAACGCATCACCTACGCCAACGAGGAGACCGGCTACACCATCGCCCGCGTCGCCACCGAACGCTCCGGCTCCGATCTGCTCACCGTCGTCGGCCCGCTGCTCGGCGCCCAGGTCGGCGAGTCCCTGCGGCTGCTCGGTCGCTGGAGTTCCCACCCCCGCTACGGCCGCCAGTTCGAGGTGCGCTCCTACACCACCGTCCTGCCCGCCACCGTCCAGGGCATCCGCCGCTACCTCGGCTCCGGCCTGATCAAGGGCATCGGCCCCAAGATGGCCGAGCGCATCGTCGACCACTTCGGCACCGACACCCTCGAGGTCATCGAACAGCAGCCGCAGCGCCTGGTCGAAGTCCCGGGCCTGGGGCCCAAGCGGACCAAGATGATCGCCGCCGCCTGGGAGGAACAGAAGATCATCAAAGAGGTGATGATCTTCCTGCAGGGCGTCGGCGTGTCCACCTCGATCGCGGTGCGCATCTTCAAGCAGTACGGCGAATCGTCCATCTCCGTCGTCAAGACCCGCCCGTACCAGCTGGCCGACGACGTGTGGGGGATCGGCTTCAAGACCGCCGACACCATCGCCCAGGCCGTCGGCATCCCCCACGACAGCCCCGAACGCGTCAAAGCCGGCCTGCGCTACACCCTGTCCCAGGCCGCCGACGACGGCCACTGCTACCTGCCCGCCCCCAACCTCGCCGCCGACGCCGTCAAGATCCTCGAAGTGCCCGCCGACCTCGTCACCACCTGCCTCGAAGACCTCATCGAAGCCGAAGGCGCCGTACGCGAGCCCATCCCGGCCGGCGACAACGTCGTACCGGCCGTCTACCTGCCGCCCTTCCACCGCGCCGAGAACTCCCTGGCCTCCGGCCTGCTCTCCCTCCTGCGCTCCGGCCACGACCGGCTCAAGGCCTTCGCCGACGTCGACTGGGAACGCGCCGAGACCTGGCTGCACGGCCAGACCGGCGCCGACCTGGCCGCCGAGCAGCGCCAGGCCGTCCGCCTGGCCCTGACGGAGAAGGTCGCCGTCCTGACCGGCGGGCCCGGCTGCGGCAAGAGCTTCACCGTACGCTCCATCGTCCTGCTGGCCCGCGCCAAACGCGCCAAGGTCATCCTGGCCGCCCCCACCGGCCGCGCCGCCAAACGGCTGGCCGAGCTGACCGGCCACGAGGCCACCACCGTCCACCGGCTGCTGCAGCTGCGCCCCGGCGGCGATGCCACCTTCGACCGCGACAACCCCCTGGACGCCGACCTCGTCGTCGTCGACGAAGCCTCCATGCTCGACCTGCTGCTGGCCAACAAACTCGTCAAGGCCGTCGCGCCGGGCGCGCACCTGCTGTTCGTCGGCGACGTCGACCAGCTGCCCTCGGTCGGGGCCGGCGAGGTCCTCAAAGACCTGCTCGCCGCCGACGACATCCCCCGCGTACGGCTGACGCAGATCTTCCGCCAGGCCCAGGAGTCCGGCGTCGTCGTCAACGCCCACCGCGTCAACACCGGCAACCACCCCATCCTCCAGGGCATGAACGACTTCTTCCTGTTCCCCTGCGAGGAGGCCGAGGACATCGCCGCCCTGACCGTCGACGTCGTCGCCCGCCGCATCCCGCGCCGCTTCGGCCTCGACCCGCGCCGCGACATCCAGGTCCTGGCCCCCATGCACCGCGGCGCCGCCGGCGCCGGCGCCCTCAACACCGCCCTGCAGGAAGCCCTCACCCCCGCCCGCGAAGGCATGCCCGAACGCCGCTACGGCGGCCGCGTCTTCCGCGTCGGCGACAAAATCACCCAGCTACGCAACAACTATGACAAAGGCGCCGCCGGGGTGTTCAACGGCACCGTCGGCATCGTCACCGACATCCGGCCCGACGAGCACAAGCTCACCGTCGTCACCGACGAGGACGAGGCCGTCGACTACGCCTTCGACGAACTCGACGAGCTCGCCCACGCCTACGCCGTCTCCATCCACCGCTCCCAGGGCAGCGAATACCCGGCCGTCGTCGTCCCGCTGGCCACCAGCGCCTGGATGATGCTGCAGCGCAACCTCCTCTACACCGCCATCACCAGGGCCAAGAAACTCGTCGTCATCGTCGGCTCCCGCCGCGCCCTGGCCCAGGCCGTCCGCACCAAGGGCGCCGGACGACGGCACACCGGCCTGACCCACCGCCTTTGACGGGTCCCTTTCCCAGGCACAAGTGATTGAAATGTGACCGAACTCTCCCAAATGATTCCTCGTCTTACATGCGTCAGCATTAAGGTTTTTGAGGTGCGTTTGGTGCCGTGGGGGAAAGGACAGTGTTGAACGTTACGCCCGCTTGGAGGAAGCCCGCCACCGCAGTCGCGCTGCTCACCGCAGCCACACTGACGGCCTCGTGTTCATCGGGCACCACCCCCGGTGGCGGCAGCGGGGGAGCGGGCGCGCCCGAAGCCACCACGTCCGCCACCCCCCAGGCCCCCACCGTCAAGATCAGCCCCGCCGAGGGCAGCGGCAAGGTCAGCCCCGAAAAGAAGGTCGTCGTCACCTCCGACGGCGGCGTCCTCGACAACGTCACCGTCGAGGCCTCGGGCGAACAGGTCGAGGGCAAGTACAACGCCGACAAGACCAAGTGGGTCTCCAAGACCGCGCTCAAGCCCTCCACCGACTACACCGTCAACGCCACCGCCGGCGCCACCACGGCCACCAGCACGTTCACCACCGCCAAACCCGAACGCGCGCTGCAGATCGCCGACGTGACCCCCCACGCCAAGGGCGAGACCATCGGCGTCGGCGCCCCCATCATCGTCACCTTCAACCAGCCCGTCACCAGCAAGGCCACCATCGAACGCGCCCTGGAAGTCGAGGCCGAAAAGCCCGTCACCGGCGCCTGGCGCTGGATCAACGACACCGTCGCCATCTACCGCACCGCGAAATACTGGCCCGCCCACCAGAAGGTCACCCTCAACGCCCGCATCACCGGCATCAAGGGCGGCGACGGCCTGTACGGGGTCAAGGACTACTCCGCCACCCTCAAGATCGGCGCCCGGCAGATCAGCAAGGTCGACACCAAAAAGCACATGATGTACGTCTACAAAGACGGCAAACGCGTCCAAACCATGCGTATCAGCGCCGGCATGGCCACCACCCGCGAATACACCACCACCTCCGGCGTCCACCTCACCATGGAACGCGGCAACCCCGTCCGCATGATCTCCCCAGGCCGCAAAAAGGGCGACCCCGGCTACTACGACGTCATGATCGACCACGCCGTCCGCATCTCCAACTCCGGCGAATACGTCCACGCCAAGGACAACGTCTGGGCCCAAGGCGTCCGCAACGTCAGCCACGGCTGCCTCAACGCCCGCCCCGACCAGGCCCGATGGTTCTACGACAACTTCCAGCGCGGCGACGTCGTCGACATCACCGGCACCACCCGCGAACTCGAATGGAACAACGGCTGGGGCTTCTGGCAACTGCCGTTCAAGGAGTGGAAGAAGGGCAGCGCCCTGAAGAGCAGCAAGGCCTGACATGACCCACCCCAGCACCCTCCCGCGCATCCGCGACGGCCGCGACGGCGACGTCCCCGTCGTCTTGAGCATGTTCGACAGCGCCGTCGCCTGGCTCACCGCCCAAGGACGCACCGGCCAATGGGGCAGCAGCCCCTTCACCGGCAACCCACGCCGCACCCGCCAGGTCACCGGCTGGCTCGAACTCGGCGGCATGCGCATCGCCGAAGTCGACCACCACCCCGCCGGCTGCATCGTCGTCGGCGGCGCCCACGACTACGTCGCCCCCGCCACCGAACCCGAGCTCTACGTCCAGGCCCTCGTCACCGACCGCCGTTACCACGGCCACGGCGTCGGCCGCGCCCTGCTCGACCGAGCCGCCACCGAAGCCGCCGAACGCGGCGTCGGCCTGCTGCGCGTCGACTGCTACGCCGGCGACGACGGCCGCCTGGTCGCCTACTACGAAAGCTGCGGCTTCACCTGCACCGCCCCCTTCACCGTCGGGGAATGGCCCGGCATGCTCCTGCAGCGCCGCATCTGACCCCTCGCCCGGTCGCGGCGGGCCGGCCTGCGGGGGCACGCGGTTTGGAGCCGATCTTGATCTGTGTCATGGTGAAGCCATACGCCCGATATCGGAATTCCTGCCGGACAGCGCCTCATCCTGGGCCCACTGGAGATCAGCCTGTCCCGCCGAGAGGTCCCGCTTCCCGGCCAGCACGTTCGCTGGCTCCTGGCCGTGCTGCTGCTGTCACGGGGGGGAGCCGGTCGCCGAAGGCCAGCTCCTGAGCCACGTCTGGGGCACCTCCGAGGTCAGCCTCCGGGCTCTGCGCACCAGCGTGTCGCGGCTGCGATCGTGCTTGCGCGACCACACGGGGATGACCGAGGCGGTCAAGTACACCAGGTCCGGCGGCTACGTCCTCGACCTGGACGCGCGCCATGCGGACGCGGCCCGCTTCCTCGGCCGCTACCGTGCCGCCGCTCGCGAGCCGGACCCCGCGCTCGGGCAGTGGCGCGGGCTCGTACTGGAAGGAGCCCCGGAGGAGGTCCGCACGCACACGGGGATCCGCCGGCTGCAGACCGCCCCGGCCGGCTGCGCGGCCAGGGCCGCCGACCTGGCGCTGCACACCAGCCGGCCGGAGGCGGCCCTGCCGCACGTGCGGGAGGTCGCCGCGGACATGCCGTACGAGGAGCCGCTCCAGACCCGGCTGATCAGGCTGCTCGGCGCCACCGGCCGCAGAGCCGAGGCGTTGCGCTGCTTCGAGGAGCTCCGGCGCAGGCTGGCCGACGAACTCGGCGTCGACCCCTCCGACGAGCTCCGCGCCACGCACGCGGAGCTGCTGCGCGAGCATCGGCCCGCCCCCGAGCCCGCGGCACAGACCCCGCCCGAGCGGGCCCGGCCGGTGGCAGCCGAGCTGCCGATGGACGTGGCGACGTTCACGGGGCGCAGGCCAGAGGTCGAGCACCTGTGCGGGTTGCTGGGAGCGGCACGCCAGGAGGGCCCGGTCGACCCGATGACCGAAAGCAGCCTCGGCGCGAATTCACCCTCGGCACCCGCTGCCCCGACGACCCGGGGGAGAGGCCCACACCGTGACCATCGCAAACGGCGCCCGCACCCTCCACGAACACCTCCTACGGCTCCGGCACGACCTGCACACAGAGCCAGAGATCGGACTGACGCGCACCCGCACCCAGCACAAACTCCTCCAAGCCCTCCATGACCTGCCGCTGGAGATCAGCACCGGCAACAAAGCCACCTCGATCACCGCCGTGCTACGCGGCGCCCGGCCCGGCCCGACCGTACTGCTGCGCGCCGACATGGACGCACTCGCGCTCCACGAACACGGCGACACCGGCCGGACCTCACGCTTCCCCGGCCGGATGCACGCCTGCGGCCACGACATGCACGCCACGATGCTGGCCGGAGCCGCACGACTGCTCAGCGACCGCCGCCACACCCTCCACGGCAACGTCATCTTCATGTTCCAGCCGGGGGAGCAGAGCCACGTGGGCGCCAGAATCATGATCGAGGAGGGCGTGCTCGACGCCGCCGGCACCCGCCCGGCCGCCGCCTACAGCCTGCACGTGGTCTCCGCGCTGAGCACCATACGCCTGCCGCACCAGGACCCGGTCACCGTCTCGGCCGCCGACTTCCACGCGGGCACCACCCACAACGTGATAGCGGACCAGGCCCGCTTCTCCGTCACCATCCGGTCGCCGGCACCGCGCCTGCAGCGCCAGACCCAGGACCGCGCCGTACGGCTGCTGCGCGACATCGCCGCCGCCCACGACCTGACCGTGGACATCGACACCGCCTCCGCCTACCCACCCACCGTCAACGCCGAACACGAGACCGCGTTCGTCCACACGGTGGCCCGCGACTTCTACAGCCAGGAGCGCACCGCGCTCGCCGCCCAACCCTCCATGGCCGCCGAGGACTTCTCCTTCGTGCTCGAAGAGATCCCTGGCGCGATCGCGGTGCTCGGCGCCTGCCCCGCCGACCGCGACCCCGGCCGAGCCCCCGCCAACCACCCCCCGTACGCCGCCTTCGACGACGCCGTGCTGACGGACGGCGCCGCCATGTACGCCGAACTGGCCGCCCGCCGGACGGCGCTACCCACCTGAAAACCCACACCGCCCGGCACCGCCCGATGAGAACGCCGTGAAAACGAGGTGTGATCGACCGCTGACATATTCGCCCCGACGGGCACTCCAACCCTCCGACGGGCGGACCGACGATGAGGCCAGGCAGAGTCCTACTCGTGAACGACAACCTGCTGGCGCGCAGCGGGCTGCGATCGATCCTCTCCCAGCAGTCCGACCTCCAGGTCGTGGGCGAGGCCGACAACCTCACCCAGGCCGGCCGAATCTTCGTCCAGGCCAGACCCGACCTGTTCGTCGTGGACTCCCCGTCGGTCACCACCCAGACCCTGGACACGGTCCGGTTCATGACCGACCGGCCCTCGCGCGTGCCGGTCCTCATCGTCACCGCCGACCCCGCCGGCCTCCAACTGGACCTGCTCCGGCTCGGCTGCTACACCCTGCCCCAACGGCAGCTCACCGCCACCGAACTGATCGCCGCCGTGCGCCGGATCATCGCGGGTTACGCCATCGTGGACCGCCCGCAACGTGGGATACCTGGCGAGCGCGTTCACACCCCGCCACGACGACGACGTCGAAGCGCACACGGCCCAGACCCTCACCAGACGCGAGCAGGAAATCACCGGCCTCATCGCCCAAGGACTGTCGAACACCGACATCGCCGATGTCCTGGGCATCGCCCACTCGACCGTCAAGGGCCACGTGAAAGAGATCTTCCGCAAGCTCGGCCTGCGCAACAGAGTCCAGGCCGCCCTCTACCACCACACACACATCAGCGGCGATCCGACCGACGGGCCCACCCGGACGTAACCACCCGCGCCCGCAGCCGCGCACCAACCGGACGCCCGCCTCCCGGACGCCCGCCTCACACCAGCGCCAGCTGCGCCGCCCGCGGCCGCCGCGGCCCCGCCTCCGGCGCCCCGCACCCCATCCCGTACATCTGGCACAACTGCGCGATCTGCCCCGTGATCCGCCGCTCATAATCCGGCGACGGCATCCCCGCCCGGTCGTACAGCTCCTCATAACGCTCCACCAACTGCGGATGCGCCCCCGCCAGCCACTCCCCATACCACGAGCGCGTCCCCGGCGGCAGCCGCAACACCACCGGCTCCACCGCCCGCGCCCCCGCCGCCGCGATCCGCCGCACCGTGGCCCCCAGCTGATCGGCCGCGTCACTGAGCAACGGCAGCACCGGCGCCATCAGCACCCGGCACTCCACCCCCGCCTCCACCAGCGCCGACACCAGCTCCAGCCGCGCCTGCGCCGTCGGCGCACCCGGCTCCACCGCCCGCCGGATCCGCTCGTCCACGAACGCGATCGACACCGCCACCCGCGCCCCGGCCCGCGCCAGCAACCCCGCATCACGCAACACCAGCGCGCTCTTGGTGTAAACGGTGAACGGCACCGCCGCCTGCGACAGCGCCCCGATCACCCCCGGCATCAGCCGATACGTCTCCTCGGCCGCCTGATAACAGTCGCCGCTGACCCCCACCGCCAGCTCCTGACCGTCCCAGCGCACCAGCTCCGCCCGCAACCTGGCCACCGCGTTCGGCTTCACCACGATCCGCGTGTCGAAATCACGCCCCGCATCCAGCCCCAGCCGCCCATGACCCGCCCGGGCACCACAACCACGGCAGGCATGCGCGCACCCACGGTAAGGGGACAGGGCCCACTGCTGGGCGATGCCCGCGGTCTGCGGCACCCGCTCGATCATCGTGCGGGCCTGCAACTCGTAGAAACCGTCACGCACCACCGCACGCCGCTCGATCAGCGGACGCTCATCAGCGGCCTCGTCGACAAGCGCAAGCGCGTCCCAACCCACACCGACCAATGGAACACGCATTCGACAGCCTTTTCAAGCTGTTCCGCCAACCACACCGCCCCCGGACCGGATCCGGCACCCCAGCTAAACTGGCACGAACGTACCACTTTACGTCTGGGGGACCCCCATGCCCTGGCTCCTGCTCGCCCTCGCCATCACCACAGAAGTCCTCGCCACCACCGCACTCAAACTCAGCAACGGCCTCACCCACCCCGGCTGGACCATCACCGTCGCCGCCGGCTACATCACCTCCTTCACCCTCCTGGCCCAAGCACTCAAACTCCACCTCGACATGGGCACCGCCTACGCCATCTGGGCCGGCGCCGGCACCGCCGCCATCGCCCTCATCGGCGCCGCCTTCATGGGAGAGACCCTCACCCCAACCAAGATCGGCGGTATCCTCCTCATCATCGGCGGCGTCGTCATCCTCAACCTCGCAGGTGGCCATTGAACCCGGACCAGAACCCCACCCGAGCAGGGGAGCGGCCCCAACCACACCCGCCCACCCAAGCACGCGGACGCCGCCGCCGCGCCACCCTCCTGGCCTCCGCCGTCCACCTCCTCACCCAAGGCGGCTTCGCCGCCGTCACCCACCGAGCCGTCGCCCACCACGCCAACCTCCCCCTCGCCGCCACCACCTACTACTTCGCCTCCCGCGACCAACTCCTCGCCGAAGCCTTCGCCCAACTCGTCGAAACCGAACTCACCACCACCCGCACCTGGATCACCGACCACGGCCTCACCGCCCTCACCGACCAGATCGCCACCGCCGACCGCACCCGCCAACTCGGCCTCTGGGAGCTCTACGTCCACGCCGGCCGCGACCCCGTCCTCCAGCAGATCGCCCGCCGCTGGGCCGACGGCTGCATCCGCATCATCGCCGACACCCTCCACCTGTCCGAGACCGACACCCGCGTCCGCCTCCTCTACACCACCCTCAGCGCCCTCTGGCTCGAGCAAGTCGTCGAACAACGCCCCCTCGACGAAGCCCGCACCCTCCTCACCCTCGCCGTCACAACCGCCGAAAACGCATTGCCGCCCCCCTGACCCCTCCCTACACTTCCTCCGTGCTCAAACCCCACTACCCGATCACCACCGACCGCCTCCACCTACGCCCCTTCACCCCCGACGACCTCGACGCCGTCCACGCCTACGAATCCCGCCCCGACGTCGCCCGCTACCTCTACTGGGAACCCCGCGACCGCGACGCCACCCAAACCTTCCTCGACAAAAGAGCCACCCGCACCGCCCTCCACGACGAAGGCGACGCCATCGACCTGGCCATCACCCTGCGCAACACCGGCCAACTCATCGGCCAAACCCTGCTCATCTGGACCAGCAGACAACACCGCCAAGGCGAAATCGGCTACATCCTCCACCCCGACCACCACGGCCACGGCTACGCCCCGGAAGCCGCCCGCGAAATGCTCCGCCTCGGCTTCGACGACCTCGGCCTCCACCGCATCACCGGCCGCCTCGACGCCCGCAACACCGCCTCCGCCCGCGTCCTGGAAAAACTCCACATGCGCCGCGAAGCCACCCTCATCGACAACGAATACGTCAAAGGCGAATGGACCAGCGAAACCATCTACGCCATCCTCCACGCCGAATGGACGCCATGACCCCCATCCACCACCTCGCCCTGCAAACCGACTGGGAAGGTGCCCAGAAAGCGGGGGAGTACCGCATCTCCACCCTCGGCCACACCCTCGACGAGATCGGCTTCATCCACTGCAGCCGCGACCAGACCCAGCTACGCGGCGTCCACACCACCTTCTACGCCCACGTCACCGAACCCCTGCTCATCCTCGACATCGACCCCACAGGCCTCGACATCCGCCTCGAAAACGGCTTCCCCCACCTGTACGGGCCCCTGCCCATCACCGCCGTAACCGCCGTACACCCCTGGTGACACCACAGGAAAGCAGGACGGCCGCGGGGGAGCGGCCACTCACCCCAACCCGAGCCCCAACCCGCGCCAAACCGGCCTCACAGCCAACCCCCCGCCCGCACAATGGGCCCATGGACACCCGAACCGCCGCCCAACGCTTCGCCGACACCTGGCAACACGGCTGGACCCACCACGACACCGCCGCCATCATCGCCCTCTACCGCGACGACGCCGTCCACACCAGCATGCCCTTCCGCCCCCCACACCAGGGCAGACAAGCCATCGCCGACTACATCCAATGGTCATTCGCCGGCGAAACCGACCCCCACGTCACCTTCGCCGACCCCATCGTCGACGGCGACACGGCCGCCATCGAATTCCGGGTCCACGCCCACGACAACGGCCGCCCCATCACCCTCGCAGGCTGCGTCTTCGCCCACTTCGACCCCGACGGCCTCGCCACCGAGACCCGCGACTACTGGCACACCACCGACGGCCACTCATAACCCCGACAACACCACACCCGGCCCGCACGACCGGTCACCCCGCACCCCCGCACGGGGAAGAACACACCGAAACGATCAGCGCACCACCCGCAGCGGCGTCCGCACCGGCATCTGCACAGGAGCCACCGGCGCCGGAGCCGGCTCCGGACGCGCCATCTGCTGCGTCTGCTGCTGGGCCTGCTCCTCGGCACGCCGCTCCGC
This sequence comes from Nonomuraea sp. NPDC049625, assembly GCF_040675285.1. Classification (NCBI taxonomy): domain Bacteria; kingdom Bacillati; phylum Actinomycetota; class Actinomycetes; order Streptosporangiales; family Streptosporangiaceae; genus Nonomuraea; species Nonomuraea sp. NPDC049625. Next base: position 186,868 of record NZ_JBFAOQ010000018.1, on the reverse strand, counting down.
GCACCCACCCGCGCAATAACCGTTCGTCAGAATGAGACGACCCCGCAGCGCCGTGTACGCCTCCTTGCCCGTCGCAGGAACGACCCCCTGACACACCGGGCATAACACCGACTGGCTCCCCACGTGCTGCTCCTCTCGCGGCGCGAATAGCAGGACTTCCAGCTTAAAACCACACCTCGCGCCAAGGACAGCGAATCGACAGAACGTCAAACTCTCCGTAAGCATCCAGGGGAGCCCGCCACACCACCGCACCGAACCCCAAAACCCCCGCTCAACCCCCGAAACCGGCCCCCGCCACACCACCCGGGACACCGCCGCGCCGCCGGGAAAAAAATCCCATCAGACCCACCGGTCCCACCCGCCGAGGGGAGCGGCGGACCCCTTCCGAAAGCGACTACTTGACATAATGTTCATTATCAAGCAAACGGCATGAACCGTCCGAGCGCGGGCAGACGCCCTAACATGCCTGCCCTGGAGATCACAACCCCCGGTCTCGTCGCACTCACAGGCGTGATCACCGCCCTGGCCATCTGGCTGATCATCCTGGCCGCCCGGCTCACCAGGAACCCGCGCAACCGGCCAGGCGTCAGCATGGACATGGTTGATCAAGCTCGTGAGCTCAAGTCGCTCGGCCAGATCCAGGAAGCCGTGTTCTTCGTACGCGGTGAGACCGGCATGAGCCAGCGGGCCGCCGCCCGCTTCGTCAACCGCCTCTGACCCCCTCCCGGCCCTGAGCTCGACATTTACTCCCATACCGAACAGAAGCTGAATTCTGTTTGGTATGGGATATAAAGCAGCAAACGGCGCTTAAAGGGCGTAAGCGCCCGGACGGGCCATCCCCCCGCCGGTCCATGCCCGACCGCCGCCCACCGTCGGTCGCGGCCGAGGCCGTGCGCCCGCGAGTGCCGCTGCGGGTCGCGTGGGGTCGTGGCGCCTCATCCGAGGCCGCTCCCCCGGGGTTGGAGCTCCGGGATGGGGGTTTCGGTTCGGGTGTCACGCACGGTCGCGCTCCCACCACAGGTGGATGTTTCGGGCAAAGTAGGTCAATTGGGGCTGGTCAGGGCGGGTTTTTGTCCGGAACTGTCACCACCAGTCGACGATTCGTGTCAGCATCAAAGGTATGTATGGGCCAAATGGGGCTGTCTTAAATGCATGGGGCCGAAGGGAACGCCCCTCCCGCTGAGCAGTCCCCCGCCCCGAACCCGTGTCGTTCCCCTTGCCTGGAAAGAAGTCCCCCGTTGCGTATCTTGCTGCTGTGCTCCTCGTTCAACGGCCTGACCCAGCGTTGCTGGCTGGAGCTGCGCCGGGCCGGTCATGACGTCGGTGTCGAGCTGGCCGTGTCGGAGCAGGCGATGGTGGAGGCGGCCGAGCTGGCCAAGCCGGATCTGGTGATCTGCCCGTTCTTGAAGGAGCGGGTGCCTGAGCGGCTGTGGCAGGCGCATCGTACGGTGATCATTCACCCGGGTCCTCCTGGGGACCGGGGGCCGTCGTCGCTGGACTGGGCGATTTTGGAGGCCGAGTCCGAGTGGGGGGTGACGGCGTTGCAGGCGGTGGAGGAGATGGACGCGGGTCCGATCTGGGGTTTCCGGACGTTCGCGATGCCGTCGGAGGCGCCGCGTAAGTCGGCGTTGTACAACGGGCCGGTGGCGGATGCGGCGGTGGAGTTGGTGGTGGAGGTGGTGGCCAAGGCGGCGGATCCGTCGTTCGTGCCGGCGCCGTTGGATTACCGGTCGCCGGAGGTGCGGGGGCGGTTGCGGCGGGCGATGCGGCACTCCGATCGGGAGTTCTCGTGGGAGGAGTCGACGGAGGAGATCGTTCGGCGGGTGCGGGCGGCTGATGGTGCGCCTGGTGGGCGGTCGGTGTTGTGTGAGGTGCCGGTGCGGGTGTTCGACGTGTATCGGGGTCCGGAGCTGGGTGGGCGGCCGGGTGAGGTGGTGGCGCGGCGTGAGGGCGCGGTGCTGGTGAACACCGGTGATGGTTCGGTGTGGGTGGGGCATGTGCGGTTGGAGCAGGAGGGGTCGATCAAGCTTCCGGCGGCGTTGGCGTTGGGTGATCGGGTGGCTTCGGCGCCGGAGCGTTCGGGGTACAGCGAGATCACGTATGACCGTAGTGATGGTGTGGGGGTGGTGAGTTTCGACTTCTACAACGGGGCGATGTCGTCGGATCAGTGCCGGAGGTTGGCGTCGGCGTTGCGGTATGCGGTGGCGCAGGACACGAAGGTGCTGGTGGTTCGGGGTGGGGAGACGTTCTCCAACGGTATTCATCTGAATGTGATCGAGGCGTCGCGTCAGCCGGAGCTGGAGGCGTGGATGAACATCAATGCGATCAACGGGGTGTGCCGGGAGATCGTGGGGTGTACGAGTCAGCTGGTGGTGACGTCGATCGGGGGGAATGCGGGTGCCGGTGGGGTGATGATGGGTCTGGGGGCGGACCGGGTGATCATCCGGGATTCGGTGGTGTTGAATCCGCATTATCGGACGATGGGGTTGTTCGGGAGTGAGTTCTGGACGTATGTGTTGCCGCGTCGGGTGGGGGCGGAGACGGCGCGGCGGTTGACGCGGCAGGCGTTGCCGGTGGGTGCTGCCGAGGCGGTGGAGTTGGGGTTGGCGGATCGGATGCTGGGGGGTTCGCGGTTGGACTTCGAGCGGCGGGTGCTGGAGTACGCGGAGCGGTTGGCGGTGGATCCGGGTTATGATCGGCTGCTTGCGGGTCGGCGGCAGGTTCGGGAAGTGGATGAGCGGCGTAGGCCGTTGGACGCGTACCGGGCTGAGGAGCTGGCGGAGATGAGCCGGGACATGTTCGACGATCGGCATGAGTTCCGGGCGGCGCGGCGGGGGTTCGTGCATAAGGTGCGGGCGCTGGCGACTCCGGAGCATTTGGTGCGTCTTGGTGGGTTGTCCGGCGCGTCGGCGTCTGCTGGGGCTGGGGCATCTCATATGTGAGATATGGTCTCGTGTTGTGTCAGATGATTACCTTGTACGGATCGGCCGGTTGATCCGGGATGCGCGCCAGCATCGTGGTTGGACCCAGCTGCAGCTGGCGGATGCTCTGGCGACGTCGCAGAGCGCGGTCAACCGGATCGAGCGCGGCAACCAGAACATCAGTCTTGAGATGATCGCCCGGATCGGTGAGGCGCTCGACAGTGAGATCGTCTCGCTGGGCTATGCGGGGCCGATGCATCTGCGGGTGGTGGGCGGTCGCCGGCTGTCGGGCAGCATCGACGTCAAGACGTCGAAGAACGCGTGCGTGGCGTTGTTGTGCGCGTCGTTGCTGAATTCGGGGCGGACGATCCTGCGCAAGGTGGCGCGGATCGAGGAGGTCTACCGGATCCTGGAGGTGCTGGCCTCGATCGGGGTGCGGGCCCGGTGGATCAACGAGGGCAGCGATCTGGAGATCGTTCCTCCGGCCCGGCTGGAGCTGGAGGCGATGGACACGGAGGCGGCGCGCCGTACCAGGAGCGTGATCATGTTCCTGGGGCCGCTGATGCACCGTACGGAGCAGTTCCAGATCCCCTATGCGGGGGGCTGTGATCTGGGGACGCGTACGGTGCAGCCGCACATGTCGGCGCTGAAGCATTTCGGGCTGGACATCACGGCGACGGGTGGCTTCTATCACGCGCGGGTGGATCGGGGGGCGGCGCCGTCGCGGCCGATCGTGTTGACCGAGCGGGGTGACACGGTGACGGAGAACGCGCTGCTGGCGGCGGCGCGGCACGACGGGGTGACGGTGATCCGTAACGCCTCCTCCAATTACATGGTGCAGGATCTGTGCTTCTTCCTGGAGCAGCTCGGGGTGCGTGTGGAGGGGGTGGGGACGACGACGTTGACGGTGCACGGCGTGTCGGAGATCGAGCGGGATGTCGACTACTCCCCCTCTGAGGATCCGGTGGAGGCGATGAGCCTGCTGGCGGCGGCGGTGGTGACGTCGTCGGAGCTGACGATCTGTCGGGTGCCGGTGGAGTTCCTGGAGATCGAGCTGGCGGTGCTCGAGGAGATGGGCCTCGATTGTGATCGGGGGCGGGAGTACGCGGCGGCCAACGGTCGTACGCGGCTGGTGGATCTGACGGTGCGGCCGTCGAAGCTGGTCTCCCCCATCGACAAGATCCATCCGATGCCGTTCCCTGGGCTGAACATCGACAATGTGCCGTTCTTCGCGGCGATCGCGGCTTCGGCGCAGGGGTCGACGTTGATCCATGACTGGGTCTACGACAATCGGGCGATCTATCTGACGGAGCTGACGCGGCTGGGGGCGTCGGTGAAGCTGCTGGATCCGCATCGGGTGCTGGTGGAGGGTCCGACGCGGTGGCGTAGCGCGGAGATGATGTGCCCGCCGGCGTTGCGGCCGGCGGTGGTGGTGCTGCTGGCGATGATGGCGGCGGAGGGCACGTCGGTGTTGCGGAACGTGTACGTGATCAACCGCGGGTATGAGGATCTGGCGGAGCGGCTGAACGCTCTGGGGGCGCGGATCGAGACCTTCCGCGACATCTAGGGCGTCGGTCCCGGGTGGGCTCCTCTGCCTGTGTCGAGGTGCCCGTCCGGGGGCGGTGTTTCTGTCGGTGCCTGCCGCTACCGTCGTGCTTGGTTCGTCGTGGCGCGAGGGAAGGGGTGGCCGGTGCGGCCTGCGGAGCTCGACCGGTTGACGGTGGCGGAGGCGGGTGACCGCTATGTGGAGCTGGTGCGGGCGCGGACGGTGACGGGGGCGTTGTCGTCGTCGACGGCCGAGGTGTATGCGCGGGATGTGGCGACGCTGGTGGAGCTGGCCGGCGCGGATGCGGTGCTGGACGATCTGACGGGCGCGGATGTGGATGCGCTGCTGCTGGCGTTCGCCCGGCGGCCGGATGGGCGGCTGCGTACTCCGAGCGGGGGGCAGTCGCCGTCGTCTCAGGCGCGGTTTAGGCGGTCGATCTCGGCGTTGTTCAAGCATGCGACGCTGGCGGGCTGGGTGCAGATCAATCCGATGACGGCTTCGACGGTGACGTCGAAGGAGCGTGGGGGGTTGCGGCCGCAGCGGCGGGCGTTGACGCGGGAGCAGGCGCAGGGGTTGATCGGGGCGGCGCGGACGTTGGGGGATGTTCCTCCGCCGGAGGGCAAGCGGCGTGATCAGCGTACGGAGTTGCGTGATGCGGTGATCGTGCTGTTGCTGGCGACGATGGGGCCGCGGGTGTCGGAGTTGGTGCGGGCGAATGTGGAGGATTTCTTCACCAACGACGGGGTGCGGTATTGGCGGATCTTCGGCAAGGGCGGGCGGACGCGGGATGTGCCGTTGCCGGATGATGTGGCGGCGGTGTTGCAGGAGTATCTGGCGCGGGGGCGGCCGGCGGCGGCGGAGAAGGCGTTGCTGTTGTCGTGGCGGGGGCGGCGGCTGGCGCGGGGTGATGTGCAGGCGGTGATCGATCGGGTGCAGCAGCGGGTGGATCCTGATCAGCGGCGTTCGGTGACGCCGCATGGGTTGCGGCATACGACGGCGACGCATTTGCTGGCCGATGCGGTGGATATGGATGCGGTGCGGCGGGTGCTGGGGCACAGCGATCTGGCGACGTTGGGGCGGTATCGGGATGAGCTGCCGGGTGAGCTGGAGGTGGCGATGCGTGCTCATCCGTTGTTGCGGGGCCGCTGAGGTCGGGGGGTGCTCCCCCGGTCCGCGGGGTGGATAACTATCCCGGTATTTGTATCCCTGGGTATAGAGTGGGTGTCATGGTACGACCTCCGTTGACCCTCGAGGAGCGGCTGCGTGGCGAGCAGCTGGGCTTGGTGCTGCGCCGGGCCCGTGGCGAGCGCAGCATCGTCGAGGTGGCCGCTGCGGCGGGGATGTCGGCCGAGACCCTTCGCAAGATCGAGACCGGCCGGATCGCCACGCCTGCGTTCTTCACGATCGCCGCCCTGGCCGATGTGCTCGGCATCTCGCTCGATCACCTGGCCACGCGCTCCGCTCCTGCCGCCACCTGACCTGCCGTCCGGCCGGGACGATGGTGGTGCTCTCCCCTGCCGTGCCCGCATGCCTATGGCGGTGCCGTCAGCGTGGAGGTCGTGCGGCGGCAGATTGACCCTGACGCAGGGTCAATCTCTCAGCATGGTCGGCATGACCACGAAAACCAGTGCGATCGAGGTGGCCGGGCTGCGCAAGGCGTACGGCGACCTTGAGGTGATCGCCGGAGTCGACCTGAGCGTTCCCGCGGGCACCGTCTATGCCCTGCTCGGCCCCAACGGGGCCGGTAAGACCACCACGGTGCGGATCCTGTCCACGTTGCTGCCCGCGGATGCCGGGCAGGCCCGGGTGGCCGGGTACGACGTGCGCCGCGAGGCGGAGCGGGTGCGCGCGTCGATCGGGGTGACCGGGCAGTTCTCGGCCGTGGACGAGTTGCTGACCGGGCGGGAGAATCTGCGGCTGATGGCCGCCCTGGGGCATCTGGACCGGCGGCGGGCCGAGAGTGTGGTGGGGCGGTTGCTGGAGCGCTTCGATCTGGTGGGTGCCGCCGACCGGCGCGCGGTGACGTACTCGGGTGGCATGAAGCGGCGGCTGGACCTGGCGATGACCCTGGTGGCGGGGCCGCGGCTGATCTTTCTCGACGAGCCGACCACCGGCCTGGACCCGCGTAGCCGCCGTGACCTGTGGGGCATCGTGCGGGAGCTGGTGGCCGGCGGGGTCACCGTCTTCCTCACCACCCAGTACCTGGAGGAGGCCGACCAGCTGGCCGACCGGATCGGGGTGCTGGACGGGGGCCGGCTGGTCGCCGAGGGCAGCGCGGCCGAGCTGAAGCGGCTGGTCCCCGGCGGTCACATCGAGCTGCAGGTCGCCGACGGCGAGCGGGTGGCGGAGCTGGCGCGCCGGTTGCCCGGAGCGGTCCCGGACGCCGGGGCGCTGACCGTGACCGTGCCGCATGACGGCAGTCTGGCCGCGCTGCGGCGGCTGCTGGACGGGATCGGGGACGACGGCGCGGTCACCGGGCTGGCCGTGCGGACCCCGGATCTGGACGACGTGTTCCTGGCCCTGACCGGCCGCCCCGCCGCCGAGGAGGTGCCGGCATGAGCGGCGTCGGCTATGCCGTGCGTGACTCGGCGACCATGCTGCGGCGCAACCTGAAGCGTATGGCCCGCTACCCGTCGATGACGCTGATGCTGGTCGGCCAGCCGCTGCTGTTCCTGCTGCTGTTCGTCTACGTCTTCGGCGGCACCATGGGCGCCGGCCTGCCGGGGGCTTCTGCGGGGGGTCGCGGCGACTATCTGACGTTCATCACGCCCGGGATCTTGATGATGACGGTGGCGAGCGTGTCCATCGGGACGGCGGTTCTGGTCGCCACCGACATGACGAACGGGATCATCGACCGGTTCCGGACGATGGCCATCGCCAAGGTCTCGGTGCTCACCGGTCACGTGCTGGGCGCGCTGATCCAGACGGCGTTCGCGCTCGTGGTGGTCGTGGGGGTGGCGTTCCTGATCGGTCTGGACAGCGGCGCGTCGGTGATGCAGTGGTCGGGCCTGGCCGCTCTGCTGGCGCTGGTGTCGTTGGCGATGACGTGGTTCGCCGTGGCGCTGGGGCTGGCCAGTCCGGACCCGGAGACCGCGAGCAACCTGCCGACGATCTTCGTGTTGCTGCCGTTCGTGGGCAGCGGGTTCGTTCCGGTCGCGTCGATGCCGTCGGGGTTGCGGTGGTTCGCCGAGCATCAGCCGTTCACGCCGATCATGGACGCCTTCCGCGGTCTGCTGGCCGGGTCGCCGGCGGGGCCGGACGTGTTGTGGGCCGTGGGCTGGTGCGCGGTGATCGGGTCGGCCGGCTATGCGTGGTCGCGGCGCCTCTACCGGACCCGCGCCGCGTGCTAGGAGACTGGGATGATGCTGACCATCGGCGAGCTGGCGTCGTATGCCGGGGTGACGGTGCGCGCGGTGCGGCACTATCACGCCAAGGGGTTGCTGCCGGAGCCGGAGCGGGACCATTCCGGTTATCGCCGGTACGACGCCGGCGCCGTGGTGGAGCTGATCAAGATCCGGACGCTCACCGGGGCCGGGGTGCCGCTGGCGCGGGTGCGGGAGCTGCTGCGGGCCGATGAGGAGGCGTTCGCGGCGGCGGTCGCGGACATCGACCGGCGGCTGCGGGCGGAGATCCGGGAGCGGCAGCGGCTGCGGGAGCGGATCGCCCGGCTCGCTGCCGGGGACCAGCTGGTGCTGCCGCCGGAGGTGGTGGAGTTTCTGGACCGGCTGCGGGCGCTCGGGGTGGATGAGCGGATCGTGGAGGTCGAGCGTGACGGCTGGATCCCGTTGGCGGCGCACTCCCCCGCGCGGGTGGCGGAGTGGGTGGCGCGCAAGCGGGAGCAGCTCGCCGACCCGCAGCTCGCCGACTTCTATCTCACCTTGGGCCGGGCTCTGGACTGGAGCGCCGGGGACCCGAGGCTGGCCGAACTGGCCGACGAGCTGGCCGCCTACATCACGCGGATGGCCGAGGAGCAGGGTGAGGACTACGTGGACGTGGCGGAGGTCGAGCCGCCGTTCGTCCAGTTGATGGACGATCTGGCGTTCGACTCGGCGCCGCCGGCCCGCCGGCTGATCGAGCTGCTGAAGGAGCGCGGCTGGACGGGCTGGACCCGGCTCGAGCGCGTGGACCCACCACCCGGAGAGGGGCGGCGTTCCCGGTGACGGCGGGCGGGTTCCCGCGGTTGGATCATGACAGCAAGGACGGTTCGTGACCCGGGTACCGGCCAGGGGCTACGGGCGTTGCTTCGTGTCGTCGGCTCCGGCGCCCGGCTCGGTGATGCTGGGGTCGTGGCCTCATCGGTGACGGTGGCGCCGCCGATGGCCTTGCGCCGGGGTCGGCACGTTGAGCACCTTGGCCGGGGACGGCACGAGCCGGAACCGGGCGGTGTGGTGCTGGGCGGCCACCTTGCCCCGGCCGGTGCGGCAGGGCGATCCGGCCGGGGCGGCGCAGGAGGACATCGGGCAGTCGAAGGCTTCCACGCGGGGAAAGTCGTCGTCGCTCACTCGCTTGCGGAGCGGCTGGCTGGTCAGGACGTGGGGCCGGACTGCGCGGCAGGACCGTGGATGATCTGTTCCAGGCAGTCGCGGAACAGGTCGTCGACGGTCCTGCCAGCCTGGAAGTACTCTGTCACGCCGGCCATCACGGTGGGGTACGCCGTGGCGTAGGCGGCCATGTCGAAGCCGTCCAGGGCGTCCGCGTCGGGGCGGCCGGCCTGTTCCTCCAGGACGTAGCCGACGGTGAAGCGCAACACCGTCAACACGATCAGGCGAGCCTGCCGCAGGGGAATGCCCCGCTCGACCAGTGTGCTCATCGCCAGTTCGGAGATGGCGGCCATCTTGAGGGACAGCTGGGAGGCCGCGATGATCCGGGCTCCGTCCGGGTGGGCCAGCAGCGCGCGGCGCAGCCGTTCGGCCAGGCCGATCAGCCAGTCGTGCCAGTGCTCCTCCGGCGCGGGCGATGCCAGTTCGGGGAACTGCTGCTCAAGAATCGCCTCGGCGATCGCGGTGACCAGTGCCGCCTTGTTCGGGATGTGCCAGTAGAGGGTCGGCGACTGTACGCCGAGCCGGGCGGCCAGTTTGCGCGTGGTCACGCCGTCGAGACCCTCGGCGTCCAGTAGTGCGACGGCCTCGGTGACGATCCGCTGCTTGTCCAAAGCCAATTCCGGCACCTCCCTTGCGGAGTCTATCAGTGATAGAGTTCTCTATCGGTGATAGAGACTCGCGCGCCAGAGGAGGCAACGATGAGACACCAGCACTCGCTTCGCGACCTGCTGCACTGGGCGACCCATCGCATACCGGGGGTTCCCGCGCACATCGAGCAGCCGGCCGGGCACCAGGGCCAGGTCCGCCACGTCCATGGGTGGCGGCGCTCGCTCACGCACCACCGTTCGCACCACCGTTCGCACCACCACGGGTTCAACCACTCTCCGGCCCGTCCGCCTCGCGTCCTGGCGGCGTGGCAGACGCGGATCGCCCGCTTGTTCGGGCAGGAACTGGGATGAAGGCGGCGGTGCTCCACGAGGCCGGCGGCATCCCGCGCTATGAGGACTTCCCCGATCCGGTGGCCGGCGACGGCGAGGTGATCATCTATGTCAAGGCGGTCGCCGTCGAGAACGTCGACAGGGCGATCGCGGCCGGTACGCACTACGCCAGCGAGAAGTACATCGGCCGGCTTCCGGTGATCCCTGCCTTCGACGGCATCGGCGCCCTCCCGGACGGCACGCTCGTCGGGTTCGGCAACATCCGTCTGCCCTATGGCGCGCTCGCCGAGAAGACCGTGGTGCCCCAGGGCTCCTACATGCCGATCCCCGACGGCATCGACCCGGCCGTGGTAGCGGTGATGGCCTCGGCCGTCACCGCGATGTCGATGAAGACGGCCGCGGGGTTCGTTCCCGGGGAGACGGTGCTGGTGCAGGGCGCCACCGGGGTCGCCGGGCGGCTCGCGGTCAAGGTGGCCCGGCTGCTGGGCGCCGGCCGGATCGTGGCCACCGGCCGCGACGACAACCAGTTGCGCGAGGTGCAGGCCATCGGAGCCGACACGGTGATCAACACCGCGGTCTCCGACGAGGCGCTGGCGCAGGCGTATCTCGACGCCAGGGGGGACGGCTACGACGTCGTCGTGGACTACCTGTGGGGCAGGCCCAGCGAGATCCTGCTGCGCGCCCTGGTGCCGCGGTCGTTCGCGTTCGGCAAGCCGACCCGGGTGGTCCAGATCGGCGAGTCGGTCGGCACCGAGGTCGCCATCGCCGGGTCGAGCCTGCGCACCTCCGGCGTGGAGATCTACGGCGCGGCCAAGGGCCTCGACCCGCAGACCATGGACGAGGTGTACCAGCAGGTCGTGACGTGGACGCGGTCCGGCGAGCTCACCTTCGAGGTGGAGAAGGTCCCGCTGAGCGACATCGCGACCGCCTGGCAGCGAACCGACCTCAAAGGCAGGCGGCTCGTCGTGATGCCATGATCGGCCCGCGTCCACGACACACCAGCGGTGATCACCGGTCAGCGTTCCGGCGCCGTCCCCACCCACGACGTCGACGGAATCGTCTCGAGCGGCGGTGACTGGCTCCAGCGGCCGCAGGTCACGATCCGGGACCCCACGAGGCGATCACCTAGCGGCCCTGGGCGGCCGGGATGGGACGTGACCCGGCAGAGACAGCCGGGCCACGTCCTCCTCCCTTCACCGGCACCCGGCGATGACGACGACATGGAGCGTCAGGCACGCCCACGGAGCGAGGCGGGACGGCCTGTCTGCGGACGAACTGCTCGATCGGGTCATCCTCGCCATGGAGCGGCTGGGATGGAGCGATGGGCCGTCAGGTCCGCGTTGACCGCCTGGACGGCCTCGTGGATGTGCTGCCTGTTCCCCGGGTCGAGCACGGCCTGGGCGAGAAGGGTGTCGGTGGCGTCGCGCCGCGTCTCATCGGCGGGAATGTCCAAATAGGCCAGCACCACCTCCTGATCGTCGAGGTAAGGCAGCAAGGGCCAGGCGTACGGGGTCGCACTCGTACCCTCTGCCGCGCCCAGGACGGCCTCGTCCGCGACGCCCCGCAGCGCCATCGCGGCCTTGAGACAGCAGCGTTTCGCCTGGTCGATGATCTGCGCCAGGCGGTTGAGCGCGGGCACCGTGGCGCGCCCGGCGTTGTTCTGCTGGGCGGGCGCGGAGGGGTCGAAGTTCGCGCGCAGGTCCTCGCATTCGAGTTGCAGGTCCTCCAGGGTCGTGATGATGGAGTCCAGTCGCCGGCTGACGTCAGCGTGCCGCTTGGTCCTGGCGTCGGTCTGCGGTGGTGACGTGGCGAGGTCCTGGCAGGAGTCGTACGCCTGGCTCAGCGCGGTGACGGCCTGCGGCATCGCCGCGCTCACCTTTTTGACGGGCGCGGAGGCGCCGGCCTCCAGGAAGCCGTTCAGGGTGCCCAGGCATTGGCCGGCGTCACGCAGATGGGCCAGCGCCCAGGCCAGCGGTTCGGCGCCGGCCTGCTCGGGCAGCGGGTCACGCCGGGCGCCGCGGCGATAGACGGCGTCCAGGCCGCTGTGCCCGGCGGCGGTCACCCAGCCCCTGGACAGGTCGAGCTTGCTGCGCAGCCGGCCGCGTACGGCCTCGGCGATGGCCACCGGGTCGCCGGTCACTTCTGCCCCTTTTCCGCTTCTGCTGCGTGCTTGTTCATCCGGTCCTTGAACAGCGGGTCGTCCCGCTCGCTGTTCCAGATGGGCAGGTCGGCCATCATGCCGTTCAGTTCCTCGACGGTTTGCTGACCGAGGGGCAGGCCGTTCACCGCCGCGAGGTCGGCGACCAGCAGGGGAAGCTGGACCCTGTTCTCGGTGGGGGCGACGATGTCGGTCGCTATCTCGAAGAGCTTGCGAGCGCCGTCGTAGGGCTCATCAGTGGCGACCTCGGCGTCCTCGGAGTCATCGGATCTCTGATCGTGGGCCGTCACGAGTTGCCGGTCCAGGCCGCGCCCGTACATTTCTTTCAAGGTCCACAGCAGCTGCCTGGGAGGCACCCGGGGGCCGAGCCTGGCCACGTGGATGAGCCAATATTTCACGGCGGAGTACAGGGCATCTTCCCGTTCCGTCCGCTCGCCGAAGATCGCCTGGTACAGATCGATGGGTGCGTTGAGCAAGGCGTTCCAGTGGGTGGCGGGCCTGGTCTGAGTCGACGCCAGGGAGGGCGGCGGGATCCGTAAACTTCTGCCGGGGCCCGCCGAGGCGGAGTTGAACACGAAGTCCGCCACCTTGACCAGAAAAGAGCTGTTCGTTGCGGCCAGCTCGAAGAGGTCATTCATATCGAGAAAGGGCAGAAGATGCGACTCTGACACATCCCTGAGCGACATCAGTTCCGCCAGGGTGCTCGGCGGCGGTCTGTTTGCAGACAGTGCGTCCCGCTTGGTCTTGACCAGGGCGCGGATGGGCTCGCCCTGCTCGCCTGCCGCCTCTTTGGTCCTCTTGGGGGACGGGCTCCGGCTTCCCCGTTTCTGGTTGCCTCTCTTCATGCGGTCCAATGTCGTAGGGCGTCCCGGTGGCGCCTACTAGCCGGCCCGCCAGTTTCGCGTCCCGGGCGCGGCCGATTCCGGACACGTCGCCGGACGGGGGACGGTCAGCGCTCGGACGGACCCGGATGGGCGCCGGAACCGGGGTCCAGTCAGATGGTGCGCACCTCCACCTCGTCGGTGAACGACCAGGCGCTGCCGGCCGGCTCGACGGTGATCCGGACGTAGCGGGCGGTGGTGTTCAGGCCGAGGAGACGGTACGTACGGGTCCGGCCGGCAATCGTTATCTTGGGTTTTGGCCTCATCGAGCACTTCACAGGCTCTGGGCCCAGCGGCGAAGCTCGGTGACGGCCTCGTCGGGGGCAAGGGAGCCGCGTTCCAGGTGAACCTCCTGAAGATGCCGGATCGCGGCCCCCACCAGCGGGGACGACGGGATGCCGAGCACCTCCATCACCGCCCTGCCGTCGAGTACGACGGGGACATCGTCACGCCTGACGTACCTGTCACGTTCGGCGGCGGCGCGGGCATCGGCCTCCTCCTTCGCACGGCGCGCCGCCTCCCAGGCGTCGTAGTCGGCGGCGTCCAGGGCACGCACGCCCGCCCGGCGCCACCCCTCCATGTCGCGCTCCTGCCCGAAGCCGACCGCGTCGAAGAGGTCCAGCGCAGCCGTCCCGACCGCTCCGAGGCGCGCGAGCACGGCGTTGATCGGCCGGTCCTCGCACGGTCCCGCAGTCGCAGGGATCCAGGCGTGCTCGGGACCCCAGGTCTGACGGCCGTTCTCCCACAGGGCAGCGGTCTGGCTGCCGTCACCACCCCAGAAGTCCGCCTCCACGTAAGCGACTCGACCGCCGCGTGACCAGTCCTCCAGCCTCTCGGCGAACGCCGGCGACATCCACCTGAACGGCCCGGCCTCCCGCCGTACGTCGGTCAGCTCGTTGAAAACCTCGTCGGTAACCGGCAGCAGCCCCAAGCGTTGCCGAAGCGGCACCACCACAGCCCGCGGCACGTCATCCGACAGGAACCGGAGATGGTCGAAGTCACCGACAACACCGCGCAGCACGTACGACATGCCCGCACCCTAGATCGGGCAGCGGCATAGAATCAGCACATTTCATAGGTCGGACGTCGCGGTGTCGACCATCTTCAACGGGCGTGCACGACTCAGTGCGGCCGGAGCCGATGTCGTTCTTCAGCGCCGTTCTTCAGCGCCGTTCTTCAGTGCCGGGTGCCGCCGTCAGGGCTGGGTACGCCGGGTCGGGTGAGGCGTTCGGGATCGACGATCTTGTCGTAGAGGTCCGCGGAGATGCCGCATTGCAGCGCCGCTTCCTTGAGCGGCAGGCCCTTGTCGAGGGCGTGGTGGGCGATGTGGGCGGCCCGGTCGTAGCCGACGACGGGGCTGAGCGCGGTCACCATCATGATCGAGTGCTCGATGTTGTGGTGCAGCGTCTCGGTGTTCAGCCGGGCCCCTTCGACCAGGTAGGTGCGGAAATGGTCCATCATGTCGGCCAGGATGCGCGCCGAGTGCAGCACGTTCCTGATGATGACGGGGCGGAAGGCGTTCAGCTCGAAGTTGCCCTCAGCGCCGGCCATCGAGACGGCGGTGTCGTTGCCTGCCACCTGGATGGCGACCATCAGCATGGCTTCGGCCTGGGTCGGGTTGACCTTGCCCGGCATGATCGACGAGCCCGGCTCGTTGGCCGGCAGGATCAGCTCGCGCAGGCCGGTACGGGGTCCGGAGCCCAGCCAGCGCAGGTCGTTGGCGAACTTGAACAGCGGCACGGTCAGGGTGCGCAGCGCCGCCGAGGCGCGAACCAGGTCGTCGCAGGAGGCCTGGGCGGCGAACTTGTTGGGCGCGCTGACGAAGGGCCGCCCGGTGAGCTCGGCGATCTGCGCGGCCACCTGTTCGCCGAACTGCGGCGGGGTGTTCAGGCCGGTGCCGACCGCGGTGCCGCCGACGGCCAGCCGGTACAGGCCGGTACGGGTGCGTTCGAGGTGGTCGATGGCGTCGCCGAGCTGGGCGGCGTAGCCGGACCATTCCTGGCCGACGGTCAGCGGGGTGGCGTCTTCCAGATGGGTGCGCCCGATCTTGACCACGTGCGCCCATTCCCGGCTTTTGCTCTCGGCGCTGTCGCGCAGCCTGGCGGCGGCGGGCAGCACGTGGTCGTCGATGGCCTCGGCGGCGGCGATGTGCATGGCGGTGATGAAGGTGTCGTTGGACGACTGGCCCATGTTCACGTGATCGTTCGGGTGGATCGGATCCTTGCTGCCCAGCCGCCCGCCGACGAGCTGGATCGCCCGGTTGGAGATCACCTCGTTGACGTTCATGTTGGACTGGGTGCCCGAGCCGGTCTGCCACACGTACAGCGGGAACTCGCCGTCCAGGTCGCCGCGGATGACCTCGTCGGCGACGCGGCTGATCAGGTCGGCCTGCCACCGGGGCAGGCGGCCCGCGCGGGCGTTGACGATCGCGGCGGCCTTCTTGATGTAGCCGTAGGCGTGGTAGACGGCTTTGGGCATGCGGTCGTCGCCGATGTCGAAGTGGATCAGCGACCGTTGGGTCTGGGCGCCCCAGTAGTGCCCGGCCGGGACCTCGATCTCGCCGAGCGAGTCGCTTTCCGTCCGGGTGCCGCTCTCGTGCAGCCCGATCGGCACGTCCCGGACCCGTGGCGTGCTCATCGCCCGTTCCCGCGGATCGCGCGGTAGGCCGGCTGCCACATCGCCTCGTGGACCTGCTGCACCGTGTCGCGCAGCGTGGTGCGGGCCAGGTGCTCCTCGGCCGCCCGGTTGGCGACGGCCACGGCCACCGTGGCCGAGACCTCGCGCAGATTGTCCACCTGGGGCAGCAGCGAGGCTCCCGGGGCCGAGACGTCGACCATGCCGGCGACGGCTTCGGCGGCCGCCTGCAGCATGCCGGAGCTGACCCGGCGGGCTCGCGAGACCACCGCGCCCAGCCCCAGCCCTGGATACAGCAGGGCGTTGTTGGCCTGGGCGATGACGTAGGTGACGGTCTTGTGGGTGATCGGCTCGACCGGGATGCCGGTGGCGATCAAGGCGCGGCCACCGGTCCAGCGGATCAGGTCGGCGGGCATCGCCTCGATGCGTTCGGTCGGGTTGGAGATCGGGAAGATGATCGGCCGCTCGACCTGCGCGGCCATCGAGCGCACGATCTCCTCGGTGAACGCGCCGTGGACGGTGGAGGTGCCCAGCAGTATGGTCGGCTTGACCCGCCGGACGACCTCGGCCAGCGAGATGCCGTGTTCGTCCCGGGACCAGCCGGCGACCTCGTCGCGGGGGCGGGCGTAGGGCTGCTGGTAGTCGCGCAGGCCGGTCATGTCGTCGATGAGCAGGCCCTGCTTGTCGATGGGCCAGATCCGCCGGGTGGCGGTGTCGTGGTCCAGGCCGTCGCGGATCATCGCGTCGCGCAGCTGGTCGGCGTTGCCGATGCCGGCGGTTCCGGCGCCGAAGATCACGATGCGCTGGTCGCGCATCGGTGTCGCGGATACGCGGACGGCGCCGAGCATGGCGGCCAGCACGATGGCGCCGGTGCCCTGCATGTCGTCGTTGAAGGTGCAGATGCGCTCGGTGTACTTCTCCAGGATCCGCCGGGCGTTGGAGGGGCCGAAGTCCTCCCAGTGCAGCATGGCGCCGGGGAACATCCGGGTGGCCGTGGTGACGTAGGCGTCGATGAAGTCGTCGTAGCGCCGCCCCCGCACGCGCGAGTGCCGGTTGCCGACGTAGGCGGGGTCGTTCAGCAGCGCCTCGTTGTCGGTGCCGACGTCGAGGGCGACCGGGATGACGCGGGCGGGGTCGATGCCCGCGGCGGCGGTGTAGACGGCCAGTTTGCCGGCCGCGATGCCGGCCCCGCCACCCACTCCCCAGTCGCCGATGCCCAGGATCTCCTCGGCGTCGGAGGCCACGATCAGATCGACGTCGTCCGGGCCCAGCTGGAGACTCTGGAAGGCCCGCTCGATCCCGTCCACGTCGTCGATCGACAGGTACACCCCTCGCGGGCGGCGGTACTCGTGGCTGTAGGTGCGGATCGCCTCGGCCACCGTGGGGTCGTAGACGATGGGCAGCATCTCGCGCAGGTGGTCGCTCAGCAGCCGGTAGTAGAGCACTTCGTTGCGGTCGCGCAGCGCTTCCAGGTAGACGTTCTTGAGCAGGTTCGTCTGCTGGCGCCCGTACTGCACGTACGTGCGGCGTACCTGCTCCTCCAGCGTCTCGACCGCCGGTGGGAGCAGGCCCTGCAGCCCGAGCTCGGCCCGCTCCTGCGGGGAGAACGCGGTGCCCTTGTTCAGCAGCGGCTCCCGCAGCACCGCGAGCCCGCGCAGGGACGTCACGAAGCTCCCGTCCGGCTGCTCGGCGAACATCGGGCTCGGCAGATCCGGTTTCCTCTTGCCCGGTGACATGGTCGTCCCCCTCCTGAGCGTCTGGGACGAAGGCTGCCATCCCTCTCTGGCCTTCCCCTGTCACGGGGGTGGATGCCGGGCTGAAGTCAGGACCATCCCCTATGTCGGCAAATGACCCATTGTGGACGCGCAGGATGGAGTCTCCCGCCGGGGCTCTCAGAGGGTTTCGAGGGCGTCGCCGGGGAGCGTCGGCGTCTGCCACAGCTCGTGGGCCGGGGGCGACCAGTCGCAGGCGAAGGGGCCCTGCCGGGTCTGGACGAGTCCGACGACCTCCTCGCGGGCCGCGGTGACGTGCCGGTGCACCCGGTCGTCGATGAGCCCGAGCCGTCTGCCGTGCCGATATTCGTCTTCGTCCTTCCACCGGTGCCGGGACAGGGTCGAGCAGGAGGTCGAAGGTGTCGATGCCCAGGCGGGTGCGCTGTTTGGGCAGGTCGAAGTCGATGTACCAGGTCAGCGGGCGGTGGTCGGCGTCGAAGAACTGGCGGACGGTGAAGTGTTTGTCGATGCCGTACCAGCTGCGCACGACGGTGCCCCGCCAGGTCCACCAGCCGAGCTCCCACCGGCCCGAGGCCAGCTCGTCGATGGTCTGCTCGCGGCGGCTGCCGCCGTTGAGGAAGGAGGTGATCCAGGTGGTCGAGGCGAGGCTCTTCAGCCCTGGCCAGCCGGCCACCACGAAGTACTCGTCGGTGTCCTGGAGGACCCGGTACGGCGCGGCCGTCCACACCTTGCCGTTCCAGACGTGGCGGCGTACCGCCGTGGCGCCCTCGTCGAAGCGGGTGTTCCCGTCGGCTGTCATGCGTTCGATCATGTCGGTTCCGGCGAGGGTCTGTCACGATCTTGGTCGTGGAGCGGGTGAGCCCCGTGTGCGTGGCGCTTGGTGATCATGTACGCGCCCCGCGGCTGACGGGTCCCCGGCGGCGGGGGTGGGACGGTCAGTATCGGGCGCCGACGGGGGCCGGGACGGCGTCGAGGTCGGCGAGGTCGGCCGCAGACAGCCGGACGTGTGCGGCGCCCGCGTTGTCGGCGAGGTATTTCGGGGTCTTGGTGCCGGGGATGGGGACCACGTGCGGGCCCTGGGCGAGGAGCCAGGCCAGGGCGACCTGTGCCGGGGTGGCGTCGATCCGGTCGGCGACCTGGCGGACCGTGGCCGCGATGGCGAGGTTGGCGCGCAGGTTGTCCTGCTGGAAGCGCGGCAGCCGCCGCCGGTGGTCGTGGTGCGGCAGTTCGTCGAAGGAGGTGAAGCGGCCGGCGAGGAACCCGCGGCCCAGGGGCGAGTACGGCAGCAGGCCGATACCGTGCCGCTCGCAGTAGGGCAGGACCTCGGCCTGGACGTCGCGGGTCCACAGGGAGAATTCGGACTGCACGGTGGTGACCGGGTGTACGGTCCGGGCGCGCCGGATCTGCTCGACGGTGACCTCCGACAGGCCCAGGTAGCGGGCCTTGCCGGCCGCGACGGCCTCAGCCATGGCGCCCCAGGTCTCCTCGATGGGGACCTCGGGGTCGACGCGGTGGAGCTGGTAGAGGTCGACGTGGTCGGTGCCCAGGCGGCGCAGGCTGGCGTCGATGGCGGCCCGGACATGCTCGGGCCGGCCGTTGCCGGCGATGACCGGGAGGTTGCCGGGAGCGCCGGTGGGGTCGGCGACCACCCGGCCGACCTTGGTGGCGAGCACGGCGCGGTCGCGGTGGCCGGTCAGGGCCCGTCCGAGGAGTTCCTCGTTGGTGTGGGGGCCGTAGACGTCAGCGGTGTCGATCAAGGTCACGCCCAGGTCGAGGGCCTGGTGGATGACGGAGACGGATGTGGCTTCGTCGCGGGGCGCCGCCATGTCGTACATGAAGCTCATCCCCATGGCGCCCAGGCCGATGACGCCGACCTGCGGTCCGTGGGTGCCCAGGGTGGTGGTGCGCATGCGGTGTTCTGCCTTCGTATGTCGGTCGGAGGGGCGGCCGGGTCCGGGCGGGCGCATCGCCGCGCCCGGACCCGTGAGGCCGGTCTCAGCCGAGGCGGGAGACCTGGTAGTGGCTGATGAGCCAATCGGCCTGCGAGCGCTTCAGCAGGACGAGGAGGTTGACGCTGACCGTGGGCCGGTCCGTGAACGAGAAGTCGACGCTCAGGTAGCCGAGCACGATGTCGTCGCACAGGCGCCGGCTTTCCAGGACGTGGTACGCGGCCGACAGGCCGGCAGGCTGGGAGGCGTAGTAGTCGGCGACGCCCTGCCGTCCCACGCTGTAGGGACGAAGCCCCTGGAAGATCGCGTCCTCGGTGAACACCGACGCGACCCGATCCGGCTGGTGGCCGTCGACGCCCGCCTTCCACCGGTCGAGGACGCCACACAGGATCGTTTCGGTGTCTGTCATATCGCTGTTCTCCCTCAGTGGCCCGCGCTCATGCCGCCGTCGACGTGGAGGATCTCGCCGGTGACGAACGGGGCGTTCTCCAGGTAGGTCACCGCGTCCACGATGTCGCCCGGCTCCCCCATCCGGCCGACCGGGTGCAGGCCGGCGAGGATCTCATGGGTGCCCTCGGGGTGCATGGGCGTCTTGATGGTGCCGGGCGAGACGGCGTTGACGCGGATGCCGCGAGTGGCGTACTCGATGGCGAGGGACTTGGTGGCGGACTGCAGTCCGCCCTTGGTGAGCGAGGCCAGGACGGAGGGGACCCGGGCGTCGGCGTTGTCGACCAGGCTCGTGGTGACGTTGACGATGTGGCCGCCGCCCTGGGTGAGCATCCGCTCGACGGCCAGCTGGGTGATGCGGAAGAAGCCGGCGAGGTTCACGCCGATCACGGCGGCGTAGTCGCCCTGGGTGTAGTCGGTGAAGGGCTTGGCGACGAAGACTCCGGCGTTGTTGACCAGGGTGTCGATGCGGCCGAAGCGTTCCACGCCGGCGGTGATGACACCTTCGGCGGTGGCGGGGTCGGCGATGTCGCCCTGGACGGTCAGGACGTCCGCGTCGTTGGAGGGGGTGATGGTGCGGGAGGTGGCGACGACGGCGTAGCCGAGCTTGCGGTAGGCGTCGACGAGGTGGGCGCCGATGCCTTGCGAGCCGCCGGTGATGACTGCGACCTTCTGGGTGCTCATGATGACCTTCTCCGGGATGGGGTGGGATGCCGCGGCCTGCCGTCTTCGTAGCTAGCCGACCGGTCGACTATTCGACCGTAGGGGTCCCGGCGGGGCGAAGTCAAAGGTCAGGAGGGCTTGCGCCGGGACGTGTTTCCTCGCACCTGAGAGGCCCGCACTCCCAACGCACGCCGATGGTGGCGATCGGCGTGGTGCGCGTGCATGGGCCGAATCGCGAAAAGGCCGACCTGGGAGAACCGGCGCATACGGGTCGTGCGATAGATACACCGTGAGACCGTTTCCCTTCCGGCGGCGCGCGGCCCCGGACGTCACCGCGGAAAGCGATGACGCCGACCTCATCACCGCCGTCGCCGCCCGGAGCACCGTCGCCCTGCGCATCCTTCACCAGCGCCACGCCCCCTGGCTGCGCGCCCGGCTGGCCCGCCGCTGCGCCGACGCGGACGCCGTCGACGACGCGCTGCAGGAGACCTTTCTGGCCGTGTGGCGCTCGGCGGGCGGCTTCCGCGGCGACAACCCGGCCGGCTGGTTGTGGACGATCGCCATCCGCCGACTGATCTCCACCCTGCGCGGCCGCGGCTCACGCTGGATCGGCTCCGGCATCGAACCAGGCGAAAGCTCGCCGGTCGCCTCGGCCGAGGACGTGGTGCTGCTGAACGTGGAGCATGGCGATCTCGGCACCGCCCTGACCAGGCTCTCCCCCGAACTGCGCGCCGTCATCGAGGCGACCGTCCTTGACGGCCTCACCACCAAGGAGGCCGCCGGTCTCCTGGGCATCCCGGAAGGCACGGTCAAGACCCGCGCGATGCGGGCCAGGGCCCGGTTGCGCGAGGAGCTGTCATGACTAGCTGGCACATCCCTGACGATCTGCGTGAGCGCTACCTCGAAGGAACGCTCGAACCGGCGCAGGCCATGTCCGTGGATGCGCATCTCGGCCGTTGCGCCGACTGCCGGGCGGCGGTGCCGTACGAGAAGGACTGGCTGGAGGCGTCCTGGGCGCGGCTGGAGGCCGAGCTGATCACGCCGCGCCCGAGCCTGTCCGAGCGGTTCCTGCGCCACGGCGGGGTGCCTGACCACCTGGCCAGGCTGCTGTCGGCGACACCGACACTGAGCCGGGCCTGGCTGGCCGCGGTGGTGGCGGTAGTGGCCTTCGCGGTGCTGGCCGCGCGCGAGCAGGCCGAACTGCTGCCCGCTTTCCTGATCGCCGCGCCGGTGCTGCCGCTGGCGGGCATCGCGCTCGCCTACGGGCCGCGCGTCGATTCCGCCCACGAGTTGGTGGCCGCCACCCCGATGTCGGGGTCGCGGCTGCTGCTGACCAGGGCCACGGCGGTGCTGGCGGTGTCGGTCGTGCTGGCAGGGCTCGCCTCGCCGCTGCTGCCGGCGCCGCCGGGGCTGGCAGCCGCCTGGCTGCTGCCCGCGCTCGCCGCCGCCGCGGGCTGCCTGGCCCTGTCGAGTCGGCTGCCCGTGCCGATCGCCGCCCTCGCCGTGGGCGGGGTGTGGCTGGCCATCGTCGGCACGGGCCGCCTCATCGGCGACTGGCTCGCCGCCTTCGGTCCCGTCCCGCAGATCGGGTACGGCGTGGCCGCCCTCCTGCTGACCTACCGCCTCTACCGAGTGAGCACCAGATGATCCAGATCAAGCAACTGACCAAGACCTACGCCACCAAAAGGGCGCTCGACGGCCTCGACCTGACGCTCGGCACCGGCGTGACCGGCCTGCTCGGCCCGAACGGCGCCGGCAAGACCACCCTGCTGCGCTGCCTGGCCACCACCCTCGCCCCCGACCATGGCACAGTGGACGCCTTCGGCCTGAACCCGGCCGACCGCGTGCAGCGCACCGCGCTGCGGCGCAGGCTCGGCTACCTGCCACAAAACCCCGGCTCCTACCCGCACTTCACCGCCTTTGACCTCGTGGACTACGTGGCGATCCTCAAGGAGCTGACCGACCGCGGGCACCGGCACGCCGAGGTGCGCCGGGTACTGGCCGAGGTGAACCTCACCGACCAGGCCAAGACCAAGGTGCGCAAGCTGTCGGGCGGCATGCGCCAGCGGCTCGCCCTGGCCCAGGCCCTGCTGGGCGAGCCGGACCTGCTCATTCTCGACGAGCCGACCGTGGGCCTGGACCCGGAGCAGCGGATGATGTTCCGCGCGCTGGTCTCGCGGCTCGGCGAGAGCCGTACCGTCGTGCTGTCCACGCACCAGATCGAGGACGTCGCCGCGCTGTGCGAACGGGTGGTGGTCATGCGGGACGGCCGGGCGCTCTTCGACGGCACCCCCGGCGAGCTCGCGGCCGTGGCGGACGGCCGGGTGTGGCTGTCGGACGCGCCCCCCGCCACCACGGAGCTGTTCTGGCGGACGGCCGACGGCCGCTACCGCACACTCGGCACGCCCCCGCCGGCCGCGGACGCGGCGGCGCCCGGCGTCGAGGACGGCTACCTCATGCTGCTCGGGGAGGCGGCGTGACGCGGCGGCTGTTCCTGTTCGAGGCGCGCAGGCTGGTGCGGCATCCGCTCGTGTGGGGCGCGACCGTCCTGGTGCTGGCCCTGCAGACGTCCCTCAGCTGGGACCAGCAGCCCGACCTCACGATGGACCCGGTCAACGCCACCGGGCTGGCCACCTGCCTGGCCGCGGCGGTCGTGGTCGTGGCGAGTCTGGCCGCCTCGCGCGACGGGCGGCACGGTATGCCCGAGAGCCTCGCGGGCCTGCCCGGGCGGGCCGAGCACCGAACGCGGTCCCTGCTGCTGGCCACCCCGCTGATCGCGGGGCTCGCGGCGGCCGTGGCCATGGGCGGCTACCTGGCGATCCGGCTGTTGAGCGGCCCCGCCGGGGGCCGGTTGGACGTGTGGGAACCGCTGACGGCGGTGGCCGCCGCGGTCCTCGCCGCAACCCTGGGCGTGGCCGTCGGCCGCTGGTCACCGTGGCTGATCGCCGGACCACTGGTGGTCGCCGTGCTCGGTTTCCTCATCTACATGAACCCGACGAACGGGCAGGACCGCTGGCTGCTGCCGGTGATGCAGGTCCACCAGCCGGACTGGCCCGACCGCCCGTCGGCGGCCCACCTGGTGTACGTGCTCGCTGTCGCGACGTTCTTCGGCGGGATCGCGCTGCTCAGACATCGGGTACGGCCGCTACCCGCCGCGGTTGCGGTGGCGGCGCTGGCTGCCGCGGTGCCATCGGGGGCCACCGCTGCGTCAACCCGGCCACCGGCAGGGCTCCCCACCAACGTGGAGCTGACCATCGGCCATGTGGACTCTCGCGTACGGGAACGCTACTTCGGCCCGCATGCCTACCGCTGCACGGCGCGGCAGGGCGTGACCTATTGTGCCTTTCGGGGCTACGAACCGTGGATCCCGCTGTGGGAACAGGCGGTCCAGCCGGTCGTGGCGGCGCTGCCCGCCGCGCTGCGGGCCCGAGCGCCCCAGGTGCGGCAGATGAGCCCGACCTGGAGCTTCGCCGACGATTTCGGCGTGATCCGTGCGTCGATGAGCTGGGGGCATCCCGACCAGCGCAGGATGCTGGCCGAGGACGTGGCCTTCTGGGGGGCCGGGCTGCACGACTCGGCCGCCAAGCACTTCAGCCCCTCCCGGCGCGCAGCACTGTGTGACGTGCGCGGTCAGGCCCGCACGGTGGTGGCGCTCTGGCTCATCGGCCAAGTCTCCCCTCCCGAGGCCCGGCGGCAGCTCTATGTCGACCGTAACTTGGGACGCCTGTCCGGTCTGGACTGGGGCCCGGCCGAGATCGGTTACGCCAAGCTGCTGCTGGCCTCCCCCGGGGCCCGCGAGAAGGTCCAGGCCAACTGGGGCACGCTCGTCAAGCCCACCACCACGATCGACCAGGCCCTGCCGCTGCTCGGGCTGGAACGCACGTTCAACGCGCCGACGGGAGCCACGCCATGCCTGTAACACTGCCCGCACGCCCCCAAGCCTCCTCCACCGGCACGGCCGTCCCCGCCCCGCCGCCGTACCGCTGGCGGGTGGCGCTCCTGCTGGTACGCCCCCTCGCTCGGGCCATCGACTGGGGGCCTCTGGTCGTGGTCGCCGCCTTCACCGCCGGGCTGGTGAGTCTGGTGGAGTACGGGGAGGCGCTGGCCGGGGGCGACGCGCTCGTGCTCCTGCGCATCTGTGGCACTCTGCTCGGCGCGGCGGCGGCCTTCGGGCTGGTCGACACCATGTCCGCCGACCTCGGCGCCGCCGCGGTCCCCCGATGGGTCCGGCAGGCGCTGCGCTGCCTGTTGCCCGGCGGCGCCGCGATCGCGATCTGGCTGGCCGCCTTCTCCTCTCTCCTGACCCGCCTGCCGGAGGGCGCCCTGTTCCCGGTCGGCGACCTGCTCATCGAGGCGGGCGTCTGCCTCGGCATCGCGCTGGCGGCCGCGGCGACCGCCGTGCGGTTCGCACCCGGACGGCAGGCCGCCATGGCCGCCGTGGTGGTCCAGCTGGCGATGGTACTGGGGACCGTCCTGCTCCCCGAGCAGGTCCGGCTCTGGCCCCCGACCTGCGGGTTCGGGTACTGGGATCAGGCACACCTGTTCTGGCTGGCGATGCTGCCCCTGCCCTACCTCTGGCTGACCATCGCGGGGCGCGACCTGCGACGCTGACCCAAGGCGCGATCGCCCGCCCCCACCTGCCGCCCGAGGTCGAAGCGCTCATCACGCGCCTGCACGCCAAGAACCCGGTCCAGCGGCCCTCCGGCGCCGAGCACGTCCCGCGCATCCTCCTCAGCTCTGGTAATGACCACGATGCGAGGTCACCGCCGCGTCCCCGGCGCAGGGCTCGACTTGACCGGTCTTCCGAGCGGGTGCGATGCTCGACCCGGTGCCGAGCCTGCACATCAGCGGCCGCTACCACCACCCCAACGGCCCACGCCACTACGGCCGCACGACCTCCTACGCGCTCGCCCAGCTGGTACAGCCCAAGAACACCAGGTGGGAGCCGAAGCCCGGCAACCCCGAACAACGGGTGACGGCCGCAAGCATCGGCCTGCTCGACACCGAGACCGGCGCCTTCGAGTACATCCACAACGAGTGGCTGGCCGAGGTCAAAGGTGACGCACTCGACCTCGCCGGACTCCTCGCCGCCACCCGCTGACGGCCTTCGGCCTGTTACGCCGCCGAAGCCTCGCTCGCATTCATTGTCCGCTGCTCAGGCGAAATCAGCCGGCGGGCCTGCCGAACCAGCGGGACAGGTGGTCGTCCAGGTCCTGCTGATCGTCGCCGATCCAGGCGACGTGGCCGTCGGGGCGTAGCAGGACGCACGGAACATCCAGTGCCGCAGTGGGATCCGCGAGGTGATCGACCCGGTCCGACCAGCCGCCGACGGTCAGGCCTTCGGTGCGGTCCAGCAGCAGGCCGCGGCCGCGATGCAGCAGACCGTAGAGCCGGCCCTGTTTCACGTCGATGTCGCGCAGGCGGCGGCCGAGCAGGTCGGGGCCCGCGCCGAAGTCGTAGCGGATGCCGATCGCGGTGATCTTCTCGATCAGATGGCGGTTCACCTCGTCGAAGTCCATCAGTTCGGTGAGCAGCCTGCGCACGGCCCGCGGGCCCGGTTCGGCGGACAGCAGTTCCATCTGGGCGCGGGTGTTGTCCAGCACGTCCTCGGCGACCGGATGACGTTCGGCCTGGTAGGTGTCCAGCAGGGTGTCCGGCGCCCAGCCGCGGATCTGTGCGGCCAGTTTCCAGCCGAGGTTGAATGCGTCCTGGACGCCCAGGTTGAGGCCCTGCCCGCCGATGGGTGGATGGATGTGTGCCGCATCGCCGGCCAGCAGCACCCGCCCGACCCGATAACGTTCGGCCAGCCGGGTGGCATCCCCGAAGCGGGACAACCAGCGCGGGGAGTGCACGCCGAAATCGGTTCCGGCGATGGTGCGCAGCTGTTGTTGGAAATCCTCGAGGGTGGGCGGTTCCGCGCGATCTCCGACCCCCGCCGCGGGGACGACGACGCTGTAGATTCCTCTGCCGAAGGGCCGGAGCCAGAATGGCTGATGGGTCTCGCGGATGTCGGCCACCTTGGCGGCGATCTCCTCCTGCGGCACACCCACTTCCATCTCGCCCATCAGCGTCTCGGTCCGCGAGGGCTCGCCGGGGAAGCCGACGCCGAGCAGTTTGCGCACCGTGCTGCGCCCGCCGTCACAGCCGATGAGATAGCGCGAACGCAGCTGTTCCCCGTCGGCCAGCTCGACGGTCACACCCTCGTCGTCCTGCTCGAAACCGGCCACCGCGCAACCGCGCCGGACCTGCGCACCCAGTGCGATCGCATGCTCTTCGAGCAGACGTTCGATGACCGGCTGCGGGATGCCCAGCAGGTAGGCGTGCGCGGAATCCAGGCCCTTGGGCGCGGGTTTGTTGATGGCGGCGAAGAAACCGGCGGCCGGGCGCTGTCTTCCATGTTCGAGAATGCGATCCAGCAGTCCGCGCATGGCCATCAGCTCGAGACTGCGAATATGCAGACCGACGATCCGGACGAACGACTTGGGCTCGGTTTCCTTCTCCAGAACGAGTACCCGCACGTCGTGCAGCCGCAGTTCGGCGGCCAGGGTCGCACCGGTCGGCCCGCACCCGGCAATGATCACGTCGTACCTGAGGGGCGTGCGATCGGCGCCGGAGGCCGGCGAGGGGAGTCCGGGGACGTCGCGCTCGGCCCTGTCGTTCGACGGCGGCCCGGCGGAGAACTGAGAGTGCATAGGTGTTGCCTTTCGGGAGTGCCTTGTTGGCGAGGCGCTCCCGGCGACACCTACGTCAATCGCCCGGCCGTGACGGGAAGGGGGAGCACCCACATCGATACAGCGTTCATGGGTCTCACCTCCTCGGGCGGCGTCACGGTCGACTGCAAGCTACAAGCCCGAGCATCATCCCGTCCAATCCTTTTCCGGCCACGTGATCACGGCTCCGAACGGGCCCGTGGGTCACCGCCGGCCCCACCCGCATTCGCCAAAACCCGGACCGGTCCTCCTCTCAAGGATTGGCGGCGTGGGGTGGATGCCCCGTAAGGTGCCGATCATGGCTTGTCGTATTTCCGAACTGATCATCAAATGCCGGGACCCGCAACGGCTGGCGGCCTTCTGGTGCGAGGTGCTGGACTTCATCGTGCTCGACGACACCGACGACGGCGCGGTGGAGATCGGACCACGGGAAGGGTTCGGCGGATTGCAGCCGACTCTGGTCTTCAGCCCCGCCACCGAGCTCAATGCGGGCAGTCCGCGGCTGCACTTCGACGTCAACGCCACCGACCGCGATCAGGACGCCGAACTCGAACGCCTCCTGAAGCTCGGGGCGCGCCCGGCCGACATCGGCCAGACGGGCCAGGAGTCCTGGCACGTCCTGCTGGACCCCGAAGGCAACGAGTTCTGCCTCCTGCGAAGGCGCCTGAGCTGACCCTCTGGCTGGGTACGTACATGTTGCCGGTGGAGCGGGACTGAGGCGGTCGCCGTGACGGCACGCAGAAGCACTGCACCCGTCCGTCGTAGCCTCAGTCCCACCCACCACTTCTCCCGGCCCTATTCAGCGGGCATGACGACGAACGAGAAGTCCGCGGTCGTCGTGCGGTTGAGGGGGAGGTCGCCCTTGATGCGGCGCCCGACCTCGCCCCTGCTGATCCCGAGCCCCTGGGCGATCAGCCGCTCCGGGCGGACGGGCACGGGATCGAGGAAACCGACGTCCACCCGGTATGGCCATGCCGTCTCGGCAGCCGATGACTCCAGCTGCCAGGCGCCACGCCAATCGAGGGTGAACCGGTTGCGCCGTGCGACCGCGGGGTCCAGGAGCGTGTGAGCGACGAGCGCCTGATCGTTGTCCTCGAAGGCGCGGAGCCTGGCCGGATCCAGCGATCGGACCGGTACCCGCTCATGGACGGTGATCTTCGAGGTCCGGTCGCAGCCGACGCAACGGACGAGCAGCCACACGTCAAGCAGCTTGCCGTTGGCGTTGATCCGGAACCTGCCCTCGCCGACGGTGGCCGCCTGCGCCTGGCAGTCCAGGCAACGCACGGTGAGCAGCGGCAGCCGAGTCCTCCGCACGGTCCAGGGCAGCACGAAATGATCTCTATGGGATTGTGAAGACATGATCTCTCTAAGACCTGACACAAAACGCTGAGTGGCCGGGGCGGCTCAGAGGTTCAGAGCAGCCCGGCGAGACCGACCACGAGGCCGGTGAGAAAGCGCAGAAGAAGATGTCAGGCAGCGAGAGCAGGCGGCGTCACGCGACAGTCCCCACGACGAATCCGATAGTGCTGGCTGCACGCTACTGGATCACCGGCGAGCGCCACAATCGAATTTGTCTCCTGCCGATCATCGGCGTCGGCCGGGGCGGGCGCCAGCCACCATCGTGGCGAGGGAGAGGACGTCCCCGAGGGCGCCGGTGGACAGGGGCAGGGCGGATGGTCAGGTGCGGGCCACGGCCTCTTGTGGCGTACGGGCGCCGAGCAGGGCAAGGCAGTTCGCCCACAAGGGGCCGAGCCGGTGGGTGCTGTTGTAGAGCTTGGCGAACAGCACCTGGCCCTCGAGCTGGGCGACCACCGCCCGCGCGGCCTCCCGGGGGTCGGCCACCTCGACCTCCTGCCGCTCGAGAGCCTCGGCGATGACCGATGCGACCATCTCGACCTGCGCGTCGAAGATCTCCTGCAGCCGGGTGCGGATGGCCTCGGTCTGGTTGCTCATCTCCAGGGTGAGGTTGCCGAACAGGCACCCCGAGACGGTGCCGCAGCTCTGCTGGGCGGCACGCAGGCCGGCCTCCGTCTCCTCGAACAGGCGGCGCAGCCGGGGCAGCGGGCGCGCGTCACCGTTGAGAGCGGCCGCCCAGGCGCGCTGCTGAGCGGCCCAGTGCTCATCGATGACGGCCAGCGCGAGGGACTCCTTGGAGTCGAAGAAGTAGTAGAAGCTGCCCTTGGGCACGCCGGCGGCCCGGCAGATCTCGGCCACCCCCAGGGCCGAGTAACCATGTGTCTCGATGAGCGAGCGTGCGGCGCTCAGGATCCGCTCGCGAGCATCACTGGTTCGGCCCATGAGGCCAGTTTACGACCGGTCGACTACCATCCGCGGGGCCGTCCTGCGCGGCCCTTCCGGTGCAGGTCACGCCCTTGATCATCCGGTCGTGGCGCGGACATCCCCGTACGGACATACGGGTGAATAGGTACCCATATGGGGATTTATCCCGTCTTCCTCGTGGGCGGGTCGGAGCGAAGCTAAACGTGTCTCTGAACACATGCGCCAACACGGGGAGGAGACGATACACGTGCCAGCCATGTTGCAGCCGCACATCGAGCACGGCACCGCCGGACAGCAGCCCACGCTGCGCCTGCTGTCCTGGAACGGGCTCCTGGCCATGGGGGACGGCCTGGCCGTTCGCGCCGGGTGGGCGGGGCAGGACCGCTCGGCCTCGTGGCTGCTGTCGGCACGGCCTTCGGCGGTGCCGAGCGCGCGGCGCATGACCGCGGTCCGGTTGGCCGCCTGGGGGTTGTGCGAACACGCCAAGAACGCCGACCTGCTGGTCGGCGCGCTGGTCGCCGACGCCCTGCGGCACGCCACCGCCAAGGTCAGGCTCTCACTGTGGGTCGAGGACGACCTGCTGCGCTGCGAGATCGAGGACGACCGCAGCGCGCTCGCCTTCACCGCATCGTGCCGCAAGGCCGCCGATCGCGCGCACAACCCGGTGCTGGCCCGGCTGGCCTGCTGCTGGGGGGTCGCCGGCAAGGTCGTCTGGTTCGAACTCGTCACCGGCGACCGCGCCTGCGAGCACGCCTGAGCCCGCCCGGCACGTACACCCGTACCCGCCGCCCGAGCGGCACCGAAGGAAAGGAACGACGCATCGTGCGCCACACAAGGATCCGCGTCTCCAAACGGCCGACACGCCGCCCCGCCCAGGGTGTGGACCTGCGGACCCCGTCAGGACGGGCACTGCCCTACTGACATCGCCGACGGCCGGAACCGGCCCTCACCCTGGAGCCGGTTCCAGCCTCCCCAGCACCGATCCCCTCAGTCGTGCCCGTTGGCCCGGGCCCGCTCCCCCACCCACACCGCGATCTGCGCCCGCGAGTTGAACCCCAGCTTGGTCAAGATGTGCTCGATGTGCCCCTCCGCCGTACGCTGCGCGATCACCAGAGACGCCGCGATCTCCTTGTTCGTCATCCCCTGGGCGACCAGCTCGGCGATCTCCTTCTCCCGCCGCGTCAACGGCGTCTCCTCCGCCGCCTTGGCAGGCTCGGGCCTGTCCTCCTCCAGGGCGTAGGCCAGAGCCTCCTCCAGCGGCAGACGCGCCCCGCGCCGCACGGCCGACTCGAACGCCGCCTCCCCCAGCACCTCACGCATCGCCCGGTCACAGTCGTCGTGATAACGGGCCAGATGACCGTACCCCGACAGCGGCGCCCCGGCACAGCTCCACATGGTCTCCAGCACGCCCAGCAGGCGGGCCGCCCGCTCGTGACGGCCCTGGCTGGCGGCGATCCAGGCCAGCGCCTCGATGTTGACGCCCGCGCCGAGCGGGTCGCCGACCGCGCGGTTGAAGGTCAGGCTCTGCTTCTCCAGCTCGGTCGCCCGCTCCAGATCCCCCTGGCGCCACACCTGCACGCCCAGCGCCATCGTCGTGTACGCCTTGTGCCAGCCCTCCCCATAGGCCTCGCACTCGGCCAGGCACTCCTCGCCCGCCGCGATGGCGGCCGAGGAGTCACCCAGGAACGAGTGGGCGAGCGTCAGCCGGATGAGCGACAGCGCGATCCCGACCGGGTCGCCGGTACGGCGATGGCGGGCAAGGGCGTCCCTGTATAGCTCGATCGCGGCTTCCGTTCGCCCCTCGCACATGGCCACCATTCCGCGGAACAGGGCCACGTAGGCCAGCACCGGCTCGTCCTGCAGCTCCTCGCCGAGCCGGCGGCTCTCCTCGAGAAGCGCGGTGGCGGCCGGCATGTCGGCTTGAATGATCGCCAGCCAGCTGCCGGCCCACAGGGCGCCGGCCCGCACCCGGCTGGGCTCGGTGTCGGCGGCCAGCGCCTGATCCAGCCAGCCGCGCCCCTCAGCCAGGTAATAACTGGTGATCCAGTGATACAGCAGGTCGCCGGACATGCTCAGCCCCGCGCGGGCCTCCTCCGGCGTGTTCAGCCAGCTGTCCAGGGCGGCCCGCAGGTTGGCATGCTCGCGCCGCAGCCGGGCGAACCACGCCACCTGGCCGGGCCCGAACAGCTCCGCCCTGGCCCGCGCCGCCAGATCGCGGTAATAAGTGCGGTGCCGTCGCTGCAGGGCGGGCTCGCAGCCGGAGCCCGTGAGCCGTTCGCGACCGTACTGCCGCAGCGTCTCCAGCATCCGGTAGCGTACGCCGCCCGGATGGTCCTCTCGAATCAGCACGGACTTGTCCACCAGGCCGATCACCAGGTCGAGGACGTCCTGCGGGTCGATCCCGTCCTCGCCGCACACCGCCTCGGCCGCCTCCAGATCCAGGCCCCCCGCGAACACCGAGGCCCGTTCCCACAACAGGCGTTCTTCTTGCGAACACAGCGCGTAACTCCAATCGATCAGCGCCCGCAGCGTCTGATGCCGGGGCAGCACCGCCCTCGACCCTCCGGTCAGCAGGCGGAAACGGTCGTCGAGCCGGTCGAGCAGCTGCTCGACCGACAGGGCCCGCAACCGCACCGCCGCCAGCTCGATCGCCAGCGGCAGCCCGTCCAGCAGGCGCACGATCCGGGTGACGACCTCCCGGTTGTCCTCCGTCACGGTGAAGGACGGCAGCACGGCGCGGGCACGTTCGGCGAACAACCGGACCGCGTCCTGCCGGATCAGCCTCTCCAGCGGCACCTGAAGATCCGGCAGCGGCAACGGCGAGACGGGCACCGCCTGCTCGCCGGCGATACCCATCGCCTGCCGGCTGGTGGCCAGCACCCGCAGATCCGGCGCCGCCCGCAGCAGCGCCTCGCTCAGCGCCGCACACTCGGCGATCATGTGCTCGCAGTTGTCGAGGATCAGCAGCGCCTGCTTGTCGCGCAGATGACAGGTCAGCACCCGCATCGGCGTGTCGCCGGTGTGGTCGCGGATCTCCAGCGCCTCGGCCACGGCCTCGGCGAGCATGGCCGGGCCGTCCAGCTCGGCCAGCTCCACCAGCCACACCCCGTCCCGGAAGGCCCGCCGCACGTCCTGGCCGACCCGCACCGCCAGCCGCGTCTTGCCGACACCGCCCACGCCGGTCAACGTGACGGCCCTGGAGGCGGACAGCAGCTGTTTGACCTCGGCCACCTCGTGCCGACGCCCCACGAAACTCGTCACCTCGGCCGGCAGCCCGCCGTTGGGCCGCCCTCCGTAGGTGCTGGCAGTCACCGCTGTCATTGGCGCCTTCCGCGACGCGGCCGGCGCTGCCGTCGGCCCGCATCCCACGTCGTCGCCCCCAGGTTATGTCGCGGCCGTTATCCCAGACGAGCACGGTCAAGAACCCACAACAAGTTTTGGCCATCGCATGGTGTAACGGCGTCTCGACCTTGACGGCCGGCCGCTCCTAGCGTGGGGGGAGGGAGGGGAACAGACCATGTTCATCCAGGTCATCGAGGGCCGGGCGATCGAGGTCGACGATCTGCACCAGGCGCTGGAGCGGTGGGTGCGCGAGCTCTCGCCCGGCGCGCAGGGCTGGCTGGGCACCACGGCCGGCGTCACCGACGACGGCCTGTTCGTCAACGTCGCCCGCTTCGCCACCCGGACGGCCGCCCACCGCAACGCCGACCGGCCCGAGCAGGGGCAGTGGTGGGTGGAGACCGCGAAACTGTTCGCCGGCGAGGTGACCTTCCTCGAATCCGACGAGGTCATCGAAATCCTGGGCGGCGGGTCCGACGAGGCGGGGTTCGTCCAGGTGCTGCAGGGGCGCGTACGCGACCACGCGCGGGTGCGCGAGGTGCTGCAGCAGGGGCAGGAGGAGCTGGCGGGCTTCCGTACGGACCTCATCGGCGCCACCGCCGCGCTGTGCGGTCAGGACAGCTGCGTCGAGACCGCCTACTTCACCAGCGAGGTGGCGGCCCGGCAGGGAGAGGCCAAGCTGCAACCGCCGGCGGTCCGGGAGCTGCTGCGGGCCTGGCAGGAGCTGTTCGTCTCCGACGTGGACTTCTTCGACCTGCGCGAGCCGTGGCTGTACTCGCCGCGCTAACCGCTCACACATGGGCCGGCATCCGTACGGGCACCTCGAACCAGACCAGCTTGCCCCGGCCCGTGGGAACGCTGCCCCAGCCGGAGGAGAGCACCTCCACCAGCAGCAGCCCGCGCGAGCCCTCGTCGTCGCGGCAGGCGGCACGCGGGCTCGGCGGCACCGGACTGGAGTCCTCCACCTCGCAGCGCAGCAGCCCGTCGGCCGCCGACAGGCTCATGCGCACCAGGCCCCGCGCGTGCCGGACCGCGTTGGTGACCAGCTCGCTGATCAGCAGCTCGGCGTAGTCGCACGCCTGCTGCAGCCCCCACTCCGCGAGCTGGGCGCGGGCGGCGTGGCGGGCCCGGCGCACCGAGTGCGCCTGGGCGGTGAACGTCCACGACGCCGGCGCGGCGCTCACGCGGCCCGCTCCAGGACGGCCGCCGGGACGATGCTGCGCCCGTCGGGCAGCAGCTCGCCGGTGTCGTCGAAGAACACCACCCCGTTGCACAGCAGTCCCCATCCCTGCTCGGGGTGGTAGGCGATCAGGCGCGCGGCCTGGTGAGCGGCGGAGTTCGCCGGAGGACAGGGAGGCTGGTGCGTACACATGGTGCGGATTCCCCCGTTCCTCGCATCCAGCTGGTTATCCGTACGCTTCCAACGTGCCTCACAACACCACGCCAAGAAGAGGTGAAAAATACCCTTATAGGTACCTATGTCTGGTAGGTACCTAGTGTCGTCAGCGCCTCCCGGCCCTCATCCCACCGCCACCGCACATCGCGGCCACTCAGGTGCACCCCGCCGATCCAGCGGTCCACGCCGTTCAGCCGCACATGATCCTCCTCACCCGCCAGCACCCGGGCACCCACCGCGGTCAGACCCACCACCGTCGCCCATCCGACCGGCCCGCCGGCCGGCCGAAGATCCAGCAGCGGACACGGCGCCCCCGCCAGGCGCTCCATCATCGCGAAACACCACGTGTCCCCCAGATACCGGCGCGCCTCCCGGGCCGTGGCCCGCACGAAGACATCCCCGGCCGAACCCCCCTGCGCCGCGGCGGCCAGGACCCGACGCTCGGTGAGGGAGAGCCCATCACGGGTGGAGGGATACTCCCGGCACAGACGCTCGAACGCCTCACCCAGGAAACGCAACTCACCGGAACGGACCGCCGCGATACCCGGCAGACCCTCCGGCGTCGGAGCACGAAAAGCCGCCCACGCCCGGGTCGCCAACTCCAGCGCCGCCGGCGACAACCTCGCGCACGCCCGCGTCGACGGCAACTCCCGCAACTGCTCCGCACGCAACTCACCCAAGCCACCGAACCCCGCGATGCCAGGATGCTCCCCGATACAGATCAACGTGACAGCCTCGGCCGGCACCCCCAACTCCGCCAGCCAGGCCAGAATCTCCACGATCTGCAACTGATCGTACAGATCAGCCTCGAACCACAGCACATACTCGCCGCCCCGGTTGGCCTCCACAGCCGCATCCCGCTCCACGAACATCCGCAGCCCCTCACCGCGGTCATCGGCACCCGCCCCCACCAGGAACGCGGCCCTGACCCGGCGCAACTCCTCCCGCCCCACCGCCGGAACCGGCCCCTCATGCAGCACATCCCGCCAGAACACGATGCGCCGGGCCAGCCCCGTGCCCGCCAGATCGGTGCCGTCACCGTTACTGATGTGCAGCGCCCCCAGCCAGTCCCGCTCGGCCGCAGGCTGCTCGCCCAGGAGCCGACGGCGCGCCACCGCGTACGACTCACCGGTCTTGGCCATACGGGCACGCACCCGCCGCTTGAAATCCGCCTGCTTGGTCATGAACATCTCCCGAACGCCGCCGCGGCGCCCCCCCAGCGACCGGCGCGGCAGACGCACGACCAACCGGCAGATCCTCCGTCCGAGAGGTGAACCTCCCTTTGCCTCCATCAGGTGACCCGGCTGGGGGCGGGTGGCCGGAGGTTGGGCGGGGACGGCCGCCACCGGCCATGCTAACCCCGCCCCACCGGCCCCCGCGAGACCCCTCAGCCCGGACGCACCGGCTGACGCAGCACCGTACGCGGCTCCGGATCATCGAACGCCGTCAAATACACCTCATGATGCAACCCATTGGGCACCAGCCCCCGCTCCGCCATGAACGCCTCCATCACCGCCAGCGACCGATACTCCTCACTGAAGGCGCCCACATGCAGCACCTCCACACACTCACCCTCCGTGAACGTCACCACCCGCACCCGATCCACCGCCGCCCCCGACGAACGCGCACCCTCCCGCGCCCGCTCCACCAGCCCCGCCTCCGGCACCCCCGCCAGCGGCAGCAGCAGATGCCAGCGCCACAACTCCCGCGGCACCTCCAACCCCGGACGCTCGTCCTCCACGAACCACAACCCCTCCAGCGGCCCCGCCGGACCGCCCATCCCCGCCACCACCGCATACAGCGCGCCGATGGCCGACACGTGCTCACTCCCGCCCGGCTCACCCATGCCCGTCACATTCAGACAGGTCACCGGACCGTACGTGGCCAGCTCAGGATTCATGACTCCTCCAAACAGATCATCAGATGCGTAACGAGACGCTCAGGCGAGGTCACGGCCGGATCCGACACGTACACCTCGCGAATCGGCCCCCGAACCGCACACCGGCGCTCACCACACCAGGCCAGCACCGCATGCGCCGTCAGAGACATCTGGTCATAAGGCCCCACATGCGTCGCACAAGCGAACCTGCCCCCCGGCAACACCCGCACCGGCGCACCCCCACCACCCTCCCCGTCCCCGAGCACCCGGGCGGCCTCCACGTCGAACACCTCACCGAAATCCACCGGGAACAACCCGATCAGCTGAACCGGCCCGGCAGGCCCCAGCACACGCGACAACGCCGCCGACACCGCCCGCCCCACATCCTCCGGCCCCGCCGCCCGCTCGGTCGCCACCGCCACCCGCCGCGCCGGCTCCTCCACCACCCGCACCGGCACCGACGGCAACCCCTGCGCCATCACCCGCTCCAGCGACGCGAGCGTACGACGCCGCCGCGCCAGCTCCGCCTCCAACTCCTCCCTGACCCCCTCAAGCGCCTGCGCCCCGCCCGCCAGCACCTCACCCACCACCGCCAGCGGCACATCCAGCGACCGCAGCAACGCGATCGACAACGCCACCCGAGCCTGCGACGCCCGGTAAAACCGGTAACCCGTCACCGCGTCCACCTGCGCCGGCCGCAACAACCCCAGCTCGTCATAGTGACGCAACTGCTTCACACTCAACCGCCCCAACCGGGCGAACTGCCCGATCGGCAGCAACTCCTCGTCCACGCCGACCAGCATGGACCCTCCCACCGAGGGAGAGTCCAGCCGGCTCCACGACCAATACATG
Source organism: Nonomuraea sp. NPDC049625 (assembly GCF_040675285.1). Taxonomy (NCBI): domain Bacteria; kingdom Bacillati; phylum Actinomycetota; class Actinomycetes; order Streptosporangiales; family Streptosporangiaceae; genus Nonomuraea; species Nonomuraea sp. NPDC049625. Next base: position 150,001 of record NZ_JBFAOQ010000018.1, on the reverse strand, counting down.
CCCTTGCAGGCATATAGCCAAGCGGGTATATTAACGAGCCATGCGCTTCGACGTGCTCGCGGAACCCGCCCGCCGCCACATCCTCGACCTCCTCCTCGAACGCCCCCGCCTCGTCAGCGAACTCACCACCCACCTCGGCCTCACCCAACCCGGCACCTCCAAACACCTCCGAGTCCTGCGCGAAGCCGGCCTCGTCACCGTCCGCAAAGACGCCCAACGCCGCTGGTACGAACTCCGCCCCGCCCCCCTCGCCGAAATCGACGCCTGGCTCACCCCCTACCGCAAACTCTGGAACCACAGCCTCGACCGACTCGAACACCACCTCGACACCATGGAAGAGGAAGACGACCGATGAACGAAAACCTCACCATCCACCCCGACGGCCGCACCACCCTGCGCATGCAACGCCGCCTCCCCCACCCACCCGAAAAGGTCTGGCGCGCCATCACCCAGCCCGAACACCTCGCCCACTGGTTCCCCGCCACCATCACCATCGACGGCGACCGCATCAACTACGGCTTCGGACCCGACGGCCACATCACCGAGAACAACCCACCCCACACCTACGCCCACACCTGGGGCGAGGACGAACTCCGCTGGGAAATCCACCCCGACGGCCCCCGCGCCAGCATCCTCACCTTCACCCACACCTTTACCGACCACCACGGCGCCGCCAGCTTCGCCTCCGGCTGGCACACCTGCCTCATGGCCCTGCTCCACACCCTCGACGAACGCCCCGCCCAGCAACCAGCCGACAAGCAACCCGCCGAATTCGCCCGCCTCCACGAGGACTACGTCGCCATCCTCGGCCTCGTCCCCGCCACCGCCGCAAACGGCGACGTACGCGTCGAACGCCAGCTCACCCGCCCCGCCGAAGACGTCTGGCACCTGCTCAACGGCGACGACGCCACCCCCGGCGACCCCCCGCCCGCCCCCTTCACCGCACCCGGCCTCCGACCCGGGCCGGTCACCCGCGCCGAGAGCGCCAAACTCCTCGAATACGACACCCCGACCGGCCCCGTCCGCTGGGAGCTCACCCAGGGCACCGGCCAGGGCGCCCGGCTCATCGTCACCCACACCGGCGACACCACCACCCTCGACGCCTGGCGCATCCACGTCGAGGAACTGGCCTCCGCCCTGGTGGATCTGTGATTTTTAATGGGTGAGGAGGGTGGTGCAACCACCCACGCCCTTTACAATGTAGATCACTAACCTCGGAGGCCGAGAACCGCCGCCGTCATGGCCCGCGCCCGCCCAGGCGCCGTCAGCAGGTCCGTCGAATCCGACAGCTGATCCACGCACCCCACCAGGGGCAATCCCCTGATCACCGGGTCCGACACCGACTCCAGCAGCGCCTGCGCGAACCGGTCCCCGCCGATCACCTCGAACGGCCGGTCGAAGAACCCCCGTACCCGCTCATCCAGCCGCTCGGCCAGCCCCACCCGGTTCTGCAGCGCCGCCACCCGCGCGTACGCCCCCGACAGTCCCTCCTGCCGCTCCCGCCAGGAGCGCGCCGCCACCGCCGCCCCCAGGCACTCCCCCAGCTCCGTCGAGCCCGGCATGCGCGCCAGCGCGCTGCCGAGCCATTTCGCGTACGGCGGGTAGCGCCGCCGCAACAGCAGAGCCAGCCGCATCACCTCCCGCGCCAGCCGCGCCCCCACCACGGCCGAGCCCAGCTCATCGCCCACCTCGCCACATCGGCCCGGGAACGGCTCCTCCTGCGCGATCCGCCGCCACTGACACGCCAGCACATAACGCCACACATCGTCCGGATACCAGCGCAACGCCGCCCGGGCCGTCTCCAGCCCGCCCCCGGGAACGGCGGCCTCCAGCCCGTCGTGGAACACCTCGCCCTGCGTCACCTCGGCCAGGCTCTGCCACGGCGCCGACAACCAGTCCAGCGGCGACACCCCCTCACGCGGATCGAAACCCAGCCGCTCCACCAGCCACGACCCCAGCTCCGTCACCGCCACCCCGGGCTGCACGCTGCCGTGATAGCCGAACACGGTCGGAAAACCGCCGAACCGCTCCGGCAGGCCCGCCACCACCTTCGCCCGCACCTCGGGCGCCATCCCGGGCGCCACGAACACCAGCACCCGCGGCCCCCAGTCATGATCGGCCGAGCGGGCCGTGTCGAACTCCAGCACCTCCGACCCCGGCCCGATCAACGCCGCACTGTGCGCGACCCCGGACACCAAAGGCGCCACCACCTCGCCGTAGAAGGCGCGGGACAACTCGATACCTGGTACAAAATCGGACATCACGCCGTCAACTCTGCCCCAGCGCCGCCCGAACCTCACCCGATTTTCCCGGCGCCCGCCCTGGAGTCAGCCGGGGGGTCAGCCAGGGAGTCAGCCGGCGACGTGAGAGGCCATCACCCGCCGGCGCCGGTAGCCGATCCGCTCATAGACCGTGACGGCCGCCACGTTGCCGTCGTCGACCATCAGCGCCGCCCGCCCGTAGGCGGCCAGCAACTCCGCCGACGCCCACCGGCACACCCGATCGGCCAGCCCACGCCCCCGCAGGCCCGCCTTCGTCGCCACCCCGGCCAGCAGCCCCACGCTGGGCGCCGGCCAGGCATCGGCCGCCACCGCCCCCAGCTCGCCGCCGACGCGCACCCCGGCCCACCGCCGCACCCCGGCGATGCCGGGCACCGCGTACGAGTCGGGCGCATCAGCCGCCAGCAGCGCCGCGACCTCGTCCTCGGCCTCCGGCTCCAGCCAGCCCACCCCGCCGGGAGCGGGGCCGTCCAGCGCCGGCAGGCTCATCCAGGAGAACGTCCCGGACTCGCGCAGGCCGTCGAGCTTGGCCGTCACCTCGCGTACCAGCTCCAGCTCCCCGAACGGCCGGTAGGAGGGCCCCAGCTCGGCCAGCGCGTACCCGACCAGCTCCACCGCGTCCGAGGCCGCACCCCACACTCCCAGCCGGTCGCGGCGCGAGGCCCCCGGGCCGGCGGCCACCACCGCCCCGCCCAGCGCCCACGCCCGCGCGCCGCCGCGCAGCCCCTGCGCCACCCACACCAGCAGGTCGTCGTCACCGCACGCGGCGCGCACCTCGGCGTCGTCGCGTAACTCCCGTATCACAGCTCGTTACAGGATGGCGCCGGGCCGGTAAGCCGCCGCCTCCGGGTGCGCCGTCACGACCTCGCCCACCTGCCGGGCCACGGCCTCCACCTGATCGGCGGCCGCGCCGGTGAACGACACCTGGTCGGCCAGCAGCGCCTCCAGCCGGACCCGGTCCAGCGGGAAGCGGATGTCGGCCGCCAGCAGGTCGAGCAGCTCGTTGCCGGCGCCGCGCGAGCGCATCGCCAGCGCCGCCCCCACCGCGTGCTCCTTGATCAGCTCGTGCGCGCTCTCCCGGCCCACCCCGGCCCGCACCGCCGCCATGAGCATCTTCGTCGTGGCCAGGAACGGCAGATAGCGGTCCAGCTCGGCGGCGATGACCGCCGGGAAGGCGCCGAACTCGTCCAGCACCGTCAGCATCGTCTCCACCAGCCCGTCGAAGGCGAAGAACGCGTCCGGCAGCGCCACCCGGCGCACCACCGAGCACGACACGTCACCCTCGTTCCACTGGTCCCCCGCCAGCTCGCCCGCCATCGAGGCGTAACCCCGCAGCACCACGGCCAGGCCGTTGACGCGCTCGCAGGAGCGGGTGTTCATCTTGTGGGGCATCGCCGACGAGCCGACCTGTCCCTCCTTGAACCCCTCGGTGACCAGCTCGTGCCCGGCCATCAGCCGGATCGTCTTGGCCAGCGACGACGGCGCCGCCGCCAGCTGCACCAGCGCCGTCACCACCTCGAAGTCCAGCGAACGCGGATATACCTGCCCCACGCTGGTGAAGCGGTGCGCGAACCCCAGGTGCGCGGCCACCTTCTCCTCCAGCTCGGCCAGCTTGCCCAGGTCGCCGTCCAGAAGATCGAGCATGTCCTGCGCGGTGCCCACCGGCCCCTTGATCCCGCGCAGCGGGTAGCGGCCGATCAGCTCCTCCAGCCGCCGGTAGGCCACCAGCAGCTCGTCGGCCGCCGACGCGAAACGCTTGCCCAGCGTGGTCGCCTGCGCCGCCACGTTGTGCGAACGCCCGGCGACCACCGTGGCCTTGTGCTCCTCGGCCAGCGACGCCAGACGCCCCAGCAACGCCACCACCCGGTCACGCACCAGCAGCAGGCTGTCACGGATCTGCAACTGCTCGACGTTCTCGGTCAGGTCACGTGAGGTCATCCCCTTGTGCACCTGCTCGTGCCCGGCCAGCGCGTTGAACTCCTCGATGCGCGCCTTCACGTCGTGCCGCGTCACCCGCTCACGCGCCGCGATCGACTCGACGTCGACCTGCTCGACCACCTTCTCGTAGTCGTCGACCGCGCCCTGCGGGACCGTCACCCCCAGCTCGGCCTGCGCCCGCAACACCGCCAGCCACAACCGCCGCTCAGCGATGATCTTGTACTCGGGGGACCACAGGCGGGCCAGGTCCGGCGAGGCATAACGCGAGGCCAGGACATTCGGGATACGCGGCTTGGACGTCACGTCGGACAAGTCTATTCACACGCCCGCGCCCGCACGGCACCAGGCCACGCGAGCGCCGCGATCACGCCCTGACTAGAAGGCGCCGACGTAGGCCGCCAGGTGCTCACCGGTGAGGGTGGAGCGGGCCGCGACGAGATCGGCGGGCGTGCCCTCGAACACGATCCGGCCGCCGTCGTGACCGGCGCCCGGGCCGAGATCGATGATCCAGTCGGCGTGCGCCATGACCGCCTGGTGGTGCTCGATGACGATGACCGACTTGCCGGAGTCGACCAGCCGGTCCAGCAGGCCGAGCAACTGCTCGACGTCCGCCAGGTGCAGGCCCGTCGTCGGCTCGTCCAGGACGTACACGCCGCCCTTGTCGGCCATGCGGGTGGCCAGCTTGAGCCGCTGCCGCTCGCCACCGGACAGCGTGGTGAGCGGCTGGCCGAGGCTCACATAGCCGAGCCCGACGTCGGCGAGCCGGCCGAGGATGGCGTGCGCGGCCGGCGTACGCGCCTCACCGGCGCCGAAGAACTCCTCGGCCTCGGCCACCGGCATCGCCAGCACCTCACTGATGTCACGGCCGCCGAGACGGTGCTCCAGCACCGAGGCCTGGAACCGCTTGCCGTCACACTCCTCGCACACCGTGGAGACGCCCGCCATCATCGCCAGGTCGGTGAAGATGACGCCGGCGCCGTTGCACGCGGGGCAGGCGCCCTCGGAGTTGGCGCTGAACAGCGCCGGCTTCACCCCGTTGGCCTTCGCGAACGCCTTGCGGATCGGGTCGAGCAGGCCGGTGTAGGTCGCCGGGTTGCTGCGCCGCGAGCCGCGGATCGCACCCTGGTCGATCGACACCACACCCGCGCCGGCCGGGATCGACCCGTGCACCAGCGAGCTCTTGCCGGAGCCGGCGACACCGGTGACGACGGCCAGCACCCCGAGGGGGATGTCGACGTCGACCTCGCGCAGGTTGTTCGCGCTCGCGCCGCGGATCTCCAGCGTGCCGGTGGGCTTGCGCACGCTCTCCTTGAGGGCGGCCCGGTCGTCGAGGTGGCGGCCGGTGACGGTGCCGCTGGCCCGCAGCCCCTCCACGGTGCCCTCGAAGCAGACGGTGCCGCCCGCCGTACCGGCGCCGGGGCCCAGGTCGACGACGTGATCGGCGATCGCGATCGCCTCCGGCTTGTGCTCCACGACGAGCACCGTGTTGCCCTTGTCGCGCAACCGGCGCAGCAGGTCGTTCATCCGCTGGATGTCGTGGGGGTGCAGGCCGATGGTGGGCTCGTCGAAGACGTAGGTGGTGTCGGTGAGCGAGGAGCCGAGATGGCGGATCATCTTGACCCGCTGCGCCTCGCCGCCCGACAGCGTGCCCGCCGGCCGCTCCAGCGACAGGTAACCCAGACCGATCTCCACGAACGACTCCAGCGTGCGCAGCAGCATCGCCAGCAGCGGCGCCACCGACGGCTCCTCGAGGCCGCGAATCCATTCGGCCAGGTCGCTGATCTGCATCGAGCACGCGTCGGCGATGTTGACGCCGTCGATCCGCGAGGAGCGGGCCGCCTCGCTGAGCCGGGTGCCGTCGCACTCGGGGCAGGTGGTGAAGGTCACGGCCCGGTCCACGAACTCCCGGATGTGCGGCTGCATCGCCTCCCGGTCCTTGGACAGGAACGACTTCTGGATCTTGGGGATCAGCCCCTCGAAGGTGAGGTTCACGCCCTCGACCTTCACCTTGGTCGGCTCCCGGTAGAGGAAGTCCTGCATCTCCTTCTTGGTGAAGTCGCGGATCGGCTTGTCCGGGTCGAGCAGGCCGGACTCGGCGTAGACCCGCACGGTGAAGAAGCTGTCGGACTTCCAGCCCGGGATGGTGAACGCGCCCTCGGCCAGCGACTTGGAGTCGTCGTAGAGCTGGGTGAGATCGATGTCGGAGACCGCGCCCCGGCCTTCGCAGCGCGTGCACATGCCGCCGGTGCGGGTGAAGGTCTGCACCTCCGTCCTCTTGGCGCCGCGCTCGACGGTGATCGCGCCGCTCGCCCGTACCGAGGGGACGTTGAAGGAGAAGGCGTTGGGCGAGCCGATGTGCGGCCGCCCGAGCCGGCTGAACAGGATGCGCAGCATCGCGTTGGCGTCGGTGGCGGTGCCGACCGTGGAGCGGGGGTCGGCACCCATGCGCTGCTGGTCGACGATGATCGCGGTGGTCAGCCCGTCCAGCACGTCGACCTCGGGCCGCGCCAGCGTCGGCATGAAGCCCTGCACGAACGTGCTGTACGTCTCGTTGATCATCCGCTGCGACTCCGCGGCGATCGTGTTGAACACCAGCGAGCTCTTGCCCGAGCCGGAGACCCCCGTGAACACCGTCAGCCGGCGCTTCGGAATCTCGATGCTGACGTCCTTGAGGTTGTTCTCGCGTGCGCCGTGCACGCGGATCAGATCGTGGCTGTCGGCAACGTGCGGCGCAGGCGACTGCGGGTCCGTCCTCGTGGCCTTGCTCATCGTCTCTCCATCTGTCGGGCAGGACCGCCTGGCTCGATCCGACCAGTTTCGAGCATTATGTCTGGTTTTTTGGTGTCAGCACGGTGAGCGGGAACCCCCCGCTCACTGGTCCTGAAGCAGCCCCAGCACGTTGCCATCGGCGTCGGTCACGGTGGCCACCAGACGGCCGCCGCCGACGTCGCGCACGGCGTCCTTCACGGTGGCACCGGCAGCGGTCACCTCGGCCAGCTTCGCCTCGATGTCCGGCACGTGCCAGTACGCCACCGGCGAGGTCATCGCCTGCGGTCCACCGGCCGGCACCAGCCCGATGTGCTGGCCCGCGGCCTCGAAACCGACGTAGTAGGGCCCGTCGGCCACCGGCTCGACGCCCAGCAGCGCCGCGTACACCGCCTTGGCCTTCGCCAGGTCCGCCACCGGGTGCAGCACCGTCTTGATCCCCTGGGTGGAAGAGTCGCTCATGGTTCACTCCTGTTCGAAAAGGTGAGGTCTGTGCTGGTCACGCTAGCCGCACCGTACCGATGCGCGCTTCTCCATTCCTGACCGGTCGCGCCCGGATCCTGTGAGAAACTGACCAGGTGAGACGGCAGGACCTCGACGATCTCGTCCGGCTGCGGCGGGCCCGCGACCGGATGGACCGCGACTACGCCGAGCCCCTCGACGTCCCGGCGCTGGCGCGTGACGCCCTGATGTCGTCGGGCCACTTCTCCCGCAGCTTCCGCGCCGCCTTCGGCGAGACGCCCTACAGCTACCTGATGACCCGCCGCATCGAGCGCGCCAAGGCACTGCTGCGGCGCGGCGACCTCTCCGTCACCGAGGTCTGCTTCGCGGTCGGCTGTACGTCACTCGGGTCGTTCAGCACCCGATTCACCCAGCTGGTCGGCGAGAGCCCCAGCGCCTACCGGGCCCGCGACCACGACCACGCCGCCGACATCCCCGCCTGCATGGCCAAGATCTACACGCGACCGGTCAGGAACGGAGAAGCGGGCCCCTCCACCCGCCCATAAAGTGAAGCGCATGGACATCAAGCTCTCCACCTGCTTCATCGCCGTCGACGACCACGACAAGGCGCTCGCCTTCTACCGCGACGTCCTCGGTCTTGAGGTACGCAACGACGTCGGATACGAGGGAATGCGCTGGGTGACCATCGGGTCACCCTCCCAGCCGGACGTGGACATCGTCCTCGAACCACCACTCGCCGACCCCAACGCCTCACCGGCCGACAAACAGGCCATGGCCGAGCTGATGGCCAAAGGCCTGCTGCGCGGCATCATCTTCACCACGGACGACTGCGACGCCACCTTCGAGCGCATCAGCGCCGCCGGTGGCGAGGTGCTGCAGGAGCCGATGGACCAGTTCTACGGCGTCCGCGACTGCGCCTTCCGCGACCCCGCCGGCAACATGCTGCGCTTCAACCAGACTCTCGCCAAGTAAGCCCCGCGGAGCAGCACAGCCGCCTCATGTCGGGGCTTTGGGGGTTGGTCTTGTGCGGTCGGTTGTCCACAGCCCCACGCCCTTTACAATGTAGATTCGTAAGCTGGGGCGCATGATAAGTGCATGACGAGCGACGACACCCCCCTGGACGGGGCCGCCGCATGGCGGGCCCTGACGCCGCTGATGGACCTGATGACCCCGATGGCACTCCGGGTGGCCGTGACCCTGCGGCTGCCCGACCTGGTGGACGAGCACGGCTCCGGCCTCGACGACCTGGCCTCCCGCGCCGGCGCCGACCCCGACGCGCTGGGCCGGGTGCTGCGCCACCTCGTCGGCCGCGGCGTGTTCACCGAGCCCCGGCCCGGCACGTTCGCGGTGAACGCGACCGCCGCCCTGCTGCGCCGCGACCACCCGTCCGCGGCGTGGCGGTGGCTGGACCTGGACGGGTTCGGCGGCCGGATGGACCTGGCCTTCACCGGCCTGCAGGACACGGTGCGGACCGGCCTGCCCGCCTGGCCGGCGGTGTTCGGGGCGCCGTTCTGGGACCACCTCGACGCCGATCCCGAGCTGAGCGCGTCCTTCGACGCGACGATGGCGGTCAACGCCGCGGGCCGCGAGCTGGCGGAGGGCTACGACTGGCCGGCGCTGGGCCGGGTGGCCGACGTCGGCGGCGGCACCGGCAGGCTGCTGGCCGAACTGCTGCTGCGCCACGACGGCCTGCGCGGTCTGCTGATCGACCTGCCGGACACCGTCTCACGCGGACAGCGCTACCTGGCCGAGCACGGGCTGGCGGACCGGTGCGAGACGGTCGGGCGCAGCTTCTTCGACGAACTGCCCACCGGCGCCGACGCGTACGTCCTCAACCGGGTGCTGCACGACTGGGCCGACGCCGAGGCGACCGCCATCCTGCGCCGCTGCGCCGGCGCCGCGGGCCCGCACGGACGGGTGCTGATCCTCGAGTCGCCCAGCACCTCGGAGGTCGATCCGGCCATGTTCGCGGAGATGAACCTGCGGATGCTGGTCCTGACCGGCGGCCGGGAACGGACGGTCGACGACTACCGGACGCTGGCCGCGGCCGCCGAACTGCGGGTCGCCGCCGTGCACGACATCCCACCGTGGCACACCGTCATCGAGTGCGTCCCCGCCACCTGACGATCCTCGCGCGCGGCCCGGATTCTCGGTGGCCTGTGCCAGAGTGGGCGCCATGTTCGCGATCACGGTGCAGACGGAGAACGGACAGCGGCACATCCGGGCCACCGCGCACGAGCTTGCCGACCTCGTCGGTTAGGCCGGCGCGGAAGCCGCCGGGCCTGTTGGCGGCGGGTTCAGGCGCGCTTCGGTTCGTAGTGCAGCGCGGTGATCCCGCAGTCGAACGGCCGGGCCGCGACCAGGCGCAGCCGCTTGTAGTCGCCGGCGTCGCCGAACACCGGCATCCCGGAGCCGATGGCGACCGGGTTGACGAACAGGTGGAGCTCGTCGAGCAGCCCCTGGGCGATCAGGCTCGACACGAGCGTGCCACCACCATAGGCGATCATGTCGCCGCCCGGCCGGGCCTTGAGCCCGTTGACGATCTCGGCGAGGTCGCCGCCCGCGACCACGGCGTTCTCCCAGGGCGACTCGGTGAGGGTGTTGGAGATGACGACCTTGGGCGTGTCGTTCATCTTGTCGATGGACTTCTGGTCCTCGCCCTCCGGCCCGGCCGCCCACGCGGGGATGAACCCCTCGGCGAGCCTGCGGCCCAGCACGATGCAGTCGACGGGGTCGGTGAGCGCGTCGATGTAGGCGTTGATGTCGTCGGTCCACGGGAAGTTCAGCCAGTCCATCTCGCCCTTCGGGCCGGCCATGTAGCCGTCGACGGTCATCTGGACCTGGAGTTTGAACGTGCGCACGAGGTGCTTCCTTCCGGACCGAGGGGTGGTGATCCAGAGCGTAGCGGCGCGCCCGTACGACTCGCTCGAGATTCCCTCCGCTCAGACCAGGCACCCGTCCTGGCCCTGGTCATGGAGCCCGGCCGCGCTCTCCACGATGCGCCGGTAGTCGGGGCACTGGGTGAAGTCGTCGGCCGTGCACCGCATGAGGTGCTCGATCAGCGCCTTGGACGCCGCGAGCTCCCGCTGACGTTCCTCCAGCTCGGCGTGATGGCGCTGGAGGAGCGCCTGGCGTTCGGCCAGGCCGTAGGCGCCGAGCATCTCCCGGATCTGCTCCAGGCTCATCCCGCCCGCCTTCGCGCGGATGATCGTCAGGACGCGGATGACGTGGTCGCGGGTGTAGCGGCGGCGGCCGCTCACCCGGGCGGCCGGGGTCAGCAGGCCCATCGCCTCCCAGTGGCGCAGGACATGCGGCGCGAGATCGAACCGCTCGGCCAGCTCTCCGATCTGCATGAACTCGCTTGACCTCATGTTGACATTAACTTGCAGAGTTGCCTCCACGTCAAGCGATCATCGCTTTGGAGGCGAGCTCGGCCGCGCGGAGCCGGCCGCCTGCCCGTCGGTCCAGGCGCGGCACGGCACGGTCACCGGGGCGCGCGCCCTGGACGACGGCGGCTTCCAGGCGGCTGGAGCTGCCCGGGCTTCCACGTGGAGCTGCCCGGTGGCAAGACGGCCTGGGCGCGGCGGCCGCTGCCTGCCACCACCACCGGGCCGGCCGACGAGCTGCCCGGCCCGCGCGGGATGCGGGCGCCGTGGGGCCGCTCCGCCTTCCACTGCCCGTACTGCCACGGCTACCAGTGCGCCGGCAAGCACGTCGCGGTGACCGGCGCGGACCAGCGGCCTTCCTGGTGCAGTGGCGTGGTGTGGGGGCCATCGCGACCGTAGAGGACAAGCGCTTATGCCTTCAAAGACCGGCTTTGCCATGAACAGATAACTCGAACTGCACACGCCATCATGCCACCCAGAGCATAACGCCATAGCAATATTAATCTTAGACAAGATAACTCCAGAGCCATAGCGTCGGAGGTGTGAGAAGCCAAGATTCCGCCGCGAAGGGAAGGGCTGGGGTAGCGATGCCCACGCAACGCGAGGTAGATGAAGCCAAGATCCGCCAGCTGGTCGGCAAGATCGTCGAAGGGCTCCAAGGCAAGGATCTCGAGGGTCTGAAGCGGCTTTACGCAACGGACATCGTGTCCTTCGACATCGAGCCGCCGCTCCAGCATGTGGGGATCGAGGCGAAGCTCAAGAACTGGGCGCCCGTGTTCACGTTCTTCGAGCGTGTGACTTATGAGGTTCGCGACCTGGCGCTCACTGTGGGCGATGATGTGGCGTTCGGGCACGCGTTCGCTCGTCTCAGCGGCACGCTGAAGTACGGGACGGCGACGAGCGGTATGTGGGTCAGGGTCACCTACTGCCTCCAGAAGATCGACGGCACCTGGTTGATCGTGCACGACCAGGTCTCGGTGCCGCTCGACATCTCCAGCGGCAAAGGCGTCGTCGATCTCGAGCCCTGATCCTGCCACCCCACTCCCGCCTGCGCCGCGTCGCCGCGGCACCCCATCCATGGAGGAAAGCCATGATCCCCGTCCCCGCGACCGTCGAGATCCCGGGTTATCTGGTCGGCACCTGGAAAGCCGACCCGGTGCACTCCGAGATCGCTTTCACCGTCCGTCATCTCATGATCAGCAAGACGCGTGGCCGGTTCACCACCTACGACGTCACGATCGTTACAAGCGAGGACCTGCTGGCCTCGTCGGTGGCCGCGACGATCGACCTCGCGTCCATCGACACCGGCCACGAAATTCGTGACAACCACCTGCGCACCGCCGACTACCTCGAGATCGACAAGTACCCGACGATGAGCTACCGCTCGACCGGCATCCGCCAGACCCGCGACGGTTGGGCCATCGACGGTGAGCTGACGTTGCACGGCGTCACGCGGCAGGTACCGCTGGCCGTCGAGGTGAACGGGTTCGGCTCGGACCAGTGGGGTGCACAGCGGGCCGGCTTCTCCGCGACCGCGGAGATCAACCGGCGCGACTTCGGCATTGACATCAGTACCCCGATGGAGGCCGGTGGCGTCGTGGTCGGCGACAAGGTGTCGATCAGCCTCGAGGTCCAGGCCGTTCTCCAGAAGTGACCCGGCCCGGACGGGCGGCGCGCAAGGCCCCCATCCACCGATCGTGTGGTGTCCCGATTCCGCGGTTCGACCGAGCGGGATCGGGACACCGCCCCTGCGGTTCAGCGCCTCGTCGAGCTCAGGAGGATCGCCATGAGCACTGATCCCGGCATCGTCATCATCGGAGCGAGCCTGGCCGGCGCGAAGGCCGCCCAGGCCCTGCGGCTCGACCACGGCTACGACGGGCCGATCACCCTCGTCGGCGACGAACCCCACCTGCCGTACCAGCGCCCTGCCCTGTCCAAGGGCTACCTCCTGGGCACCACGGGGCCCGCCGACCTCGATGTCCTGAAGCCGCAGTTCTACGCCGACCAGGACGTCACTCTGGCACTCGGCGTCCCCGCCACCGCCCTCGACCTGGACGCCCGGCGCGTACGGCTGGGCGACGGCACGGAGTTCCCCTTCGCCCGGGTGCTGATCGCCACCGGCGCCCGCCCGCGCCGCCTCCAGGTGCCGGGCGCCGATCTCGACGGCGTCTGCTACCTGCGCAACCGCGACGACAGCGAACGCCTGGCCACGGCCCTGAGCGCGGCCGGTGATGTCGTCGTCATCGGCGCCGGCTGGCTCGGCTCCGAACTCGCGGCCGCCAGTCGTACCTTCGGCAACCACACCACCGTCATCGACCCCCTGCCCACACCGCTCTACCACGTGCTGGGCGACCGGATCGGGGACCTCATCGCCCGCCGGCACCGCGACCACGGCGTGAGCCTGCTCCTCGGCGACGGCGTCGAGGCCATCCTCGGCACGCGCTCGGTCGAAGCCGTCCAGACCATCACCGGACGGACGATCCCCGCCGACCTCGTCATCGTCGGCGTCGGCGCCGCCCCCAACACCGAACTCGCCCAGGCAGCGGGACTGCACGTCGACGGCGGCGTCCTCACCGACGAGCACCTGCGCACCTCGCACCCGGCCGCCGTGGCCGCCGGCGACGTCGCCCGCCACCAGCACCCGCGCTACCTGAACCCCGTACGGATCGAACACTGGGACAACGCCGTGATCCACGGCACCGCCGCCGCGGCCACCATGGTCGGCAAGCCCTCGACCATCGGCCACGTCCCCTACTTCTTCTCCACCCAGTACGGTTCCACCCTCGAATACCTCGGACTCCCCACGACCTGGGACCGCATCATCACCCGCGTCGAGCACGCCACTCACGGATTCACCGCGTTCTGGCTCGACCGCCGCATCCCCGTGGCCGCCCTGACCATCGACAACCGGGGCGCCGCCGACCACCTGCGCACCCTCATCGCCACCGGGCACCCCGCCGACCCGCAACAGCTCGCCGACCCCGACACCCCCTTGCCGAACCTCCTGCCGAACGCGCCGAGCCGTACCTCGTGAGACCCTTTCGTACGACAGGCCAAAGGGGCCGAACCAGGCCAGGGCGGCGTGAGTACCAGGCTGCTCTCTCGGCTGCGAGCCCCGCGGGCGGCTACCGACGGCGGAGGGCCGGTCGTCACCGCGCACCGCCCGATCGAAGCGGCGAGCGGATCACGCCTCACATCGTCGACGTCGCCGGCCGGACCCCCTTAACGCTTCTCCTGTGGTTCGCCGGTGATCCAGTTCCAGTTGGCGATCGTGGTGCGCATCAGGCGGGCGGCGGTGGACAGGTGGCTGCCGGCGCCCCAGTACAGGGTGACCGCGCGTCGGCAGTCAGGGCTGTCGATGGGGACCCAGGCGGCGGGGACCCGCGTGGAGCCGGTCCGGGCGAATGCGGGGACGAGACCGATGCCGAGCCCCGCGCTGATCAGGGCCGCGATGGCGCTGGGCTCGTCAACCTCGCAGACGATCTTCGGGGTATGGTCTCGTGCGGCGAAGAGCCGGTCCAGGAGGCGCCGTTGCCAGTGCCCTTTGCGGGCGCTGACGAAGGGCTGGCCGGTGAGCTCGTCGATGCTCACCGACGTACGGCTCGCCAGCGGATGGTCGAGCGGCGTGGCCAGACCAACCGCCTCATCGAGCAGCTGGACCGCCTCCAGGCCCTCAGCGGAAATCGGCTGGGAGGCGACGCACAGGTCAACGTCCTGGGCCCGCAGGTGACGGCCCATCTCCTCGGCCGCCATCCAGCGGAGTTCGACCTCGATGGTCGGGTGAGCTCGTTTGAAGGCCGCCAGCGGCCCGGTGAGCGTGAGGAAGGTCTCCGACGCAAGTCGTACGGTGCCCACACCCTCGCTGACGGCCTCGGCGACGGCTCGCCGCCCCGCATCCAGCTCCCCCAGGGAGCGTTCGACGTAATCGCGGAAGAGCTTGCCCGCGTCATTCAGCCGCAGCCGGCCGCTCCGGTCGAACAGCGGTGTGCGCAGCTCGCTCTCCAGCCGGGCGATGGTACGGCTCAGCGACGGCTGGGCGACGCGAAGCTCCTCGGCCGCGCCGCTGAGGTGTTCCAGCCGCGCCACCACCAGGAACTGCCTGAGCGAGTTCAACTCCATCACGTCTCCAGATACATAGCGCTCCGGCGATATCAACCATAGTCAAGATAGCCTGTGAGCCATAGTGTCTGGATCTGTTCGCACATCGAGGAGGCATGCGGCGAATGCCTCAGGATCGGTGCGACATGCCACGGGTCGGATGAGACCGAACACATCCCGATCACGGTAGCCGGACGGAGCGCAGATGTGACATTTGCGCTGCTGAGCCGCCTGGACCCGGCAGTCCGTACGTGCGGATCTGGCCGCCACCACCTCGGCCACGGCGTCCGTCCACGCTGGTGGCGCTGCTGCCCTCGCCCCGCGGTCAGGCGCTCAGCGAGTCGAGCAGCCGCAGGCGCTCGGCCGAGTCCGTCCCGGGCGCCGCGCCGAAAAAGATGATCCGCTGGCCGGGGTCGTCGGGCACGCGCATGGTCTCCTCGTTGAGCTCCAGCGGCCCGACGAGGGGATGGTTGATCCGCCGTACCGAGTAGGTGCACTCGGCGACCCGCTGGCCGCCCCAGACGCGGGTGAAGTCGGGGCTCTTGATGCTCAGCTCGCCGATCAGCTCGGCCAGCAGGGGATCGTCCGGCATGTCGCCGGTGGCCATGCGCAGGTAGGCGGCGACCTCGTCGGCGTGCGTCTCCCAGTCGGGATACAGGTCGCGCATGGCCGGGTCGAGGAACATCGTCTTGGCCAGGTTCACCCGCTGACCGGGGTTCAGGCCGTACAGCGCGTAGCCGAGCCGGTTGCCGCCGAGCAGGTCGAAGTACCTGCCGAGGATGATCGCCGCCTGGTCGGCGACCCCCTCCACCAGCGCCACCACCGACGGGCGCAGCTGCTCGGGGCCGTAGGGACGGCGCGCCACCTGCACCTGTTCGGGACGGGCGAGCCGCACCAGGTGCATGCGCTCATCGGCGGTCAGCCGGAAGGCGTTGCCCAGCGCCTCCAGCACCGAGTCCGACATCTGATGGCTCTCGCCCTGTTCCAGGCGCGTGTAGTAGTTCACGCTGATCCCGGCCAGCTGCGCCACCTCGTCGCGGCGCAGGCCCGGCACCCGGCGCGCCGTGCCGTAGGTCGGCACGCCGCCGGCCTCGGGCGTCAACGCGGCACGGCGGGCGCGAAGGAACTCCCCCAGCTGCTCTCCCATGCCCCCATTGTCGCCGCATCCGCCGGGCGCTCCCATCCCCTGGCATGGGTACCCAGGACAGGGGCAGGCGCCCGCGCGAGAACGCCGCCAAGGTGAAGGCATGACCGACAAGAAGATCATCGCTGTGGTCGGGGCCACCGGAGCGCAGGGCGGCGGACTGGTCCGGGCCATCCTCGCCGACCCCGACGGACCGTTCACCGTCCGCGCCCTCACCCGCGACACCGCCTCCCCGCAGGCCCGCGCCCTGGCCGAGCAGGGCGCCGAGGTCGTGTACGCCGACCTCGACGACGAGGACAGCGCGCACCACGCCTTCGCCGGGGCCTGGGGCGCCTACGTCGTGACCAACTTCTGGGCCCGGCGCACCCCCGAGCAGGAGGCCGCCCGCGATGCCGCCCGCATGGAGATCGACCAGGCGCACGCGGCCGCCCGCGCCGCCAGGGCCGCCGCGCTCAGGCACGTCGTGTGGTCCACGCTCGAGGACACCCGGCCGCACTTCGCCCACCTGGGCCGCCGGGTGCCGACGCTGCTCGGGGAGTACGCGGTGCCGCACTTCGACGCCAAGGCCGAGGCCAACGCCGCCTTCACCGGTCTCGGCGTGCCGACCACGTTCCTGCAGACCACCTTCTACTACGAGGCCTTCCTCCAGGGACAGGGCCCGCACCGCGACGCGAGCGGCCGCCTCGTGCTGACCCTGCCCATGGCGGGCAACCCGATGTCCATGATCGCCGCCGAGGACATCGGCCGTACCGCACTCGGCATCTTCCGGCGGGGCCCGGAGTTCGTCGGCCGCACCGTGAGCATCGCCGGGGAGCACGCCGACGGCAAGGAGCTCGCGGAGAAGTTCACCACGTTGCTCGGCGAGCCGGTGACCTACGCGCCGCTGACCTACGACCAGATGCGGGCCGCCGGATTCCCCGGCGCCGTCGAGATCGGCAACATGTTCGAGTTCTACTCCGAGGCGTCCGCCTACTTCACCGGCGTACGCGACCTCGGCCTGGTACGCGAGCTCAACCCCCGGCTGCGCTCCCTCGACGACTGGCTGAACGAGCACCGCGACGAGATCACGGCCGCCATCTGACGGCCGCGGCCTACGATCACACTCCGTCTCCGGGGACCGGACGCCCCCGGAAGATCCGCCAGATCAACCACGCCTGCAGCAGACCGGCGCCGGCCAGGACCACGGTGAGCAGCACCGGGTTCGCGATCTGAGGCGGCACCAGGTCCCATCCCCACCAGATCAGCCAGCCGAGGGGGAAGGTGACGCCGACGAGCGCGACGCCGCTCAGCAGGATCGGATCCCGCACCGTCAGCAGGATCACCACCGAGACCACGCCGAGAACCAGCACCAGAGCGGCGTAGACGACGGCGAGCACAGCCGCGACCTTGCCGTTCCTGTAACGGCGCATCCGACCACGTCCTTCACGGGAGACGACGGCGTCCACCCACGATCCTTTCACGGACGCCCGGCCACGACCCTCCTCGACGCCTCAAGCGCAGGGGCGGTGTCGCGCCCGCAGCCTCTCCCACGGCATGTCGAGGGCGAACCCGACGGCGTGGCCGAGCGCCGTCGCCTGCCCGGCCACGCCCGACCCTCGATGGCGGTGTCGTCGTCCCGTACTCCACCCGCCGTAGCCGCACCTCCCGATACCCCCCGGGGAGTATAGGGCGGTGACGTCACCGGGACGACGACACCACCACGCCCGGACCGCGATGCTCGACACCTCATCCGGAAGAAAGGCATCGCCTCATGTCATCGACCCTGGTACGGCACATCACCCCCGTCCTCCCGCACCGCGCCCGCGGCGTGGTGGCCGAGGTGTACGCGCAGGTCAACGCCGAGTTCAGCAGCATCGGACCGGCCGTGATGATGATGTCGCCCTCCCCCGAGCTCATGGCCGCGGGCTGGTCGCTCATGCGCGAGAGCCAACTGGCCGGCGACGTCCCTGCGCTGGAGAAGGCCGTCGTGGCGCTGGGCGCGGCACAGGCCAACGACCTCGACTACGACATCCAGGCGTTCCTGTCGGTGCTGCGCCTGCTGGGCGAGCCGCACCTGGCCGGGGCCATCGAACGCGGCGACCCGCCCGCCGACGCCAGGCTCGCCGCCCTGCTGGACTGGGCCGCCTCCACCGGAGTGGCCGCCCGGGAGCCGCAACGGCCCCCGTTCCCCGCCGGACCCGAAGCCGCCGAATTCCTCGGCACGCTCCTGTTCACGCACTTCGTCGACCGGGTCGCGGCCGCCATGCTGCCCGCCGGGCTGACCCCCGGCACCCTGGCCCCCGACGACGAACCGCCCTTCGACGGCGCCCCCGTCCTGCGCCCGCTCGACCAGGACCTGCGCCCCGGCGCCACGCTCCCCCTGCTGGACGGGCTGCCCACCGCGCCACCCCCGCCGTGGGCGGCCGACCACCCGATCGGCGCCGCGTACGCCGCCCTCACCGCCACCGCCGCCCAGGGCGCCGGCCTGCTCACCCCTGAGGCCGCGGACGTGACGGCCGAGGTGATCGCCGAGCACCGGGGCCGCCTGCTGCCGGTCGGCGACTGGCTCGACCGGCCGCTGGCGGGCCTGACACCGGACGAGCGGGCGGGGGCGCGGGTCGCGGTCCTCGCCGGCCTGGCGCCGCACGCCATCACCGACGAGCACGTCGCCGCCTGGCGCGCCACCGACCGCCGCTTCAGCGACCACTGCACCGTCTTCCTGCTCGCCTACGGCGCCATGACCGCCGTCACCCACATCGAAGCCGACATCACGACCTGACCCCGTACCGGACGGGCTGACCACCGCGATCATCGTCGACCAGCAGCGCCACCCCCGCCTGCGCTCCCGTACCAGGGACGGCCGCTCCGGCACGACCTGCCACACCACGCAGGCGATACCGCGGACGGCCGCCCCCACCGGGACCGCTACACCGCAGACGGTCCTCTCACCGGCGGCGCGGCACGAACGGCGGTAACCCCGCCACATCCACATCCGCGTCCGGCCACCGCCGCCGCAGCGCCTCGCCCACCCGCCAGCCCCACCCGGCCAGCCCCAGCAGCACGCCGAACGACTCCGCCACCCGGGCCGCCGCCTCCACCGTCGCCACCAGCTGAACCCGGCTGTCATCACCCGCCGCCCGCCCATCCACCTGCGACAACCGCTGCAACCGCAGCAACACGTAGGAGAAACACGCCGCCGCCAGCCCGAACCCGAACCGCCGATCATCCTCCGCCTCCGGCACCCCCACGGCCAGAGCCCGCCGATACGCCTCCCCCATCCCCCCGTCCACCGACAGCCACGCGGGACCCGGAACGTACAGGCAGACCGCGTCATGCAGCGCATGCGTGAACCCGGCGAACTCGAAATCGATCACCCGCGCGTCCGGCGCCCCCGACGCCCGCACCAGTACGTTGTTCGCCTCCGGATCCCCGTTGCTCAACGCCAGAAAAGGCCCCGGATCCCCCAGCTCCTCCAGCACCACCGCCAGCTCCCGCTCAGCACCACCGGAGACCTCCACTCCCAAGGCCGCGACCTGCAGCCGCCCCTCCTCCCGGAACCCGGCGAACCTCCCCGCGCAGTCCGCCACCCGATCGACCGCCCCCAGAGCCGCCCTGCGCGCGTAATAGACCTCCGCCCGGCCGGCGGTCACGGCGTTGAGCTCACCCCGCACCCGGGCGAACGCCGCCAGCCGCTCCCCGTGCGCCGCCGCCCCGTCCGCCCGCAGCAGGCCGTCCAGCGCCACCCGCGGCGCCAGATCCTCCAGCACCACCAGCCCCGCCGCCGGATCCGCGGCCACCACCCTCGGCGCCAGCCGCACGCCGAGATCGTCGGACAGGAACCCCAGGGCGGCCACCTCGCTCCGCAGCCGCCACGGCTCCGAGCGGTCGGGGCCGGGTGCATGGGGCCGCATCCACTTCACGATCACCGAGCCGTGCGAGCCGCTCAGCTCCGCCCGCGCGACCGCCCAGGGCTCCAGCCGCCGCCACCCGACGACGGTGGCAGGCGACAGCAGTTTCTCCACCTTGCTGACAAGGCTGTTCTCTGTGGGATCGAGGATGATCATCGGCCCGGCGCCTTTACAAAGTAGATTTCTTAGGGAGGGCGACCAGGTGCTGCAGCCGCCGCGCCTCCTGGACCAGCCTGCTCGGCCCCTTGCGGGCCGCCACCGCCGCCACGTCCGGCAGCTCGGCCCGTACGCCGGCGATCCTGGCCGCCCGAGCCCCCGCCGCCAGGAGGTCGGCCGCGCCCGCGCGGGGCCGTTCGCCCTCCTGGGGCAGCAGCCCGGGCAGGAGCCGCACGACCACCTCCCACACCGCCTCGTGCGCCCCGGCCTGCGTGGCGTCGTCGAGCACCGACACCACCCGGTTGAGCTTGAGGAACCCCTCGGCAACCAGCTTGGTGAGCGTCTCCGCCAGCGCCTGCGCCGGCACCCGGCCGCGGGCGGCCAGCGTCAGGAGGGCGTCGGTGGCCGCGGCGCGGTCGGCGGCGTTCTCGTGGCCCATGCCGCAGGCGAGCGCGTGTGCCACGGCGCTGCCGAGCGGCCCGTCGGCGTGGGCCAGGCCGACCAGCGACTGCGTCTGCGCCTCGCTGGAGTCGATGCAGATCGACATCATCCAGACCATGTGGGCGGCCACGATCTCCGGGTGCGAGGGCATGGCGAGCGGCCACCATTCGAGCGTGAACGCGTAGCCGGCCTCCGGCCGGTAGAGCGGGCGGAGCTCCTCGGGAAGATCGTCCGGCACGTCCAGCACGGGGCGCAGGGCGGGCATACCCGACAGGTAGTAGCCGTTGCGCTCGGTGCGCAGGTGGACCGTCACCCGCGGATCGGGGGCCCCGCCGTCGCGCATCCAGGCGGCGCACGTGCGGCCCGCCTCGGAGGTCAGCCGCCGCGCCCGCCGCACGCACGCGTCGGGGAGGTCGCGGGGCAGCCGCAGCAGGGCCTGGACCAGGTCGCCGGGCAGTGCCCGCGCCCCGGCGGCCTCCAGCAGCTCGAGGCGGTCGAGCAGCACCCCGGGATCGACGTGGCCGCTGCCCTCCGTGGGCGTGGCCAGCAGGACCGGGTAGCCCTCACCCTCCTCGAACGAGCGCGCGAGCTCGGCCGCGCGGCCGAAGTAGAGCCGCTTGAACCCGCCCAGGGTCGGCGGCTGCCGGATGGCATCCTTGGGCAGCGCATCCCCGGGCGCGGCGAACGCCAGGAACGCCCGGCGCACGGCATGGACCGGGTCCTCCCGGTTGTGACCGAAGAAGATCGAATCGAACGGCTCCAGCCAGGGACGTAACGCCTCGCGCAGCGCGTCGGGCGCCCGATGCGACCACTCGACCAGCCCGGCCAGCAGGCGTTCGTACGTGTGCGGGTCCACCTCGGGGACGCTCACCGCGCGTACGAGCTGGTCGGGCGAGGCGTACGGCGGCGGCAACGCCGGCCCTTGCCCCACCGCCGGCAGCGGCGTGACGATCACCTCCTCGGCGGCGATGTCACCCCCGTACGCCGCCGAGACCCGCTCCAGCAGCTCCTCGGGCAGCCCGGCCGCCGCCTGCCGCACCGCCTCCCGGCCGGCCTCCCCCGCCCGCGGGGCCAGCTTGACGACCAGCCGCACGGCCCGCTCCTGCAACGCCAGCGTGTCCTGCGCGAAGATCAGGGACATGGCGGCCAGCACGACGTCCGCGCGGCGGGCGTCACGCAGCACGGCGTCGCCCGCCCACGACAGGGCCGCGCGCAGCAGCTTCTTCTCCGGCCGGAACGCCAGCGCCTCCATCGCCTCGGCGAACAGCTCCTCCTCCAGCCGCCCCGCCTCCTCCAGCCGCCGCAGCTGCGCCAGCGCCAGGTCGGCCACCGCCACCGGCCCGGCGGGCAGCAGCCGGGTGTAGTCTCTGGCCCGCTCGGCGGACTCGTCGATGTCGAGGTCGAGCCGATCGTGCAGGACGGCCAGGGCGCTCAGCGCCGACGGCCCGTCACGCAGCAGCCGCCCCACGATGCCGTCGATGACCGGTTTGCGCTCCAGCAGGCCGTCCTCGACGAGCCGGGCGACGGTCCCCACCTGCGCGGGAAGGGCCTCGCCCAGGCCGTCGACCTCGAAGAGCCGCGGCGCGAACGCGGTGAACAGCGGATCGGTGGCCGCCGTCCCCAGGTGGAGCGCGCGTAACCAGCCCACCATGAACGCGTCGCCGTCCGGCGGCTCGATCCCGGTCTCGCGCACGAGCGCCGCGGCCACCTCCCAGTAGCGCATGTCGTTGAGGCGCAGGCGGCCGGCGATGCGGCGGGCCACGTCGGCCCGCCACTCGGCCGGCCGCTGCCGCAGCAGCAGGATCACGCGCTCGTCGTCGCTCTCGACCCACTGGAACTCGCGTCTGAACAGCCACGCCGTGACGGCCGCCGCGCCGCCCAGGCACGCCACGCCCGCCAGCCGCAACGGCCTGAGCTGGTGCCGCCAGGACCACCAATCCTCCATCCGCAGCCCCGACAGGTGGCGCGGCAGCTGCGCCGCCACCGCCTTGCGATCGTCGGCGTCCAACTCCAGGAGCAGGCGGAAGACGCGGGCCACGTCACCGCCCTTGGCCGGCTTGACCAGGCGCTCCCACGCGCTCATCCGGCCACCTCCGATGCGGACCGGAAAGAACCGGCGCATGACCACACCTCCGCTGCGTCAACCATGACGGTGACCCTAGCGATCACCCACGACAATCTCGGGCCCCGCGCGTCGACCAGCCCTTCGATGGGGTCAGAGCCTGGATCGGGTCGGCTCGCCCATGGCCGCGCGCTCCCGCTCCGGCGTGGGAGCGACGGGGGCTCTCATGAACGCCGCCGCGACGGCCGTGGCGGCCAGCAGCACGAGACCGAGCCCGAACGCCGGCACCGCCGCGGCGTTCCCGTCCGAGCCGCCGCCCAGGCCGTGCAGGAAGACGCTGCCGAGCAGCGCGATCCCCAGCGTGCCGCCGAACTGCTGGACGGCGTTGAGCAGGCCGGCCGCCGACCCGACCTGATGGGGGTGCAGACGCGCCAGGGCGGCGGTGAAGAACGGGACGGTGACCATGCCGTTCCCGGCCCCGCACACCGCCAGCGCCACGAGCAGCGGCCACGAGTACGCGCCCGCGTAGGCGGCCAGAGCCCCGAGGACCCCGGCGAACAGGACGGCGAGCCCGGCGAACATGACCCGTGACAGGCGGCGCGGCGTCATCCGCGCGCCCACGATCCCGGAGGAGATCGCCAGCCCGGCCGACCACGGGAGCAGGGTCAGCCCGGCGGTCAGGACGTCGCGGCCCAGGCCGAGCTGCACCTGCAGCACGACGACCAGCATCAGCCCGTTGGTCACCGCGAACAGCAGCGTCGAGGTCGCCAGCGCGGCCGGGAAGACCCGCTCGCCGAACAGGCTCGGCTCGACCAGGGGAGCACGCCCGCGCCGGGCCCGGCGGCGCTGGTGGAGCCCGAACGCCACCAGGACGAGGACCCCGGCGACGAGCAGGACCGCGCCCCACCCCGGCGGGACGGCGTCGCCGCCCTCGATGAGCGGGTAGACCACCAGCCCGGCGCCCAGTACCGCCAGCGCGGTCCCGGGCAGGTCCAGGCGGGGCGGCCGCGCGGCCCGGTCCTCGCGGAGCAGGGGGCCGGTGGCGAGCACGGCGACGGCGAGGGGCACGTTGACCAGGAACGCCGCCCGCCACGACGAGCCGAACAGGTCGGCGTGGGTGAGCACGGCCCCGAGCACGGGCCCGAAGATCACCGACAGACCCATGACGGGCCCGATGGTGCTCATCGCCCTGGCCAGCTCGGCTCCGGCGAACATCGAGCGGATCAACCCGATCGTCTGCGGGATGATCAAGGCGGCGGCCGTGCCCTGGAGCGCCCGCGCCCCGATCAGCACGCCCGCGCCGGGCGCCAGCGCGCAGCACAACGACGCCAGCGTGAACCCCGCGATCCCGACCAGGAACACCCGCTTGCGGCCGATCATGTCCCCCAACCGGCCACCCAGGATCAGGAACGCCGCGAACGGCAGCGTGTAGGCCGAGCTGAACCACTGGATGGCGGACTCGGAGCCGCCGAGCCCGGCGCGGATCACCGGCGCCGCGACCTGCACGATCGTCGAGTCCAGCACGTTCATCGCCTCAGCGGTCAGCAGCGCGCCCAGCACGACCCACCGCCACCGGTAGGCCACCGTCGGATCCTCCCGAACCGGCATGTCCCAGTCCCCCTCAGTCGTACGGATGACTTCCGCGACCAAGGCTGCGGCCACCGGCATCGGCGATTCCACAATGCCCGAGATGTTCGGGCAATTTTTCCACGAAGCCGGATCTCATGCATGATTTGCTCATGCTCGACGACCTGGACCGCGCTTTGATCCATGCCCTGCACATCGACGGGCGGGCGCCGTTCAGCGGCATCGCCCGGGTGCTGGGCGTGTCCACCCAGACCGTGGCCCGCCGCTACCAGCGGCTGCGCGCGAACGCCTCCCTGCGCGTCGTCGGGCTGCCCGACCCGTCCCGGGTGGGGCGCAGCCAGTGGGTGGTCCGCCTCACCACCAGCCCGGTCGCGACCCGTACCCTCGCCCAGGCCCTGGCCCGGCGGCCCGACACGTCATGGATCAAGCTGCTGTCCGGCGGCACCGAGATCTTCGCCATGGTCCACGTCCCGCACGGCGTGGACGACCCGCCCTCGATGCTGCTGCACGACCTGCCCAGGAAGGCGGGGATCACGTCGGTCTCCGCCCAGTACCTGCTCCACCCCTACCGGGGCGGGCCCACCGCGTGGCAGGGCATCGCCCAGACCCTCGACGAGGGACAGCAGCGGCAGCTCAGGCCGGCCGCGGCTGACGTGCCCGCCGCGCCGTCGGGCCGGCCGTCACTGGACCGCGCCGACCAGGCCCTGCTGGATGCCCTGCGCCATGACGGCCGGGCCGGCTACGCCGACCTCGCCAGGAGCACGGGCTGGTCCGAGGCCACGGTGGCGCGGCGCCTGGCCGACCTGCGCGCCCACGGCACGATCTTCTTCGACCTCGAGATCGACCCCGTTTCCCTCGGCGTCGCGACCCAGGCGCTGCTCTGGATGGCGATCGCGCCGGCGCACCTCGACCAGGTGGCCACCGCCCTGGCGGGCCACGACGAGCTCGCCGCCGTCGCCCACACCACCGGCCCCACCAACCTGCTGGCCCACGCGCTGTGCTCCGGCACCGATCACCTGCACCGCTACATCACCCACCGGCTGGGGGCGTTGCCCGAGATCCGCACCATCGAGACCGCCCCCGTCCTGCAGACCGTCAAGCACGCCGGACCGCTCCGGCCCGGCGTCTGACCCTCACGAGCCGGCCGCGCCGATCAGCCTGGCCGCCGCCGCCCTGGCGCGCAGCATCGCCGTACGGTCGTCGTCGACCACCACGCGCGCGTTGGCTCCGTCGATGAGCAGCAGCAACGCGTCGCCCACCTCTTCGGGCCGCGCCAGGCCCGCCTGCCCGGCCAGCGTGGCGAGCGTCCCGCGCAGCCACGACTTGTAGGCCGAGATCACCGCCCGCGCCGGGTGCCCGGGATCGGGCAGCTCGACCGCCGCGTTGGTGAACGGGCACCCGCGAAAGCCCTCGCGGCCGTGTCCCTCGGCCAGCCAGTCGAAGACCGCCAGCACCGCCTGCCCGCCCCGGACATCGCTGCCGGCCAGGTACGCGCTCAGGGCTGCCTGCCGGGCGGCGCTGCGGCGGGCGAGGACCGCAGCCACGAGGTTCTCCTTGGACCCGAACTGGGCGTACAGGGTCGGCTTGGACACCCCGGCCCGCTCCACCAGCGTGTCGACGCCGGTCGCGCGGATGCCCTCGGCGTAGAAGACCTCGGTCGCCACCTCCAGCAACCGCTGCCCGCCCGGGCTGAGCCGCCGATCCTCCATCCGCTCATACTTACAGGTCAGTAAAGCCCGCGGCAACACCGGCGGCCCGGACGGCGCGGCCGCCCACCGCCCGCAGGTACGCCTGCAGCTCCGGCGGCTCGTGCACCTCGAACTCGCAGCCGAGCATGAGCAGCCGCGCGGCCAGCCACTCCAGGGTGTCGGCGTGCCCGTGCAGCTCGCAGCTGTGCCCGTCGAGGGGCCGGACGTCGCCCGGAGCGGCGCCGAGCCGCTCGATCGCCTCCTCGGCCGGCAGGCGCAGGGTGGCCCGCACCTCGTAGGTGGGGGCGAGCGAGTAGATCTTGCGGGTGATGAAGGCGGCCGCGTCGGGCTCGGGCGGTTCGCGGGGCGCGAACCGGACGCCGGTCGGGCGCGGGGCGCTGAGCCGGTCGACGCGGAAGATCCGCCAGTCGTCGCGGTCGTTGTCGTACGCGAGCAGATACCAGCGGCGCCCGCCGGCCACCAGGCGGTAGGGCTCGACCAGCCGGCTGGACCGGCTGCCGTCGTTCGCCTGGTAGTCGAAGCGCAGGCGTTCGCGGTTGGCGGCCGTCCAGGCGAGCACCGCCAGGTTCTGCGGATCGACGCTCGGCCCGTTCGCGGCCGTCATCGACACCGTGGCGGCCCCGAGCGCGCCGACGCGCTGCCGCAGCCGCGCCGGCAGCACCTGCTCCAGCTTGGCCAGAGCGCGTACGGAGGCCTCCTCCATGCCGTCCACCGGCTGCCCGGCCGCCATGCGCAGGCCCACCGCGATGGCCACCGCCTCCTCGTCGTCCAGCAGCAGCGGCGGCATGGCCTTGCCGGCGATGAGCCGGTAGCCGCCCGCCGCCCCCATCGTCGCCTGCACCGGGTAGCCGAGCTCGCGCAGGCGGTCGATGTCGCGGCGGACCGTGCGAGGGCTGACCTCCAGCCGCTCGGCCAGCTCGCTGCCGGGCCATTCGCGCGGGGTCTGCAGCAACGACAGCAGCGCGAGCAGCCGTGCGGGGGTGTCGCTCATGACTCCAAGTATGGGCGTCATGTAGGACATGGATCGACCTAGATGGCTCCTACTGTCGGCACGTCATCGCGACCGCAGGAGGACAATCATGGGCACCGAGATCCGCCCTTTTCGCATCGACATCCCCCAGGCCGACCTGGACGACCTGAACGACCGGCTGGCCCGTACCCGGTGGTCCCGGCAGCTGCCGGGTGAGGGCTGGAGCCGCGGCGTCCCCGCCGCCCACCTCGAGGAGCTGGCCGCCTACTGGCGCGACGGCTACGACTGGCGCCGGCACGAGGCGCGGCTGAACGGGTTCCCGCAGTTCATGACGGAGATCGACGGCCAGGACATCCACTTCCTGCACGTGCGCTCCGCCGAGCCGGACGCCCTGCCGCTCATCCTCACGCACGGCTGGCCGAACTCCTTCGTGGAGTTCGCCGACCTGATCGAGCTTCTCACCGACCCCCGCGCGCACGGCGGCGACCCCGCCCAGGCGTTCCACGTCGTCGTGCCGTCGCTGCCCGGGTTCGGGTTCTCCGCGCCGCCGCGCGAGACGGGCTGGGACGTCACGCGCGTGGCGCGGATCTGGGCGGAGCTGATGCGCCGCCTCGGGTACGACCGCTACGGCGCCCAGGGCGGCGATTACGGCGCGTACGTCGCCCCGGAGGTCGCCACGACCGACCCGGAGCACGTGATCGGCGTCTACGTCATCAGCGGGCTCGGCTTCCCCACCCAGGACGACGTCCCGGAGATGACCGAGGACGAGCGGGCGGCGTTCGCGCGGCTGCAGGAGCAGGACTGGATGAACGGCGTGGACCACCATGGGCTGCTGCGCGCGGCGCCGGCGACCTTCGCCTACGGCTGGCACGACTCCCCGGTCGCGGCGCTGGCCTGGATGACGCACAAGTTCAAGGAGTTCACCGTCGCGGCCAAGACGCCGGACGAGGTGATCGACCGCGACCTCCTCCTGACGAACGTGAGCCTCTACTGGCTCACCGGAACCTTCGGCACCTCGTCCTGGCCCTACTACGAGAGCACGGGCTTCGGCTGGCCGAAGGGGCAGACGGCGGCGCCGACCGGCGTCTACAGCGGGCCGCCCGGGATCCGGCGGCTCGCCGAGCGGCACAACACCATCCTGCACTGGCCCGAGGACAACACGGCCGGACACCACTTCGTCGCCATGGAGCAGCCCGGCCGCCTCGCGGCCGACCTGCGCGCGTTCTTCGCCAAGGTCCGCTGAGCTTTCCTGGTGCGGCGCGTTCGGTGACGCGGCCGCACCGGGGTCAGAGCAGTTCGACGTAGCCCTCGGTGCCGTTGACGCGGATGAGCCGGCCGTCCTCGATGCGCCGGGTGGCGTTCTCCACGCCGACGACCGCGGGCAGGCCGTACTCCCTGGCGACCACGGCGCCGTGGGTCATCACCCCGCCAACCTCCATCACGACGCCCTTGACCGAGACGAACAGCGGCGACCAGCTCGGGTCGGTGTAGACGGTGACGAGGATGTCGCCCTCCTCGACGTCCGCCTCGTCCATGCTCAGCACGATGCGGGCGCGCCCCTCGACGACGCCCGACGACACGGCGATGCCCGCCAGCGCGCCTTCGGGCAGGGCGCCGGTGTCGTACTCGCCGGAGATCACCTCGCCCTCGGAGGTGATGACGCGCGGCGGCGTCAGCTTCCGGTCCTCCTCGAACGCCTCCCGCCGCCCGTCGACGAGCGCGGGGTCGATCCTCCCGCTCCGCACGACCTCCCTGAACTCCTCCAGCGACAGGAAGTACACGTCCTGCGGCTCCCTGATCACCCCGCGGGCGACGAGCTCGGCGGCCTCGGCCAGCAGCGCCCGCTTGTACAGCTCGTAGCGCTGGAGCAGGGCGTGCTTGGAGTACTCGCGGTAGCCGATGAAGTGGCGGATGAGGCTCATCTGCCGGGCCGCCTTCTTCGCCTTCCGCTCGCCGCCCGGCAGCGCCCTGAGGCGTTCCAGCAGGCCGGCGATGGTGCTCTCGGCCTCGGCGCGGCCGCGTTCGACCTTGCGGGCGCGCTCGCCGGGCGCGAAGTTGCGGACGTTGCTCAGCAGGAGCGGGACGAGCTGGGTGGGGTCCTCGCTCCACCGGGTCCGGGTGATGTCGATGTCACCCGAGCAGTGCATCCCGTACGTGCGCAGGTAGCCCTCAAGGGCGCGGCGGGCCTCGGGACCGCCCTCCAGGCCGTCGAGCCCGGTGAGGAGCGTGTCCCGGCCGGCGCGTTCGAGGTGCTCGACCACCGCCGGGTACGGGCGGACGGCGTCCGCGACGTCCAGCAGGTCGAGGCCCATGGCGGCCACCACGTTGTGGTCGGCGGACTGGGCGATGGCGTCGGCGGCGTTCTGCACGCCGAGCCAGGCCTTCATGCGCTTGTTGACCCAGTTCACCGCCTGGATGCCGACGAAGGCCGCCGCCACGCTGCGCGGGTCGAAGGTGAGCCGGGCCAGCACGTCGTGGTCGTCCAGGATGTACGCGAACAGCCCGTCCCCCGACTTGCCCGCGATGCCGCGGCGCAGCTCCTCGACGGTCCGCTCGTTCTCGGCGATCAGCTCGGGCACGGCCTCGGTGTCGTCCTTGCCGGACATCTTCAGATATTGGCGGGCCATCGGCAGCAGCCCGCCCTCGCCGAAGTCCAGCATCGAGGTCTTGCCGTGGGCCAGGTCGCGCACGAAGTCCTTCCTGGTCAGGACCTGGCGCAGGGCGTTGGCCATGAGGACGTCCACCTGGCCGAGGCTCTTGAGCGTGACCGCGCGCGCCCACGACGAGGACAGCTCGGGTGAGACGTCCTTGTAGAACCGGCTGCCGGACACCGTCCCCGCCGAGCGCCCCAGCCGGTCGTGCAGGAGCGCGAACAGCGACAGGCCCAGGGGCTTGAAGGCGTCGGTCATCATCTGGCGGTGGCCGTACGACATGAAGACGTGGTTCTTGCCGTCGGCCGTCCCGGGCACCGGGTAGAGGGTGGTGATCGGGCGGCTCTGCAGGATCTGGAACTCGCCGCCGGCCACGCCCCACTCGATGTCCTGCGGGCGGCCGAAGTGGCTCTCGATGCGGCGGCCGAGGCGTTCGAGGCGGAGGATCTGCTCGTCGCTCAGGGTCTGCACGTGCCGGCGCGCGGGCTCGATCTCCCGCTCCTCCGTGCCGCCGTCCGGGGACGGGCGCAGCTCGATGTCCTGGGTGACGACGTTGCGCGCGGTGATCTCGCCCGCGCGTACGCGGTAGTTGTCGGCGTTCGCCACGCCCGACACGAACGCCTCCCCGAGGCCGAACCCGGCGTCGATCGAGACCACCTTCCGGTTGCACGTCACCGGGTCGGCGGTGAACATGATGCCCGCCGCCTCGGGGAAGACCATCTGCTGCACGACCACGGACACGCGCACCGCGCGGTGCTCGAAGCCGCTCTTGATCCGGTACGCCACCGCCCGGTCGGTGAACAGCGACGCCCAGCAGCGCCGCACGCTCGCGAGCACCGCAGGGGCTCCCCTGACGTTCAGGTACGTGTCCTGCTGCCCGGCGAACGAGCTGGACGGCAGGTCCTCGGCGGTGGCGCTGGAGCGCACCGCGCAGGGCACGTCGCCGAGCTCCCCGAGGCGGCGCAGGATGTCGTCCTCGATCTCGGCCGGTACGGGCAGCGTCTCCACGGCCTCCCGGAGACGGGCGGACGCCTCGGCGATCCCGGCACGGTCGTCCGCGCGCAGCCCGGAGAGCCCGTCGATCAGCGCGGCGATCGTCGCGTCCGACTCGACGACCGCGCGGTAGGCCTCGGTGGTGACGCAGAAGCCCGGCGGCACCCGCACCCCCTCGACGGCGGACAGCTCGCCGAGGTTGGCCCCCTTGCCGCCGACCAGGGGGAGAAGCGTCTTGTCGATGTCGTGGAAGCCGAGCACGTAGGCACCCATGGCGTGTTCCCGTCTGCCTGTCATGGCCAATTAGGATACAGAGCTGACCTGTATCTTAATCCTCCGCGACCGCGGCGGGACCTCCGGGGTGACCCAGGTACGCGTCGAGCCCGGCGGCGCCGGTCAGCATGGCGCGGCCACGGGCCGTCAGCCGGGTCCGCCAGTCGCGCAGGGTCGCCTCCAGGGGCGCGATCCCCCCGGCGGAGCGCACCTGGGCGAGCAGCGGGGCGATCTGCTCGAGCAGGTAGCCGCCGCGCCTGAGCTGGTGGGCCAGCCGGGCGTCGCGCACGTCGGCGGCCGTGTAGACGCGGTAGCCGGTTTGAGGGTCGCGGCTCGGGTTGACCAGCCCGGCGCGCTCCCACTTGCGCAGCGTCGCGGGCCTGATGCCGAGCCTCCTGGCCAGCGGGCCGATGAAGGTGACGCCGCCGGGCCCGGGCCGCTCCACCGGCGCCGGCGCTCCGGGCCTCTCCTCCGCCGTCAGGTCGCGCAGCGCCCGCTCCACGGCCTGCAGCGTCCGGCGGTCGTCGAGCAGCTGCGCGTGGCTCTCGTCGATGAGCCGCAGGGCCTCCTCGACCGCGCCTCCGTTCACCTCCCGCATGATCGAGGTGGCCGTCTGGTGGCCGTGGCCGGGGATGAGGGCGAGGAAGGCGCGCAGGGCCTCCCGGTGGACGGGGGTATAGGTGCGGTAGCCGTGGGGAGTGCGCGCGGCCGGCGGGAGGATGCCCGCCTCTTCGTAGTTGCGGATCGCCTGCGTGGACAGGCCGTGCTCGCGCGCCAGATCCACGGGCCGGAGTCGCTCGCGGGGCATGGGCAAAGTTTACACAGAAGGTTCAACGATACGGTTGAAGGCATGGAATCCGCGATCCTTGACTCCGGCTGGTCCTTCGAGGGCGCCGCGATCACGAAGCTGCTCAGGTCGTTCCCGGCCCCGCCGCGCCTGCTCGGCCTCGGCGAGCCCACGCACGGCGAGGAGGCGTTCCTCCGGCAGCGCAACGAGGCCTTCCGCCACCTCGTGGAGCACGAGGGCCATCGGTCGATCGCGATCGAGAGCGACTGCCTCGCGGCGCTGGTCGTGGACGCGTACGTCACGGAGGGTGTGGGGACGCTCGACGACGTCATGCGGCGCGGCTTCAGTCACGGGCTCGGCGGCTCGGCCGCCGACCGGGAGCTCGTGAGCTGGATGCGGGAGCACAACCGGCACCGGCCCGCGGCCGAGCGGATCCGCTTCTTCGGCTTCGACGGGCCGCTCGAGCTGGCCGGGCCCGGCAGCCCCCGTCCGGCCCTCGCCGGGCTGCACGGCTATCTCGCCGCCCACCTCGACGTGCCGTCCTTCGACGCCGTCGACCGGCTGCTCGGCGCCGACTCCCGGTGGACGAACCCCGCCGCAACCATGGACCCCGCGCAGTCCGTCGGCCGCTCGCCCGACGCCGTCGAGCTGCGCCTCATGGCGGACGACCTCGTGGCCCTGCTCACGGCGGAGTCACCGCGCCTGATCGCCGCGACCTCGCGGGAGGCGTGGTGGCGGGCCTGCCTGTTCGGGCGTACGGCCACGGGCCTGCTCCGCTACCACGCGGGGATGGCGGACACGTCGCCGGCCAGGGTCATGCGCCTCATGGGGCTGCGGGACACGATGATGGCCGAGAACCTCCTGGCGATCGCACTCCGCTACGGCCCGACGCTGGTTTACGCCCACAACCGGCACCTCCAGCGGGACAGGAGCGTCTGGCAGACGGCGGGCTGGCAGGGCGGCGACCTGCTGCTGGAGTGGTGGAGCGCCGGCTCGATCGTCGCGGCGCAGCTGGGCGACGCGTACGCCTTCATCGCCTCGACCATGGGCGGCGCGGCGACCCCGCCGGACACCCTGGAAGGCGTCCTGCACGCCGCACTGCCGCACGGCGGTTACCTCATCGCCTCCGAACGCCTGGCCGGGGCGCTGGAGGGCATCGAGCTGGCTCCCCAGACCGACACGAGCTCCGGCTACTTCGCCCTGGACCCCGGCCAGGTGCACACGACCGACGGCATCCTCTTTCTCAAGAACATCCCGCCGGCCGGGTGACCACGCCTTTCCGGGGACCCTACTGCTGTCCCGGCCGCCGTGCCGGGGCAGGGGCGGGCCCGGCGGTGCCGTCGGCGAAGCGGGACGGCCGGAACGGCGCCAGCAGCGGCGACTCCTCGCCGTACACCTCCCCCGCCACCTCCCCCATGAGCAGCGGCGCCAGCGTGACCCCGCTGTGCGTGGCCACCGTGTACACGCGCCGCTCCGCGTCCGCGAAACCCGCCACCGTGAGCCCGTCGCCCGGCATCGCCCGCCGGCCGACCACCGCCCGCTCCACCGTGGCCCCGTCCACGGCCCGCAGCACGCGCGCCATCAGGGCCAGGATCGAGTCCTGGACGTCGCCGGGCACCGGGACCGCCGGGTCCGCCCGCCCGTCCAGCGGCAGCGACTGCAGCAGCAGCCGCCCGCCCCCGTCCGGCCGCAGGTTGAGCCCGTCGGAGTGGAGCACGCGGGACAGGCGGGCGGGCACCGGGGTCGTGGTGACGAGGAAACCGTTGGTGATCGCGCCGGACACCGCCGGGTCGAGCATGGGCACCTCGGCCCCGGCCAGCGCCGCCACCCCCTGCGTCCAGCGACCGGCGCAGGTGACCACCACGTCGCCGTCGAAGGCCCGCCCGTCGGCCGCCGTCACCGTGACGCCCGACGACGAGGTCTCGATCGCGGTCACCTCGGCCCCGCACGCGAGCGCGGCCCCGGCGTCGCGGGCCTCGCCGAGCAGGCTCCCGAGCAGGCGCAGCGGGTGCACGTGCGCCTCCTCGGGGAAGAACACGTACTCGGTGCCGGGAGGCGGAGGCACCAGGTCGGGCTCCAGGGTCAAGGCGCGCGCGGCGGTGATCCGCTCGACCGGGTAGCCCATGCCGGTCAGCCGCTGTACGCGGGCCTCCAGGCGTTCCTTGTGCTCGTCGGAGACCGCGCACTCGAGGTTGCCCGTGGGGAAGAACCAGTCGCCGGAGAGCCGGTGGTGCGCCCGGACGGCGGCGTGGTTGAGGTCGAAGTACTCCTTGGGCGTCTTGTCGTTGGCATTGACCCACGCCAGGGACGTGGAGGTCGTACCGGATCCCGGAGTACGCGCCTCCAGGACGGTGACCTGCGCGCCGCGCCGGGTGAGTCCCGCCGCGACCGCCGCTCCGACCACCCCCGCACCGATGACGACGATTCGCACGCTGACTCCTTCCGCTTCCGCTCAGAGGTCGATTGTGACCGTCTGTACTCTCTCAGCCGGCGTGAAGGACCCGAAAGCGATCCGGTTCCGCCGGATCTCTATCAACGACCTGGACCGGCGTCCAGGCCCATTGCCAGACGCTGATGCCCGGCGTGCGGGAGAACCGGATCTGCCCGCGGGTGCCTTCGACCGCGACGTGCGGCCAGGATCCGGCGGTGCGCGCCCGGTCCGCGCCGTACGTACGCAGCGTCTCGGCCAGGACCGTGATGGTGTCGTAGCCCTCGAAGGCGACGAAGGAGGGCACTTCGGCCAGCCGCTCGCGCAGGGCCGTCTCGACTCGCGTACCGAGTGGGCCGAGGCGCTCGGGCAGGTAGCGCAGGAACGGGATCGCGGCGCCGTCGCCGCCCAGCGACCTCGCCCATCCGGCGAACTCCGGTTGCCCGGCAGGAGCACCGATCATGATCTCGGCGAGGCGCCGGTCGCGGCGGACGGACTTGACGATCGGCACCGCCGGCTCCGGGTGGCCGACCAGAAGAAGGAGGGCGGTCGCGCGATTGCCGGCGAGTTCGTCGCACACGGCCGCGGGGGTGAGCGCGCGCATGTCGAGCTCGATGACGGTGCCGCCGCGTGGAGCGAGGTGGTCCCGCAGGATGCGGGTCCCGGATGCCCAGTAGACGCTCGGGTCGGCTGCTACGGCGATGCGGCTGTGGCCGGCGCCGAGGAGGAAGTCCGCGTAGATCTGCCAGCCGTGGGACTGCGCCGGGGCCAGGCGCGCGACCCATCGCGTCGGCTGTTCGGTGAGGGCGTCGAGAACCGCCGACGAGCAGAGGAACGGCAGGCCGAGGGCGTCGGCCCGGGCGGCGGCGGCGCGCGCGACGACGCTGTGATACTCCCCCGCCAAGGCGGCCACGCCCAGGCCGGCGAGTTCGTCCACGGACGCCGCGGCCTTCTGCGGATCAGCCGCGGTGTCTCGGACCACCAGCTCGAGCGGTCTTCCGGCGATCCCGCCGTCGTCGTTGACCTCGCGAACGGCCAGCTCGAGTCCGGCGAGCAAGTGCCGGCCCGCCTCGACCCAGCCCGGCCGGGTCAGCGGAACGAGAGCGCCGATCTGGACGGGTGATCCGTCGGTCCGCTCCGCTCCAGGTGACGATGGGCCGCCGGTCATGCGGGGCCCACGCCGAACATCGCGTGCTCGGCGTGGTCGAGCGCCAGCCGTACCGCCCCGAGCGCGACGGACTCGCCGCCCAGCTCCGAGCTCTCCACGCGTACGGGGAACAGGCAGAGCTCGGCGAGTTCCTCGCGCAGGGGCGCGGCCAGCAGCTCACCCGCGCCCGACAGGCCGCCGCCCAGGACGACCAGTTCCGGGTCCATCGTGAGCACGGCGGCGCCGACGCCCTTGGCCAGGTCGCGGGCGAAGGCGCGGACGATGGCCGCGGCCTCCGCGTCGCCCTCCCGCACGGCCTCGAACACCCGCTTGGCCGCCTCCCCGGAGGGGGCGTCCCCGCCGTAGGCGAGGAATCGGTCGAACGCGGTGTACCACCCGAAGGCGCGCATGACGCCGATCTCCCCCGCCGCGCCGTTGCGGCCCGCGTGCAGCTTGCCTCCGATGAGCAGGCCCGCCGCGACGCTACGCCCGGCCAGCAGGCAGATCACGTCCTTCGCCCCGACGGCGGCGCCGCACCAGTGCTCGGCCAGCGCGGCCAGGTTGGTGTCGTTGCCCACCAGGACCGGGCCGTCCGCGAGGCCGTCAAGCGCGGCGGGCAGGTCGACGCCCGCCCAGCCGGGCAGCCGGTCGCTGATCAGTATCCGGCCGTCGGCGGGGTCGACCACGCCCGTCGTGGCCACTCCCAGCGCGCGTACCTGGCCGGGCTCGACGCCGACCGCGCGGAGCGTCCTGCGCACCACCGACCTGGCCGCGGCGATCCTGTCGGCGGTGCCGGTCTCGGGGGTGACGACCGTGCGCCTGCGGTCGACGATGCGCCCCTTGAGGTCGGCGGTGAGCGCCAGGACCTTGTGCGGGCCGATGTCGAGGCCGACGACGTGGCCGGCCTCCGCGCGGAAGCGGTAGCGCTTGGCCGGCCGGCCGACCGGGCGCGGATCCCCGACCTTGATGCCGACCTCCTCGACGAGCTCGTCGAGCCCGGCGATGACGTCCTCGACGGTCGCCCGGGAGATGGAGGTGGTCTTCACGAGCTGCGTCAGGGTCAGCTCGTCCGCGGCGTGCAGCGTGCGCAGCACGGCGGCGGCGTTGAGGCGGCGCAGGAGCGCCGGATCCTGTCCGGTCAAGGTCACGATCCGATGGTAGGGCATTGCGAATTATTTGAGGAACTACTAAAAATAAGACCCACCCGCGGCGCGGTGCCGCCGGTCGGCCACCCCCTAGAGAGGACCCCAGGTGAACAAGGCCATCGTGCTGGCCACCGCTGCCCTGACACTCGCCGCATGCGCGCCGGCAGGGTCACAGCAGCCAGTGGCGAACGGCAAGAAGGAGATCTCCTTCCTGGTGTTCGAGACGCCCAACCTGACGCCGGAGTACTGGGACGCGGCCATCAAGCGCGTCACCGACAAGCACCCCGACATCGCGGTGAAGAAGCTCGTGGCGCCGAGCGCGGGCGAGCGCAACGCCTACGCCAAGCAACTGCTCGCCTCGGATCAGCTGCCCGACGTCATGCAGGCCATCGCGCCCAGCGGGCTCGCGGAGAGCGGCAACCTGTACGCCTGGAGCGAGGAGGAGCTGAAGAACTACGCCCACCCGCGCTCCAACCCGCTGGGCGGCAAGATCTACCAGCTCCCCTACAACTCCCAGCCGACCCCGCTGGTCTACTACAACAAGAAGCTCTTCGCCGAGGCCGGCGTCGACGCGCCGCCGAAGACCTACGCGGAGCTGCTCGACGTCTCGGCCAGGCTCAAGGCCAAGGGAATCAACCCGTTCGTGGTGGGCGGCGGCGGCAAGGACGCGTTCGCGGCCGGCTACATCTGGATCGCGCTCGTCGGCGCCGACGTCTACGCCCGGCAGCCGGACTTCCTGGTCAAGCGGCGCGCCGGGCAGGTCAGGTTCGGCGACCCGGCCTTCGTCAAGGCGACCCAGAAGTTCGCCGACCTGGTCGGGAAGGGGTACGTCGACAAGGCCGGGCTGTCGCGCGACTACCCGTCGACCGAGAAGGCGTTCCTGGACGGCAAGGGCGCCATGTACCCGATGGGGTCCTGGTTCGCCGCCGCAGCCGACGCAGGCAAGCCGCCGTTCGAGATCGGCGTCTTCGCCTGGCCCACCGACGACGGCCAGGTGGTGGTGCCCTTGTACACGGGCGGCGGCCCCATCGTGAACGCCAGATCCAAGAACCTCGAGGCGGCCAGGACGTTCGCGCTGGAGTTCAATCAGGACGCCGCCAACAACGACGTGCTCGTCAGGAGCGACGCGGCCATCATCGCGATCAACGGCTATCGGCCGCCGCCGATGGGCCCGGTCTACAACGCCACGCTCGAGGTGTTCAAGGCGGGCAGGGCGGTCAACGCCTTCACGGTCGAGACCGGCGACGACTCGCTGCTGCCGGGCATGGGCGACAAGGTGTTCGCGCTGGCCCAGGAGATCATCGCGGGCAAGACCGACGGCGCCGCGGCGGCGAAGGCGCTGGACGCGGAGTGGGTCAAGGCGGGCGGCCGGTAGATGTTCCTCGACAAGCGGGCCGCCGCGCGCACCGCGGCCGTCCCCTGGCAGCGGCTGACGTACCTGCTGAGCTTCGTCGCCCCGGGCGTGCTGGTCTACGCCTGCTTCGTGCTCGCGCCGATCCTGCTCAGCTTCGGCTACAGCCTCACCGACGCCAGCCTGTTCGCCACGCGGACGCGCTTCGTCGGGCCGGACAACTACCTGCGCCTGCTGGCCGACCCGTCCTTCCTGACCTCGTTGAAGGTGACCACGATCCTGACGCTGATCATCGTGATCGTGCCCAACGTGGCCGGCGTCGGCGTGGCCGTGCTGCTCGACCGCGCCGGCTGGCTCTACCGGGCGCTGCGCAGCGTCTTCTTCGTCCCCGTCGTGCTGAGCTCGGTGGTGGTGAGCGTGGTGTGGATGGCCATGCTGCAGGACGAGGGCCTGGTCAACCGGCTGCTCGGGGTCCGCGTCGGCTGGCTGTCGGACCCCGACCTGGCGCTGTACTCCATCGGCTTCATCATCAGCTGGCAGATGCTCGGCTTCTGCTCGGTGGTCTACCTGGCCGCGCTGCAGGGCGTGCCCCAGTCGCTGCACGAGGCGGCGGCCATCGACGGCGCGGGCTCCTGGACGCGCTTCCGCAAGGTCACCTGGCCGCTCCTGGCGCCCGCGCTGACCACGAACACGGTGATGCTGCTGATCACCGGGTTCAAGGCGTACGACCACATCCAGGTGCTGACGGCGGGCGGTCCGGGGCTGGGCACCACGGCGACCGTGGCCTTCGACGTCATCCAGGTCGGCTTCACCGCCAACCGCACGGGCGAGTCCTCGGCGATGGCGATCCTCATGCTCGTGATCGTCGCGACGGTCTCCGCCGTCGCGCTGCGCCTGCTCAACCGCAGGGAGGTGGACCTGTGAGGTGGCTGCGCCCGCTGGTCTCGACCGTGGTGGCCGGCGCGTTCTTCCTGCCGCTCTACCTGGTCGTGGCCAACGTCTTCAAGCACGGGCCGGACATCACCGCCTCCCCGGCGGCGCCGCCGATCCCGCCGACGCTGGACAACCTCACGCAGGCGCTGACGCGCCCCGACCACCTGTTCTGGAACGGGCTGATCAACAGCGTCTCCGTGACCCTGCTGTCGATCGTGATCCTCACGGTCGTGTCGGCCATGCTGGGCCACTACATCTGCCGCACCCCGTCGCGCTTCGCGCGGATCACGCTGCTGGTGCTGCTGGCCGGGCTGATGATCCCGCCGCAGGTGATCCTGGTCCCGGTCACGCAGGTGCTCAACCTGACCGGCCTGATGGGCACGATCAGCGGGCTGGTGCTGTTCAACGTCGGGTACTACGTGCCGTTCGGGGTGTTCGTCTTCTCCGGTTTCATCCGGGCCATCCCGGTCGAGCTGGAGCAGGCCGCCTCGATCGACGGGGCGGGCCCGTTCGGCACGTTCTGGCGGGTGGTCTTCCCGCTGCTGCGCCCGGCCACGGCCAGCGTGCTGATCTTCCTGGGCGTGTGGATCTGGAACGACTTCCTCAACCCGCTCATCATCCTCGGCCCGGCCGGCGGCACCACGGTCACCGTGGGCGTCTACCGCGCGCTCGGCCAGTTCCAGCGGGACTACGGCGACATGTTCGGCCTGATGGTGCTGTCGGCCCTGCCCATCCTCATCTTCTACTTCGCGCTGCAGAAGCACTTCGTCAAGGGACTCACCGGGGGAGCGGTCAAAGGATGATCAACTTGAGGGACCACATCGGGGAGGCCCTCGACCGGCCGATCACTCTGGCCGTGGTGGGCGCGGGCGCGCGCGGCACGGCCTACGCCGAGCTGGCCGCGCGCCGGCCGGACCGGGCGCGGGTCGTGGCGGTGGCGGAGCCGCGCGCGGCCGCCCGGCAGGAGTTCGCGGCACGCCACGCGCTCCCGCCCGAGCGGGTATTCCGCGACTGGAAGGAGCTGGCCGGCCTCGGCAGGATCGCCGACGCGGTGATCGTGGCCACGCTGGACGCCGATCACCTGGCGCCGGCCGAGGTCTTCGCCGAGCAGGGCTACGACATCCTGCTGGAGAAGCCCATCGCCCCCACCGAGGCGGACACGGTGGCCATCGGCGAGGCGGCGGCCCGTACCGGCGCCATGATCGCGATCTGCCACGTCATGCGATACACCCCCTACACGCGCAGGCTCCGCGAGGTGCTCCCCCGGATCGGCGACGTCGTCAGCGTGGAGCACCTGGAGCCGGTCGGGTGGTACCACTTCGCGCACTCGTTCGTCCGCGGCAACTGGCGGCGCGCGGACGAGGCCACGTTCGCGCTGCTGGCCAAGTCGTGTCACGACATCGACTGGCTGGGCCACGTCGTGGGGCGCAGGGCCGAGCGCGTGTCGTCCTTCGGCGGGCTGCGCCACTTCCGCGCCGACCAGCGGCCTCCGGGCGCCGCCGACCGGTGCCTGGAGTGCCCGATCGAGCCCGGGTGCCCGTACTCGGCCGTGCGGCTCTACCGCGACGGGCTGCGCGACGGCGGCACCAAGCAGTACTTCACCCGGGTCATGACCGGCGGCCCGCTCACCGAGGAGGCGGTCACCGCGGCGCTGGCCGAGGGCCCCTACGGGCGCTGCGTGTACGCCAGCGACAACGACGTGGTGGACCACCAGGTGGTGACCATCGAGTACGAGGGCGGGGTCACCGCGTCGTTCACGATGACCGCGTTCACGCCGCTGGAGAACCGGCACACCAAGCTGTTCGGCACCGCGGGCCAGCTGACCGGCGACGGCCGCTTTATCCACATTTATGACTTTTTGTCGGAAGAAACGACCATCATCGACACCTCGCTGGACGGCTCCAGCGCGGCGGAAGGCCACGCCGGCGGCGACGCCGCCCTGATCGAGTCGTTCGTCACCGCCCTGCACGAGGGGCGGCCCGAGCTGATCCTGTCCGGGATCCAGGAGAGCGTCGACAGCCACCGCGTGGTCTTCGCCGCCGAACGGGCCCGCCGTACCGCGACCGTACAAACCCTCTTGAACGGAGAGCACCCCCTATGAGGCACCGCGCCCTGCTCGCCCTCGCCGTGCTGACCACCTCGGTGGTCGGCCTCACCCCGGCGCCCGCCCAGGCCGGCGCGTCGGAGTGGCAGGACATCCGCAGGCTCCTGTCGGCCATCGACGACGCCTACACCGCTCCCCCGGCCCTCAACGCCGTGCAGACCGCCCGCTACACCGCCGGTCTGCTCCTGGGCAACGGCGACCTGCACGTCACGTCCGACGCCCGCGACCAGCGGCAGACGTACTACCTGTCCAAGTCCGACTTCTGGCACAGCGGCAACGGGCAGCTGCCGTTCGGCACGATCTCCATCGGCCCCGCGCACGCCGCGGCCACCCCCGCCGCCAAGGACACCCTCGAGTGCACCGCCGCCTGCGTGACCGACGGAGACCCCGAGACCCGCTGGGTGTCGCGGACCGGCGCGAGCGCGTCCGACCCGCAATGGGTCGCCGTCGACCTGGGCGGGGTGAAGACGGTCGACCGCTGGGTGGTCAGGCACAACGGCTACCAGGGCAGGGCCGCCAACTTCCAGGCGCTCAACACCCGGAGCTTCGCCCTGCAGAAGAGCGACGACGGCGTCACCTGGACCGACGTGGACACGGTCACGGACAACACGGCCGAGCTGACCGACCGGACCGTGCCCGCCTTCACCGCCCGCCACGTGCGCCTGCTGGTCACGGGTGCGGTGCGCGACCCCGCCGACCCGAACCAGAAGGCCTTCGTCCGGGACCTGCAGCTGTTCGGCGGCCAGAGGAACGTCCTCACCGGCGCACTCGGCGACGACCCGAACTACCGCCAGCGGCAGGACATCCTCAACGGGGAGGTCCGCGGCTCCCAGACGGTTGACGGCCGGGTGCTGAGCACCCGCACCTGGACCGCCGACGGCGAGAACCTGCTGGTCACCGAGCTGTCGATCCCCGACGGCGCGCAGCCGCTGCCGCTCCAGGCCGACCTGACCGTGCCCGCCGGCACGACGGGGGTCGCCGGGGACGGTCAGGTGTGGATCACCCGCACGACCGGCGCGGACGGCGAGAGCGGCTGGGTGTCCAAGGCGGCCGCGTCGGCCAGGGTCATCGGCTCGCGCACCCCGGTCACCGCGAGCACGCCGTCGGGCAACCTCGCCCGCCTCGCCTTCGAGCTGGCCCCCGGCCGGCCCGTGCGACTGGTCACGACGCTGCACGGCAACGGCGGCTACGCCAACCCCACGCCGCTGAACGACTTCGTCACCGAGGCGGTGGACCGGGTGCACGGCCTCGACGGCCGCGACCTCGACCGGGCCCGGTCCGCGCACCGCGAGTGGTGGAAGCGGTTCTGGCTGAAGTCGTACGTCGACACCGGCGACCCGATCCTCAACAAGTACTACTACGGCGCCCTGTACGCGATGGGCGCCGCCAGCCGCGCGGGCTCGTTCCTGCCCGGCACCTATTCGCCGTGGCGCACCATCGACCAGACCGGCGGCTCCAACCGCTACTGGCTGAACTACAACACCCAGGCCCCGTTCTACGGCGTCTACTCCGCCAACCGGCCCGAGCTGGCCG
Source organism: Nonomuraea sp. NPDC049625 (assembly GCF_040675285.1). Lineage (NCBI taxonomy): Bacteria > Bacillati > Actinomycetota > Actinomycetes > Streptosporangiales > Streptosporangiaceae > Nonomuraea > Nonomuraea sp. NPDC049625. Next base: position 107,771 of record NZ_JBFAOQ010000018.1, on the reverse strand, counting down.
CCCCCTACTACAAGACGGTGGTGGCCGAGCTTCCGTACCAACGCAACACCACTCATGCCGCCGGGTACAAGGGGCTGACCTTCAGCCGGACCATCTACCCGTACAACCAGACCCGTCCCGCCCCCGCCGAGGTCCCGGTGACCGGCCCCAAGTCGCCGAAGAAGCTCGCCGACCAGAAGACCAACGGGACATTCGCCGCCATCCCGTTCCTGTGGAACTGGGAGTACACCCGGGACGAGGAGTTCCTGCGCACCACGGCCTACCCGTTCCTCAAGGAACTGGGTGAGTTCTGGATGGATTACGTGGTCAAGGGCGACGACGGCAAGTACCACGTCCTGAACAGCGCCGTGAACGAGGGCGGCGACGACGTCGACTCGACCTACGACCTCGGCTACATCCGGCGGACGCTGACCGCGCTGATCGAGTACAGCCGGGTGCTCGGGGTGGACGCGGAGCTGCGGCCGGTCTGGCAGGGCTACCTGGACGACCTGGCGCCGTACCCGACGGCGACCATGGACGGCCTGGACGTCATCCTGCTCGCCACCAAGATCGAGAATCCGATCAAGGGCAATGCGCTGCTCAACAAGAACGACCAGCCCATCAACCTGGAGGGCGTCGTCCACCCGAGCGACAACCTGGCCATCGGCGGTGACCCGGAACAGCTGCGGAAGGTCCGGAACACCCTGGACTGGGTGGATCCGTTCCTGCCGGGATCACGTGGTTCCTCCATCAACGGGTTCCCGAAGACGTTCACCATCGCGGCCCGCGCGGGCTGGGATCCCGAGGACCTCATCGGCAGGTTCACGGCCGTGATCAAGCTTCTGTGGCGGCCGAACCTGACCGTGGCGCAGTCGGGCGGCGGCCTGGAGACCTCGGGCTCGCTCGAAACCGTGAACTCGATGTTCCTGCAGAGGTTCGAGGACGTGATCCGGGTCTTCCCGGACTGGCCCGCCGGCCGTGACGGCAAGTTCGTACGGCTGCGCGCCAAGGGCGCGTTCCTGCTCTCCGCCGAGCGGCGGGCCGGACGCGAGGTCTCGTCCATCACGCTGACCAGCGAGAAGGGCGGGCGGGCGACCCTGGCGAGCCCGTGGCGCTCGGGCCGCCCGGTCGTGGTGGACACCGCCACGCACCGGCCCGTGCCGCTCACCTTCGGCCGCGCCGCGAACACCGGCGAGACGACCTTCGCCTTCGACACCCGGCCGGGCCACACCTACACCGCCTCCGCCCGCTGACCACGCCCCCTGCGCGGGCCCGTTCGCGGGCCCGCGCCGTCTCCCGCGACGGAATATTCGTCCAAGACACCCTGGCCCCGCGCTTGTGATGCTCGATCTCGCGTCAGGCACGGCTCCACGTGCGACGGCCGCGGAGCTCCGAGCGACAGGAGAGATGATGACGAACACCGTGGACAGCGCGCCAGGGGTTCAGGTGGCGAGTGGCCGGCTGCGGGGCCGGACGGACCGGGGCGTGGCGGCGTTCCTCGGGATCCCGTACGCCGCCCCGCCCTTCGGGGCGCGCCACATGCGGCCTCCGGAGCCACCCGCGCGGTGGGCAGGCGAGCGCCGCGCTGCCGATTACGGGCCGACCTGCCCGAAAGGCGACGGCGGCCTGGAGAGCGCGGCGCTGTTCCCGGAGGTCGTGATCCCTGGCGAGGAATGCCTGAACCTCAACGTGTGGACCCCCGATCCCGGGGGATCCGGCCTGCCGGTGCTGGTCTGGATCCACGGCGGCATGTTCACGCAGGGGTCCGGATCCGTCGCCGGCTACCGAGGCACGTCCTTCGCCCGCGACGGGGTCGTGTGCGTCACGATCGACTACCGGCTCGGCGCCGAGGGCTTTCTCCACCTCGATGACGGCACCGCCAACCTGGGACTGCTGGACCAGATCGCCGCGCTCGAGTGGGTCCAGGACAACATCGCCGCGTTCGGCGGCGATCCGGGGCGGGTGACCGTCGCCGGCCAGTCCGCCGGGGCCATGAGCGTCGTCACTCTCATGGCCATGCCCCGTGCCCGAGGACTGTTCCGCCAGGCGGTCGGTCGCGGCCCGGCCGGCTGCCGAGGGTCGTGATGGCGGGGTTCAGCGACCGGGCGAACGAGTTCCGCGACGTCGCGCTGGTCCCGCACCCCGCGGTCACGGTGATCTTCGACCTCGGCGACCAGCCGTTCGTCGTCGAGGACGGCCGTGGCGCGCGGCAGCGAGAACGCGTCGTCGCCGGACTCGCACCCAACGGGGCCCGAGGGCGGGGGATGGCCAGGAGTTCCGAGTGCCTGCAGTTGCGGCTTTCGCCGATGGTCGCGCACGCGGTCCTGGGCGCCTCCTCGGAGCTGAGCGGGACGGTGGTCGCCCTCGATGACCTCTGGGGACGAGACGCCGTACGAATCCAGGAGCAATTGCGTGCCGCCGGGTCGTGGGAGGAGCGATTCGCGATCGCGGAGGCCGCGCTGGCCCGGCGGGAGGAAGCGGGCCGCGCTGTCGACCCGGAAGTCGCCTTCTCCTGGGGGCAGATGGTGGCCACCCGGGGGCGGATCCGGGTCGAACGACTGGTCACCGAGACCGGATGGAGCCGTAAGCGCCTCTGGTCTCGGTTCCGCGCCCAGGTCGGCCTCACCCCCAAGCGGGTCGCCCAGCTCATCCGCTTCGACCACGCGGCCCACCGTCTCGCCGCCGGCCACCGTGCCGCCTCGGTGGCGGCGGAAAGCGGCTACGCCGACCAGTCGCACCTTCACAGAGACGTCGTGGCCTTCGCCGGGATGACGCCGACCGCGGTCGCGCTCTCGCCGTTCCTCGCACTCGACGACGTCGCGTGGCGCCATCGATGAACTCCCGCATGGGCACCTTCCGCAGCGACGCGGCAACCCGGCTGACTCCATCGAGAAGCAAGGCGACGTTCGTCTCGTCGGAAGCGGGGCCTTCGGCGGGGAGGGTCAGCACGTCGAACAGGACCGCTACTTCGAGGCCGGCGGCACAGGCCCGAGCAGGCCGCTGCCCAGCGGGGTCAGCAGGTTGAGCACGGCGGGGCCCCGGCGCACGCTCCTGATCAGGCCCGCCTCCCGCAGCACCTTCGCGTGCCGGCTGGCCGCCGCCAGCGACACGCCCGCCCGCCGCGCCAGCTCCGTGGTGGTGGCCCCGCCGTCGGCGGCCTGCAGGACGGCGGCGCGGGCGGCGCCGATCAGCGCCTCCACCGAGCCAGGCGTCCGCTCGCCCGGCTGCCACCGGAACGCGGCGTCGATGGGATAGATCAGCACCGGCGGCAGTTCGGGGTCGGCCAGCGAGACCGGCACGCGGCGGCAGAAGAAGGACGGCACCAGCGTCAGCCCCCGGCCGCGCAGGTGCAGGTCGCGGTCCACGCTGTAGTCGACCTCCAGCACCGGCGAGCGCCAGCGCATCATCGGCTTCATGCTGCTCAGCAGGCCCTCCACGCCGGAGTTGAGCAGGCGGCCGGCGCGCCAGGCCCGGTCGGCCTCCACCGCGGGCTGGATGAGGTCGTGGTACGGGGCGATGGCCGCGGCGTGGTAGCCGGCCAGGGCGGCGGCCAGCTCGGCCACGGGCGCGGACGGGCGGTCGGCGAGCGCGCCCAGCCAGGCGGGGATGGGCACGTGCCGGGCGAGCAACTCCAGCTCGTGGCGGAACCGGCGGCTCGGGGTGGCGCGCAACGCGTCGAGCCCGGCCTGCAGCCCGTCGCGGGCCGCCGCCGGCGTGAGGAAGTCGGGGAAGTACGGCGCCTCGGGCGCCAGCGCGGTCAGCCAGCGCAGCCCGGAGGCCATCCTGGAAAGCCTGGCCGGGCTCTCGCGCAGGGCGCGCTCCCAGGGCCGGAAGGCCGGCGCCTTGTCCTTGTCCTGCAGCCGGAAACTGCTGAGCACGACCTCCCACAACGGGTCCGCGCCCGCGGCCACTGTCGTGCGCGCCACGTCGTCCGCCGTGAAATGAATGCGCAGCAGCCCCACGAACCCTCTTCTCGGACACCGGCGAGCAGCTTGTTTTCACTAGGCTGCAAAGGGTCTGGCCGAGGCATCGTACCAACGACCACCATGTGACCAACGATGATCGACAATCCCCCCGAGTCCCTGTTATCCGAGCGCTACCGGCTGATCCGGGCGCTCGGCCGAGGCGGCATGGGCACCGTCTGGCTCGCCCGTGACGAGACGCTCAACCGCGAGGTCGCGGTCAAGGAGGTGCTGCTCTCGCCCGACATCGCGGCGGAGGAGCGCGCCGAGCTGTGCGAGCGCACGGTGCGGGAGGCGTACGCGGCGGCGCGGCTGAGCCATCCGGGCATCGCCACCGTCCACGACGTGTTCTCCCAGGACGGCCGCCCGTGGATCGTCATGGAGCTGCTGCGCGGGCGCACGCTGCAGGACTCGATCCGCGACGACGGCCCGTGGGCGCCGCAGCGGGTGGCCCGGCTCGGCGCCGACCTGCTGACGGCCCTGTCGGTCGCGCACCGGCAGGGCATCCAGCACCGCGACGTCAAGCCCGGCAACGTGTTCCTGTGTGACGACGGCCGGGCCGTGCTGACGGACTTCGGCATCGCCAGGATCGACGGCCAGGTCACCATCACGCAGTCGGGGCTGCTGATCGGCTCGCCGGGGTTCATCGCGCCCGAGCGGTTGCGGGGCGAACGCGGCGGGCCGCAGTCGGACCTGTGGTCGCTGGCCGCCACGCTGTACACGGCGGTGGAGGGCACCTCGCCGTTCCACACCGCGTCACCGCTGGCGACGCTGCACCGGGTGCTCACCGAGGATCCGCGGCCGTCCGCGCGGGCGGGTGCGGCGCTGGGGCCGGTGCTGCTGCGCATGTTGTCGCGCGAGGCCGCCGACCGCCCGGACCCCGCGCTGGCGGGCCGGTGGCTGGAGGCCGCCGCCTCCGGTGCACCGGCTCCCATGGACCGTCCCCGGCGTCCGCGCCCGCACCTCGGCAGGGCCGTCCCGGTGGCCGCCGCCGTCACCGGGCTCGCCGTCGTCGGGACCCTCGCCTGGTACGGCGTCGCCCGCGACACCCCTGACCCGCCGCCGCCCCGCGCGGCCGCCCCGCCCGCGTCCGCCGCCGCTCCCCCGGCCGCAACCCCGCCGTCGAAAGAGCCGGCGAAGGGCAGGTTCACGGTGCCGGTCGACTTCTGCACGCTGCTCACCGGCGCGCAGGTCAAGGAGACGGCGTACGGGCGCGAGCTGAAGCGCGACCACGAGGAGGACGGCTGCGCCTGGACGAAACGGAAGGTCGGGCTCTCCGTCAAGCCCACGAAGGCCCAGAACAAGGACTACTGGGAGGCCCTCCCCGTGGAGGCCCACGAGGAGTTCCTCAACAAGCGGACCATCAACGGCGACGGGTCCAGCGGCGGGGTGTGGCAGTGGGGCGCCGTCGGGATGCAGTGGCCGATCGGCACCACGTCCACCGCCGCCGCCCCGGTCGCCGGGGTCGGTGAGGAGGCGTTCCAGTACGACGTCTCCGAGCGGAAGTCGGGGACCATGGTGAGGTCCAACGTCGTGTTCCGGGTCAGCAACATGGTGGTGGAGGTCGAGTACGTCGACTTCGACGGCACGGAGGCGGCGCGGGTGCGCTCGGCCGCGCTGCGGGCCGCCAAGCTGACGGCCGCCGCGCTGAGCAGGCGGGGGTGACATGACGTCGCTGATCGGAGGCAGGTACCGGCTCATCGAGCCCGTCGGCGAGGGCGGCATGGGCGTCGTCTGGCGCGCCCGCGACGAGAGCCTGGGGCGGGAGGTGGCGGTCAAGCGGGTGCGGCTGGCCCCCGGGCTGGACGCCGCGTCGCGGGCCGCCCTGTGCGACCGCGCGCTGGCCGAGGCGAGGACGGCCGCCGCGCTGCGGCATCCCTCGATCGTGGCCGTGCACGACCTGATCGTCGAGGACGGGGATCCGGCGATCGTGATGGAGCTGGTCCACGGGCCGTCCCTGGAGCAGGTCCTCCGCGAGAACGGGCCGCTGCCCGCGCGCCGCGCGGCCGAGATCGGGCTGCGGGTGCTGTCCGCACTGGCGGCCACGCACGCGGCGGGGGTGCTGCATCGGGACGTCAAGCCGGCCAACGTGCTGCTGGCGGGGGACGGGCGCGTGGTGCTGACGGACTTCGGCATCGCCACCCTGGTCGGCGGCCTGCCCGGCACACCGGTCGGCACCCCGGGCTACACGGCTCCCGAATGCCTGCACCCTCCCGGCACAGAGCACGCCCCCAGCACAGGCCACGCTCCCAGCACAGGCCACGCTCCCAGTACAGGCCACGCTCCCAGTACAGAGCAGGCTCCCAGTGCGGACCATGCCCGCACCACAGACCACGTCCCCGCCACGGACCACACCCTCATCCAGCCCACAGGCCCGACCGATGGTCACGCCACCGACCGGACCGTGGTTCCACCCACCGACCCGACCGGTGCGGGTCCTGCGGATCGGACCGCCATCCAGCCGACCGGCCCGACGTCGCCACGAGCCGCCGGGCCCGGCTCGGATGCCTGGTCAGGGGCCGCGGGACCGGCCTCGGATCTGTGGTCGCTGGCCGCCACCCTCTACACCGCCGTCGAAGGGCGCGGCCCGTTCGCCAGGGACAGCGCCGTCGCCACGCTGAGCGCCGTCCTCACCGAGCCGCCCGCCCCCTCGGGGAGCGTGCTGTGGCCGGTGCTGGCCGCCGCGCTGGACAAGGATCCACACAAGCGTCCCGGTGCAGAACGGCTCCGGGGCTGGCTGGAGGCGGTCGTGCAGGGGCCGGCCGCTACAGCCGTACTTCCCGAACCGCCGCGGGCCACCCCGCCCGGAGTGCGGCTGCCGGTCGTGCTGGGCGCCCTGGCCGTCGCGGCCCTGGTCGGCGCGGGCGCGGTCGTCGTACCCCAGCTCGGGAGAACCTCCGCGGCGGCCCCCGCGTCCGTCGCCGCCGCACCGTCGGCGACGGACGGGGCGGGGCGGTTCGCCGCCCTGCCGCGCGCGTGCGGCCTCCTCACCCCGGAGCAGGCCGCCAAAGCCGTCCCGAAGGCGTTGATCATGCCGAGGGAGAACGCCGAATGCACCTGGCATCAGAGCCTGGCCAAGGAATCCCGGTCGCTGCGGCTCGAACTGGAGATGCAGGAGCCGACCGGCACCCACGCGGAGATCGCGCTGGCCGCCGACGACTTCGACTCGCGGCGGGACGAGGCCGAACGGAGCAGGAAATACTCCTCCCTGGGCAAGAGCTCCGAGATCACCGACCTCAAGGGGCTCGGCGACGAGGCGATGACATGGACCGTCACCGACGATCGCCGGCCGCAGACCGAGGTCGCGATCGTCTTCCGGGTGAGCAACCTGGTGGCCAAGCTGACGCTGCGGCGTGAGGTCGCCCAGGACCCCGCCCTGCCCGAGCAGGCGGGTGCCGCGGCCCGTTCGGTCGTCGAGGCGCTGACGCGATGAGGGGCACCGTACTGGCGGGACGCTACACCCTGGTCGAGCCGCTCGGCCCAGGTGGCGGCACCTGGCTGGCCAGGGACGAGGTCCTGCACCGCGACGTGGCGGTCAAGCGAATCCCCCTCACCACCGCCCGGCCGGGCTCGGGGGCGGGCGAGCGGGAGCGGGTGCTGGCCGAGGCCAGGTTCGCGGCGTCGCTGAGCCATCCCGGGCTCGTCACCGTGCACGACGTCCTCGCCTCCGGCCCTCAGCCCTGGGTCGTCATGGACCTCATCAGGGGCGGTTCGCTCGACCGGGTCACCGCCGCCGAGGGACCGCTGGAGCCGGGCCGGGTCGCGGCGATGGGGCTGCGGCTGCTCGACGCGCTGGCCGTCGTCCACGCGCACGGGCACGTGCACGGCGCGGTCACGCCGGGCAACGTCCTCATCGCCGCGACCGGCGAGACCGTCCTCGCGGGCCTCGGCACCACCAGGCCGGACGCCGCCCCCGCCGTCGATGTGCGCATGCTCGTCACCACCCTCATGTTCGCCCTGGACGGGGGCTCCACGCCCCACCCGGGCAACGCGGCCGCCTCCCCAGCGCTCCTTCCCCAGCTGCGGGAGGCGGCCGCGTTCCGGGCCGCGCTCGACCGGGCGCGCGACGGGGCGGAGGTCCGTGCCGTCCTCGCCGAGGCGGCGGCCCGCGCGGCGGCCGTCGCGGCCGAGGTGCGGACCGTGCCCACCGAGGTCAGGTCCGCGAGCGGGCGCCGTACGCTGTGGGTGGCCGTCACCGCCGCGACCGCGCTCGTCGCCACCGTGGCGGCCCTCGCCATCGCCAGACCCGGCACCGCGACCCGCGGCTCGGCCGCCGCCACCACCCCCGCCACCACCACCCCCGCGACCCCGAGCCGGTCCCGGACCGCGGCGGCGGCCCCCTCCCCCGACCCGTGCGCGGTGGTCGTCCCCACCGACCGGGTACTGCCGAGCAAGTCGTCCACGTGCTCCGTCACCGTGGACGGCGCCGGCGTCACGATCAAGACCCAGCCGAACGTGGACACCGCGCGCAAGGTGTTCGACGCCCTCCGCAAACGCCGGCAGTCGCAGACCGGCACCTCGAAGGTGGAGCGCGCGGTCACCACCCCCGTCAAGAACGTGCCCGGCCTCGGCGACGAGTGCTTCTCCCAGGACACCACCGTGGGCATCCTGTCCAGCGTGAGCAGCAACGTCTGGCTGCGTGTCCGCACGATGGTGATCGAGGTGTCCGTGATGGGGAACGGCTCCGCGGTCACCTCCGAGATGCGGGACACCGCCATGCGCGCGGCACGCACCACCGCGGCCAGACTCCAGGGGAAATCATGAGCGGCGACCGCTTCCACCCGATCGGCCCCCTCGCCCAGGGCGCGCCCGGCCGCGCTCTGCGGGTGTTCGACCGCCGCACCGGCATGGAGGTGGCGGCCAAGCGCCTGCCGCTCCCGGAGGGCCGGGCCGGCTTCGACGAGGTACGCCGGCAGGCCATGGCCGCGGGGAGCCTGCGGCACCCGTCGATCCACCCCATCCACGAGGTCGTCGGCGCCGGCGCCGAGGTGTGGATCCTCTCCCCGATCGTCAACGGCTGGTCCCTGCGCGCCGAACTCCACCAGCGCGCCGCCCTCGGCCCGGCCGCGGCCGCCGCGATCGGCCTGCGCGTGCTGGACGCGCTGACGTACGCGCACCGGCACGGCGTCACCCACGGCAACCTGCACCCGGGCAACGTCCTGCTGGCCCCGGGCGGCCACGTGGTGCTGAACGACTTCGCCATCCCGGCCCTGGCCACCGAAACGGCCGCCAGGCTGCCCGGCTTCACGGCACCGGAGCTCACCCCCCACGACGGTGACGGGGGCATGACGGGGCCTGCCGCCGACCTTTGGGCGCTCGGCGCGATCCTCTACGCGGCGGCGCTCGGCAGGCCGCCCTTCGTCCGGGCCACACCCGCCGCCACCGCGGAGGCCGTCCGGCAGGGGATCGCGATCGAGGCGAAGGACCCGTTCACCGCCCTCCTGCGCGACCTCCTCGACCCCGACCCGGCCCGCCGCCCGGACGCGGCCGCCGTCCACGCGGCCCTGCGGGGCGCCGCCGCGCGGCCGGCCTTCGAGGTCGCGACCGTCACGGTCGGCGGCGTCGAGATCGTCGGCCGGCCCGTCCCCGCCGACGCCCCCGTCCCTCCCCCGGCCCCGGCCAAGAGCTCGCCGCGCGTCAGGCCGGCCGCCCTCGTCCCTGCCGTGGCCGTCGCCGCGGTGCTGGGCGCGGGCCTCGCGCTGCTCGTCCCCGTCGGCACCACCGCGGCGCCCCCGGCCGCCGCCTCCGGCACGGGCCCGGCCGCCGCGCCCGTGCCGGACGACATCCCGCCGTTCGCCAAACCCCCCGAACCGTGCAAGCTGGTCTCCGACGACCTCGTACGGGAGCTCGCCCCCTCGGCGGGCAAACCGTTCACGTACGTCAAGGGCGACTTCACCTCATGCTCGTGGAAGAGCGACTACGCGATCCCGGAGGCCAAGCGCGGCGAGCTGTCCATCACGCTGAACACGCTGGACAGCGAGACGATGTCGGACGCCACGTTCGACATCTCGAAGCGGGTCGCGTCCCGGCTGCACACGAACTACCGCGAGGTCGACGGCCTGGCCCACGACGCGTTCACCTACACCGACGCCGCGACGAGCAGCCTCCGACGGTACAAGGTGACGTACGAGTTCCGGCTGAGCAACCTCCACGGAACGGTCGAGTACGGCCGCTCGGTGGGCGTCGACCCGGACGGCTCCATCGCCGGGAACGCCGAGAAGCTCACCCGCCTGGTCATCGGCCGGCTGCTGAAACGCCCCAACTGAAACCGGCGGCCGGCGACCTTAGGCTGGCCCCATGGACATCGCCTCGGCGCACGAGCTCTGGGACGCCGCTCCCGGCTGGCTCAACACCGCCTCCTACGGCCTGCCCCCTCGCCACGCCTTCGAAGAGCTCCAAGCCGTCCTCACCGAATGGCGGCACGGCAGCGGCGACTGGAAACCATGGGACGCCTCGGTGGGCCGTTCCCGCGCCGCCTTCGCCCGGCTCATCGGCGCGCCCGTCGCCGACGTCACCGTCAGCTCCACCGCCTCCCAGATCATGTCCACGGTCGCCACCGCGCTGCCGCCGGGCGCGCGCGTCGTGGTGCCGGAGATCGAGTTCACCAGCAACCTGTTCCCGTGGGCGGTGGCCGCCGAGGTCGAGACCGTGCCCGCCGACCGGCTGGCCGACGCCGTCACCGGCTCCACCGACGCCGTCGCCTTCAGCCTCGTCCAGTCCGCCACCGGGTACGTCGCCCCGCTCCAGGACGTCGTGGCCGCCGCCCGGGCCCACGACGCGCTGGTCATCGCCGACGCCTCCCAGGCCTGCGGCTGGCTGCCGGTCCGGGTCGAGGGCATCGACGCGCTGGCCTGCGCCGCGTACAAGTGGCTGATGGCGCCGCGCGGGGCCGCGTTCGGCTACCTGTCGCCCCGCCTGCGCGAGCGCATGCGCCCGCTGGCCGCCAACTGGTACGCCGGGGCCGACGAGGGCGGCTCCTACTACGGCCCGCCGCTGCGGCTCGCGCCGGACGCCCGCGCGTTCGACCTGTCGCCGGCCTGGTTCTCCTACGTCGGCGCCGCCCCGGCCATCGAGCTGCTCGACGAGCTCGGCGTCGAGCGGATCCGCGACCACAACGTCGCCCTCGCCAACCGTTTCAGGGCCGGGCTCGGCCTCGAACCGTCCGACTCGGCCATCGTCTCCGTGGACGCCCCCGGCGAGCGCCTGGAGGCGGCCGGCATCCGCGCGGCCGTGCGGGCGGGCAAGGTGCGGGCCAGCTTCCACGTCTACACCACCGCCGACGACGTCGACCGCGCGCTGGACGCCCTCACCTGACCCGGGCATGACTCGGCCGTGACAGCGGACCCTTGCGAGCGGGAGACGGGGCCGCTTTAATACGCCGGGCCGCGGACGCGGCGACCCCGTTTGCCGGCGAGGAGACATTGTGGCCATTTCCGCAGGTCTGACATTCGTCCCTGACATCCGCGGTCCCGGCCTGCGTCCGTTAACGCTAACACCCCGATGAAACTTTCTTTTTCGCCCATCGGGAAAGCGCTTACCAAGAAGGGAACCGAGCGAATGCGCTTACGACTGGCCGGCGCGGCGGCAGTCCTCGCCCTGGCTACGACGATCAGCGGTGTCCCCGCCCACGCCGCCCCGCCCACGAAGCAGATGGAGGACCTCGACCGCGGCCTGACCAGTGTCCGGTCCGGTTCGGGCAACCTCGTGTCCTGGCGGCTGCTCGGCACCGACCCCGACGGCGTGGCCTTCAACGTGTACCGGGGCTCGACCAGGGTCGCCACGAACCTCACCGCCTCCACCAACTACCTCGACAACGGCGCCGCCGCCGACGCCTCGTACACGGTCAGGGCGGTGGTCGGCGGGGCCGAGCAGGCCGCCTCGCCCGCCTCGCTCCGCTTCACCGGCGGCTCGTACCTCGACGTGCCGATCCAGCCGCCGTCGGGCGGCACGACGCCGGACGGGGTCGCCTACACCTACAACGCCAACGACGCCGGCGTGGGCGACGTGGACGGCGACGGCCGGTACGAGATCGTGCTCAAGTGGGACCCGACCAACGCCAAGGACAACTCCCAGTCGGGCTACACCGGCAACGTGTACGTGGACGCGTACCGGCTGGACGGCACCCGCCTGTGGCGCATCGACCTGGGCCGCAACATCCGCGCGGGCGCCCACTACACCCAGTTCCAGGTGTACGACTACGACGGCGACGGCCGGGCCGAGGTCGCGATGAAGACCGCCGACGGCACCAGGGACGGCGTGGGCACGGTCATCGGCAACGCGTCGGCCGACTACCGCAACTCCAGCGGCTACGTCCTGTCCGGCCCCGAATACCTGACGATGTTCGACGGCCAGACCGGCGCCGCCAGGTCCACGGTCTCCTACGACCCGCCCCGGGGCACCGTGTCGAGCTGGGGCGACTCGTACGGCAACCGCGTGGACCGCTTCCTCGCCGGCACCGCGTACCTGGACGGCGAACGCCCCTCGCTGATCATGGCCCGCGGCTACTACACGCGTTCCGTCATCGCCGCCTGGGACTTCCGCAACGGCACGCTCACCAAGCGCTGGACGTTCGACAGCAACTCGGCGGGCTCCCAGTGGACCGGCCAGGGCAGCCACAGCCTGTCCGTCGGGGACGTCGACCAGGACGGCAGGGACGAGATCGTGTACGGCGCCATGGCCGTCAACGACAACGGCACCGGCATGTGGACCACGGGCACCGGCCACGGCGACGCCCAGCACCTGGGCGACTTCGACCCGGGCAGGGCGGGCCTGGAGTACTTCAAGGTGAGCGAGTCGGGCTCCCAGCCGTCCTCGCTCTACATCGACCCGCGCACCGGCCAGATCCTCTGGTCCACCCCCGCCAACGGCGACAACGGCCGCGGCGTGGCCGGCGACATCTCGACGGTCAGGATCGCCAGTGAGTTCTGGTCCGCGGCCGACGGCAACCTGCGCAGCGTCACCGGCAACAACGCCGGCCGCAAGCCGTCCTCGGTCAACTTCCTCGTCTGGTGGGACGCCGACCCGCTCCGGGAGCTGCTCGACCAGACCAGGATCGACAAGTACGGCACCAGCGGCGACACCCGCCTGCTGACCGCCTCCGGCGTGCACTCCAACAACGGCACCAAGGCCACCCCGTCGCTGTCGGCGGACCTGTTCGGCGACTGGCGCGAAGAGGTCGTCTGGCCCACCAGCGACAACCGCGCCCTGCGGATCTACGCCACGACCACGCCCACGGACCGCCGCATCTACACCCTGATGCACGACCCGCTCTACCGGGTGTCGGTCGCGTGGCAGAACACGGCCTACAACCAGCCGCCGCACACGAGCTTCTTCATCGGCGACGGCATGCCCACCCCGCCCAGGCCGAACATCTACGTCCGCTGACGCACTACCGGTCGGTACGGGGGAGGGCGGGTCTGGTGACGGCCGCGGCGTGGGCGGCTCCCCGGCCGTGGGCGCGGGCGACGATCCGGCCCGCCTGGACGCGTACCGCGGCCTCGGTGGCGTCGTCCGCGTCCGGGATCCCGGCGGCCGAGGCGACGGCGGCGTGCTCGTCGAGGACGAGGTGCAGGCCCGGCCGGGGATCCGGGCCGAACACCCGGCGCAGGCTGCCGGCGAGGTCGCCGATCCTGAGCCGTACGAGCCGCCCCAGTTCGGCGGGATCGCCGGTCACCACGGCGATGGTGACGCGATCCTCCGGGCGGGCGGCACGGACGGCCTCCTCGGCCGCCTCCAGCCGGCCGGTCCCCAGGACGGCGATCACGCCGTCGGCGTCGAACCCCGTCCGGCGGCCGGTGAGCTCGTCCGGTAGCTCCGCGGGCGACTCCCAGGCGTCCTGGACGGCTCGCGCGGGGGTGACGTAGGGCAGGTGGGGCGGGTCCCACGTGTCGGCGAGGTCGAGGCCGGCCAGGTGCCGGCAGGCGCGGGCCACGTCGAAGGGGTCGCCGAAGCCGGGCGCCGTCTCGGCCAGGTGAGCGGCTCCGCTCAGCAGCGTGAGGACCAGCTCGGCCAGCCGCACCCGCCGCGCGTGGCCCGGCGCGCGCGGCTCCAGCGCGAGGGCGAGCAGCAGCGCCTCCAGCCTGCCGAGCTGCCCCAGCGCGGCGCGGCCGGGTTCGTCGTCGAACACCCCGGCCAGCGAGCGCGACTGCAGCCTGCCCCCGGCGGACGTGTCGCCGGTCAGGGGCAGCCGTTCGAGCCACACGCGGGCGAAGGCCCCCAGCGCCTCGGCCACGCCGGACGGCGGCGGGCCCTCCTCGGCCGCCACGGGCCCGATCGAGCCGACCAGGACCGCCAGGTAGAGGGCGCGCTTGCTCGGGAAGTTCGAATAGACCGCGCCGCGGGTCAGCTCGGCCCGTTCAGCGATCCGGTCGACCTTGGCCTCGGCGTATCCGCGCTCGGCGAACTCCTCCCTCGCGGCCGCCAGCACGGCCGCTCGGGTGCGTTCCTGCTGCTGCGCCCGGGTCAGCCTGACCATCGAGCCACACTCCCAACATTCAGATGTTCACATCATCTGAATGATAGCGCTCTTGACATCGACGCGTACCACGGGCGAATCTGACTACGTAGTCATAACCCAGGAGCCGCGAGTGTCCGACGCCAGGCGAAAGCCCCCGAGCAGCACCGACGTCGCCGCCCTCGCGGGCGTGTCGCAGAAGACGGTCTCGCGCGTGCTGAACGGCGAGCCGTACGTCACCGAGGAGGTCCGCGAGCGGGTGCTGGCCGCGGCGCGCGAGCTCGGCTACCGCCGCAACACCGCGGCCAGGGCGCTCCACCTGGGCCGCTTCCACCGCATCGGGGTCGCCTCGATCGGCAGCTCGCTCTACGGCCCGGCATCCCTGCTCGTCGCCCTGGAGCGGCAGGCCAGGCAGGTCGGGTACGCGTTCGCGGTCGCCTACGCGGGCGAGGGCGCCGCCGTCACGAACGCGGTCGAGTCCCTGCTGGCCCAGGGCGTGGACGCCGTCGTGATCTCCGACCCGATCGACGGGGACCAGGACCTGCGCGTCGACCCGGACGTCCCCGTGCTGAGCTTCCGGCCGATCCCCGGGCTCGACGGGCCGCGCGTGGTGGTCACCGGCCCGTCCGGCGTGGAGGCGGGCAGGCAGGCGACCGAGCACCTGCTCGGCCTGGGGCACGCCACCGTCTGGCACGTCGCGGGGCCGCACCGGTGGCCGGCGGCGCGCGACCGGGCGCGCGGCTGGCGGGA
>NZ_JBFAOQ010000018.1:0-92617 GCF_040675285.1 Nonomuraea sp. NPDC049625 | reverse complement strand
GCGCTGGCCGCCGCCGGGGCTCCCGAGCCACCGGCGCCGGAGGGCGACTGGTCCCCCGCCTCCGGGTACGAGGCGGGCCGGGCGCTGGCGGCGGACCCGCGGGTCACGGCGGTGTTCGCGGCCAACGACGACATGGCGATCGGCGTGCTGCGCGCCCTGGCCGAGGCCGGTCGCGCGGTGCCGGACGACGTGAGCGTGGTCGGCATGGACGACATCCCGGCGGCGGCGTACCTGTCGCCACCGCTGACCACCATCCGCCAGGACTTCGAGGCGATCGCCCGCCACGGCCTCGCGCTGCTCGCCGCCGAGATCGAGCACTCCCCCGGCGAGCCAGGCGGGCCAGGCGGGCCCGCCGACCTGCCCGCGCACCTCGTGGTGCGCCGATCGACCGCACCGCCCGCAAAGTGAGGAAGGGAACCCCCGTGCCGCGAGTACTCTTCGGCGCCGCCTACTACCCCGAATACCACCCCGCCGACCTGCTGAAGACCGACCTCGACCTGATGGCCGACGCGCGTTTCTCGGTGATCAGGGTCGGCGAGTCGGTCTGGTCCACCTGGGAGCCCGAGAACGGCCGCTTCGACCTCGACTGGCTGCAACCGGCGCTGGACGGCGCGCACGAGCGCGGCATCGGGGTGATCCTGGGCACGCCGACGTACGCGGTCCCGCCGTGGCTGGCCCGGCTCTACCCGGAGATCGCCGGGGAGCGGGCCACCGGGCAGCGCATCGGGTGGGGCGCCCGGCAGGAGATGGACTTCACGCACCCGGCGTTCCGCTTCCACGCCGAGCGGATCACCCGCAAGGTCGTCGAGCGGTACGCCGGCCACCCGTCGGTCATCGGCTTCCAGGTCGACAACGAGCCGGGCCTGCACCTGCTGCACAACCACGGCGTGTTCCAGCGGTTCGTCGACTGGCTGCGCGAGCGCTACGGCGACGTGGAGACGCTGAACCGGGAGTGGGGCCTGGTCTACTGGTCGCACCGGCTGTCGGACTGGGCCGACCTGTGGCGGCCGGACGGCAACGCCCAGCCGCAGTACACGCAGGCGTGGCGGCGCTTCCAGGCCGACCAGGTGACCGAGTTCATCGGCCGGCAGGCGGACATCGTGCGCGAGTACGCCCGTCCCGAGCAGTTCGTCACCACGTGCATCGCCTACGACCGGCCCGGGGTGGCCGACGACGAGCTGACCCGGCGGCTCGACGTCACCGCGGGCAACCCGTACTACACGATGCAGGACGGCCTCGCGCTGCCCGCGCCGCAGGACGGGCCGCAGAGCTGGATGACCAGGAGCACCTGGGCGCTCTATCTCAGCGCGGACCGGATGTTCTCCTCCCGCCAGGAGCCGTTCCTGGTGACCGAGACGAACGCGCAGGCCATCGGGGCGCCCTGGGTGAACCAGCCCGCCTACGACGGCCAGTGGCGGCAGGCCGCGTGGGCGCTCGTCTCCCGCGGAGCCTCCATGATCGAGTACTGGCAGTGGCGGACGCTGGTGTTCGGCACGGAGACGTACTGGGGTGGCGTGCTGCCGCACAGCGGGCGGCCGGGGCGCACGTACCGGGAGATCGCCCGGATCGGGGCCGAGCTGGAGACGGCGGGAGAGCTGGTCGAAGGGCTGGTCCCGGACGCGGACGTCGCGATGCTCTACTCCACGCCGAGCAAGTGGGCGCTGAACGCCCAGCCCGCGCTCGGGCAGCCGGACGGCGGGCCGGACGAGCGCTCCTACCAGGGCATCTTCGAGCCGTTCTACCGTGGCGCGTTCGACGCCGGCTGCCAGGTGCGGGTGGTGCACGCCGCCCAGGCCGTCGCCGAGGAGCCGGCCGCGCTGGCCGCCCGGCATCCGGTGCTGGTGGCCGCCGGGCTGTACGTGGCCGACGACGCCACGCTGGACTGGCTGACGGCGTACGCGGCGGCGGGCGGGCACCTGGTGGTCGGCCCGCGCACCGGCTACGCCGACGCCGAGGCGCGGGCCCGCAGGGACGTCCAGCCGGGCAGGCTGGCCGACGCCGCGGGCGCCTGGTACGACGAGTTCAGCAACCTGACCGAGGACGTGCCGGTCAGGGGCCCAGTCAGGGGCCCGGTCGGAGGCCCAGTCAGCGGCACGGCGTTCCCGGAGGACGCGGCGGGCACCCGGTGGGCGGACGGGCTGCAGGCGGACGGGGCGGAGGTGCTGGCCGGCTACGAACACCCGCACTTCGGGCGGTTCGCGGCGATCACCACCCGCGCGCACGGGCGGGGGCGGATCACCTATGTCGGCACCGTGCCCAACGCGGCCCTGGCCGAGGCCCTGTTCCGCCGGCTGGTGCCGTCGCCCGGCCCCTGGTCGGAGCTGCCGCCCGGCGTCACCTCGACCGGCGCCACCGCGCGCGACGGGCGGCGGGTTCGTTTCCTGCACAACTGGGCGTGGGAGCCCGCGTCGGTGCGGGTACCGGTCCCGGTACGGGATGTGCTCGACGGCTCCGCCCACGAGGCCGGCGCCGAGTTGCCGCTGGGGCCGTGGGACGTGCGGGTGCTGTCGGAGACGGCAGGCGGCGACGTACGCTGATCTTGCGCCCGTACGGCCAGGAAGGAAACGCATGGCGGTCAACGTCACTGTCTGGAGCGAGAACTATCACGAGCCGCGCGAGGAGGCGGTACGCCGCATCTATCCCGACGGCATGCACGGCGCCATCGCGGAGGGGCTGACCGAGCTGCTGGGCGAGCGCGTGAGCACGCGTACCGCCGTGCTCGACGAGCCCGAGCACGGCCTGACCGACGCGGTCCTGGCCGGCACCGACGTGCTGACCTGGTGGGGCCACATGGCGCACGAGGAGGTCGACGACAAGGTCGTGGAACGCGTGCGGCGGCGCGTGCTGGGCGGCATGGGCCTGCTGGTGCTGCACTCGGCCCACTACTCCAAGATCTTCCGTGCGCTCATGGGCTCCACCTGCACGATCAACTGGCGCGACGCCGGCGAGCGCGAGCTGGTCTGGACGGTCGCGCCCGGCCACCCGATCGCGCAGGGCGTGCCCCGTCCGCTGGTCATCGAGCAGCAGGAGACGTACGGCGAGCCGTTCGGCATCCCGGAGCCCGACGAGCTGGTGTTCATCAGCAACTTCAGCGGCGGCGAGGTGTTCCGCAGCGGCTGCTGCTTCCGCAGGGGCCTGGGCAAGATCTTCTACTTCAGCCCCGGCGACCAGGAATATCCCGTCTACCACCACCCCGGCGTGCGGCGGGTGCTCGCCAACGCCGTCCTGTGGGCCGCGCCGGCGGACGGCGTGGGCGAGCCGCTCCAGAACGCCCACACCCCCATCCAGTGGTAGGAGGCCGCGTGACCTTCGAGATCGTCAAGGAGGACCGGCCGCTGCGCGGCGTGGTGGTGGGCGCGGGCTACATCGGCGGCCAGTGGGCGCCCGAGCTGGTCGCCCACCCCGGCACCGAGCTGGTGGGCTGGGTGGACGTGGTGGAGGACCGCGCCCGGGCCGCCGCCGCCGAGCTCGGCCTCGACGACCTGCCCGTCAGCGCCTCGCTGACCGCCGTGCTCGACGGCGAGGAGCCCGACTTCATCGTCAACTGCACCGTCCCCCAGGCCCACCACGACGTGACGGTCACGGCGCTGCGGCGCGGGGTGTCGGTGCTGAGCGAGAAGCCCATGGCGGTCACCCTGGACGAGGCCCGCTCGATGGTCCGGGCGGCCGACGAGGCGGGGCGGCTGTTCGCGGTCAACCAGAACCGCCGGTTCATGCAGACCCTGGTGGCCTTCCGGCGCACGGTGGCCGACCTGGGGCCGCTGGGGGTGCTGACCTCGGAGTTCTTCATGCCCTACCGTGGGCCGGAGTTCCTGGGGACGCTGGAGCATCCGCTGTTACAGGACATGGCGATCCACCTGTTCGACGCGGCGCGGGCGGTGTCGGGGACGGATCCCGTGTCCGTCTACTGCGAGTCGTTCCGGCCGTCGTGGACGTGGTATCCGGGGGCGTGCTCGGCGACCGCGATCTTCGAGATGACCGGCGGGCTGCGCTACACGTTCGCCGGGAGCTGGTCGGCGCCGGGCCAGGCGACATCCTGGACGGGCAGCTGGCGGGCGGCCGGTCCCCGCGGGACGGCGCGCTGGGACGGCAAGGGTGATCCGACGGCCGAGGCGGCCGAGGGGCACGTGGTGCGGCCGCACCCGCCGGAGGCCGACGCGTTCCCCGGCCGACGGCGTTTCCAGGGGCTGGCCGAGGGGCTGGATGAGTTCGTGACGGGGCTGCGTACGGGGCAGGCGCCGCAGGGCGAGTGCCACGACAACATCCGCAGCCTGGCCATGGTCACCGCGGCCCTGGAGTCGGCCCGCACGGGCGCGCGGGTGCCGATCACGCTCTGACGCCCGGGGGGCCGCGTCTCGGCGCGGCCCCCGCTAGGATGGGAGGGCGTTGCCGGGCGCGTCCAGTCCGCGGGGAAGGGATCATCCCACTGGCGGCACACTCCCTGTGGTCGACGGACCTCGGCCCGAGCTCGCGGACCCGGGCAGCCGGAGGTTCGCCGTGTCCGATCTTCCCCAGCACCCTTCGCTGGAGCATCTGCGCAAGCAGGCCAAACACCGCAAGCGCGCCCGGGGCGTCCCGCTGAGCCGGGCTCAGTTCGAGCTGGCCCGCGAGTACGGCTTCCCGAGCTGGCCGAAGCTGGTCGAGCACGTACGCGTCGCCGCCCTGGAGGGCATCGAGCGGGCGCTCATCCTGGCCGATCCGGCCGCGCTGGCGGCGTTCCTCCCGGCCGGTGAGCCGGTCGGCGGGCTCCCGCCGCTGCTGGTGCTGCTGCGGCGGGCCGTCGCCCCCGCCGAGCGGGTACGCGAGTGCGCCCGGCTCCTGCTGGACGCCGGCGCCGACCCCGGCAGCCACACCGTGGAGTGGGGCGGCGAGGGCAGGCGGACGGCGCTGTTCGACGCCGTGGAACGGGGTGACCTGGCCCTGGCCCGGCTCCTCGTCGAGCGCGGCGCGCCCCCGGACGAGGACGCCTTCTACCACGCGTGCGAGCAGTCGGACCCGGCCTTCCTCGACCTCCTCCACCGGCCCGGCTTCGAGCGCATGGTGGCGCACAAGCTGGACTTCGAGGACGCGGCGGGGCTGCGCTGGTTCCTCGACCGCGGCGCCGACGTGAACGCCTGCCGCGCCCTGCACCACGCCATCGCCCGTGGCCGGGGCGTCACCATCCTGACGATGCTCCTCAACGCCGGGGCCGACGTGAACCTGCCGTGGGACCGCTGGGACGTCGGCCGCCGCCCCCTCGCGCTGGCCGCCCGCTGCGGCCACCTGGCCGCGTACGAGCTGTTGACCGCGCGGGGCGCGAGGGCCGACCTGGACCCGGTGGACGCCGCCGTCCTGGCGGTGGCCCGGGGCGAGTCGGCGCGCCTGCCCGCCGCGCCGCCGCCGGCTCTCGGCAACCCGGCGGACACCGGGGACTACGGCTGGGCGCTGGGCCAGTTCGCCCTGCTGGGCCGTACCGACGTGGTGCGGGCCCTGCTGGACGCCGGCATGGCGGTGGACACGCGCGGCTGGAGCAACTTCACGCCGATCGACCAGGCCGCCATGCACGGCCGCACGGCGACCGTGCGGCTGCTCATCGAGCGCGGCGCCGATCTGGACGACCGCGCCTTCGACGACGAGGGCCCGACCCCGCTGGACTGCGCGCTGTGGGGGCTGCGCCACAACCGCGCGGAGGACGGCGACTACCTCGGCACCGTGGAGGCCCTCCTGGAGGCAGGTGCCCCCACCCGCCTGGACCCGCCCATGGGCGACCCGGCCATCGACTCCCTCTTTCTCGACAGGATCAGCCGAGCTTGAGCAGTAGCTCGGCGAGCTCGGCCGGCATGGTGATCATGCAGTCGTGGCCGGTCTCCAGTTCCCACACCTGCGCCGGGGTGCCGTTGGGCTGCGTCTCGGGGACGGGCCGGCGGGTGATGCCGTCCGGCTTGCCGACGGTGCAGTGGATGTGGGTCCGCGGGATCGCGTTCACGGCCGGGTTGTCCAGCCGGACCGGCTGCTGGAGGGAGCGCACCGGCTGATCCGACAGCATCGTGCGCAGCCAGGCGACGTCCGCGGGGTCGGTGACCCCGAACAGCCCCGCGGGCGGCGGCAGCTCGGGCAGCGGCGGAACCCGCCAGCCGCTGCCGGACTCCGCGGCGCCGTCGATCAGAACCCGGGTCACGGGCTGGACGTCGGCCGCGCTCTCGCCGTCCTCCGGGACCATCGCGTCGAGGTAGACCAGCTGCGCGATCCGATCCGGGACCTGGTTGGCGGCGGACGAGATGACCAGCCCCGCGTAGCTGTGTCCCACGAGTATCACGTCGGTGAGGTCCTCTTCGAGGATCAGCCCGACGATGTCGCCGACGTGCGTGTCCAGCCCGACCTCGGGGCTGAGCAGATGCGCCTTGTCGCCGTGGCCGGTCAGCGACGGCGCGGCCACCCGGTGTCCGGCCGACTCCAGCAACGGGACGACCCGCTCCCAGCACTGTCCGCTGTGCCAGGCACCGTGTACCAGCAAATATGTTGTCATGGTCCGCCAGGCTGCCGACCAGGCCCGGACGGAGCCAGAGCCCCCGCGATCCTGGGGGTGACAGGACCAGGCAGGCAGGTGGTCGCGCGGATTACAGTGCGGAGATGAGCGAATCGAACCTGCTGGGTGATTACGTGCGCGCGCGCCGCGAGCTCATCACTCCGGAACAGGTCGGTATCCCCGTTTCGGGGGTGCGGCGCGTGCCGGGCCTGCGCCGGGAGGAGGTCGCGATGCTCGCCGGCATCAGCGCCGACTACTACCTGCGCCTGGAGCAGGGCCGCGACCGCAACCCCTCCGCGCAGGTCCTCGAGGCCCTCGCCCGCGTGCTGCGGCTCGACGACGACGCGACGGCGTACCTGCTGCGCCTCGGCGCCGGCCAACCCCGGCGGCGCCGGCGGCGGCCCAGGAAGGAGACCGTCCCTCCGGGCGTCGCCCAGCTCGTCGCCATGCTGCCGCTGCCCGCGTACGTCGAGGGCCGCTACTTCGACGTCCTCGCCGCCAACGCGCTGGCCACCGCCCTGTCGCCGCGCCTCGTGGCGGGCGCCAACCGCCTGCGGGACCTGTTCCTCGACCCCGCCGAGCAGGCGCTCTACCCGGACTGGGAGAACGCCGCCGCCGGCATGGTCGCCGGCTTCCGCGAATCCGTCGGCACCGACACGGACGATCCCCGATTCATCGAACTCGTCGGCGAGCTCTCCCTCGCCAGCCCCCGCTTCAGCCGGCTCTGGGCCCGGCACGACGTGGAGGCGTGCGAAGGCGCGCCCAAGCACATCGATCACCCGCAGGTCGGTGGCCTGCGGCTGAACCGGGAGCGGCTGGGCGTCAGCGGCGCTCCGGGCCAGACGCTCGTCGTCTACCACCCGGACCCCGGCACTGACAACGCCGACAAACTCGCCCTTCTCGCCTCGGCCACCGCCACAACGGCCCACGAGGGCGAGCAATCGATTTCCCTGAAGATCCGCACGCCGCGCGAGGGGTGAAAGATACTGCAAAGAACCAGTATGTCGTGACGAAGGCCACGGCCCCCAGCACGTAGAGTGACGGTTCTGGAGAGGGGTCTGGGGCGAGGCACGATCGGGATGGTGTGGGAAGACGCGCCGTACCCGATGCTGACGGTCGATAGCGCCGGCATCATCGAGCGGGCGAACGAGGCGGCCCGGCTGCTTCTCGCCGGCGCGGCCGTCGGCGTGCCGCTGGCGCGGGTGGCCCCGGCCTGGCTGTCGCAGGCCCATCGTGAGGCCTGCGCCGGGCGCCGTAGCGATCAGCGGGCCGGGCAGCGAGCCCGCGGGCCGGTCGGCAGGCCGGTGTTCGAGGCGCATCCGGTGCACGCCGGGCGCGATCGGGTCACGTGGTGGCTGGTCGACGTCGACGATCACCAGCGGGCCGTCGAGGAGCTGCGCGCCGAGCGGGAGTGGACCGCGTTCATGGTGGAGGCGTCCGTCGAGCTGCTGTCGTCGCTGAACATGGAGCGTTGCCTGGTGGCGACCGCGCGCCTGGCCGCCCGGCGGCTCGCCGACGCCGCGCTGGTCGTCATGCCGCTGGCCCCGCGCCAGTACGCGATCGTCTACTGCGATCCGCGGGGCGAGGTGTCCCACGAGCGCGCGTCCGTCGATCCCCGTACGCTCCCGGGGCTCGCGGAGGCGCTGCAGGGCTTTCCTCCGGCGCCCATCCGGTGGGTCGAGCCGGCCGAGGCGCCCGGCTGGGTGCTGCGCGACCGGGGCGGCGAGGTGGGCTCCGTGGCGGTGACCGCGCTGCCGGGCCATGGCCTGGCCGCGGGCGCGCTGGTGCTGCTGCGCCGTACCCCTCGGGCCGGTTTCTCGGACGCCGAGACGGTGTTCGCGCCGCTGTTCACCGCGTGGGCCGGCGCGGCGATCTCGGTCGCGCGGCTGTACGCCGAGCAGGCGGCCATCGCCGAGACCCTGATGGCCGAGCTGCTGCCGCCCACCGCGCCGCCGCTCGAGGGCGTGGAGCTGGCGGCCCGCTACCGGCCCGCGGGCGACAGCGAACGCGTCGGCGGCGACTTCTACGACGTGCATCCCGTCGGCGGCTCCGGCCGGGAGTCGCTGGTGGTGCTCGGCGACGTGTCCGGCAAGGGCCTGGAGGCCGCCGTGCTCACCGGCAGGATCCGCAACATCCTGCGCGCCCTGGTGCCGCTGGCCGACGACCACCATCGGGTGCTCGAACTGCTGAACGGCGCGCTGCTCACCCACGGGGATCCGACGAGCTTCGTCACGCTCGTCCTGGCCTCGATCTCGCGCCGCGCGAACCAGGTCGTGGTACGGCTGACCAGCGCCGGGCATCCGCCGCCGCTGATCCTGCGCAACGACGGCCGCGTGGAGCCGGTGCACGCCGCCGGCACGCTGATCGGCCTGGTGGAGCACATCACCAGCGTCACCGAGCCGGTGCTGCTGGAGCCCGGCGAGACGTGCCTGCTCTACAGCGACGGCATCGTCGAGGCCAGGGGCGGCCCGCTCGGCGACGAGTTCTTCGGCGAGGAGCGGCTGTGCGAGCAGCTCCGGCAGTGCGCCGGCATGCCGCCCGAAGCCCTGGCCGACCGCGTACAGATGCTGGCCTGCCAGTGGGTCGGCGCCGGCGAGCACGACGACATGGCGGTCGTCGCCATCACCGCGCCCCGCGAGCCCTCTCACGGCGCGCCGCCATGACACGCGACGTCGAGGAACGGGTCGAGACGTTGTGGGCGGCGGCGACGGCCGGTGACGAGTACGCCGCCGCCGACGCGGTGCTGGCCGCGCTCGACGCCGGGATGCCCATGGAGACCCTGCTGCTGGACGTCGTCGCCGCGGTGCAGTCGCGCGTCGGCCTGGAATGGGTGGCCGACCGCATCACGGTCGCCCAGGAGCACACCGCCACGGCCGTCAACGAGCGCGTGCTCGCGACGCTGGCCCATCTGCCCTCCGCACGGCGGAGTCCGGAGCCGGGCAGGGGCCGCATCACGGTGGCCTGCGTCCACGGCGAGTGGCACGCGTTCCCGGCGCGGCTGCTGGCCGAGGTGCTGCGCCTGCGCGGCTGGCACGTCGACTACCTGGGCGCGCAGGTGCCCACGCCGCACCTGGTCGCCCACCTGCACCGGACGGATCCGGACGCGGTGGCGCTGTCCGGCTCGCTCACGCCCCGGCTGCCCGCCGCGCACGCGGCCATCACCTCGTGCCAGGCGGTGGGCACGCCGGTGCTGGCCGGCGGCGCCGCCTTCGGCCCGGACGGCCGCTATGCCCGGCTGCTCGGAGCCGACGCCTGGGCCCCCGACGCGTGTGCCGCCGCCGACCTCCTGGCCGGCGGGCCGCCGTCGTGCCGCCCGGCGGCCGGCCGGAGCGCCGAGGAGCGGCCGCACCTGGCCGGCCCCGAGTACGCCGACCTCACCGGGTCCGCTGTGGACCTGGTGAGAGGTGTCGCGGAAGAGCTGACCCGGCGCGTCCCCGAGCTGGCGCCGGCCTACGCGGAGCGCAGGCTCGGACATCCCGCCGAGGACGTCGCGTCCATCATCGACCACCTGCGGGCCGCCCTGTACGTCGACGACCCCGAGCTGTTCTCCTCCTTCGCGGGCTGGATGGCGGACGTCCTCACGGCGCGCGGCATCCCGGCGCGGGTGCTGCTCCCCGTCCTGGAGGCGCTGGCCGAGCGCCTTCCCGGCTCCCCCCGCGCTCTCGTCATGCTGGAGGGGGCGCGCGACGTGGCGCGTCGGTAGCGCCGTCCGGGAGGAACGACGGGGCTTCGTCCCTAGTTCTTGATGCCCGTCAGAGTGACCCCCTCGATGAAGTAGCGCTGCATGAAGAAGAACAGCGCGATGATCGGCGCGATGATGGCCGCCGAGGCCGCCATGAGGTAACCCCACTGGGTGATGTACATGCTCTGGAACGACGCCAGCCCCAGCGACAGCGTGTAGTTCTCCTCGTTCTGCAGGTACAGCAGCGGCCCGAGGAAGTCGTTCCAGGTGCCGATGAACGTGAAGATGGTCACCACGATGATCGCGGGTTTGGACAGCGGCATGATGATCGTCCAGAACACCCGCCACGGCGAGGCCCCGTCGATGTAGGCGGCCTCGTCCAGTTCGAACGGGATCGTCAGGAAGAACTGCCGCAGCAGGAAGATGTTGAACACTCCCCCGCCCGCTCCGGCGAACCAGCTCGGGACCGTGAGCGGCGCGATGGTGTCGATCGCGTCCAGCTGCTGCCACATGACGAACGTCGGGATGAGCGTCACCGCGTACGGCAGCATCACGCCGCTGAGCAGCAGCGCGAACACCACGTTGCGCCCGCGCCAGCGCAGCCGGGAGAAGCTGAAGGCCGCCACCGCGCAGGTCAGCACGGTGCCCAGGACGCTGATGACGGCGATGACCACCGTGTTGAGGAAGTAGCGGGCGAACGGCTGGGTGGT
Organism: Nonomuraea sp. NPDC049625; assembly: GCF_040675285.1. Lineage (NCBI taxonomy): Bacteria > Bacillati > Actinomycetota > Actinomycetes > Streptosporangiales > Streptosporangiaceae > Nonomuraea > Nonomuraea sp. NPDC049625. The sequence continues at coordinate 81,720 of NZ_JBFAOQ010000018.1, read as the reverse complement.
GAGGGACTCGCTGAAGTTCGACCACTGGAACGGCGAGGGGATCCACTGGGGCGGCGAGACGAACATCTGCGCGTCCTGCATGAGCGCGCTGCGCACCAGCCAGACGAACGGCAGCAGGGTCGGGATCGACCCCGCCACCAGCGCCACGTAGAGCAGGATGCGGCCGTACCTGCGCGGTTTGCGCAGCCCCTGGGTCGGGGCCACGCCGCGCGCGGTGGTCTTGTCCGGTGTCGCCAGGGCGGTCATCGCGCGCCTGCCATCTCGTAGTAGACCCAGCGGCGGGCGTTTCTGAACATGAGGAACGTGACCACCATAATGATCATGAACAGGGTCCAGGCGAGGGCGCTGGCGTAGCCCATCTCGCTCTCGGTGAACGCCTTGCGGAACAGGTAGTAGACGTAGAAGAGCGTGGCGTGGTTGGGGCCGCCCTCGGTCATCACGTACGCCTGGTTGAACACCTGGAAGGTGCCGACCACGCCGACCACCAGGTTGTAGAAGATGGTCGGCGTCATCATCGGCAGCGTCACGTGCCAGAAGCGCCGCCACGCGCCGCCGCCGTCGATCGAGACGGCCTCGTACAGATGCCTCGGCACGCCCTGCAGCCCCGCCAGGAAGATCACCATGGTGTTGCCGAAGCCCCACGTGCTCATGATGATCATCGAGGGCACCGCGGTCGACTCGGCGTAGATCCACTGCGAGCCCGGCAGGCCTCCCTGCCGGAGCAGGGAGTTCAGCAGGCCGAAGTCCGGGTTGAAGATCCAGATCCACAGGACGACGTTGGCGATGGCGGGGACGAGCGTCGGCAGGTAGAAGATCGTCCGCCAGACGGCCAGGCCGCGTACCTTCTGGTTGAGCAGCATGGCCACGGCGAAGCTGACGATCAGCACCAGCGGCACCGCGCCGAGCGTGTAGTACGTGGTGGTGGACAGCGACTTCCAGAACAGCTCGTCCTGGACCATGGTGGCGTAGTTGTCCAGGCCGACGAAGTTCGGGCTGGCGCCGATCGTCCAGTCGGTCAGGCTGAAGTACGCCGACGCCACCATGGGCCCGATCGTGAAGATGACGAACCCGAGGATGGCGGGCAGCGCCATCAGGATGCCCCATCGTGTTTCGAGGCGGCGCATCACAGCTCCTGGGAGTGCTGCCAGCCCTGGAGCATGCTGGAGATCTTCGGCGCGACGGCCTTGAGGATCTCGGCGGCCGGTCGCTTGCCGGTCTCGAGCTCCTGGAGGGCGGGGGTGAGGACGTCGCTGGAGATGGTGGACATGTTCTTGACGCGGTTGCCGAACGTGGGCACGCCGTGGTCGCGCGCGTAGTCCACCACGGCGGTGCGGAACTCCGGCGGGTGGAGCTCGTTCTTGGTCCAGGAGTCGATGGAGGCCTGGTCCTCGTAGTACTTCTTCTCCTGGGGCATCCACAGGCCCTTGGCGAACAGGTCGACGTAGCGCGGGTCGTTGTGGAAGGCGAACAGCTCGACCGCCTCCTGCTCGTGCTCGGACCCCGCGAACACCGCCGAGGCGCCCGCCACCTGGGAGGAGGTGAACGGCTCCTTGTACTTGGGCAGCACGCCGATGCCGTAGTCGACCTTGCTCTCGTTCATGTCGAGCAGGCTCCAGTGACCGTCCACCACCATCGCCACCCGCTTGGTCTTGAGCAGGATGTTGGTGCCGGGCACGTCGTCGCCGGTCGCGGCCAGCTGGCCCGGGCCGGGGGCGACGCGGTGCTTGTAGATGAGGTCCTGCAGGTTCTGGAACACCTGGATCGCCTCAGGGGTGTCGAGCAGGCACTTCTTGCCGGCCTCGTCGGCGAAGTCGACGCCGTTGCTGCGCAGGAACCCGTACCAGGCGGCGCCGTAGGTGATGCTGCTGGAGATGCCGAACTGCTTGATCTGCTTGGGGTCGAAGCCCGACTCGTCCGGGTGCTTGCCGTTCTGGTCGATCGTCAGCTTGTAGGCGTTCTCGACGAGCTGGTCCCACGTCCACGCGGAGGCGGCGTCGGCGGGCGGCGTCACCCCGGCGGCGGCGACGGCGGACTTGCTGTACCACAGCAGCTCGATCTCGTTCGCGGTCGCGACACCGTGCAGGTTGTCCTGGCCGCTCCACAGGTACGCGTCCGGCAGGTATCCGGCCAGCTGCGGATATTTCTTCAAATAGGGGAACAGGTTGACCAGCTTGCCCTGCTGGCCCAGCCGGTACGACATCGCCAGCGGCACGTACCCGGCGTCCGGGAGCCGGTTGCTGGCCACGAGCGTGTTGAGCTTCACGTCGTACTCGTCGGGCGTGTAGAGCGGCTTGACCGTCACCCCCGCGTGCTTCTGCTCGTACTGCTTGAGCATCCGCTCGACAGCCGCCTTCTCGAACGTCGAACCCCAGTACATGAACTGGAGCTGCACGTTCTTGCCGCCCGAGCCGGAGCCCGAGCCGCCGCCGCAGGCCGCGGCCGCGGTGCCGAGGGCGGCGAGCCCGCCCAGCTTCAACAGGTCGCGTCTTCTCATCCGCGTCTTTCCTTACGCGAGGGGGATCCAGACCCGCATCGGGCCGCCGTCCCGGTTGTCCCACTGGAAGTAGGGGACGGCGGTCGCGGTCACGCTGGTGCTGGTCGCCAGGGTTTTCGTGGTGTACGGCAATCCGCCGCGCGGCTGGTCCACGGCGGCGGCGTCGGTTTCGATCAGTACGGTGCGCCCGACGCCCGGGAGGTCGTCCACGGGCTTCAGACGCAGGGGTGCCTGCGGGCTCAGGGCGAGGTCGTCCACCTCGACGCCCTCGGGCTGGTCGGTCTGCTCGAAGCAGTAGACGAGCGGTCCGCGCTCCAGGGCCACGCTGCCCCGCAACGCGTCGATCCTGCGGTGGGGGTGGACGATCCTGGGCGTCATGTCGAGCCGGAGCTCGACCGTGTCGCCCCGGCGCCACTGACGACGTATACGGAAATATCCGTCTTCGGCGGCTTGGGCGGGGCCGTCATCGATGGTGGTGTTCTCGCTCCAGGCGGGGATGCGCAGCGCGAGCTCCCATTCGCCCTCGTTCTCGATCGTGATGCGGACGAGCCCGTCCCACGGGTAGTCGGTCTCGATCCGGACCCGGCCGTTCACGGTGCCGGGGACGTACTGGTGCAGCTGGAGGCCGGCGTCGGTGGTCGTGGCCAGGTAGGAGCCGAGCGAGGCCACCAGGCGCATGATGTTCGGCGGGCAGCAGGCGCACGCGAACCACTCCCTGCGCCGCCCGAGATAGGCGTCCTCGACGAGGTCGGAGCGGCGCTGCAGCGGGTTGACGTAGAAGAAGCGCACGCCGTCGGCCGACGTGGAGGCGGCGAAGGCGTTGTAGAGCGTGCGCTCGATCAGGTCGGCGTGGCGGCCGTGGCCGGTGGCCAGGAGCAGCCGCCAGTTCCAGTGGATGCTCGCGATGGCGGCGCAGCTCTCGCTGTAGGCGCGGTCGGACGGCAGCTCGTACCGCTCGCCGAACGCCTCGCCGTCGTGGCGCGAGCCGTGGCCGCCCGTGATGTACGTCTTGGTGGCGACCATGTCCTCCCAGCGGCGCAGCGAGCACTCCAGCAGCGACTCGTCGCCGGTCTCCAGGTAGACGTCGACGATGCCGGCCTCCAGGTAGAGCTGGCGCACGGCGTGCCCGACCGCGGTGTCGGCCTCGCGGACCGGCAGGTGGTCCTGGGCGTACAGCATGCCCATGCCACTGTCCTTGATGAGGCCCTTGCCGCGGTTGTCGATCAGCTTGGACGCCAGCTCCAGGTACGTGCGCTCGCCGGTCAGCCGGTACAGCTCGACCAGCGCGGTCTCGACCTCGGCGTGGCCGTCGATGCCGTCGTTCCCGCCGGCCAGGAACTCCTCCACCAGGTGGTCGGCGAAGCGCCTGGCGACCTCGACCACCCCGTCGCCGATCCCGGCGCGGGCGGCGGCCACCGCCGCCTGGAACAGGTGGCCGGCGCAGTACATCTCGTGGCTGTACTCGAGCTCGGCGTAGATCTTGTCCGGCTTGACGACCTGGTAGTGCGAGTTGAGGTAGCCGTTGTCACGCTGGGCCTTCTTCAGCACGGCCGCGGCCTGGTCGGCGAACTCGGCGTACCCTGGCTCAGGGGCGCGGACGTACTCCCACGCGATCGCCTCCAACTGCTTGTAGAGGTCGGAGTCCTGGAAACGGTAGCCCTGGAAGGGCCCTTCGCCCTCACCTCCGGCGCGGCGGAGGTTGGGCAGCACGCCCGAACGCTCCATCTGCTCCAGGCCCAGCGGGATGCTGTCCTCATGATTGATCCGCTGCCATCGCGCGAACGGGCCGCCGGTGATGACGACGTCATTGATGCCGATCGGCCGCCACAGTGCCCGACTGGACGGAACGACAGGACTCTGGTGCATCAAGCTCCTCAACCTCAACTCGGGGCCTTGCTGAGAAAACCTTGGGAATAGGTTTTCTCAAACGGAGGGTAAGGTGTGATACATCACAGGTCAAGAGCGGATGCTTGTGCGAAAGGGGACTCGGTTGATCAGTCCTTCGGATGGGACGGCGAAGACCATCACGATCAGGGACGTCGCGGCCGCCGCCGACGTGTCGATCGGCACCGCGTCCAAGGCGCTCAACGGCCGCGGCCGGATGCGCGACGAGACCCGCGACCGGGTGCTCGCCGCCGCCGAGCGGCTCGGCTTCCGGCCCAATCCGCTGGCCCAGGGGCTGCTGGCGGGCCGCACGTACACGGTGGGCCTGGTCACGGGCGACAGCTTCGGCCGCTTCAGCATCCCGGTGATGCTGGGCGCCGAGGACGCGCTCGGCGCGGGGCAGATCTCGGTGTTCATGTGCGACACGCGCGACGACCCGATCAGGGAGCGGCACTACGTCGAGCGCCTGCTGGCCAGGCGCGTCGAGGGCATCATCGTCACGGGGCGGCGCACCGAGCCGCGCGCCGGCATCGGCCATGACCTGCCCGTCCCCGTCGTGTACGCCATGACGCAGTCGACCGACGACTCGGACGTGTCGATCATCCCGGACGACGAGGGCGGCGGGGCGCTGGCCGCCCGCCACCTCATGGCGACGGGCCGCACCCGCATCGGCCACGTCACCGGGCCGCAGCGCTTCCAGGCCGCGCGGCGGCGCGCCCAGGGCCTGACCACCGCCCTCGCCTCGGCCGGGCTGTCACCGGCGGGCGAGATCCTGTACGGGCAGTGGAGCGAGGAATGGGGGCGGCAGGGGGCCGACGTGCTGCTGCACGCCGCGCCCGACGTGGACGCCATCTTCTGCGGGAGCGACCAGATCGCCCGCGGGGTCGCCGAGACGCTGCGCGAGCGGGGGCGGCGGGTTCCCGAGGACGTGGCGCTGGTCGGGTTCGACAACTGGGAGCCGATGGCGCTGGGGTGCCGGCCACCGCTGACGACCGTGGACATGAACCTGGGGGAGATCGGCCGGATGGCGGCCCGGCACCTGCTGGACGTCATCGCGGGCAAGCCCGCCACCGGCGGCGTCACGATCGTCCCGGCCAGCCTGGTCCTGCGCGAGTCCACCCGTCGCGCCGCCCCGTAGCGGGGGGCGCTGCAAGGCACTGCAAGGGCGGCGGATGGGGTTGACCGGTGCTGTGTAACACCTTACTGTGCGCCAGGGAAAACCTATTCCCATCCTTAAAGGAGTCCGGATGGACCGAGGATGCCGCAGCGCCCCGAAAGCCGCCAGGGGCGCCAGGCGAATCACCGTGGCGGCAGTCGTACTCGCCTCCTTACTCACCGGCGTGTCGCAGCCCGCGCACGCCGCCGCGCCGACCGCGACGGTCGTCGACATGTTCGGCAGGACCGTCAACGACTACGGCGTCAAGCTCGTCGACTGGCAGGGCTACCTGGCCAACCCGTACGTCGAGCTCACCGTCAAACCCCCGACCGGCGTCCAGTACCCCGTCACGATCGACCTCAAGGCCGAGGGCACGTCCAGGCTCATGATGGACCTGCCCAGCCAGCTCACCGCCACCGGCGCCACCAAGACGCTGACGTTCGCGAGCGCGAGTGACCAGAAGGTGTTCCGCCTCGCGATCCACTCCAAGCGGGGCCCCGGCCAGGATGAAAGTTACACGCTCAAGCTGAACATCCGGGACGGGTCCGGCACGACGACCCTGCAGCAGCTGCCGATCCGGGTGCAGCAGGACGAGAAGACCGCGCTGCAGCCCAGCCTGCCCATCGCCTTCGACTACCGCTACGACAACATCACCGGCTACTTCAACGAGCCGAACTTCAGGAACGCCGCCGAGGAGGCGGTGAAGGACTGGTTCAGGTTCTTCGACATGCAGCCGTTCGACACCGTGGCGGCCGGGGCGGAGAACAACCACCTGCCGGGCAACGACTGGCAGAACACCATCAACGTCACCAACAACGCCGCCTACAACGGCATGTACGTGTTCTTCCGCGGCATCCAGACCCCGTACTCGACCGGCTACCCCGCCGCCAACGGCAAGTACAGCACCCGGGGCGGCCAGCAGCTCGCGGGCCCGCTGCACCGCTCGACCGCGATGATCTTCGAGTACGACGAGGCCGGCAAGCAGCTGTTCACCTCCCTGGCCGACGAGGACTGGTACAAGACGGAGATCGCGGGCTCGGTGCTCGACGTGCACGGCCTGGTCATGCACGAGTACGGCCACGCCGTCGCCTACCACAGCGACTGGGCCGGGATGCGCTCCTACGTGGCGTCAGGGGGCAACGACCCCGATGTCGTCGCCTACGAGGGCTACCCCGTCCCCCTGGACAGCAGCTACCACATCCCCGGCGACCAGAAGTACTGGGACCGGCTCAGCGGCCAGAACGGCGGCTGGACCCACATGTTCCCCACCCGCCGGTGGATGCTGACCAAGCTGGCGCTGCTGGTCGCGGAGAACGCCGGGTGGAAGCTCAACCGCAACCTCACCCCGTTCCTGCCGCCGTCCATCGTCACCACCTCCCTGCCGTCGGCCATGCCGGGCACGGCCTACAGCCAGACCCTTCAGGCCAAGGGCGGCGTGCCGTTCTACGACTGGCAGGTCACCGGCGGCTCCCTGCCCGCGGGGCTCACGCTCGACCGGTTCACCGGCGCGATCAGCGGCACCCCCACCACGGCCGGGACGTCCAGCTTCACCGTCCAGCTGCGTGACTACGACAAGCTCAGCACGCCGCAGACCAGGACCTTCCAGCTGACGGTCGGCAGCGGCGGCGGCACCTCCACCAACGTGGCCGGCAGCGCGACCCCGTCGGCGTCGTACACCTCCCCGTGGGAGAGCGTGGCGGCCATCAACGACGGCATCGACCCGCCCAGCTCGAACGACACCGTCAACCGCCGCTGGGGCACCTGGCCCAACACCGGCAGCCAGTGGGCCGAGCTCACCTGGCCGTCCGCCCAGACCCTCAAATCCGCCGACGTCTACTTCTTCGACGACGCCGACGGCGTGCGCCTGCCCGCCTCCTGGAAGCTCCAGTACTGGAACGGCAGCGCCTACGTCGACGTCCCCGGCACCTACCCGATCGCCGTCAACGCCTACAACAAGGTCACGTTCAACCCGATCAGCACCACACGACTACGCGTGGTCCTGCAGAGCGGTCAAGCCTCGGTGGGACTGCTCGAAGTGAAGGCCTACACCTAGAAGGGTTCAATGCGGAAGATCGCCATCTTCAGCGCGCTGGCTGCCCTGGCCGGCGCGCTGTCGGTCCCCTCTCCCAGCCTCGCCGCACGCCAGCCCGCTCCCGCGCTGGACGTGTTCGACATCTTCTACCGCAAGGTCAACGACTACGGCGTCCAGCTCGTGGACTGGCAGGGCTACCTCGCCAACCCCTACATCGAGCTGACCGTGCGCGCGCCGAAGGTCCCCGGCATCCAGTATCCGCTGAAGGTGGATCTGCAGGCCAAGGGCACGTCCCGGCTGATGTTCAACATGCCGAGCGAGCTGACGGCCGCCGGGGCGACCAAGTCCTTCACGCTCACCGGCCCCGCCGACCGCGAGGTCGTACGGCTGGCCATCCACTCCAAGCAGAGCGGCGGCCAGGACGAGCAGCACCAGTGGATCATGAAGACCACGGACGCGAGCGGCGCCACCGGCACCCAGACCATGCCGATCCGGGTGCAGCAGGACGAGAAGACCCCGCTCAAGCCGACGATCCCCATCGACTTCGACTACCGCTACGACGACATCACCGGCTACTTCAAGGACCCCGGCGTTCGCAAGGCCGCCGAGGCCGCGGTGCGCAACTGGTTCGCGTTCTTCGACCTGCAGCCGTTCGACACCGTCCCGGCGGGCGACGAGGTCAACCGGCTGCCGGGCGATGACTGGCAGAACGAGGTCGAGGTCTCCAACGCCAAGCCGTACAACGGCATGTACGTCTTCTTCCGCGGCATCCAGACCCCGTACTCGACCGGCTACCCCACCATCAACGGCAAGTTCCACACCCAGAACGGCAAGCCCACCCCCTACCACCGCTCGACCAGCATGATCCTCGAGTACGACGAGCAGCTGATGAAGCTGTTCACCTCGCTCAAGGACGAGGACTGGTGGAAGACCGACCTCGGCCAGGTGATCGACATCGAGGGCCTGGTCATGCACGAGTACGGCCACGCGGTCGCCTTCCACAGCGACTGGCAGGGCATGGCCGACTACGTGGCCTCCAAGGGCAAGGACGACCAGGAGGTCATCGACTACCAGGGCTACCCCGTACCGCTCGACACCAGCTACCACGTGCCCGGCGACGACCCGTACTGGGACCGGATCAGCGGGCAGAGCGGCGGCTGGCGTCACGTCTTCCCGACCCGCAGGTGGGAGCTGACCAAGCTGTCGCTGCTGATCGCGGAGAACGCCGGCTGGAAGCTCAACCGCAAGCTGACCCCGTTCCTCAAGCCCTCGATCGAGACCGCCACCGTGCCCGCCGCCACGGTCGGCGCCGCCTACCAGCACAAGCTCGCCGCCAAGGGCGGCGTCCCGTTCTACGACTGGCAGATCACCGGCGGCTCGCTGCCGGAGGGGCTCACCCTCGACAGGTTCACCGGAGCCGTCACCGGCAAGCCCGCCAAGGCCGGGTCGTACGAGTTCACCGTCCAGCTCAGGGACTACGACAAGCTGAGCGCCCCCGTCACGCGTGACTACAAGCTCACCGTCGGATAGCACGAAGGAGGGCGGCGGAGACCCCGCCGCCCTCCCCCCATTTCTCAGAGGCCGTAGCGGCTCTTCAGGTGCCGCCACCAGTCCCGGAACATCCACTTGTCGAACTCCGTGATCTGCGCCGCGCTGCCCGCCTTCATCAGGAAGCAGCACTGGCCCGTCGGAGTCCAGTCGTAGAAGTCGTCCAGGCCGAACGAGTGGCCCATCTCATGCAGCAGGATGTGGATGTTGTCGGCGTTGAGGTTCGACATGTAGTACTCGCTGCCGATCCGCTGCCCCCAGTCGCCCCCTGCTCCCCCGCCGAACCCGGCGGTCAGCCAGAGCGACATGTCGTAGTGGTGCGAGGCGCCGCCGGGGCAGTTGGGGTACTGGCCGCTCTGGTTGAAGAACCGGCCGCAGGGCTCGGAGCACTGGGGCGCGTTCTCGCGGATGTTGTTGACGTAGATGTCCACGGAGTTGTCGCTCCACTGCAGCTGCGCGCGGTCCCGTACGGCCCAGCCCACGACCTTGACCGGCACGTTCGCGTAGGGCCAGCCGTTGTGGCCGGCCATGACGTCCATCCACTTCTTGAACTGGCGGGCCAGCGCCGCGTGGATCTGGTCACGCTGCGCCGCGGTCACCGTGGCGGTGGTGTCCCAGCGTACGCAGTAGTTGATCGAGCCGCCGTTGGCCATGATCTGGTCCCAGCCGTAGTTGCGGAACCCGTACAGGTTGGGGTACGTGCTCTCGACGTGCTGCCAGACCTCGTTGAGCGGGGTGACCAGGTTGGCGGGCGGGTTCCAGTTCGAGGTGCCGCCGCCGGAGTCGGGGGCCCACGCCTTGACCTCCAGCAGGCCGACCGAGCCCGCGCCGCTCTGCAGCTGGACGCGCAGGCGCGTGGTGCTGACCTGCGTGAAGGTCACCTTGTTGTAGGCGTTGACGGCGATCGGGTACGAGGCGGAGATGTCGGCGTAGGCGCTGCCGTTCCAGTACTGGAGCTTCCAGGAGGCGGGGACGCGGACGCCGCCGCCGTCGTCGAAGAAGTACACGTCGGCGCCCTTGAGATTCTGGGTCGAGCTCCAGGTGAGCTCGGCCCACTGGGTGCCGGTGTTGGGCCAGGTGCCCCAGCGGCGGTTGACGGTGTCGTTCGAGCTGGGCGGGTCGATGCCGTCGTTGATGGCCGCCACGCTCTCCCACGAGGAGGTGTAGGAGGCGGACGGGGTCGCGGTGCCGGCCACGTTCGTGTCGGCCAGGGCGTTCTGGATGGGTAAGAAGAACGTGATGATCAGGAGGAGGGGCAGGACGGCCAGTCGTTTCATTCGGGCCTCTCCGGTTGTGGTAGCGCTAACATTCGAGGGTTCACCGGTACGTGATGTCGGATGCAGAGTAGATGCAGTTCACGCCATCGGCTCCGGATCCGATCTTCACCGGCTCCTGGCCCTTGGGGACGCCCCGGTACTTCTCGCAGATGGTGGCGCTGCCGTACACGGTGATCCGGCTGAACCTGGCCGTGTCGCCCCAGTTCGTGTTGATCCCGGCCAGAACCTTGGTGGTGCGGACGGTGACGCCGTCCATGACCACGTTCCGCCGGTAGGAGGTGGAGCAGTTTCCGCAGGCGCGGTAGAGCTTGCCCGAGCCGTGTACCTGGAAGTTCCTGATGGTCAGCGTGCCGGCGCCGTTGTGCTGGAACACCTTGTCGGAGGCGGACTTGGCGCCGCCGCCGTCCACCAGGTAGGTCGCCGACGAGCTGGACGACTTGAACGTCGCGGCGTCCTCGCCCACGTCGTTCCACCACACGTTGCGGATGGTGCACGAGCCCTCGCAATGGATGCCGTCGCCGGCCGGGGCGTCGATGATGACGTTCTGGATGGTGCCGCCGTTGGCCACGACGAACATCGGGTCCTGGCTCTCGCCCTGGCCGCCGTCGCCGATGCCGTAGTAGCGCTTCATGCCGCCGTCGAAGAACGTGCCGGCGTTGCGGGTCGAGGTGAGGTGCACGCTGCCGGTGTCCGAGGGCCAGGGGCCGCTGCCGTCGGTCGGGGCTGCCTGCGCGGGCGGCGCCGCGGTGACGGCGGCCAGCAGTCCGGCGGCCATCGCTGTGGCCACCACGGTGGAACGGGATCGGAATGTCAAGGTCGCCCTCCCTTTTCGGTAAGCGCTTTCCCAACGGGACTGAACCGCGCCTGCTTTGATCGCACGGGCACGGGTCCGCGTCAAACCGGGGACGGGGTTGTCGCCGCCGACCTGCGGGTTCGAGCTGAAAGTTTCATCTTTCCCGGCCCCCGGAATTGTCGGCCCGGCCGCGTAGGGTGCCCGCATGGCGATGCTCATCGGGAGGGAGCGACCCGCGGCCGTGCTCCGCGGCGAGGTCGAGCGCACGCTCGTCAGCCACGGCGCGCTGGTGCTCGTCACCGGCGAGGCGGGCATCGGCAAGAGCGCCCTGGTGGCGGGCGCGGCGGAGGAGGCCGTGCGCGCGGGCGCCCGGCTGCTCGGCGGCGCCTGCTGGGAGGGCGAGGGCGCGCCGGGCTACTGGCCGTGGGTCCAGGTGATCCGCCGTCTCACGCCCGGGGCGACGCTGCAGAGCCCTTTTCTGGGCCTGGCCGGATCGGACGGGTTCGAGCTGTACGACGCGGTGACCGGCCTGCTGGTGGACGCCTCCCGCGAGCGGCCGGTGGTGGTCGTGCTCGAAGACCTCCATTGGGCGGACGCGGCCTCGCTGCGGCTGCTGGAGTTCGTGGTGCGTCATGCCTGGTTCGAGCGCCTGCTGGTGATCGGCACCTATCGTGACGCCGAGGTCGACGGGCCGTTGAGCCTGCCCCTGGAGGCCAAGGCCACCGTCCTGACGCTGACGGGGCTGGACCGGGAGGAGGTGGGCCGGCTGGTGGCCCACACCACGGGCGTGGACCCCGGCGAGGAGCTGGTGACGGAGATCCACCGGCGCACGGGCGGCAACCCGTTCTTCGTGGAGCAGACCGCCCGCCTGTGGCAGGGCGGGACCCCTCTCGCGACGATCCCGCCGGGGGTGGGGGCAGCCGTGCGCCGGCGGTTGTCGCGGCTGCCGGAGAAGGTGCTCGAAGTGCTGCGCATGGCGGCGGTCCTGGGCCGCGACTTCACCGAACCCACCCTCCACACCGCCCTCACTCCCCCACCCACCAGCTCCCCGCTCGCCCCCTCCCCACCCCACGGCCCTGCACCCCACGGCCCTGCACCCCACGGCCCTGCACCCCACCCCACCTCATGCGACGGCCTCTCATCCCACGGCGCCTCACGCGACGGCACCTGTCTCGACCGCTCCCCATCCGACGGCCCCTCACCCGACGACTCTCCACCTGACGGACCCCTGCCCTGCCGAGGATCCGGTTCCTCACCCGCTCGCGGCGCCTCTCCGACCGGGCAGTCGCTCGTGGCGACCGAGCTCTCGGTGCGGCGGGCCCTCGACCAGGCCGTGTCGGCCAAGCTCATCACCTCTCTGGGCTCCGGCCACCATGCCTTCGTCCACGACCTCGTACGCGAGACCCTCTACGCCGAGCTGAACGAGCACGAAGTCCGTGCCCGGCACGCGGCAGCCCTCCGCGCCCTCGACCCGGCAGCACCCGCGATCCGCGCCCGCCACGCGTACCTCGCCACCACACCCGATGCCCCCGCCCTCCTCCTCACGGCGGCCAGGGACGCCGAGGCACGGATGGCGAACGAGGAAGCAGTCGGCCACTACCGGCGCGCCCTGGAGCTGACCCCCGCAGGGGAGACTCGCAGACGGGCCACGATCGGCCTGGACCTCGGCGTGGCGCAGCACCGGGTGGGCGACACCGCCACCGGCACCCGCACACTGGAGGCCGCCGTCGCCATCGCCCGTCGCCTCGACGACCCCGACCTGCTGGCCCTGACCGCCCTGAAGCTGCACGACCTCGGCCACACCGACCACGGCCGCTGGACCGACTTCGTCCACGAGACCCACCATCGCCTGGTCCCCCCACCCACCCCCACTGCCAACACGCCCGCCCACAAGATCACCGTCCCCGTACGGGACGAACCCGCATTCGGGCGACCCGGGGCTCAGGGCGCGCCGGATCAGGACAGGCCCAGCCCAGCGAGCGCAGTGGGCCCGGCACGCAACCACACCCCAACGACACACCGACGCAACGACATCGCGCAGACGTCCACCCACGTCTCCCACGGGACGATCGACACCACGCGTGAAAGCGGAATCCCCCACCAGGGCCACACCACGCACGAAGGCAACACCAAGAGACGCCCGCACGGCGACACCACGGGTGAGCGCAACACCACAAGCTCGCGCGATATCACGGGCAACCGGTGCGGCGGCATCGCGCACACGACCAATGACCCGTTCCACGAGACGGCCGACACCGCAAGTCAGCACGACACCGCACGGGACCGCAATGCCCTCCACGAACGCAACGCCCCGCGCGAGATCGACCACCTGCACGAAGACGACACCCAACCCGAAGGCGACACCCAACCCGAAGGCGACACCCCTTTCAGGGATGACACCACACCCGACACCGCTGGCTACGGCCGAGGACGGTTGGATGTCGCCGCCCGGGAGTTGAGCGAGGTCGCGGCGGGGCTGGCCAGGCAGGGGGAGGATGACGAAACACTCGGCTTCAGCCTGCTGACCAGACTAGGGGCCATTTGGGGGCCGGGCAGCGCGGCCGAGCGAATGGCCGTCACCGAGGAGCTGTCGGCCGTGGCGCGGCGAAGCCGGGATCCACGGCTGGAGCTGACCGCGCGCTCCTGGCGCGTCGGGGCGCTGCTGGAAATGGGTGATCCACGGTGCCTGCCCGAGCTGCAGGCATTCGCCACGCGCGCCGAAGGTGCCGAGCTGGCGCTGTTCCAGCACGAGGCCACGGTCCTCAGAGCCATGTTCGCCACGCTCGCCGGACGCTTCGACGAGGCGGCGACGCACATCGACGCCGCCTACGAGCTGGGCGAGCAACCAGGCATCGGCCGACGTGACCTGCGCTGGATGCAGCGGTGGTCGATCGCGACGCTCAGGGGCCACTTCGACGTGGCCGACGGCGTACTGGCGGAGATGGAGCTCGCGGGCAGCCATCACTTCCCGCTCTACCGCGCCGCGACGGCGGTGCAGCGCGGCGACGAGGGCGCGGCGCGCCACCTGGCGGAGGTCGTGACGCCAGGCGAGCAGTACCTACGGTGGATGGCGCCGCTGTGGCTGAGGCTCCAGGCGCAGACGGCCGCCCTGTCCAAGGATCCGGTGCTCTGCGAGCGCGCGCGGGCCGCGATCACCCCGTACGTCGGCCAATGGGGTGTGACGGCCACGGTCGCCGTCGAGGGGCCGTTCGCGCACTGGGTGGCGGTGCTCGACGCTGCCCAGGGACGCTGGGACGAGGCCGTTGAAGGGTTCACCGCCGCCTGTCGCGCGGCCGACCTGCTGGGCGCCCGACCCTGGTCGATCGAGTCCCGCGCCCGCCTGGCCGAGGCGCTGCAGGCGCGCGGCGACGACGCCTCCACGCTGATCGCGCAGGTCGAGCGGGACGCCGCCGCCCTCGGCATGCTGGCACGCCTGCCGCGCCCCGCAGCCAACGCCTTCCGCCTCGACGGCGGGGTCTGGACCCTGACCTTCGCCGGCCGTACCGTGCACCTGCCCGACTCCAAGGGCCTGGCCGACCTGCGCATCCTGCTCGACCGCCCCGGGAGCGACGTCTCGGCGGTCGAGCTGCTGAACCCGGCCGGCGGCGAGGTCGTGCTCGCCGCCCGGAGCATGGGCGGTGACGACGTACTGGACGAGGAGGCCAGGACCCGCTACCGGAGGCGGCTGGAGCTGCTCGACGACGAGATGGACCGGGCGGCCAGGCTGGGCGACGACCGCCGGGCGGCCGAGCTCGACGCCGAGCGCACGGCGCTGCTGAACGAACTACGCACAGCCGCCGGACTGGGCGGCCGCCCGCGCCGACTCGGCGACGAGGCCGAACGCGCCCGCAAGGCCGTCACCAACCGGATCCGCAACACACTGCGCCACCTCGACCAGCGCCACCCGGAACTGGCCGCCCACCTGAGATCCTCGCTCTCCACCGGCGCCACATGCCGCTATCACCCCAGCCCCGAGGTGCGCTGGCCACCGTGACAACCGGCCCTTGAAGGCGCCGGCCACCGCAACGACCGGCCGTTTGGACAGCGGTCGCCGTCTGGGCAGCGTCACCCATGTCACCGCGTTGCGGTTACCGGGCACCCGCTGCCGTCACGGGCGGAGTCAGCGGAGCTTTGCGAAGAACGCGGTGACGTCGTCGGCGAAGAGGCCCGGCTGCTCGGTGGCGAAGAAATGGCCGCCCTTGTCGTATTCGGCCCAGTGCACGATGTTGTGGTCGCGTTCAGCCCAGGGGCGGATGGTGACGTCGCAGGGCTTTGACACGAGCACGCCCGTCGGCACAGTGCCCCGCGCCGCCGCAGCCCAGTCCCCCGCACCACCCCAGTCGCCCACACCACCCGAGTCGCACGTACCACCCGAGTCGGACGCCCCCGAAGCGGTCGCACCGCCCCAGTCGCTGGCACCCTCCGAACCGGACGCAGCCGAAGCGGACGCAGCCGAGCCCGACGTACTCAAGCTGGACGCGCCACCCCGCTCACCGGCACCGCCCAAATCGGAGGCACCATCCGAGTCGGGAGCATTCGCATCGGGCGTGCCGGCCCAGTCTTCGGAAGTGCCGTTCGAGACAGACCCGCCGCTTGGGGTGGCGGTCCAGTCGTCTGCGCCGGCTTCGCTCCAGTCGGGCGCGCCCATGCTCTCGTAGTAGAACTGCGCCGACGACCCCGCAGTGCCGGTCAGCCAGTAGATGGTGACGTTGGTCAGCATGAGGTCGCGGTCGAGCGAGTCCTCGGGCAACCCCTCCACCGGATCCGTCAGCTCCTTGAACTTCTCCATGATCCACGCCAGCTGCCCCACCGGCGAGTCGTGCAGCCCGTACGAGACCGTCTGCGGCCGCTTCGACTGGGTCTGGAGGTAGCCGTCGTTGAAGTTCTGCATCGTGTCCCAGCGTCGCCGCTCCTCCTCCGTCAGCCCGTCCATCTCCCCCTCCTGACCGACGGGAAAGGTGATGGCGGCGTTGAAGTGGACGCCGACGACGTGGTCGGGGGCGTGTTTGCCCATCTCCGGCGCAATGAAGGAGCCGCTGTCCCCGCCCTGCACCCCGTACCTGTCGTAGCCGAGCAGCGCCATCAGCTGCGTGAAGGCTCTGGCGGTGCGGGCGGGATCCCAGCCGGGGCCGGACAGCGGGGCGGAGAAGCCGAAGCCCGGCAGGGAGGGGATGACCAGGTGGAAGTCTCGCGAGAGGGGCTCGATGACGTCCAGGAACATCACGAACGTGCCCGGCCAGCCGTGCAGGAGCATGAGCGGCAGGGCGGACGGGTTTTCGGAGCGGATGTGGGCGAAGTGGATGTTCTGCCCATCGATCGTGGCGGTGAACTGGGGGATCTCGTTGAGCCTGGCCTCGTGGGCGCGCCAGTCGTAGCCGGTGCGCCAGTATTCGGCCAGGTTCTTGAGGTAGTCGAGGGGGACGCCGCGCTCCCAGCCGGTGCCCGGGAGCTGGTCCTGCCAGCGGGTCATGGCCAGACGGGTACGGAGGTCCTCCAGGTCCCGCTGGGGAACTTCAATACGAAAAGGGCTAATTGTCATGATATTTCTCCTGTTAATGAGCTAAGGGCGGAAGGCGGCGACGTGCTCCGTGGCCCACTGGGCGAACGTGCGCCCGGGACGGCCGGTCACCTGCTCGACGGTGGGCAACACGACCGAGGCCGCGTCCGGCGGGTTGGCCCCGAGCCGGACCGCGAACTCGATCAGCTCCTCCCCCGCCCCCCACGCCTCCATCGACGCCCGGTACTGCGCCTCGCTCAGCTCCTCGAACCGGATCTCCCGCCCGACGGCCTCGCCAATCACGCGGACCCGCCGCTCCGGGGTCAGCGCCTCCGGCCCGGTGACCAGGTACGCCTGCCCGGCGTGCCCCTCCTCGACCAGCGCCGCCACCGCGACGGCGGCGATGTCGGCCTCGTGCACCACGGCCCCCGGATGGTTGCCGAAGACCCGGACCACACCCTCCTCGCGGATCGATTCGGCCCATTCGAGCGCGTTGGTCATGAACTCCACGCAACGCAACTGCGTCCAGCCGAGGTCCCCGGCCCGCAGCGCCTCCTCGACCGAGCACTCGTCCCAGCTGCTCAGCACGCTGACGCGGGTCACGCCCGCCTTCGCGGCCAGCTCGACGAGCTCGGGCCCGGTCTGGAGCGCCGCCTGGTCATCTCCGGCGACGGTGATCAGGTGCAACCCGGTCACGCCTTCCAGCGCGGGGGCCAGGGACTGCGGCGCGGTCAGGTCGCCGTAGGCCACCTCCACGGACCCGGGCAGCCGCGCCGCCGCCGGGTTCCTGGTCAGGGCCCGGACCCGCTCGCCACGCGCGACGAGCTGCGCCACGATCTGGCGGCCGACCGTGCCGGTGGCGCCGGTCACGAGAATCGTCATTCTTTCCTCTCAACCGAAGGTCTCGAACGTCTCGACAGGCAGGCGCCACACGGGAAATAGCGCCCGCTACACGGGTGGAGGCTCCGTCCCAGGCCATGCCACATGACCGCGCCCGCCATCGATGACGTACCGGACGAGGGCACTGCTGTCCGCGCTCCAGGAGAACCGGGATCTCGACAGCGGCGAGGGCCTGACGAACGGGCAGATCGCGACGAGATCCTCGCGATCATGCTGGTCGGCACGGACACCCCGGCCAGTGTCGTCCCATCCTGGACCCGCCACCCCGAGCTCGACACCGTCCTGGCCGGACGATCCGCCGAGATGTCCGACGTGGCCCGCCTCCTGCACACCGGCCAGGTCTAACCGCCTGTACTCGGCCCTGCTCCTCATGCGGGCCACCGCGACCTCGCCGGCGAACGCCTCCCACCCGGCACGGACATCCTGCTGGGCCCCTGTGCGATCCATCGCGACACGCGCTTCTTCGACGACCGCTTCGACCCCGGGCCGCGTCCACCACATCCCGCGCAAGGCGTACCTGCCGTCCGGCGCGGGCCCGCACAAGCGCGTCGGCGACGCCCAGCCCTGGGCCGAGCCGGTCATCGTACCGGCCACACGGTGACCGCCGTCCCCAGCGTCGCTCCCCGGCCGGACGACCTTCTCATGATCCCCGAACCCCGCACGTGAGCTCCAGACGAGCGGCCCGCGCGACATTTGACAAATTCACCTTCACCTGCTCTCTCAATTTACCTGGAGAGCGCCTTTAATTGATTTGTCAAATCGCCTCGATAAAGTCCCGAGTGGTCAACATGAAGCGCTACCGTAAATGCATGGAATTTCGTCGTCTAGGCCGTAGCGGCCTGTCCGTCAGCGCGATCTCCTACGGCCACTGGCTCGCGTACGATGCCCCCGACCAGGAAGAACGTGCGCGAGCGTGCGTCACGGCGGCGCTGGACGCGGGCATCACCACATTCATCACCGCGGACGCGTACGCGAACACCGCAGCCGAGTCGGTGCTCGGCCGCGCGCTGAAAGGACAGCGGCGGGAAAGCCTGGAGATATCCACGAAGGTGTTCTGGCCCACCGGGCCGGGCGGGCCCAATGACAAAGGTCTGGGCCGCAAGCACGTCATGGAGTCGGCACGCGCGTCACTGCGGCGGCTGGGCACCGACTATCTCGATGTGTACCAGGCGCATCGATTCGACCGGACGGTGCCGCTGGAGGAGACCATGGTGGCGTTCGCCGATCTGGTCAGGCAGGGCCATGTGCTCTACGTCGGCGTCTCCGAATGGACGGCCGAGCAGATCACGAGGAGCGCCGCGCTCGCCCGGGAACTGCACGTGCCGTTGGTCTCCAACGAGGCGCAGTACAGCGCGTTGTGGCGGGTGATCGAGGCCGAGGTCGTGCCGGCGTGCGAACGGGAAGGGCTCAGCCAGCTCGCCTGGTCCCCTGTCGCGCAGGGCGTACTGACGGGCAAGTACCGGCCGGGGCAGCCGGCGCCCGCCGGGTCGCGCGGCGCGGACCTGAACGGTGCGGGCAGTTTCATCCAGCCCTTCCTGCGCGAGGACGTGCTGGTACGGGTGCAGCGGCTGCGTCCTCTGGCCGATGAGGCCGGGCTGTCGCTGGGACAGCTCGCGCTCGCCTGGGTGTTGCGGCGCCCCAACGTGGCTTCGGCGATCATCGGGGCATCGCGGCCCGAGCAGGTGCGGGAGAACGTCGAAGCGGCCGAGGTCCGGCTCGACGCCGACCTTATGGAGCGCATCGATCAGGTGCTGGACGGCGTTGTCGAAACGAACCCGGCGCTGACGACGAGCCCGTGAAGGGCCTTCGCCCAGCTCGACCGGGCACGGGTTGGTCTTGACCCGGAAGACGGCACGGAGTCAGCCACCACGGCGGTCGTCGACGAGCACGGCCAGGCCAGGCCATACGCCCGCAAAGCGGCGCAGGTCGTCGGCGAGCGGGAGCAGGTGCGCGCCGGGCAGGAAGTGCACGGTCGTCCCCGTGGTGCCGTCGCCGGCGATGGGCTCCAGGCCGGTGACGGGGACGCCGTGCTCGTACCGCTGGGTCCAGGACCCGTTCAGGCGGCGGTTGGTGTGGACAAGCCACTCGCCGAGCGCGGCGACGACGGACATGCCGCGGCGCGGATGCCCGTCGGCAAGCACCTCCGCGCCCGGGTCGTCGAAGAAACGCAGGTCCTTGGACGCCATGACGGGCTTCTTCACCGGCCGCCCCTGCTCGTCGAACCGGGTGTCGGTGCCTCGCCCCTCGTCGGCCACGGACACCGAGCCGCCGGCGTGGAGGGTGACGGTGCAGCGTCCGGCGCCCGTGCTCGCCGCCTCGTCGGCCGGGTAGGCGAGGACTTCGAGGATCAGGTGCCGGACGCCGCCGGGGGCGAACTCGTCCGGGTTCTCCCGGATGCGGGCGAGGTGGCCGAGGTCGACGTCGGCCGCCCAGTCGTGGGTGGTGTTACGCCAGGAGGCTCGGGGTGCGCTCACCCCCGCACCCTATCCACGGTGGCTGCGGACAGAGCGTAGGTGACGCCGGTCAGGCGTTCGGACAACTGCCACAGGCGTGCGGCTGTGGCCGTGTCGCGGATGGCGCGCTCACGAGTGCGACCGGTGGGCTCTCCGCGCAGTTGCAGCGGCCCGTCGGGAACGATGTAGCTGCCGCCGGGCAAATCCGGCGCGGTCGCCGCGTACAGGGAGGTCTTCGCCCCTTCCGGAGTGGGCCGGAAGGCCACGCGCACCAGCAGGCGGGCAAGGGCCGCATACAGCCGTCCCCTGCCGCTGTTGGCGCCGCCGGTGAGCACGTTGGTGCGGGTCAGCCCGGGGGCGACTGCCATGCTGCGCAGCCGCTGTCCGGCGGCGTCGGCCCGGCGCTGCAGTTCCATCGCGAAGTAGAGGTTGGCCCGCTTGGACTGCACGTAGGCGAACGCCGTCCGGTAGCCGCGTTCGGCGTTGAGGTTGGCCAGGTCGAAGCGGGCGAAGCGCTGGCCCTCGCTGCTGACGGTGACCACCCGCGGATCGGGCGCGGCGAGCAGATGCGGCAGGAGCAGACCGGTCAGGGCGAAGGTGCCCAGGTGGTTGACGCCGAACTGCGACTCGAACCCGTCGACGGTCAGCGCGTACGGCACCATCGCCACCCCGGCGTTGTTGACCAGCAGATCGATCCGGCCGCGGTCCCAACCGGCGGCGAACTCCCGGATGGAGGCCAGGCTGCCCAGGTCCACCCGGCGCAGATCCACGCGAGCGCCGGGCACCTCACCCCGCATGCGGGTGAGGGCGGCCTGGCCGCGTTCGGGGTCGCGGCAGGCCAGCACGACGTACGCGCCACGACGGGCCAACTCCCGGGCGGTGACGTAGCCGATGCCGCTGTTGGCTCCGGTCACCACGGCGACGCGCCCGGTCTGGTCGGGGATGGCACGGAGAGTCCCGGAGGGAGAGTTGCGCATGATGTACCACCTCAAGGGGATGCGGTCGCATGTATCGCAACTTCGAGTTGCGATACATTCATCCTGTCAGCACCCTCCGAATATCGCAACTTGGAGTTGCAATGCAGTCCGATCCTTCCACCGCCAGGCCGGTCGGCCGCGGCGCCAAAGTACGTGCCGCCGTCCACGCCGCCACGCTCGCCGAGCTCGTGGACAAGGGCTACGCCGCATTGACCATCGAGAACATCGCCCAGCGCGCCGGAGTCCACAAGACGACGGTGTACCGGCGGTGGAAAGATCGAGAGAGCCTGCTCACCGACGCCCTGTCCGAGCACATGGCGCTGGACATCCCCGTCCCTGACAGCGGAGCGATCGAGACCGACCTGCGGGCGCTGGCGCGCTCGCTCGCCCAGGCGTTCACCAGCCCGACCGGGCAGGCCATCCTCGCCGCCATGTTCACCGGGGCCGCCCATCTTCCGGAGATCGCCGCAGCCCGGCGTCACGTGTTCGAGGACCGGCTCGCCAGAGCCGAACCGGTGGTCACGCGCGCCATCGAGCGCGGCGAACTTCCCGGCGGCACCGACCCCGCCGAGCTGTTGAAGACCTTGGCCGCACCGATCTACCTGCGCCTGCTCATCACCGCCGAACCGGTCGACGAGACGACCGCCGACCAGGCGGTGCGCGTCACGCTTGCCGCCGCGCACGCCGGCGCCCTGCAGCCGGTCGGCGGATGACACGGGTACGGCCGGCTCAGCCCAGGTCGCCGGTCAGCTTCGGTGGCGGGGGTAGGCGGAGGCGAT
This sequence comes from Nonomuraea sp. NPDC049625, assembly GCF_040675285.1. NCBI lineage: Bacteria > Bacillati > Actinomycetota > Actinomycetes > Streptosporangiales > Streptosporangiaceae > Nonomuraea > Nonomuraea sp. NPDC049625. The sequence continues at coordinate 59,930 of NZ_JBFAOQ010000018.1, read as the reverse complement.
GAGGCGGCTCAGGAATCGGTCGAGGTCGTCGAGTCCGTAGGAGGCGAGCACGTCGGGCGGCTGGGTGAGCAGGTAGGTCAAGGCGCTGTTGACGGCCAGGGTCACCATGGCGGCGCTCTCACGGGTGACCGGGAGGCCAGCGGCCTGCTGGGCGGCCAGGTGGAGGTCGAGGTCGGCGCGGGAGAGCCGGGCCAGGGTCTCCTGCACCTGGGGATTCCTGGCGGCCTCGGCGTGCAGCTCGATGTAGGCCAGAACCCGGGACCGGTTCACCGTCATCGCCCGCTCGATCATCAGGCGCAGCAACGCGAGCAACTGGTCGGGGGTGTCGATCTCGGCCTGCTGCAGCTCACTCCAGTAGCGCTCGACGCACCGCTCGGCGGCGGCCTGGAGCAGGCTGTCGCGGGTCGGGAAGTAGTTCTTGGCCGTGCCTTCCGGCAACTCGGCAGCACGGTCCACCGCACGGTGGGTCAGCCCTCTGCCACCCTCCCCTGCCAGCACCTCGATAGCCGCGTCGCGCAACCGGTCGCGGCGGTCCCTGTTCTCCACCATGGCCCCCATCCTCCCGCCTTTGTGTAATCACCATAGCCGTGGTACCACATGTGTGGTGATTGAGATGAAAAGAGCTGTCGTCGTCGGCGCCGGGGTCGGCGGGCTGACGACCGCGATCGCACTGCGCGCGATCGGCTGGGATGTTTCGATCTTCGAGCGATGGCCTCGGGTCGTCGCCGAAGGCACGGCGCTGGGCCTCCGCCCGGACGCCCAGGCCGGCCTGGGCCGTCTGGGGCTGGGCGAGCAACTGCGCGAGCGCACCGTCCCCTACCGGCGCGCGCAGATCCGCACCCCCCACGGCAGGCGCCTGGCCGACCTGCCGCTGGAGCGCATCGAACGGCGCGGAGGGGCGCCGGTCCGCATGCTGTCGCGGGTCTCGCTGATCGAGATGCTGGTGCAGCAGGTGGACGCGGCGACGATCAGCACGGGCGTGGAGATCACCGATCCCGCCGCACTACGCGCCGACTACGACCTGGTCGTGGGCGCCGACGGGGTGCGCAGCGCGGTGCGTCAGGCGTTCTTCGGCGCCGCGACCCGTCCCCGATACGCGGGCATCGTCGCCTGGCGCGGCGTGATCAAGGGCTTCGAGCCGCAGGACTACGGCGAGACCTGGGGGCGCGGGCAGATGTTCGGGATGACGCCGCAGGCTCCGGGGGTGACAAACTGGTACGCGCCCGTACGCACCCCGGAAGGGGTTCGCGAGAGCCTCGACGACCTGCGCGCACGCTTCGCCGGCTGGCACGACCCCATCCCCCGCGTGCTCGCGGCCGCCGAGGCGGACGCCGTGCTGCGGCACGAGGTCTACGACCTGGCGCCACCGCTGGGGTCCTACGTCACGGGGAACGTGGCGCTGATAGGAGACGCGGCCCACGCGATGACGCCCGCGCTGGGGCAGGGCGCCTGCCAGGCCCTGCTCGACGCGGTCGAGCTCGCCAGCTGCCTGCGTACGCACCCCGGCGACGTGGCGAAGGCGCTGCTCTCCTATGACGCACGGCGGCGCCCGGCCGCCCAGCGGATGGTCACCGCCTCCAGTTGGATGACCCGCCTGGCGGGAGCCGGTCGCCTGGCAGGGCCGCGCAACACCCTGATGCGGATGCTGCCCATCTAGGCCTACGAGAGGGCCTTGAGCAGCCGGTCGGCCAGGACGGCTGCCGAGGCAGGATTCTGGCCGGTGAACAGGTTGCGGTCGACCACCGTGTACGGCTTCCACACCTCGCCCTTGGTGAAGTCGACGCCCAGGTCGATGAGCTCGTCCTCCAACAGCCAGCGGGCCTTGGGGCCGAGACCGACCGCGTTCTCCTCCTCGTTGGTGAACGCGGTGACCCGGTAGCCGGCGAAGGGCGACACGCCGCGGATCCTGGTCGCCAGCATCGCCGCCGGGGCGTGGCAGACGACGGCCAGGGGCTTGCCGGAGGCAAGCGCCTCGGTCAGCAGCCGGCCGGCGTCCGCGTCGACGCACAGGTCTTCCATGGGGCCGTGGCCGCCGGGGAGGTAGACCGCGTCGTAGTCCTCCAGCCGGGCGTTCGCCAACCGGATCGGCCGCCGCATCTCCTCCGCGGAGCGGATGATCGCCTCCAGGTCGAGAGCGATCTGAGCGCTACCGGCCATTTCGGGGCGCAGGCTCATCATGTCGACGGTCGGGACCACTCCGCCGGGCGTGGCGACGACGATCTCGTGGCCGGCGTCGGTGAGCGCCTTGTACGGGGCCGCGAACTCCTCGGCCCAGTAACCCGTCGCATGCCTGGTGCCGTCCTTGAGCGTCCAGTACGCCGTCCCGGTCATCACGAAAAGTAGCTTCGCCATCGGACAACCGCCTCCCCGTCCTACGTCTACAGCATTTTATGTCCGGCGTGATGTGCCGGATGAAAGCCTCCCATGCCGATATTGTTCTCTTTTTGCCAGGCGCCGAGTTTCCGACGGTAGCCGGGACCGGATATTCACCGGCGAATGATGAAGGGCTTACGAACGCGAGACCGACCGCTCACCCGGCGTTTCCCGGCGCGCCTGAAAGCCTTGCCGACCTGCAGACCTTTGAGAATGAAAAGGCAGCGAGGCTGAACCGGCATTTGGCCGCCAGAGCCTAGCGTCAGGTCCATGACCTCACCGAGCCGGTTCACCCTGACCGAGCACTCAGCCGCATTGTGGCGAGTGACGTTCGACAATCCTCCCGTCAATCTCGTCGACGCGACGATGACGAGCGAGTTGAATGCCCTGTTCGCGCGCGCCGAGGCGAGCGACAGTCTCGCGGCCATCGTCTTCGACAGCGCCGACCCCGACTTCTACCTGGCCCACTACGACCTGTCCGACAGTGACGAGGTGAAGCGCGTCCTGGCCCATCCGGAGGAGGTCCACCCGTGGACTGCGCTGCTGACCCGTCTCAGCTCCCTCCCCGTGGCGACCATCTCCTCCATCAGGGGCAGGGCACGCGGTGCGGGGAGCGAATTCCTCCTCGCCACCGACATCCGCTTCGCCAGCCGGGAGAAGGCCATCGTCGGCCAGTTCGAGATCGGCATGGCCGCCGTCCCGGGTGGCGGACCCGCCACGCGTCTGCCCGGCCTGGTCGGACGGGGCCGGACTTTCGAGATCCTCTTCGGCGGGCTCGACTATGACGGCGCGCTCGCTGAAATGTACGGATACGTGAACCGGGCCCTGCCCGACGACGACCTCGACGGCTTCGTCGACGCGTTCGCGTCCCGCGTCGCCTCCTTCGACCTGCAGACGATCAGGGACATCAAGCACTTCGTCAACCTCGCCACGCAGCGGCCCGAGGCCGAGTTCAAGGACCAGATGGATGCCTTCTGGGCCGCGGTGACCCGTCCGGCCCAGCAGCACATCGCGAGGCACCTGTTCGAGGCGGGACTCCAGCAGCGAAGCGACGTCGAACGCGACCTCCCGCATTGGGTGACGCGGTTCCCGTACCGGCCCGGCTCCGACGGGAAGTAGACCGCCCGAACTTCGCCCTCGGGCCACCGTTGGGTCACGGACGACGGAACTCAGCCCGGGCTGAACCAGCGGGTGAGGGCCGCCTTCAGACTGTCGGGGTCCGCGCCCGCCCAGGCGACGTAGCCGTCCGGCCGGATGAGCATTGCGGGCGCCGGGGCGTCGGCGGCGGTTGCGGTCACGCGGCGCACCCGGTCGTTCCAGGGCTCTGCGGTGGCGGCGAGGTCGTTCCCGCCGGTGAGGTCGAGAAGCAGGGGGCGGGCGTCGCGCAGGAGCTCGGCGAGGCGCCGCGCGTGTCCGTCGCCGGTGGTCAGCTCAAGGGATGGTACGAACCAGCCGGTGGGCGCGGCGGGGTGTTCCTCGCCCGTGTCGTGGCGGACATCGGCGCCCGCCAGCAGGGCGGCGACCAGGTGCAGGTTCTCGGTGCGGCCGAGGAGTTCGGCGAAGAGCAGGCGCAGGGCGGTGACATCGCCTCCGGGTGCCATCAGGGCGGTCGCGGCCTGCGTGTGCATGAGCACGCGTTCGCCGCTCGCGTGGCGTTCGGCTCCGTAGCTGTCCAGCAGGCCTTCCGGGGCCCAGCCCTGCAGTGCGGCGGCCAGTTTCCAGGCCAGGTTGGCCGCGTCCTGCAGCGCCAGATTCAGGGTCGGCCCGTGGCTGACGTGGGCGGCGTCGCCGGCGATGAAGACTCGGCCGTCGCGGTAGCGGTCGGCGAGCCGCGAGTTGCGGCCGCACTGGCGGCGAAGCAAGGTAGGCGCACCCTCGGGCGGCGCAGTCAGGGGCAGGCGCACTCCGAGGACCCGTTCGACGCTGTCCTCCATCTCGGCCATCGTCATCGGCGCGCCAGGCCCCGGGAAATCGCCTGCCGGGTGATCTTCCCATTCGGCGGTGTTGACCAGCGGCCGCTCCGGGTCGTGCGCGAGGAGCGTGAAAACGCCCCGCTCGGTACGGTGGAAGTGCGCCGGGATCTCGCCGAGGCCCTCGATCACGACCCGTCCCCCCGGCGCGAAACGGAAGCGGTCGCTCGGCCCGATGAGGGCCGTCCGGTCGACGATGTTGTCGTCGCTGGTGCCGGGGAAGGCGATTCCCGCCTGCCTGCGAACCAGGCTGTGGCCGCCGTCGCAGCCGACGAGGTATCGGGTCGTGAAGGTCGTCTCCGTTCCGTCCGCGCCGCGTGCCACGACGTCGACCTGTTCGTCGTTCTGGCTGAAGGACAGCACGTCCCAACCTCGCCGGACCTCCGCGCCAAGTTCTGCCGCGCGCTCGCCGAGCACCCGTTCCAGGTCACGCTGGTTGACCGGCAGGAGATACATCGGGTTCTCGCTGCCGAGCACGTGCAGCGGCAGGGGCATCCCGCCGAAGAAGAACCCGGGCGCAGGCACCGGTGCCCCTCGGCCCCCGCAGCGTTCCAAGAGGCCGCGGTTGTCCAGTAACCGCACGACCTGGCCGGCGAGGCCGTGTGCCTTGTCTGCCGGGTCCGGTTCCGGCCGTCGTTCCAGCACCAGGGGCCGGGCTCCCGCGAGGCGGAGCTCGCAGGCCAGAAAGAGGCCGGCGGGTCCACCGCCGACGATGATGACGTCGAACATCACTGACGCCTCCTTAGGATACGCAGCTGTATCTAACGGCGGACACCGTAAGTCACCGCGATAAGATACGCAAGTGGATCCTAAGTACGAGCGGGTCGCGGATGAGCGCGGGACGATCGGGGCGCAGGCGGCGGAACGCCGTACCGACGGCGGCGCATCCCGTCGCCGTGGCTCCGAACTCGAGGGCGCGATCCTCGACGCCGCGTGGGACGTGCTGATCGAGCACGGATACCACGGCTTCACCTACGAAGCGGTCGCCGCCCGCGCCGGTACGAGCCGTCCCGTGCTCTACCGGCGCTGGCCGCAGCGCGACGACCTGCTGCTGGCCACGCTCACCAGGTTCTGGCAGCCGATCGCGGTGCCCGACACCGGCAGCCTCCGCGACGACGCGATCGGCTTCCTGCGCAACGCCAACGCCGACCGCGCGCCCACGATCACGTTCATGAGCGTGCAGCTGGCGGACTACTTCCGCGACGCCGGCACCAGCTTCGGCGAGCTGCGCCGCACCCTCCTCCCGCCGGGCCAGGCGACCGCCTTCGAGACGATCGTCGCCCACGCGGTCGGGCGCGGCGAGCTGCCCGACGTGCCGCGCCCGTCCCGCGTGGTGAACCTGCCGTTCGACCTGCTGCGCCACGACCTGCTCACGACGATGCGCGCGGTGCCGGACGAGTCGATCGTCGAGATCGTGGACGAGGTGTGGCTGCCGCTGCTGGGGACACGACCCCGTCCCCAAGCACCGCGACCGGGCCGTCTCTGAAGCCAGGTCGACGAGACGGACGGGGGCCACAGCGCCGGTGGTACGGGACGCGCACCTCAACGTTCGCGAAGACATCTGATGATCTCGTCAATCACCGGCACTCCCCGCCGCGTTCGGGCTACAGTTTGCAGCCATGATCACGGAGGAAGTGCTGTGAAACAGTCCAAAGCCCAACGAATCGGCCGGTCGGCGCTGGTCACGGCGCTGGCCGCAGGCGTCATGATGGCAGGCGTCGTTCCCGCGGCGAACGCCGCTGCCACCGCCCAGAAGAGGACGCTAGGACCGTTCGGGTACGGCAACATCAAGCTCGGGATGACGGAGGCGCGGGCCAGGGCGACCGGGAGGATCGTTCGCAAGACCATCAACGTCCCCACCACGTGCTCGACCTATGACCTGAAGGAGCGGCGGTACAGCGGCAACCGGGCAGGGATGTACATTTCGAAGAAGCAGGGCGTGGTCACGATCTCCGCGCCGGGCCGCGGCGTCAAAACGCCGCAGGGCATCGGCATAGGCGCCACTCCCGCGCAGTTGAAGGCCGCCTACCCCAACCTGAAGCAGAATGCGCTGTACGGCACCTTCGCCACCGTCCCGGGCAACCCCAAGGCGTCCTACGTCTTCCTCGTGTCGAAGAGGATGGTCCTCGGTGTGACCCTGGTCCTGACCGCTCAGGACTGCCTCGGGTAGCGGCTCCTTCACAGGAGCTCGGCCGAGACCGCGGGTCGGCGGCGTGAACGCGGCAGGACAATGGAATCCGTTCATGGAGACGGGTACGGGGAGCTCAGGCTCCAGACCCGGACCTTGCCGTCGTTGCCCCCGGAGACCGCCACCAGGCGGCCGTCCAGGTGGCCGGTTGCCACCGCTTCGATCAGGCCCACGTGGTCCTTGAAGGGTTCGCCGATCGGCTTGCCGGTCGCCAGGTCCCACACCCGTACGGTCTGGTCGTTGTAGCCGCCGGAGACCACGATCGGGCGGCCGTCGTTCAGTTGCGCAGCGGCCAGGCCGAGCGCCCAGCTCCGGTGGCCTCTGAAGGGCCGGCCGATCGGTTCGCCCGTGGCCAGGTCCCAGACGCGTACGGTGTGATCGCCTTTCCCACCGCCCGAGATCGCCACCGGGCGGCCGTCGAGTCGCGCCACCGTCGCCGATTCGACCGGCCCGTCGTGAGCGTTGACGCGTCTGGCCATGGGAGTGCCGGTGGCCAGGTCCGTCATCAGGATGGTGCCGTCGACGTCCCCGGAGACCACGATCGGGCGGCCGTTCACCTCGCCCACCGCCACCGAGAGCACCCAGCCGCGGCCGGTGCCGACGGGGTCGCCGACCCGGTCGCCGGTGGCCAGGTCCGAAACCTGCACCGTACCGTCGAGACCGCCGGACACCGCCACGGGGCGGCCGTTCACCTGCCCGACCGCCACCGATTCGACCGAGCCCCGATGGCCTTGGAAGGGTTTGCCGATCGGTTCGCCGGTGGTCTGGTCCCAGACGCGTACGGTGCCGTCGCGACCACCGGAGACGACGACCGGTCGGCCGCTCACCTGCCCTGTCGCCACCGACCAGACCGGACCCTGATGCCCCGCGAACGGGGAGTGGAGGGGTGCGCCGGTGGCGAGATCCGATATGAGCACCGTGCCGTCGTAGCCTCCAGAGGCGACGACGGGACGGCCGTCCCACTGCCCGACGGCCAGTGACAGCACCCACGGCTGCCAGCCGTTGACGGGCTCGCGGATCAGGGTGCCGAACGGCGCGCCCGTCGTGGAGGGCTTCGCGCCGGCGGTGGAGAGGGGGGTGCCGGGGAGGCTCCCGGCCAGGACGGACGCCAGCCATAAGGCCACGGGGATCGCGAGGACGACGGCGGCCGCCGCGAACACCTTCGCCAAGCCGGGCGGACGTTGACGGCGGCGGCGCGGGGCGTTTTCGGGCGGCGGTGCGGGACGCCGGTAACCCGTGTCCTGGAGGGGGGTCTCGTGGGTGAGCGCGGTGAACAGGTCGGTGATGCTCGGCCGGGACGCGGGGTCCTTGGCCAGGCCGGCGGCCAGGAGGGGACGGAGGCGGTCGGGGACGCCTGCCAGGTCGGGCTCGCGGGTCATGATCGCGTTGAGGACTCCCGCGGTGACCGTGCCGGAGAAGGCCCGGTGCCCGGTGGCGGCGTACACCATGGTCGCGGCCCAGGCGAACACGTCCGAGGCGGCCCCGGCCGGCTCTCCGTTGAGCTGTTCGGGCGACAGGTAGGCCGGGGTGCCGACCAGGCCGGATCCCGTGGTGGAGTGGTCCAGTACCCGGGCGATGCCGAAATCGATGACGACGGGGCCCTCCTGGCCCATGATCACGTTGCTGGGCTTGAAGTCCCGGTGCACGATGCCGGCCCGGTGGATCGCGTCCAGCGCGACCAGGGTGGTGATCGCCAACCGGTCCAGCCCGCCGCCCGTGCGCGGCCCTTCCCGGGTCACGAGCTCGTCCAGGGACGGGCCCTGTACGTACTCGCTGACCAGGTAGGGCGCCCGGTCGGCGATCCCGGCGTGGACGACCCGCGCCGTGCAGAACGCCGCCACCGACCTGGCTATCTCGGTCTCGCGCAGGAACCGGTCCAGGGCTTCGGGCTCGGAGGCCATCCGGGCGTGCAGCGTCTTGACGGCCACCTGCCGGCCCGAGGGGGCCTGCCCCAGATAGACGACCCCCTGCCCGCCCACGCCCAGCACGCCGATCAGTCGATAGTCCCCGATCTGCCGGGGATCGTTCTCGGCCAACGGGCGCGGACCGGACATGAGGCAATCTTCTCCTGGGGTCAGGGAGGATCCACTCGGCTGCTCAAAAGGTATATGTCCGCATGATGACGCAAAAGCGTTGTGGCGGGTGCGCTATCGGGGCGGCGTTTCCGCGCCGATGCGGGCCCCGCGACCGGGACGGCCCGCTGGAGGCGTTGAAGGATCATCCCGACGGGGATGGGGAGGGGTACGCGGAACTGGACGGGAAGGTGAACGACACCATGAAGACACCCGCGATCGTCACGCCGCAGGAGTGGGAGGCAGCGCGCCGGCGGTTGCTCGTCAAGGAGAAGGAGCTGACCCACGCCCGGGACGCGCTGGCCGCGGAGCGCCGGCGGATGCCGTGGCTGGAGGTGGAGAAAGACTACGAGTTCGACGGGCCGGCGGGTAAGGCGAGCCTGCCGGACCTGTTCGAGGGCCGTCGCCAGCTGGTCGTCTACCGCGCCTTCTTCGATCCCGGCGTGCACGGCTGGCCCGATCACGCGTGCGTCGGGTGTTCCATGGTGGCCGATCATGTCGGGCACCTCGCCCATCTGAACGCGCGTGACACCACTCTCGTGTTCGTCTCCCGCGCGCCCCAGCCGGACATCGCGCGGGTGAAGGCGCGGATGGGCTGGACGATGCCCTGGTACACCCTGACCGATGACTTCGACGCCGACTTCGGCGTGAACGAGTGGCACGGCACCAACGCGTTCATCCGCGACGGCGACAGGGTGTTCCGCACGTACTTCATCAACGACCGCGGCGACGAGGCGCTGGGGAGCACCTGGAGCTACCTCGACATGACCGCGCTCGGGCGGCAGGAGGAGTGGGAGGACTCTCCCGAGGGCTATCCCCAGACCCCGCCGTACCAGTGGTGGAACTGGCACGACGAGTACGGCGCGGGCGAGGGCCGTCAGCCGGACAGGACCCGGTAGCCCGCGTCCACCGGGATGCAGGCGCCGGACACGGCGTCGAACCCGCCGTCGAGAATGGAGCCGATCACCGCGGCGACATCCTGAGGATCGAGCACCCGGCCGAGGACCGAGCGGCGCCCCAGCGCCGCCTCCGTCTCGGGCGTTCGCATCATGGCGCTGGCCTCGGTACGGACCGCGCCGGGCGCCACGGTGTTCACCCGGATTCCCCAGGCACCGGCCTCGGCGGCGACGTGCTGGGCAAAGGTGTTGAGCGCCGCCTTCGCCGTCGCGTGCGCGACCGCGCCCGGACGTACCAGCTCGGCGCTGAGGCTGGAGACGTAGACGATTCGGCCGTCGCCCTGCTCGCGCATGCGGTCCAGTGCCCGCTGGGTGATGTGGAAGACCCCGGCGAGCTCCCCGGTGACCTTGCCGGCGAAGTCCTCCCACGGCATCTCGGCCAGCGGGCCGAACGGCGGGGGGATGTTGGCGTTGCAGACCAGCGCGTCCACCCGCGCGCAGGCCTCGACGAGTTCGGCCACCTGGCCAGGGTCGCGGACGTCGGCCTGGACAGCCTGCGCCGTACCGCCGGCCGCCTGGATCTGCTTGACCACCGAGGCGGCCGCCGACGTGTCGGCGCGATAGTTGACGATCACATGGAAACCGCGACGGCCCAGCTCATGTGCCGTCGCGGCACCGATACCGCGCCCCGCGCCGGTGATGAGTGCGATGCGTCGCATGTCATGCCTCCTCTGCTCTACGGCTTCGGTGGCAGACTCTAGGTATTGAGCATTCCAGGAGAAAGTACCTACCTTTTGGTAAGCTCCATACCCTGCCGTCGGCTTTCTGCTCGTCAAGGGGTGGCACGACGTATGAGTGACGCGTTTCACAGGGACTGCCCGGCGCGCATGGTGCTCGACCACGTCACCAGCCGCTGGGCGGTGCTCGTGCTGACCGCCGTCCGCGGTGGCCCGCTGCGGTTCCACGAACTGCGCACCAAGATCGAGGGGATCAGCGAGAAGATGCTGTCCCAGACGCTGCGCACTCTCGTACGCGACGGCTTCGTCCGCCGAACGGTCACCCCCACCACGCCGCCACAGGTCAGCTACGGCCTGACCGCCCTCGGCGAGGGGATCACCGAGCCGCTCCAGACCCTGTCCGACTGGATCCGGGACCATGCGGGTGACATCCTCGCCGCCCAGGCCGTGTACGAACAGGAAACTCCCTGAGCGGCTCCGCCGCGGAGCACCGAGAGAGCCACCGGGCCGCATCCCGCGCACGCGGCGGACTCTCGGTCGATATTTGCCGGTAACAACCTGGTAACAGGGTCTTCTCCTCGGCAATGTGAGCGGTCACACTCAGGCAACAAGAAATGTGACCGGTCACATCTGCGCACCTCCACGTCCCCCCAAGGGCTCTGACGCCCGCAGCACGCAAGGAGGTTGTCTCGCCATGAGGAGGAAACATGCCTGGTCAGCGATGCTGGCGGTGGTCCTGTTGACGGGTGCCGTGCACGCCGCCCCCGCCCAGGCCGCGTCTCAGCTCGTCGTCGATCTCGGCAGCTCGACCGGCGCGCTCAGGTACGGAGCCACCGGCTTCCTGTACGGGCTCGGCGACGAGGGCATCCCGAACGAGACCATGCTCGCCGCCCTCAAACCGCAGGTCACCGCCCAGAAGGCGCCTGACGGCCTGCAACACCCGAACGGCGACGCGCTCAAGATCGCCCCCATGTTCAAACGCGCCGGCGGCCGCGAGATCCAGATCTACATGCAGGACGTCTACAAGCAGTGGCCGTACGAGAACCTGGGCATCAACGACTACCTGGCCAAGGTGGACACGATGGTCAGGAAGGTCGTCGCCGACCCGTACCGCACCTCGTACGTCTACGTCCCCTTCAACGAGCCCGACCAGATCTGGTACGGCGGCAACCTCGCCGGGTTCATGAACGACTACCGGACCGTCTACCGCCGGATCCGCTCCCTCGACCCCGGCGCCCGCATCGCGGGCCCGAACTTCGCGAGCTACCGCTCGGCCGACATCCGGACGTTCATGCAGTTCGCCCGGGACAACGCCGTACTGCCGGACGTCACCACCTGGCACGAGCTCGGCGACGACTTCTTCACCAGCTGGCACACCCACCACGCCGACTACCGGGCGATCGAGTCCAGCCTGGGCATCTCCCCCAGGCCGATCACCATCAACGAGTACGGGCGCTTCTCCGGGGACCTCGGCGTGCCGGGCAACCTGGTGCAGTTCGTGGCGAAGTTCGAGAACAGCAAGGTCGACGGCTGCCTGGCGTACTGGACGACGGCCGGCGGGCTCAACGACCTGGTCACCAGGAACAACCAGGCGACCGGCGGCTGGTGGCTGTACAAGTGGTACGGCGAGCTGACCGGCAACACCGTGGCCGTCACCCCACCCGCTCCCGACGGCTCCCTCCAGGTCCTGGCCGCGCTCGACCAGGGCAAGAAGCAGGCCAGGGTGATCTTCGGCGGCAACAACCCGGCCAGCGGCACGTACGACACCAACCTGGTCGTCAAGGGCATCCCGGGCGCCCTGGGCACCACGGTCCATGCCGCCGTCTGGGGCGTGGACAACACCGGGCTGAACCCCTCCCCCGGCCCGTACAAGGTCACCGAGGCGGACTTCACGCCGTCCGGCGGCCAGATCACGATCCCGCTCACCGGGCTGAAGGGCTCCTCGGCGTACCAGGTGATCGTGACCCCGGACAAGGACCCGACCGCCGGCTCCCGCTACGAGGCCGAGTACGCCGCCGCGCCGGGCGCGATCACCTACGGCCCGGTCTCCTCCGCGGACGGCGGCGCCAAGTTCGTGGTCACGGCCCCCTCGGACGGCTACTACAACGTGGACCTGCGTTACTCCGCCTCCGCCGCCCGCACGGCCAAGCTGCGGCTCAACGGCTCCGACCTGACCGACGTCAGCCTGCCCGCTGCCGCGAGCTGGAGCACCGTCACCACCAAGGTGTTCCTGACCGCGGGGATCAACCGCCTGGAGGTCAGCGCCGCCGGCGTCAACGTCGACTACCTCGACGTGTCGGCGACGACGGGGACGATCACCGCGTACGAGGCCGAGTCCAGCGCCAACACGCTCGGCGGCGCCGCCAGGGTGGCGGCCAACTCCGCCGCCTCGGGCGGGAAGTACGTCGGATATGTCGGCGCCGGCGCGGCCAACACGCTGCGCTTCAACAACGTCACCGCCGCCTCGGCCGGCCGCTACCGCCTGGTCGTCACGTACGCCAACGGCGAGCTGGGGGAGGGCGCCACCAACTACAACAGCAACATCGTCGACCGCTACGCCGACATCTCGGTCAACGGCGGCGCGGCCCAGCGGCACTACTTCCGCAACACGCTGGGCTGGTCGAACTACCGGACCACGGTCGTGGACGTCACCCTGGCCGCCGGAGCGAACACGATCACGTTCGGCAACTCCTCCACCGGCTACGCGCCCGACATCGACCGCATCCAGATCGCCAAGCCGGTCGGCTGAGACAAGCCGATCGGTAAGAAGCAGCAGAGGAGATCCATGAACACCAGCGTCGTCTGGGGCCACCCGAGCCTGCGGGTCGTGCTCGACGTCTCACCCGACGGCCCGGTCGGCGTCCGGTCGCTGTCCGGCGGCGACGCCGCCACGGCGCACCTGCCCAGGGCGACGCAGCCGCTGGTGGAGCTGCTGGTCCCGGAGGAGGGGCGGGCGCGGGCCTCGCACCGCTTCTCCCGGACGGCCGTCGGCCTGCGCCTGGCCTACCGGGGCTGCGAACAGCGCAGGGAGGGGGCGTGGCACGTGCTGCAGCTCGACCTGCACGACGCGCGGAGCGGGCTGAGCTCCGAGGTGTTCCTGCGCTCGGCGGAGGGCGTCAGCGCGTTCCAGGTCTGGACGCGGGTGACCAACCGCGGCCAGGCCCCCCGGCTGCTGCTGGGCGTCACGTCGTTCGCCGCCGCCTTCGCGGGGGCGGTGGACGACCTGGACGTGGTACGGGCCGACAGCGAATGGCTGGGCGAGAGCCGCTGGGTCCGCGAGGCCCTGCGCGGGCAGGCCGTACCCGATCTCCGCCTGGGCGGCCACGGGCAGGACGGCCGCGGGCGGCTCGCGGTCGTCAGCACCGGCACCTGGTCGACCGGCTCCCACCTGCCCACCGGCGGCCTGATCGACCGCGCCGGCGGGCAGGCGTGGCTGTGGCAGATCGAGCACAACGGCGCCTGGCGCTGGGAGGTCGGCGAGCGGCTCGACGACCCGTATGTCGCGCTGCTCGGCCCGACCGACATCGACCACCAGTGGCAGCACCTGCTCCAACCCGGCGAATCGTTCACCACGGTGCCGGTGTCGGTGGCGGTGTCCGGCGCGGGCCTGGAAGGGGCGGCCGCGGCGCTCACCGCGCACCGGCGGATGATCGTCCGGCCGCACCCCGACCGGGAGCGGCTGCCGGTGGTGTTCAACGACTACATGAACACGCTGTCGGGCGACCCGACCACGGCCAAGCTCCTGCCGCTGATCGACGCCGCCGCCTCGGCCGGGGCCGAGACGTTCTGCGTGGACGCGGGCTGGTACGACGACGGCGGCACCTGGTGGGACAGCGTCGGCGAATGGCAGCCGTCGCAGACGCGCTTCCCGCGCGGCATCGAGGAGGTCCTCGGCCGCATCAGGGAGCACGGCATGGTGCCGGGGCTGTGGCTCGAACCCGAGGTGATCGGCGTCCGCAGCCCCATGGCCGACAAGCTGCCCGCCGAGGCGTTCCTGCAGCGTGGCGGCGTACGCCTGGTCGAGCACGGCCGCTACCACCTCGACCTGCGCCATCCCCGCGCGATCGCGCACCTGGACCAGGTGGTGGACCGGCTGGTGGAGGAGCTCGGCGTCGGCTATTTCAAGCTCGACTACAACATCGACCCGGGCGCGGGCACCGACCTGGACGCCGACAGCGCCGGGGACGGGCTGCTGGCCTGCAACCGGGCCCACCTGGCCTGGCTGGACGGCGTCCTGGCGCGCCATCCGGGCCTCACCCTGGAGAACTGCGCGTCGGGCGCCATGCGCATGGACTACGCCATGCTGTCCCGGCTGCACCTGCAGTCCACCAGCGACCAGCAGGACTTCCGCCTCTACCCGCCGATCGCGGTGTCGGCGCCGATGTCCGTGCTGCCCGAGCAGTCGGCGAGCTGGGCGTACCCGCAGCCCGACATGTCGGACGAGGAGATCGCCTTCGCGCTGTGCACCGGCATGCTGGGGCGGCTCTACCTGTCCGGCCACCTGGACGGGATGAGCCCCGCCCAGCTCGACTCGGTCCGCGACGCCGTACGCGTCCACAAGGAGATCCGCGCGGACCTGGCCCGCGCGACGCCCGTGTGGCCGCTGGGGCTGCCACGCTGGGGCGACCGCCACCTCGCCCTGGGTTTGCAGACGGCCGACGTCACATACCTTGGCGTATGGCGACGCGACGGGGCGAAGCCCGTACGGCTGGACCTGCCACATTTGGCGGGCCGCGCGGTCGAGATCGACGTGATCTACCCGCGGCACCTGCCGGACTGGGCTCGCGACTGGCAGCCCGGCACCGGCGTGTTGACGCTCACCCCCTGCTGCGACGAGCCCCACTCCGCCCGGATCCTCCGCATCCGCACCGCCTCATGAAAGAGACCACCATGAAGACCACCTGGACGGCCGCCGCCGTCGCGACGGCGCTCGCGCTCGGCCTCGCCGCGTGCAGCGACCCCTCCGTCGAGACCTCCTCCGCCGCGCCCGCCACCGCCGCGGCCTGGCCCGACCCGGCCACCAAGCTCGACGGCGTCAAGCTGACGATCTGGGCCGCCCAGAACAGCAACACCGTGCCCAAGGCGGTCATCGCCGGGTTCCAGCAGGCGACGGGCGCGGCGGTCGAGGTCGTGACGATCCCGGACCCGTACGAGCAGGGCATCCAGACCAAGGTCGCCACCGGCGACAAGCCCGACCTGGCGTTCTGGCAGCCGACCGCGTCCATGCTGACCGCGATCAACGCCAAGGCCAACCTCCAGCCGCTGAACGACGCGCCGTGGCTGGCGCAGCTGTCGCCGGACCTGAAGGACATCACCGGCATCCTGGACGGCGCCCGGTACGCGGCCCTCATCACGAGCCCCGCGGTCGAGGGCGTCTACTACAACAAGGAGGTCTTCGCCGCCAACAAGATCACCAGCACGCCGAAGAACTTCGACGAGATGGTGAAGCTGGGGCGCACGCTGAAGGCCAAGGGCGTCACGCCGTTCTTCGAGATGGCCGGCGACAAGTGGGCGACCCAGTGGTGGGTGCAGGTCCAGCTCGCGGACGCGGCCAAGGACGGCCTGTGGGAGCGGATCAACACGGGCAAGGAGACGTTCAACGGCCCGGCCGTCGTGGGGGCGATCAAGACGTACAAGTCGCTGATCGACGAGGGGCTGTTCAACTCCGACATCAAGACCGCGAAGTTCGAGGACCAGGGCGCGGCGCTGCTGGCCGGCAAGGCGGCCATGGTCGTGCAGGTGAACTCGTTCTTCGGGCAGCTGCAGGCCTCGGCCGACACCGCCACGCTGAACAAGAAGATCGGCTTCTTCCCGATCTCGCCGTCGGGGAACGTCGGCACGTTCATCCCCGACCAGTCGAACGCGCTGGTGGCGTTCAAGACCGGGGACGCCAAGCGCGAGGCCGCGGCGCGGCAGCTGCTGGCGTACTGGATGGGGCCCGGCTACAAGGACTTCGTCGCCGACCGCAACACCGTCTCCCTGGAGCCGTCGGTGCCCAGCCCGGCGGGCGTGCCGCAGGCGCTGCTGGACGTGCACGCCGCGCTGCCCACCGCGGTCGGGTCGATGCAGGCGCTGGCGGTGGCCAACCCGGACCTGTACCTGAACCTGGCCGACATGATCACCGGGACCATGACGCCGGAGAAGGTCGCCTCGGCCACCCAGGATCAGTTCGCCCAGCTCGCCAAGGCCGCCGGGGCGAGCGGTTTCTGACGTGCTGATCACCACCTCGCGGCAGGCCGCCTCCCGCACCACGACCGCGACCCGCGGGCGCCCGGTCGTCGGGAGGCGGACGCACCCCATGTGGTTCATGGCTCCGGCGTTCGCCATCCTGCTGGTGTTCTTCTTCCTGCCGACGCTGTTCAACTTCGTCTACGCCTTCACCGACTGGTCGGGCTTCAAGAGCGCGATCCGGCCCGTCGGTCTGGACAACTTCACCGACCTGGCCTCCAACGGCACGCTGTTCCGGTCGCTGCGGGTCACGGTCGTGTACGCGGTGCTGGTGGCGCTCTTCCAGAACGCGTTCGGCTTCGGCCTGGCCGTGCTGCTCGAACGCGACACCTGGCTCAACCGGGTGGCCAGGGTGTTCTTCCTCATCCCGGTGCTGATGTCGGCCCTCGCCGTCGGCTACATCTTCCAGGCCCTGCTCAAGCCGACGGGCGGCCTGAACCGGCTGCTCGGGATCGACTACGCCTGGCTGGGCGACACCACCTGGACGGTCGTGGTCGTCGCGCTGATCCACGCGTGGAAGTGGATGGGGCTGTCGATGCTCATCTACCTGGCGGGGCTGAAGACCGTCCCGGAGGACATCGTGGAGGCCGCCCACATCGACGGGGCGTCGCGGTGGCGTACGTTCTGGGCGGTCCGCTTCCCGCTGCTGGCGCCCGCGATCACGTTCAACGTCGCCACGGCGCTGCTGGGCTCGATGAACGGCTTCGACATCGCCCAGGCCACCACCGGCGGCGGGCCCGCCCGCACGACGGAGATCCTGAACATCTTCATCTACCGCACCTTCGGCCAGGGCCTGTTCGCGCAGGCCACGACGATGAGCCTGGTGCTGTTCCTGCTGGTGGCCCTCATGGCCTTCCCTGTCATCTACGTGCTGCGCAAGCGGGAGGAGATCCTGTGACCCCCGTCGTCCCCGACCGCCGCGGTGTGAGCGACGCGCCCGTGTGGCGCCGGCTCCAGCCCGTGGTCACGTTCGTGCTCGTGGTGCTGTCCATCGGCATCCCGCTGTGGCTGGTGCTGGTGACGGCGGCCAAGTCCCGCGGCGAGGCGCTCACGCCGGACCTGTCGCTGCCGACCGAGTGGCACCTGCTGGAGAACCTGCGGCAGGTGTGGGGCGACGGCGAGGTCCTGCGGGCGTCGCTGGGCAGCCTGCTCGTCGTCGTGCCCTCGGTGATCGGGGTGCTGCTGTTCGGGTCGATGGCGGCCTGGATCCTGGCGCGCCGCGCCACGCGGATCAACGCCGTCCTGTACGCGCTGGCGATCAGCGGCATCGTGCTCCCGCCCGCCGTCGTCACCGTCGTCCTGCTGCTGCGCCAGCTCGGCCTGGCCGGGAGCGCGGTCGGGATGATCGGCGTCTACATGGGCATCTACATGTCCACGGTGATCTTCTTCGTCACCGGCTTCGTGCGGACCATCCCCACCTCCCTGGAGGAGGCGGCGCAGCTCGACGGGGCGAGCCCGATGCGGGTGTTCTGGCTGGTCGTGCTGCCGCTGCTGCGCCCGGTGCTGGCCACGGCCACCATCCTGGTCTGCCTGTACGTGTGGAACGACGTCTTCTACGCCTTCTTCGTGATCGGCGGACGACTGGACACGCTGCCCCTCAACCTCTTCCGCGTGGCCAGCGCCGGGCTCTATCTCAACAACTGGCACCTGATCTTCGCGTACGTGATCCTGATGAGCCTGCCGCTGGTCGTGGTCTTCGCCGTCGCCCAACGCAAGATCATCTCGGGTATCACCAGCGGCGCCGTCAAGTAGCCGGCCGGTCAGCCCCTGAAGAGCAGTGAGTCCAGTCCCCTGCGCACGCCGGTCTCCTCGCCCGCGTGGCGCACCGCCAGCAGCGTCCCGGCCACGTACGGGCTGGGGTCGGTGCCGGGGTCGTGCCGCATGACCAGGCGTTCCCCCGGACCGCCGAACACGATCTCGGTGCTCACCACGAAACTGGGCAGCCGTACCGAGTGGGTGCGGCTCCCGGCGACCTCGGCGCCGCGCGCCTCCACCGGGCCGTGCAGCTCGCCGGGCGGCACGGCCGGCTCGGGCGTGCGGACCGTCCATCGCGGCCGCCCGGCGCAGCACGGTCGCCATCACGGAGAAGTTCCCCGCCGCGATCACGCCGTCACTCCAAGCGTCCGGGCTTCCCGTCACGACGCCTTCTGCCAGACCGACACGTGGCTCCTGCTGTCGCCGGTGAAGGGCTCGCGCTCCCAGCCGGCCCACCGTTCGCGCAGGGTCATTCCGGCGATCCGCGCCATCAGGTCGAGCTCGGACGGCCAGACATAGCGATGCGCCGTCGAGCGGGTCTCCAACTGGCCGTCCACGACCCAGTAGTGATGGGAGACGGCGATCTGCGACGCCACGTCGTACTCCTCGAAACCCAGATGCGCGGGGGTCACGGTGAACGGGTGGACGGTCTGGCCGGGCGGGAGCCGCCGGAGCTCCGGGACGTACACCTCGATGACGAAACGGCCGCCGGGCTCCAATTGGGCCGCCACCGTGCGGAAGCACTCCACCTGCTCTTCTTGGGTCGTCAGGTTGGTGATGGTGTTGCGCACCAGATAGGCGAGTGCGAAGGTGCCGCCCGCCCTGGTCGTGGCGAAGTCGCCGATGGTCACGCCGATGTTCTCCGCGCCCGGCTTGGTCCGCAGCTGCGCCACCATGGCCGGCGACAGCTCTATCCCGTGCACCCGGACACCGCGCCTGCTGAGCGGCAACGCGATGCGGCCGGTGCCGATGCCCAGCTCGAGAGCGGCGCCCGATCCGGCCAGCTCGGCGAGGAAGCCCACCGCGGGGTCGACGACGGCCGGATCGAACAGTTCCGGCCATTTGGCTTCGTACGTCTGCGCTGTCCGTTCGTCGAAGTGGTTCTCCGGCACAGACCCACTGTGCCCAGGACGCCGGGCGACCGCCACCGATTAACCGGCCCTCGCCTCTCGCCCGGCCCGGGATCGGCGGGCCGGGAGAGCCGGGGCGGTCAGGCGCAGGTGTAGCCGGAGGGTAGGGCGGTGTTGCCGTTGGGGCGGGTCGCCTGGAAGCCGACGCCGGTGGTGGCGGCTCCGGGGGCGAGGGTGCCGTTGTGGCCGGCGTTCTTGATGGTCACGGTCTGCCCGCTGACGGTGGCGGTGCCGTTCCACGAGCCGGTCAGCGTGTGCCCGGCCGGCAGCGTGAAGGTGACCGTCCATCCGTTGATCGTCGAGGTGCCGGTGTTGGTGATGGTCAGGGGCTGGATGACGTACCCGGTGGCCCACTGGGTCTGGACGGTGGGGACGGCCGTGCACGTTCCGGTGGAGGTGCCGGGCTGGGTGGTCACCTGCGCGGTGTTCGAGACCGGCGAGGTGTTGCCCCCGGCGTCGCGCGCCCTGACCTGGTAGCGGTAGGTGGTGCTCGGGGTCAGGCCCGTGTCGCTGAACGAGGTCGTGGCCGAGGTGCCGACCTGGGTGAACGTGCCGCCGCTCGCGCCGGGCGCGCGCAGGATGTCGTAGCCGGCGACGCCGGTGTCGTCCGTCGAGGCCGTCCAGCCCAGGGTCGTGCCCGTGGACGAGGTCGCCGAGGCCGCCAGGCCGGCCGGGGCCGTCGGCGGCGAGGTGTCGCCGCCGCCGATCGTCGTCGTGAACGTGACCGGTGGCGAGTCGCCGGACAGGTTGCCCGCGCCGTCCCGTGCCCGCACGTACACCTGGTACTGGGTGTTCGCGGTCAGCCCGGTGAGGGTGATCGAGTTGGTGGCGGACTGGCCGAGTTGCGGGTCGGTGGTGCCCTGCTCGCGGTAGACGTTGTAGCCGGCCAGGCCGGAACCGCCCTGGTCGGTGGACGCGGCCCAGGTCAGCGTGGCGCCGGTGGCGGTCACGTTGGACGCGGCCGGGGTGCCCGGCGTGCTCGGCGGGGTGGTGTCGCCGGAGTCGCCGAGCGTGGGAGTCTGCCAGTCTCTCCACTCGGCCAGATTGCCGAGCGCCTTGGACGAGATCCTGATCGCGCCGGGGGCGTTGCCCGTCTTCAGCAGGAACTTCTGGATGTTCTGCTGGAGCGGGGTCCGCCATTCCGCCCTGTTGGCGCAGTGGTTGCCGTCCTGGATGTCGGACCAGTACGTGATGTTCTCTCCCGCGCCGAGCGCCTTGTAGACCTCCGCCCCGCCCAACGCCGCCACGCTGGCGGACTTGGGTCCGAGATTGGTGATGTGCGGATTGTCCATGATGAACAGTCCGCGCGGCGCGACCATGGCCACCATTTCATGCGTGTCCACCGGCAGCCTGGCCGGGCTGCTCGTGAAGGAACCGAACGCGTCACCCAGCCACGGCTGCTCTCCGTACGCGCTGCTCAGGCTCTGGGCGCCCTCCCCGGGAATTCCGCGGAAGATGGGAACGCCGGCGCTGCCCGACTCGATCGGCATGGTCAAGGCGATGCGCTGATCGAACGCGCCGATCACGAAAGCGCCCTTTCCGAAGCGCGAGCATCCCGTGACGCCGGTCGCATCCGCTTTGAGAATGCCGCCGCCCGACTGTTCGATGACGTCGATGATCCGGCTCACGCCCCAGGCCCAGGCGAGCAGCAGCCCCGTGCTGCTGGAGGAGCCGTAGATGCTGTAGAACGCGCCTTGCTTGTTGTTGCGTGGCGTGCCCTCTTTCCCGACCGCGTACGGGTCGTAATTGATGACGGCGGCGCCGGCCGCCTTGATGGCGGCCGTGTCCGCGCCGAATCCGCCCACGACCACGACGGCCGGGAAAGGTCCGGAACCACTCGGCAGATCGACGCTCGCCGAGAAACTCGAGCTCTTGCCGTTGTGGTTCACGTTCACGGTGATGCCGGTCCTCGAAACCGTTCCGGTGACGCCGGCCGGTTTTCCCGGCTTCTCGCCGTAGACGAATTTCTCCGCCAGCTTCTTGATTTCCTGGCGTCGGCACCGCCAGTCGGACCTGGCGGAGATGCGCGTACCGTCCAGCTTCTTGAAGGGGTCGGGAAGCTTGGAGTTGGTGGGTAAGGAGCCTGCGTCGGGCAGGCCGGTCACCGTGCAGTCGGCGCCCTCGTCCTCGACTCCGGCCGCCGCGACGGCCTCGGGGGGCGCTACCGTCACCGCTCCGGCGATCGACAGCGCCGCTGCCGCCGTCAGCGCGACGACCCTGGTACGGATCTTGGAGCGGGCCAAGCTGGTGATCACCAGGGCTCTCCCTTCCGGGTGGAGTGTTGGCGATCAGTCTGGGAATGCCTATGAAACATGTCAATATAAGACAGAAATATTTCAAAGATCAATCTTTTGCCGGGATTGTGAACTGGGAATATGTCAGTACGACTGTCGAAAGTTTCGGAGAGGGGGCGACGTATAGTGCACCTCTGTCTCCATAGAGCCCGCTATTCCGAAAGTTTCGAGATATCGCCGTTCGAGCCGCCGACGTACACGAAGCCGCCTGCCACGACCGGTCTGGTCTCGATGGGGCCGCCGGTCGGGAAGCTCCGGCGCACCGTGCCGGTGGCGGGGTCGAGCGCGTGCAGCGTTCCCGCGCCGTCCCCGATGTGAATGGTCCCGCCTGCCGCGACCGGGCCCGCCGGGCGGCCCTTGCCCAGCGGGAACGACCATCGCGACGCGCCGGTGGCGGCGTCGAGCGCGTGCAGCATGCTGTCGGCGCCTGTGGCGTACACGAGTCCGGAGGCCACGGCGGCATCCCATCGGTAGCCGGGTTTGTCGCCTTCGGTCCGGAAGCGCCACAGCCGCGTGCCGGAGGCGGCGTCCAGCGCGTACGTCGTGCCGTCCCTGCCGCCGAGGTACACGGCCCCGCCGGCCGCCACCGGTCGGAAGTCGACGGAACCGGCGATCTCCGAGCTCCACCGGGCCTTCCCGGAGGCGGCTTCCAGGGCGTGCACCTCGCCGTCGGTGCTCGCGGCGTAGACGACACCGTCGGCCCGCGCCAGATAGGTGTGGTCTCGTGCTCCGCCGGCCCGGAAACGCCATTTCCGGGCTCCCGAGGCGGCGGCCAGCGCGTACACCATGCCGTGGTCGCCGCCGACGTGGACGACGTCGCCGGCCAGCACAGGGTCGGGGTTGAGGACGTCGCCCTCCGGCCGGAAGGCCCACGCCCGCCTGCCGGAGGCGGCGTCGAGCGCCACGACCTCGGCGTTCGCGGACCAGGCGGGGCTCCTGGTCCAGACGTAGAGGCGGCCCGCCGCGCCCACCAGGTCGCCGGCCACGTTGAGCCTGCGGCTCCACCTCGGGCGGCCGGTGGCGGCGTCCAGCGCCGTCAGCCTGCCGGACGTGTTCGCGACGAAGACGGTGCCGTCCATCACCACGTGATCGAACTGAACGGGGCCGCCGGTCCGGAAGCTCCACCGCGGCCCGCCGGTGGCGACGTCCAGCGCGGAGACCGTGCCGTCGCCGCTCGTGGCGTAGACGACACCGCCGGCCACCACCGGGTCGGCGTGGACGGCCCCGTCGGTCGGATGGATCCAGCCGCGCTCGCGGACGGGGCCGGGAGCGCGGGCGCCCGGCCGGTAGCGGGCGAGCAGATTGTCCCGCAGCAACGGGGAGAGGAGCCGCACGGCCTGCCGTGAGGTGGAGGTCAGCCGGACGATGACGGGGCCCGCGTTGACGATCGTCGCGCCGTGGAGTCCGTTCGTCCTGGCCACGGTGTAGGAGAGGAAGTCGGGGCGCTGGGTGGTGAGGTCGGCGGCATCGGCCCCCTTGACGGCGTCCACCTCGGCGGTGAACAGCTTTCGCGCGGCCGCGCTCGACGGGGACACCCATTCCACGGAGAGCGAGACGACGGCGCCGTCGTCCGTGGGCGGTATCCAGTCGCATGTCGCCGGTTTCGGCAGCGCCGGATCGTCCTGTCCGGGCACCGCGCGGTAGCCGTCCGCGAGGACGGACAGGTCACGGCCGGCCAGCAGGGAGCAGGCGTCCGGCCAGGCGCTCGCCGGGACGCCGCCGAACCGGGCGGACCCGTGGGAGAGCCCGTAGCTCAGCTTGTACGCGGTGAGGCGGCCGTCACCGTACACGAAAGCCAGGTCCCGGATCGCCCCAACAAGGGACGCCGACCGCGCGGGCAGGTCGAGCGGCAGCGCGCCGAGCCGTCCGGTGGCGGGGTCCAGGGAGGTCAGGTACGCGGGCAACGGCCATCCGTTGTGCAGGAGGAGCGCGCCGTTATCGGCCGTCACGGGGTACGAGCCGGCGAACAGGGGCGCGCTCCAGCGGGTCGGGTTCATGACCCGCGCGGCTTCCGAGGCGGTGGACGCCGGGCGGCCGTCCGGACCGTAGAAGAAGTCCTCCTCCCCCACCGAGGCGTGGACATATCCATCCGCATTGGCCGTGAGGGTCATCGGCGGGCCTCCGTCCGGCGGCGAGGCGAGCGACGACAGCAGGCGCGCCCAGCCGGGCCGCAGCGTGCGCGGATCCATCGAGGCGAGCCGCACCTGGCTGCTCGCGCAATAGCTGAGCAGCATCACCGATCGGGCGGTCGCGGCGCCTCGAAGGTCGCAGCCTCGCGGGTACGTCACCCGCCCCGTGGTCACGCCGGTCCGGAGATCGAGGGCCTGGAGGTCGAAGGGTTCGGCGGGCCGCTCGAACACCACGATGCCGCGCTCGGTCACCATGATCCGCGGGCCCCGGTACACGCCGGCGCCGATCGCCGGGGGCCGATGGGTGGAGACGGCGATCGTGCGCCGCCACAGCGTGGTGCCCGTGGCCAGGTCCAGGCCGGTCAGGGCATGGGCGGCGACGTCGGGCGTTCCTCGCGACACGACCAGCGTGTCCGCCGCGAGCCACACGCCGGTGACGGGCGCGGCGGGAGCCGGGCCTGCGGGGACGGTGCGCCGGAGCTCACCTGTACGCGGATCGCGGATCCGTACGGTGCCCTGTTGGGTCGCCATGGCGACCGCGCGGCCGGACACGGCGTAGCGCGGAGTCTCGAAGGGCGGCTCCCCGGTGCCGGCGTCCGCGGGCGCCGACCACGCCACGCGCCACTCGACGGGTACGAGCGAGAGCCGCGGAGCGTCCGCGGACGAGCAGGCCGCCAGGACCACCACGAGCAGGATCGCCCCCGCGCGCCGCCCGAGCACGGTCAGCACCCCTTGATCTTCTGGATCTTACGCTCGATCGCGCACGCCTGGCCGCGCGAGATCGGCTGCCAGCCGCCGAGCGAGGAGACGGCGTAGTAGGCGCTGTAGGCGTCGGCGATGCCGGTCACCCGGAACGGGGTCTTGCCCGGCCCCTCGATCGTCACCTGCTCGGTCCGGTCCTCCGCCAGCACGGTGACCAGGAGATCGAACTCGTAATACGCCGCCGCGCCCTTGATCGACAGGGAGAGGGTGACCGGCTCGTCCCGTTTCAGGTCTATCTGCTTCTTCCTGAAATACGAAGCGTCCTCTGCGGTGGCGAAGCGGGGAGCCGGCTCGTCGAGGTCGGCGGAGAGCTCGATGGTGTCGGCCTCGCCGGCGGGGGTGTAGACCAGCAGCGCGCCGTCCGACACCGGCTTGCGGTCGAGGACCCGCGGCTCGATGTCGACGATGCGTACGCTGCTGCGGTTGCCGATGAGGACGACGGTGACGTTCGCCTGTTCGAGCGGGGCCCGGCGATGGCTCGCCATGATCGTGTCACGGCCCGAACCTGACGTGTTGCCCAGCAGGGCCGCTCGTTCTCCGGGGTCGGTCACCGGCATCCGCAGGGCGGTGTCCTGCGCGGAGTGGTCGACGGCCACGTGGCCGACCTTGATCGGGGGCGCTCCGCTGATCCGGTCGACCGTGTCGGGTCCGCGGGCGTTGAACCAGGCGGTGAACACGGCGCCGACCGCCGCGATGAGCACGGCGCTGAGAATGCCCGCCACCCACGTCCGCGTGGCCTTCCACCGCCCGGCCCCGGCCTCCTCGGGTCGAGAGGCGGGAGCCTCGTCGGCTCCAGCGGATTTCGCACGCCTTTTGCGGCGCGCTTTGGCCATGAGGCGTCCCCCTGTGCACGGCGAACGGCGACTGACTCTCCCCTTGCTGTATACCTATACGGCTGCGCGCCGTGATGTGGGGCTGTCGACGAATTTCCTATGGCACGGATGGGGCCCGCCCGCTCGCCTTCGTCAGCGGCTGAAGGACGGCTGGTTGGCGGCGAGGGTGCGGACGGCCGAGACCACGGCCTCGCGGCGCCGGGCCAGGGCCGCCTTGTCGTCCTGCTCGTCGAGGACGAGGCGGCACAGCTGGGGGACGGCGAAGTTCCAGGCGACCAGCCCGAGCACGGTGAACATCCAGTCCTGGGCGGCGCAGGTGCGCTCGGGCCCGTCCAGTCCGGCGCCGACGCCGGCGTCCACGAGGTCGCGCACGTTGCCCCGATAGGCCTCGCGGCGTTCGTCCTCGCCCTGGACGGGGCCCTGGCCGCTTTCCAGGGCCTCCCACAGCAGCAGCCTGATCAGGTCCGGGTGGTCCTGGTACCAGTCGAACAGCTGCCCGACGGAGTCGGCCACCGCGCCGGGGTCGAGGGCGTTGGCGTGGCAGACCTCGTCGACCTTGGCCCGCACCACGGCGCCGAACAGCTTCTCCTTGCCCCCGAAGTACAGGTAGATCGCCTGCTTGTTGGCCTTGGCGGCGGCGGCGATGCGCTCGACCCGGGCGCCGGCCAGGCCGTGCGCGGCGAACTCGGCGGTGGCGGACTGGAAGATCCGCTGTCGGGTGGCCTCCGCGTCGTAGCTCATGAACTGAATTAAACCATCCAGTTGACTTTCTGCGCGACATCCGCTTCGATCTAAACCAACCAGATGGTTTATTGCTGAGGAGACATCATGTCCATAGCTCCCGTACCGGTCCGCTCGCCGCTGCCCACCGGTCTGGCCGGCTCCACCGTCGTCCTCATCGGCGGCACCTCGGGCATCGGCCTGTCCGCCGGCGTGCTGCTGGGTGGGGTGGGCGCCCGGGTCGTGCTGGTCGGCCGCGACCAGGCCAGGCTGGCCGCCGCCGTGGACCGGGTACGCGACGCGGCCCCGGCAGACGGCCCGGCGGACGGCCAGGCGGACTCGGTGCTCGGCATTTCCGCGGACGGGTCGGACGAGGACGCGCTGGCGGAGATCTTCGAGCGGGCCGGGCAGGTCGACCACGTGCTCGTGACGGCAGGCGGCCTGGGTGGCGCGGGCCCGGTGACCGAGCTCTCCCACGACGACCTTCGCTCGGCCCTGGACACCCGGCTCTGGGGGGCGGTCGTCGCCGCCCGGCTCGCGGCGACCCGGCTGCCGGCGGGCGGTTCGATCACCTTCACCTCGGGCACGTACGTCATCCGCCCGATCCCCGGGATGACCGGCCCGCTGGCGGCCGTCGGCGCCGTCGAGACCTTCACCAAGGCGCTCGCCGTCGAGCTCGCGCCGAAGCGGCTCCGGGTGAACGCCATCCGCTACGGCACCTTCGACACCCCGCTGCTGCGCACGCTGTCCGGGCTCGACGGCGACGACGCGGTCGCCAAGGCCGGGGAGGGTTCCCCGCTCGGCCGCTTCGGCACCGCCGACGAGGCCGCCGCGTCGGCGCTGTTCGTGATGGCCAACAACTACGTCACCGGCCAGGTGATCACCGTGGACGGCGGGCAGAGCCTGGCCTGAGCCGACCGGGGTGAGCGGCCCGGGCGCCGCTCACCCTCGTCCGCTCGTCGCTCGTTTCTGACCGCTCATCGTAAAGATCTTCAATGCTGCATACCGTATGTGGTACGCGTGTGAGGTGGCAAGATTCCTCGACCGTTCCCGGATCGTGGCGGCACCCGGCTGGAGCCGGTGGCTGGTGCCGCCCGCCGCACTCTCGGTCCACCTCGCGATCGGGCAGGCGTACGCGTGGAGCGTGTTCAAGCCCCCGCTGGAGTCCTCCCTTCACCTGTCGGGCACGCAGAGCGCGCTGCCGTTCCAGCTGGGCATCGTCATGCTCGGCCTGTCGGCGGCCTTCGGCGGCACGCTGGTGGAGCGCAACGGGCCGCGCTGGGCGATGTTCGTCTCGATGGCCTGCTTCTCCTCCGGCTTCCTGCTGTCCGCGCTCGGCGTGGCCACCCGGCAGTACTGGCTGGTCGTGCTCGGCTACGGCGTCGTGGGCGGGATCGGGCTCGGCATCGGCTACATCTCCCCCGTCTCCACGCTGATCAAGTGGTTCCCCGACCGGCCCGGCATGGCGACGGGGATCGCGATCATGGGGTTCGGCGGCGGCGCGCTCATCGCCTCGCCGTGGTCGGCGCAGATGCTGGAGTCGTTCGGCACGAGCACGGGCGGGATCGCCACCACGTTCCTCGTGCACGGCGTGGTCTACGCGGTCTTCATGACGATGGGCGTGCTGCTGGTGCGCGTCCCGGCGGAGGGCTGGTCGCCGCCGGGGTGGACGCCGCCGGTGGTCGCGTCGAGGCCGCTGATCACCGACGCGGACGTCTCGGCCCGCAACGCGATCCGCACCCCGCAGTTCTACTGCCTGTGGGTCGTGCTGTGCTGCAACGTCACCGCGGGCATCGGGATCCTGGAGAAGGCCGCGCCCATGATCAGGGACTTCTTCGCGGGCACGGCCACGCCGGTCGCGGTGGGGGCGGCGGCGGGGTTCGTCGCACTGCTGTCGCTGGCGAACATGACCGGCCGCTTCGTCTGGTCCTCCACCTCCGACGTGATCGGCCGTAAGAACATGTACCGCGTCTACCTGGGGGTCGGCGCGCTGCTCTACCTGGTGATCGCGCTGGCGGGCAACTCCTCCAAGCCGCTGTTCATCGTGTGCGCGCTGGGCATCCTGTCCTTCTACGGCGGCGGCTTCGCGACGGTCCCGGCGTACCTGAAGGACCTGTTCGGCACCTACCAGGTCGGCGCGATCCACGGCCGCCTGCTCACGGCCTGGTCCACGGCGGGCGTGCTCGGCCCGCTGATCATCAACGCCATCGCCGACGCGCAGAAGGCGGCGGGGCGGTCGGGGCCGGCGCTCTACACGACCTCCCTCTACATCATGATCGGGCTGCTGGCGGTGGGCCTGCTCGCCAACGAGCTGATCCGGCCGGTGAGCGACAGGTACCACGAGAAGCCGGCCGAGCCGGCCATGGAAGGGCAGGCGACATGACGTCCAGGCGGACCGCCCTGATGGTGCTGGCGTGGGCCTGGGTCGCGCTGCCCTTCGCGTTCGGCGTGTACGAGCTGGTGCTGAAGCTCACGCAGCTGTTCGACTAGGTCCGGAACTCGGTGGTGGGATCGAAGACCGCGAACGGGATGCCTCTGGCGCAGCTGGTACCGCGAATCACCGAATGGCGTACCGGGCGTTTCAGGCCGTGCGGGCGGATCGGCTGTCCTGGGCGCCGCGTCTGCGCCCGGCACGGTGCCCAAGCGGGATCACCGCGGCGGAACGGCCGCGGAAGTGCAGGGTCAGCAGCGAGCCCGAACCGTTGTGTTCCAGGGTGACTTCGTCGCACAGGCGCTGGATCACCCACAGGCCGAACCCTCGTGAGCCGGTCGCATCCACCGTGGCGGCGGCCAGATGCTCCGGGGTCAGCCGGCCGCCGATGTCGAGGATCTCCACGATGACGCCGTCGTCGTGGCCGCGCGCGGTGATCAGGCCGGCCTGGCCGCCGTGGTCGAAGACATTGGTGACGGCCTCGTTGACCGCCAGTACCAGCCCGTCCAGCTGCTCACCGTTCAGCCCGTGATGCTCGCCGTGGACGCGCACCAGGTCGCGAATGTAGCCCAGATCGGGGCTGATGGGGCAGCGCAGCTCGAAATTCATCGCTCTCCGAGACCGCGGGCCGGGATTGGAGGGAAGGTTCGCGGGCTTTGGGGTTGTTTTCCGGCTGACTGATCGTTAAACACCGGGGGTGTAATCTGCCGCGTGACGAGCAGCATGGAGTGGCGCCTCGGCGAGGCGGCAGTGGGCGAGGATCAGGATGGCCGCTGGGCGCCATCCGCGTCGTGGCCGCACATCGCGACGGCGGCCTGCTGAGCGTCGGCATAGATGGTCAGTAGCGACCACACGCCGGTGATCTGCAGGATGCGCGCGGGCCTACCCTGCGCGGCGGCCACGCGGAGAAGGCCGCCCTGCTCGCCTACCGCGGCGTGCAACCGGAGCAGGACGTGCAGGCCGCGGCTGTCCAGGAAGGTCAGCCCACCCAGATCGAGGACCATGCCCGAGCCGGGGCGGCGCTGCGACTCGGCGTAGGACTCCAGCTCGTGAGCGTTGGTGGCGTCGAGCTCGCCCGTCACTGTGATCAGCACGCCGCCGGGCAGGTCGCGGCAGCTCAGGCTCAGGGGCGACATTGCACCTGAGCAAATCTCTTCCGAACAGGGCTCACCCATCACCCTCTCTACTCCACGGCGCCGATCGGTTTCGCCTCCTACTCTTGTCTCGCCGTCGCGGCTCGTCTGCACACCAGGCGAAGCATTGTCCGCACCGCTGTCCGAGAAACGAAATCGGCCGTCCCCATCCGCCCGCAGGCCGGGCTTCCTGCCGCAGGGCGCCGCTCAGTGGTGACGCGGTTCGGCCGAGGCATTCAGGGTTTCGCTGGGCGCGCACCCGTACGCGGTCTTGTAGGAAAGGGCGAAACGCCCCGGGTGGAAGAAGCCCCAGCGGGCCGCGGTCGCGGCCACCGTGGTGGCAGCGGGATCGCCGGTCTTCAGCTCGTCGTGCGCGCGGGCCAGCCGGACTTGGCGCAGGTGGCCCAGCGGGGTGGTGTTCAGGTGCCGGTGGAAGGCGTACTGCAGGGCGCGGGCGCTGACCCGGGCCGCGGTGGCGATCTCGGCGATGCCCACGGGCATGTCGGCGTGCTCGTCGATGAAGGCGATCGCGCGGCGCAGCGTCTGGGGATGGGCGTCATGCCGGTCCATGCCGGTGGCCTCCGTGCCGGCGTTGCTGGGCAGGGCCGCCAGCACACTCGCGGCCAGCAGCTGCCCGGCGGTGGAGACCACGAGGGGCTCGCCGGCCAGGTCCGGGTCGGCCAGGACGTCGTCGCGCAGGTAGGCGATGGTGCGCTGGAGATGCCGGCCGGTGGCGGCGGAGACGGGCCGGTGCCCTATCAGCCGTACCGGCTGCGGCCGGCGACCCGGGAGAGTGTCGGCCACCTGCTGCAACAGCTCCGCGTCGAACATGACGATGTTGTAGTGCGAGCGGCGGATCTCACCCACGTAGGGCCGATCCGGCGGCGCGAACAACACCGCGTCCCCCGGCCCGAACACGTCCTGCTCGCCCCCCGCGACCTGCTGGACGATGGACCCGGACTCCACGGTGCACAGGCACACCTTGCCGAGCGGGTTCACGTCGTAGCTCATGGCGTACTCCAGCTGCAGCTGGTCGATGCTCACCGGTCCCATGACCTGACGCGAGATCCAGGTCCGCGGACGCTCCACGTCGGACCCGATGCGCATTTTGGCGTAAGCCTTGCTGAGGAACTCCTCGGTCTGCCCGATATCCCGGCTGTCGAAGGTCAACGGCTCCATGGCACCCTCCGCTCGCGGCACGTCCCGTAGCCACACCCGTGACATCTTCGAGACCCGCGTGCAGGCGCCGGAGCAAGGTGACTGATTAACCGACCATACCGTGACGATAGTCCGCGGCAGACCTCCGCGGCGGTGTTCGGGGCCGTGCTCGTCGTCACCTCACGCGTCCTGGTGCCGCTTTTCCCGCCGGCCCAGGTGCCGTTCAGTGACACGGTGAACGTGGAGCGAGAACGAGTGCGGCGAGGAGGGTCAGGCGATGCGGTCGAAGTCCCATAGATCGCTTCCCTTCAGACCTCCGACGAATACAGCAGCCATAGCCCTCGGTCAAGAGACTTGACGCGCCAACGCGCTAAGTGATCCTATGACTCGTGATAGGAAAGTTTCCTAATGGAGGGTCGATGCGATTACTCACCGCGAGCGCGCTGACCGCCGGACTGCTGCTGCCCGCCCTCCCGGCCGCGGCCGACCCCGTGGAATCGGGGCCGTGGACCTCGTACTCGCCCACGTTCACCGTCCAGGAGCGGGGCTGCGGCGACGTCAGCGATCTGACGTTCAAGCTGACCTGCTCGACCGACAGCGGCGACCAGCGGGCCGAACGGCGCTACGCCACCTACTCCGACGGCACGCGCCAGTTCGAGGGCTACTTCAAGATCACCAGCCTGCCCGGTTCGCGGATCAGCCTCAAGCAGACGTTCAAGACCACGGGCCCGTTCTTCATGCTCGCCGTCGAGCGCGGCGGACGGCTGTACGCGGTGCACGGCGGCGACACGATCGCCACGGGCGCGACGATCGGCACCACGGTCCGCGTCAACACCGTCCACGTGGTCGGCAGCGTGCACCGCACCTATATCAACGGGTCGCTGAAGCACACCGTGGCCAGCGAGAGCGGCAGCTTCTACGACAAGTTCGGGGCGTACCGGACGGCCAGCGGGCAGGGGCCCGCCACGGTCGAGTGGAGCGGCGTCCGCTTCTGGCGTAAGTAGGGGCGATGAGGGCCCGGATGGTGTTGGTGCTGATGGCGACGGTGGTCGCCGGGTGCGCGGCCCCGCAGCAGGAGCGGCCGCAGGATCCGGCGGTCCGGCTGGAGGCCGCGCTCGTGTCGCCGACCGACATCGCGCTGCGCTGGCAGGGCGGTGATCCGGGCGCCGCCGGGCACGTGATCGAGTTCGCCACCGAGCCTCAGGGGCCGTACACGATCCTGGGTTTCCTGCCGCCGGAGCAGACCGCGTACACCCATCCCGACCTGATGCCGCGCACCACGTTCCACTACCGGCTGCGGCCCTACTACGGCGCGGCCTCCGCGCCCGTCGACGTCACGCTCGGCGACGGCCCGTACCCGAAGCCCGGCCCCGGCTGGGCCGAGCCGCGCGTGATCCCGGGAGGGTCCCCCGGGAGCCGGCCGGTGGGCGGCGAAGGGGCCGCGCCCACCGGCCTGACGGCCACGGTGACGCAGGCCGACGGAGTCGCGTTCCGGTGGGCCGACCGGGCCCGCGACGAGGAGGGTTTCCTGCTGGAGGACCGGCCCGCCGGCCGGCCCGACTACCGCGTGACCGCCGTGCTGGCGCCGGACGTCAACGCGTTCGGCCTGGTGACCCTGCCCGAGGAGCGGCACGCGTCGTACCGGGTGCGCGCCTTCCGCTACGGCCCGCCGTCGAACGTCGTCAAGCGGACGACCGGCGACGACCTCCCATCCCCCACCACCGGAGAAGACTGAGCTCACCATGAACAAGCTGTCCGCGGCCGGAGCGCTCGCGCTGGCCGTCACGTTGGCGCTGAGCGCCTGTTCGAGCGGTACGCCGAGCACGTCCGCCGCATCCTCCACCGCGTCCTCCGCCGGGGGCAAGCAGAAGGTCACCTTCCTCGTCTTCCCGTCGCCGAACCTGCCGGAGTCGTACTGGAAGGCCCAGGTCGCGCTGGTGACCAAGGCCAACCCCGACCTCGACGTGGAGCTCGTCGCCGCGCCGTCGGAGTCGGAGCGCAACGACTACGCCAAGCAGCTCGCCGCCTCAGGCCAGCTGCCGGACGTGCAGATCGGCATGCAGGACCTGATCGCGCTGGAGCCGAACCTGGCGGCCTGGACCGAGCAGGAGCTCAAGGACTTCATCTGCCCGACCTGCGGGGCGGTCAACGGCAAGGTGCTGCAGCTGCCGGCCAACACCCAGACGATCCCGAACGTCTACTACAGCAAGAAGCTGTTCAAGAAGGCCGGGATCGAGGCGCCGCCGAAGACGTACGCCGAGCTGCTCGCCGACGCCGGCAAGCTCCAGGCCGCCGGGATCACGCCGTTCGTGAGCGGCGGGGTGTTCGTCACCTCCCAGCCGTGGACCGCCATCCTGGCCACCGACCTGTACGCCAGGACGCCCGACTGGATCGCCAAGCGGCGCGCAGGGCAGGTCACCTTCGCCGGTGACCCGGCCATGAAGGCGGCCACGCAGAAGTTCGCCGACCTGGCCGCCAAGGGCTACATCGACAAGCGGCAGATCGGCCAGGACTACCCGAAGACGCAGGAGGCGTTCCTGGGCGGCAAGGGCGCGATGTACCCCATGGGGAGCTGGTTCGCCGCCGCGGCCGACCAGTCGGAGATGAAGGACGACATCGGCGTGTTCGCCTGGCCGAGCGACGACGGGAGCCTGCATCTCCCGGCGTTCACCGGCGGCGGCCTGTCCGTCAGCGCCACGGCCAAGAACATGGCCGCGGCCAAGAAGTTCGCGCTGGCCTTCCAGCTCACCAAGGAGAACCTGGACGCCTCGGTCAAGGCCGACGCGCTCTTCCCCGCCGTCAAGGGCTACACGCCGCCGTCCACCACCGGCCCGGTCTTCAAGGCCGTGTACGACCTGTGGCAGCAGGCGCTCCGGCAGAACGCGACCGTCCCGGCGTTCAGCTGGGAGGCGGGCGACGCGGCGATGCTGCCCGGCATGCAGGGCAAGTTCTGGTCGACCGCGCAGGACCTGGTCAGCGGCAAGAAGACGACGGACCAGGCGCTGGCCTTCCTCGACACCGAATGGGAGAAGAGCGGCTGATGGCCGTCAGCACCACCCATCGCAGGCCCGGCACGCTCGCCCGCCCAGGGAGCAGGCGGCCGGCGTGGCCGGGCCTGTGGCACTTCCTGACGTTCGCGGCGCCGGGCACGCTCGTCTACACGTGCCTGGTCCTGCTGCCGATCGCGATGAGCGTCGGCTACAGCCTCACCAACCAGGCGCTCCTCAGGCCGAACACGCAGTTCGTGGGCCTGCGCAACTACGCGCTGCTCCTGCGGGACGAGACGTTCCTGAACTCGCTGCGGGTCACCACGATCCTGACGCTGATCGTGGTCATCGTCCCGAACGTGCTCGGCGTGGCCGTCGCCGTCGTCCTCGACCGGCGCGGCTGGCTCTACAACGCGCTGCGCAGCGTCTTCTTCACGCCGATGGTGATCAGCTCGGTGGTCATCAGCGTGATCTGGACGCGCGTGCTCGCCGACGACGGGCCGGTCAACCACGGGCTGCGGGCCCTCGGCGTGGCCGAGCCGCCGGGCTGGCTGTCCGACCCGGACATCGCGCTGTACTCGCTGGCGTCCATCGTCTGCTGGCAGATGCTCGGCTTCTGCGTGGTCGTCTACCTGGCCGGGCTGCAGGGCGTGCCGCAGGAGCTGGCCGAGGCGGCCGCGATCGACGGGGCGGGGCCGCTGCGCCGCTTCTGGAAGGTGACCTGGCCGCTGCTGGCGCCCGCGCTGACCATCAACACCGTCGTGCTGCTGATCTCGGCGTTCAAGATCTTCGACCACGTGAAGGTCATCACGAACGGCGGCCCGGGCACGGGCACGACGGCCAGCGTGGCGTTCGTCGTCCTCCAGGAGGGGTTCGTGGAGAACCGCACCGGTTACGCCTCCGCCGAGGCGGTCGTCATGCTCGTCGTCATCGCCGCCCTGTCGGTGGTCACGCTGCGGATCCTGCAGCGCAGGGAGGTGCAGCTATGACCGGTTCGCGGCTGCCGTGGGTGCGCCCGCTGGTGGCGCTGGTCATCGGCGCGCTCTTCTTCATCCCCCTCTACATCGCGCTGATCAACGTCTTCAAGGCGAGCGGCCAGGTCGCCCGCGACACGATGTCCTTGCCCGATCCGTTCACCCTGGACAACCTCACCCGCGTGCTGACCGACCCCGACAGCCTCTTCTGGTCGTCGCTGCGCACCAGCGTCGTGGTCACGTCGCTGTCGATCGTCATCCTGACGCTGCTGTCGGCCATGCTGGGCCACTACCTGGCGCGGCACACCCAGTGGTGGTCGCGCGCGGTCATGGTGCTGCTGCTGTGCGGGCTGATGATCCCGCCGCAGGTCATCCTCATCCCGGTCACGCAGGTGCTGAAGTCGCTCGGGCTGATGTCCACGCTCCAGGGGCTCATCCTGTTCAACGTCGGCTACTACGTGCCGTTCGGGGTGTTCGTCTTCTCCGGGTTCATGAAGGGCATCCCGCGCGAGCTGGAGGAGGCGGCCGCGATCGACGGGGCGACGCGCTGGCAGACGTTCTGGCGCGTCGTCTTCCCCCTCCTGCGGCCGGCCACCGCGAGCGTGCTGATCTTCCTCGGGGTGTGGATCTGGAACGACTTCCTCAACCCGCTGATCATTTACGGCCCCCGCGAGGGCACCACGATCATGACGGGCGTGTACAAGTCGCTCGGCCAGTACGCGGCGGACTTCGGCGGCATGTTCGCGCTGATGTTCCTGGCCACGCTGCCGATCCTGGTCTTCTACCTGTTGCTGCAGAAGCAGTTCGTCAAGGGCCTCACGGGCGGCGCGACGAAGGGGTGACGGTCTCCTCCAGGCGGATGCCCGGGGGCAGGCCCTTGACCGTGGCGGTGCCGTCGTGGTCCACCCGTACCTCGACCTCGGCGTCCGCCACGCGCAGCCCGGCGGTCAGCGCGCCCAGGGGCGCGCCGGACAGCGGGCGCAGCTCCACCCGGCCCGCCGGCACGTCGGGGTAGAGCCCGGTGGCCGTGTGGGCGATGACGACCGCGGCGGCGGCCGACCACGCCTGGGGGCGGCAGGAGGCCGGGTAGGCCACCGGACGGCCCACCCGGTCCCGGGCGTCGCCCGCGAACAGCTCCGGCAGCCGGTAGCCGAACGACTCGGCCGCCTCCAGCAGGCCTTCGGCCAGGGTGGTGGCCTGCTCGTCGAAGCCCTCCCTGGCCAGACCGGCGATGACGATGGCCGTGTCGTGCGGCCAGACGGATCCGCAGTGATACGACAGCGGGCTGAACCCGCCCTCCTCCGACGACATCGTCCGCAGCCCGAACGCCTCCGCCATGCCGGGCGAGGCCAGCAGGCCGGCGACCCGGGCCGACTCCTCGCGCGAGAGCAGGCCGGTGCCGAGCAGGTGGCCGATGTTGCTGGTCAGGGAGTTCACGGGGCGCTTGTCGCGGTCGAGGGCGAGCGCCGGGAAGGGGCCCTGGGGTCCGTCGACCCAGAAGGCGGCGCGGAAGCGCTCGGCCAGCGCCCCGGCGTAGTCTCGCCATCGGCCGGCTCCCGGGAGGTCGAAGGCGTCCAGGAGGGCGGCCCCGTGCAGGGCGGCCTGGTGGGCGTAGCCCTGCACCTCCGCCAGCGCGATCGGCGGCTCGGCCTGGCGGCCGTCGTGGAAGCGCACCGAGTCGCCCGAGTCCTTCCAGCCCTGGTTGGCCAGGCCGCGCCCGCTGGAGTCGATGTACTCGAGGAACCCGTCCCCGTCGGGGTCGGCGTGGTCGGCGAGCCAGCCCAGCGCGGCCTGGAGATTCGGCAGCAGCGCCCGCACCTCGGAGTCCGGCAGGCCCCAGCGCCACGCGTCGTGCAGCAGGCTGATCCAGAGCGGGGTGGCGTCGATGGTGCCGTAGTAGGCGGCGGGCAGCCGTCCGCCCTTGTCGTCCAGGTCGAAGGCGTCCCGGCGCAGCTCGTGCATGATCTTGCCCGGGGCCTCGCCGGAGTCCGGGTCGAGGCGCCGGCCCTGGCGGCGGGCCAGGACGCGCAGGGTGCCCGCGGCCAGCCGGGTGCCGAGCGGGAGCAGCATGCGCGCCGCCCAGATGCTGTCCCTGCCGAAGAGGGTCAGGAACCAGGGCGCGCCGGCCGCGAGGAAGGTGTCGCCGGGCTCGCCGGGCTCGGCCAGCCGCAGCGACCGCAGGTCTTCGAGCGACTGGTCCAGCAGCCTGGTGACGCGCCGGTCGGCGGCGGTGACGTGCGGCGGGGTCCATTCGAGGGTCGCGGCGGGGGGCACGACGACCGCGGCGGGGTCCTCGACGGCGAGCTCCCAGCGCAGGGTGGCCCGGCCGCGGGGCGGCAGGCTCACCTCCCACAGCAGGCAGGCCCCGTCGCCCGCCGTCGCGTGGGCGCCGTGGCCGGTGACGGTGACGCGGGCGCTGCCGGCGTGCCAGGTCAGGCGTCCGTCCCCGGCCGCGCCCGCCGGTACGGGGGTGCCGGAGCGCCCCGACTTGACCGCCTCGACGGCCGCGAAGTCGCACGCCAGTTCGACGGTGACGGTGGCCGTGACCGGCGACGACGCGGTGGAGACGATCTCCACCTGCTCGCCCATGCCGAACGGCGACACCTCCCGCGAGCGCTCGATCCGGACCGTGGGGTCGATCGTGCGGTCGCCGAGCCAGCGGGCCAGGGACACGAACCGGGCCTGGCCGGCGGCCCCGGGCGCGTACCCGATGGACTCCGGCTCGCGCCCGTCCACGAGGAGCCGGGCCTGGGACAGCACCCGGCGGTCCGCGCAGAAGAGCCCCTGCACGCCGGCCTGACGGATCTGGCCGTCGGCGTCGCTCAGCGCGCTCGCCGGCGCCATGACGGTGCTGACCAGATCGTGCAGCAGCGGCTGAAGCACTACGTTTCCCCCTGAGGTCAGATCAATGATCACCCCGGGTCTTGACAGACGGACGCCGGGGGTGCAGATTTCGAAACACTCCGCTAACTTTGAACGATCAAATCATGCCTCACCGGACTTTGAACGTTCAACCCCCTCGAAAGGCGATTTATGGCGGAAAAGGTGACGATCACCGATGTGGCGAAGGCAGCAGGCGTGTCGCGCCAGACGGTGTCGAACACGCTCAACAGCCCGGAAGTGGTCCGAGAGGAGACCCGCAAGCACGTCCTCGAGGTGATCGAGCGGCTCGGCTACCGAGCCAACCAGGCCGCCCGCCAGATGCGCACCGGCCGCTCCCGTCTGATCGCCATCGGCATCGAGCCCGACGGCGACGGGATCAGCGGCTCGTGGGCCGACCGCTTCCTGCACCGCCTGTCGGAGACGGCCGCGCAGGAGGGGTACCGGATCCTGCTCTACACCGCCGCGGACGACCACGCGGAGATCGCGACGTACGAGGACCTGCTCGGCGCGTACAAGCCGGACGCGTTCGTGCTGACCGGCACCCACCACGACGACCTGCGCGCGTCCTGGCTGCTGGAGCGCGGGCTGCCGTTCGTGGCGTTCGGCCGGCCCTGGAGCGACCTGCCCGACGCGCGCCATCCGTGGGTGGACGTGGACGGCGCCGCGGGCACCGAGGCCGCCACCCGCCACCTGCTGGCCGCCGGTCACCGGCGCATCGGCTTCATCGGCTGGCCGCCCGGCTCGGGCGTGGGCGACGACCGCCGCGAGGGCTGGGCGAGAACGCTGACCGGCCACGATCTGGGCGGGTTGCAGCGAGCGGTCGAGGACGGCATCGCGGCCGGGGAGAGCGCGGCCCGCGACCTGCTCGCGGCCGACCCCGGCGTGACCGCCCTGGTGTGCGCGAGCGACTCCCTCGCCCTCGGCGCGCTGCAGGCCCCCGAGCCCGGCCGCCCCGTCGCGGTGATCGGCTTCGACGACACGCCCGCCGCCAGGGCCGTCGGCCTCACCAGCGTCCACCAGCCGCTCGGCGAGGCCGCCGCGGCCTGCGTCGACCTGCTCGCCCGTGCCCTGGAGAGCCCCGACGCCGAGCCGCCGTCGGCGCACGTGCTGCTGCCCCCCTCTTTGACCATCCGCAAGTCCGCCTGACCCTTAACCCCCCACAACGCGAGAACAGGAACCACCCCGATGACGTCACGTAACCGCCGCGCCGCCGCGGTCAGCGGCCTCGCCTGCGCCACGCTCGTTCTGTCGGCCTGCGGCAGCGGCTTCGACGACAAGCCGAGCCAGGCCCCCCAGCAGAGCGGCGGCCAGGTCAACCTGCAGATCCTCATCGGCTCCTCCGGCGAGGCGGAGACCGCGGCCGTCAAGCAGGCCGCCCAGACCTGGGCCTCCTCGGCGGGCGCGGCCGCGACGGTGACGCCCGCGCAGGACCTCGCCCAGCAGCTCGGCCAGGCCTTCGCCGGTGACAGCCCCCCGGACGTGTTCTACGTGGACGCCTCCCGCTTCGCCGACTACGCCAGCGTCGGCGCCCTGGAGCCCTACGGCGACAAGATCAGCCAGCCCGACGACTTCTACCCCTCCCTGCGCACGGCGTTCACCCGTGACGGCAAGCTCTACTGCGCGCCCAAGGACTTCTCCACCCTCGCGCTGATCGTCAACAAGGACCTGTGGTCCAAGGCCGGGCTCACCGACGCCGACGTGCCGACCACCTGGGAGCAGCTCACCTCGGTCGCCGAGAAGCTCAAGGCCAAGGACGTCACCCCGCTGGCGATCGGCCCGACCCGCGACCGCGTCGGCGCGTTCATGGTGCAGGCCGGCGGCTGGCTGACCAGCCCCGACGGCAAGCAGGCCACCGCCGACAGCCCGCAGAACCTCGCGGCCCTCGAGTACGTGCGCTCGCTGGTGTCGGCCAAGCTGGCCCGCTACCCCGACCAGCTCGACGCGGGCTGGGGCGGCGAGGCGTTCGGCAAGGGCAAGGCCGCCATGACCATCGAGGGCAACTGGATCAAGGGCGCGCTCAAGGCGGACTTCCCCGACGTCAAGTACTCGATCCACGAGCTGCCGGCCGGCCCCAAGGGCAAGGGCACGCTGTCGTTCACGAACTGCTGGGGCATCTCCGCCAAGAGCAAGCACAAGGAGCAGGCCATCTCGTTCGTCGAGGCGATGACCAAGGCCGACCAGCAGATGACCTTCGCCAAGGCGTTCGGCGTCATGCCCTCGCGCCAGTCCGCCAAGGCCGCCTACACCGCCGAGTTCCCCGACGACGGCCCCTTCGTCAACGGCGCCGACTACGCCCAGGGCCCCGTGAACGCCCCCAAGATGGACAGCGTCCTGGCCGACTTCGACACCGGGCTGCAGCAGCTGGCCACCACCGCGCCCAAGACGCTGCTCCAGCGGACGCAGAAGAACATCCAGGCCGCGCTCGGCACGTCATGACCATCAGCAAGACTCGTGAGAACTTGGCGGGCTGGCTCTTCGTGGCCCCCGTCGTGGTGATCCTGGGCCTGTTCCTGCTGGCGCCGATCCTCATGGCGCTGTGGGTGAGCCTGACCGACTGGAACGGGCAGGGCAGCCCGTTCCGGGGCAGCGTGCCGTTCGTCGGCGTGGACAACTACACCCGCCTGTTCACCGAGGACGGGCTGGCCAGGCAGGACTTCATGACGAGCGTCCGCAACAACGTCTACTACGTGGCCATCGTGGTCCCGTTGCAGACCGTGCTGGCGCTCGGCCTGGCCCTGGTCGTCAACAGCCGGCTGCTGAAGGGCCGGACGTTCTTCCGCGCCGCGTTCTTCTTCCCGTCGGTGACCAGCTCGGTGGCGATCAGCGTGGTGTTCCTGTTCGTGTTCGCCAACTCCGGCGCGGTCAACGCCCTGCTGGGGATGTTCGGCGTCGACGGGCCCCAGTGGTTCGCCGACTCGCGCGGGGTGCTGCACCTGCTGCTCGGGTCCGTCGGCCTGGTCGATCCGGCGGCCCCGCCGGAGGCGCTGACCTCCGGCGGGCCGTTCGGGCTGTCGTGGTGGGAGTGGCTGTCCGGGCCCAGCGTGGCGATGACGACCATCATCGCGCTGGTCGTCTGGACCACGTCGGGGACGTTCATGCTCATGTTCCTGGCGGCGCTGCAGGACATCCCGGTGTCGCTGGAGGAGGCCGCCATGCTGGACGGGGCGGGCCGCCGCCAGGTCTTCCGGCGCGTGACGCTGCCGCTGCTCAAGCCGACCATGTTCCTGGTGCTGACGCTGGGGCTGATCTCGACGTGGCAGGTCTTCGACCAGGTGTACGTGATGAGCCAGGGCAATCCCGCCAAGACCACCCTGACGCCGGCGTTCCTGTCGTACCAGACGGCCTTCCGCAGTTTCGAGTACGGCTCGGGCACCGCGATCTCGTTCGTGCTGTTCGCCATCATCGTGGTGCTGACCCTGGTCCAGCGCTGGGTGATGAGAGAGAGGCGTCATGCGTAAGGACAACGCGCGGTCGCTGGCCTCCACGTTCGCCGGCTACTGCATCCTGATCTTCTTCGCGCTCGTCTTCCTCTACCCGTTCGTCATCCAGATCGCCGCCTCCTTCAAGACCGAGTCGGACGCGGCGGCGCATCCCCTGTCGCCCATCCCCGACCCGGTGACGCTGGGCGGCTACGAGAAGGTGTTCCTCAACACCGACCTGCCGCTGTGGCTGGGCAACTCGTTGCTGGTGACCGTGGTCATCACGGTCGGGCGCGTGCTGCTCGACTCCATGGCCGGGTACGCGCTGGCGCGGCTGCGCTTCCCGGGGCGGCGGGCGATCTTCTCGACGATCATCGCGATGCTGGCGGTGCCGGGCGTGGTGCTGTTCATCCCGAAGTTCCTGGTGCTGAACCAGTTCGGCATGTACGACAGCTACACCGCGCTGATCCTGCCGGTGATCGCGGACGCGGCCGGGGTGTTCATCATGAAGCAGTTCTTCGAGTCGCTGCCGGTCAGCGTCGAGGAGGCGGCGAAGGTGGACGGGGCGGGCGTCTTCCGCACGTACTGGTCGATCGTGCTGCCGATGGCCCGGCCCGCGCTGCTCACGCTCACCATCATCTCCTTCCAGGGCTCCTGGAACGAGTTCGCGCACACGCTGGTGGCGGTGCAGAACCCCGAGCTGTTCACGCTGCCGCGAGGGCTGGCCGACCTGGTGAGCGGGTCGCTGGGCAAGGGCACGCAGTATCCGCTC
The DNA here is from genome assembly GCF_040675285.1 of Nonomuraea sp. NPDC049625. Taxonomy (NCBI): domain Bacteria; kingdom Bacillati; phylum Actinomycetota; class Actinomycetes; order Streptosporangiales; family Streptosporangiaceae; genus Nonomuraea; species Nonomuraea sp. NPDC049625. The sequence continues at coordinate 18,086 of NZ_JBFAOQ010000018.1, read as the reverse complement.
AAGCTGGGGGCCGCGCTGATGGCGACCATTCCGGTGGCGGTGGTGTTCGTGATCTTCCAGCGGTACTTCGTGCGCGGCGCGAACGAGGGCTCCGACAAGGGCTGACCGTTCCTCTGGACGTCAGCGGATGTTCAGAAGCACCCCCTAGATTCCGGTCACGTGAAAGTCGATGACAGATCTTCCCTGCTCACCCGTCGTTCCCTCCTCGCCGGCGCGCTCTCCGGAGCGGGCCTCGCCGTCCTGGGCGGCACCGCCGCCCAGGCGGCCACGCTCGGGAGGGCACCCCGGGTTCTGATCGCCACGAACGAGCCGTGGGGCACCTACCACGTGGCTCCGCTGCTCCCGGAGGCGCGGCGGCGCGGGTGGGAGATCACGCAGCTGGTGCCCGACCTGACGGGGATCAAGCCGGGCGACCCGGTGCCGGTCGCGACGCCGGACCGCGTTCCGGACGCCGACCTGCTCGTCGTGACGGGCGCCGGGGACTGGCCGGCGGAGTGCGCCGCCCGGTTCCGGAGCCTGCCGTTGGTCGCGAGCTCGCTCGCGTACCAGCTGCCGGTCGAGGCGCCCCGCGCGAAGGAGTTCCGCGACCGGCTCAGGGCGATCACCGCGTCCTCGCCGGCCGAGGCCAAGGTGTTCGACGACTACCTGGGCACGCGCCGCCCGATCACGGTCGTCGGCACCCCGCAGACCGACGACCTGCCCAGGCACGCGCCCGAGCCCGGCACCGTCCTGGTGCTCACCAGCGTGACCAAGTCCAGCAGCACGGGCGGCTCGGCCCCCGGCACCGAGCTGCTGCTGGCCGCGGCCGATCGGCTGGCGGCGGCGGGCAAGCACATCCTCGTGGGGCTGCACCCCCGCGAGGACCGCTCGCTCTGGGAGAAGTACGAGATCAGCTCCGTGCCGTCGGTCCAGGCGTCGGCCCGGGCCGAGGCCGCCATCGGCATCCCGGGCACGGTCTTCCCGGTGGTCGCGGCCGTGGGCGTCCCGCTGGTGGGCTGCACGGACCCGCGCCTGAACATCCCCGCCTACCTGCTGAGCGTCTGCTCCCACACGATCACCACCGCGGACGAGGCCGTGACCGCCGTGGCGGGGGCCGAGCCGGTGTCGCGGGAGGTGCTGTACGAGGCCGTCGGCCCCATCGGCGGCTCGGCCCGCCGGCTGCTGAAGGCGTGGCGGAAGGCCGGCGTCCGGGTCTAGCGGGTCATCGTCTGGCGCAGCCGCTCGGCCTGCTCGCGCAGGGGTTGCGGGATCAGCTCGACGAGCTGGTCCGGCCTGAGCGGCAGGTCGAGCAGGCTGAGCTTGACCCGCTTGCGCTGGGCGTAGGTGTCGGCGTCGAACCGTACGACGTCCACCGCGTCCGTGCGCAGCCGCGCGGACAGCTCGGCTCCGGGCCCGAGCTGCCTGGCGGGGGTGCCGTCCACGGAGAAGAGCAGCGTCATGTCGTCCGACGGGTTGCGCAGCACGATGTGGTCGTCCTTGCCGAGGATGACCGAGCGGCTGATGCCGGACATCGGGGCCACCGGGGTCAGGGCGACCGCCTCGGTGGACGGGGAGATGATGGGGCCGCCGGCCGCGTGGTTGTAGGCCGTCGAGCCGGTCGGGGTGCAGACGATCACCGCGTCCGCGCGGTAATAGCCGTGCCTCAGGCCGTTGACCTCGAGGTCGAGGCTCAGGCTGGACAGCGGATCGGCGGCGGTGACCACGATGTCGTTGAACGCGGTGTGGTCGTCGGCCTCCAGGCAGCTGTGCGGTTCGAGGGTGTAGTGGCCCTCGGCCAGGCGGTCGAGGGCCGGCTCCAGCTCCGACGGGGTCACCTCGATGAGGAAGCCCAGGTGCCCGTGGTTGACGCCGAGCACCGGCACCTGGCGGCCGACCACCAGGCGCATCGCGCCCAGCATGGTGCCGTCGCCGCCCAGGCTGATCACTCTGGTCACCCGCTCGACGAAGTCCTCGGGCGTGACGATCTCGACCTCCGGCCCCACTCGCCCGGCGTCGCACCGCCGGGCGATGACCACGCCTCCGGCGCGCCGCGCGTGCCGGAGGATCAGCCGTACGGAGTCCTGCACCGGCCGGTCGGGGTGCACCACCAGCCCAAGAGTGAAGTGCTTCACGTGGTGCCCCCTACCCAGCGATGCGGTCAGCGGACCTTTCGGATGGGAATCACCGTCAGGGCGCCGAGCACGGCGAACACCAGGGCGGCCGTGAAGGCGGCGGGATAGTTGTCGGTGCCGCCGCCGATGGTGAGGAAGAGCGGGGCGATCAGCGGGGCCAGCGACTGGGGCAGCGAGTTGGCGATCTGGAAGACGGCCAGGTCCTTGGCCGCGTTGTCGGGGTTGGGCAGGACCCGCACGACCAGCGCGATGTCGACGGCCATGTACGCCCCGGTCCCCAGGCCCAGGATCAGCGAGCCGACCAGGTACTGGGGGTAGGTGGTGGTGAAGCCGAGGGTCAGCAGGCCCACCCCCATGATCAGGGATGCCACCAGCACGAAGACCTTCCTGCGTCCCAGCCGGTCGGACAGCCAGCCGCCGATCGTGGCCGTGACCAGCGAGCCGCAGGTGAAGACGAGCGTGGCGGTGAAGACCAGGGACACGGCCTCGGTGGGGCTGTAGCCGAGGCGGTCGGTGATGACGTAGAAGCCGAACGTCAGCTTGAACGCGTTCCCGGTGAAGATCAGGAAGCGGCCGGCGAAGGCCCAGCCGAAGTCGCGGTGGGCGAAGGGGTTGACCCACAGGCTGCGCAGCAGGTCGAGGGGGCGGAACGGGCCGAGCGCGGCCCGGTCCGCGGGACGGTCGGGCAGGAACGCGATCAGCAGCCCGAGCGCGACGAACGCGAAGACCCCCGGCAGCAGGAACATGAGGAACGTGCTGCCGGCTACGGACGTGGTGATGAACGTGCCGGCCAGGATGCCGACGTTGCTCATCAGGCCGATGACGCCGGAGACCCGTCCGCGCTGCCGCTCCGGTATGTGATCGGGGTTGATGGCGTTGAGCGCGGCCTGGGCGGCGTTGTAGCCGGCCTGGGTGACGCACCAGCCGAGCAGGATGGTGGGGACGTTCTGCGCGAGCGCCATGATGAGCAGCCCCGCCGCCCCTGCGAGGGCGCCGCCAGCCAGCCACGGACGGCGGCGGCCGAAGCGGCTGGTGGTGCGGTCGGAGAGGTTGCCCCAGATGGGGGTGATGGCCATGGACAGGAACGCGCCCACGGACAGGATGAGCCCGAGGCCGGCGGCCTTGGTGTCGGGGGCGACGGCGCCGACCTTGACCGAGAGGGTCACGGTGATCGGGGTCAGCAGGGCGGCCCAGAGGCCGAGCTGGCCGAAGGCGTACAGGGCGATGAAGCGGGTGCTCGCGGGGGCGGCCGGCGCGTCGTGCGGGCCGGTCGCGGCCGGGGTCGGGAGAGCGGTCACGGGGACCTCCGGAGGTGGAGCAGGGGGGTCAGTTGTGGAGCAGGTCGAGGTCGTCGGCGAGGTCGTGCAGCGAATACGGCGGGGTCGCGCCGTCGGTGACGGCGGCGTGCAGGTGACGCCAGGCGGCGCGGTAGGCGCTCTCGTACAGGGTGGGGAGCAGGCGTTCGCCGTCCGCGTCGGTGCGGGCGACGGTGGCCGGGCGGGCCGTCGCGGGATCGGGGAACGAGAGCCGCCACTGGACGGCCGGCCCCAGCACGTCCAGCCGCGCCCGCCGGGTGCCCAGGCCGGAGACGGCCGCGGCGAGGTGCACGGGCACGTCGCCGACGTGGGCCCGCGCGAGGTGCCCGTGGGCGTCGGCCTGGATCACCTCGACCGCCCGAGCGGGGCCTATCGCGGTACGCAGCAGGGCGAGCTGGTCGAGCAGGACGTCCGGCGGCGAGCTCCCGGCTGGGACCGTCGCGGTCACCTCGATGAGCGAGGCGTCCTCGGCGTCCAGGGCTCCGGCGAGGGCCGCGACCGCCGGATCGAGCGCCCACGGCCCGGCCACGACGACGGGGACCCCGGCCGCGGCCGCACGTCCGGCGAGCTCCCGCACGTCCGCGACACCGCCCGCGGCGACCCCGGCGACCCCGGCGACCCCGGCGAGCAGGATGCCGGTGGGTCGGGCGTCCAGGGCGGCGCGCAGGGCGGTCAGGGTGGGGACTGCGGCGACCGTGCCGGTGGTAGGGCCGCCGGGGGTGGCGGGGCGGAAGTACTTGGGCAGCGAGGCCAGGGTGGCGTGAACGGCGGGATGGTCGGTGCCCCCGGCGAGGGTGACGGGCAGCGGCTCGAGGGTGGTGCTGGTCATGCGGCGGTTCCTTGGAGCAGCAGGTCGGCGGCGCGTTCCGCGAGGTCCAGCGCGTAGGCGAGGTCGTCGACGAGGTCGGACGCGGCGTAGCGGAGCGGTTCGGCACCGGTGGCCAGGGCGGCGAGGTGCTGCCACTCGCCGGTGTAGCCGTTGTCGGGGTGGGGGCCGAAGGTGTGCAGCCCGGTGGGGGTGCGGAGCTCCGCGGTGGCCGAGCCGGCGCGCACGTACGACGGGGTGAAGTCGAGCCGCAGCTCGCCGCCGTCGCCCCACACCTCGAAGCTCCACTCCTCCCGCCAGCCCCGGTGCAGGTAGCCGATGAGCTCGGCCGTCCGCCCGCCGCCCTGGAAGGTGAGGACGTAGCCGAACGGGCTGAGCGGCCGGGCGACGTCCACGCGCTCGACGCGCGGCAGGAAGCGCCGTACCAGCGGGAGGTTGTGGATGGCCAGGCCGAGAACGGCTCCCCGGATGGACGCCGCCCGCACCGCCGGGTCCGACGGGTCGCCGGCGCGGACCGGGAACACCGGTTCGGCGTGCAGCTGGGTCGCCAGCGTCTCGAAGCGGGCGTTGGGCGGGAGCACGATGCGCGAGCGGATCCGGCGGGCGGTGGCGGGCAGGTCGCCCCAGTGCCGCTCGGCGGCCAGCCACGCCGGGTCGTAGGTGTGCATGGCGCCGACCACGATCGGGACACCGGTGTCGCGTGCCGCCTTGGCGATCCCGCGGGCGTCGTCCAGGGTCGTGGCCAGCGGCTTCTCCACCAGGACCGCCTTCTTCCCCGCCGCGCAGGCGGCCTCGGCCTGCTCGGCGTGGAAGGCGTGCGGGCTGCACACGGCGACGATCTCGACGGCGGGGTCGGCGAGCAGCTCTTCGACGGAGGTGCCGTGTGCGGCCCCGGCGCGGGCGGCGACCGCGGCCGCGGTGCCCTCGTCCACGTCCATGACGCGGGCCACGTGCAGCCGGTCGGACAGCCCGGCGACGGCGGGGAGGTGGATGGCCTGGGTGACCGGGCCCGCTCCGATGAATCCGACGCCGACGGTCATCGACGCTCCTCCGCGGCGGTGAGGTGTTCGGTGACCCACCGGCGCGACAGGATCGCGCTGTCCTTGGGGGTGCCGTGGTCGGGTACGTCGACCTCGACCACCAGCCACCCGCCGAAGCCCGCGGGCAGCGCGGCGAGCGCTCCTTCGAGATCCACGTCGCCCTGACCCGGCTCGGTCCACAGGTGGCGGGCCACGGTGGCCTCCTGGTAGTCCGCGCCCGCCTCGCGGGCCTGCCGGGCGACGGCGGTGTGGACGTCCTTGAGGTGGGCCGCGCCGACCCGGTCGCGGTAGCGGGTGATCAGTTCGGCCGGATCCGCGCCCGCCCAATGGAGGTGGCCGGTGTCGGGCCCGAAGGAGAGCAGTTCCGGGGCGATGGCGTCCAGGACCGCGCGGGTCTCCTCCTCGGTCTCGATCCAGGTGCCGACGTGCGGATGCAGGCACGGGCGCAGCCCCTCGCCGGTGATGACCTCGCAGGTCCTGGCGAGGTTCTCGATGACGGTGGCGAGCCTGCCCGGGTCGTACGCGGCGCCGGTCGCGGGTGCGGCGAGCCGTTCCGGGGTGAGGGCCGAGGCGATGAACACCTCGGTCATGCCGAGCGCGGCCTGCGTTCCCGCGTGCCGCCTGGCGTGTTCGAGGAGGCCGGGCATCGCCTCGGGGTTCTCGTACGTGCCCTGGAAGTAGCCGGGCGCGGGGGCGAGTCCGTACTCGCCGAGGAGAGCCAGGTAGGCGGCCGCCGAGGTGCCTTCGGGCACGTCGGCCTGGACGGCGGTGAAGCCCGCCTCGGCGATCTCGGCGAAGGCGGTGCGCAGGGTGGGGACGTCCAGCGTGAAACCGGACGGCCCGAGCAGCCAGGGTAGCGGGTTGATGCCGATCATCTCGGGGTCCTTCCAGGGGCGCGAGCATGTGGCGTCGCGCCTGCTCCAGGGCGTAACGGAGCCCATCGGGGAAATGTGATCGAGTGTTAACCTTTGGGATTCAAAACGTAAACGCCTGATAGCTTTTGACGCAAGAGGTTGATCCGAAGATTTTCCGTGGGAGGCTCAGAGGGTGGCGAACGTCGGCGGGACCCCGCGCGGCCCGTACCGGAGCGGCATCAAGCGCCGCGAGCAGATCGTCAGCGCCGCCGCCAAGGCCTTCGGCGAGCGCGGCTACAACGGGGCGTCCATGCGGCAGATCGCCGCGGACGTGGGCGTCTCTCCGGCGGCCCTGCTCCGCCATTTCCAGGACAAGGAGGAGCTGCTCGCGGCGGTGCTCGAATGGTGGGCGCGGGAGACCGCCGCGCTCCGGCACGAACGGCGCGACGGGCTGTCGGCCTTCGACGACCTGCGCGACCTCATGACGTACCACACCCACCACCGGGGCCTGCTCGAGCTGTTCATCCACCTCACGGGCGAGGCGTCCAACGAGAAGCACCCGGCGCGCGCCTTCATCCAGGACCGCTACACGGGCATCGTGAACATGCTGGTCAAACGCCTGCTCGCGACGGCGGAGACGGGAGAGATCCCGCCGTTGACCGACGCGCAGGCCGAGGCCGAGGTACGCGCGCTCTGCGCCACCATGGACGGCCTGGAGATCCAGTGGCTGCTCGATCCCACCGTGGACCTGGTCGGCCTCTTCGACTTCCACCTCGATCACACGCTGGCGCGGTGGAGGAGCGGCGCGTACGCGCCGGTCACGGCCTCCTGAGCCCGCGCAGTCGACGGCGGGTCCTGAAGCGTCACCCCGATGCCGGGGGGTTCAGCGGGGTGGCAGGTCGAAGCGGGTCAGCACGCTCCTGCCGTCCGTCACCATGACGTCGAGGAGGTCGTCGCCGGCGGCGAGGACGAGCTCGTCGTCCCCGTCGCCGTCGTAGTCGCCCGCCGCCAGCGGCGCGCCGCGGACCAGGCCGCTGATGCCGCCACCGGCGCGCAGGCCGCCGGGGCCGCCCCAGAACATCCGGACCGGCTCACGTCCGTCGCGCGCCCCGCCGAAGGCGAGGTCGTCACGGCCGTCGCCGTCGAAGTCGCCGGCGACCGCCGAGCCCCTGTCGCCCTTGAACGTCCGGGTGCGGCCGTCGCCGTAGTAGAAGGTCAGCGTCCTGTCGACGTCGGGCGCCTCGGTCTCGGTGCCGGGCTCGTCGTTGCGGCTGCCGTCGTCGCCGACCGCCAGGTCCCTGGCGCCGTCGCCGTCGAAGTCGCCGAACGTGGCCGCCATGCCCTTGCCCAGCCTGCGCCCCGTCTTCGCCAGGCCGTCCGGACCGCCGTTCAGCAGCCACCCGGAGGTCTGCTCGCCGTCGTCGCCCTCGAACACGACCAGCCCGGTCGCGTGCCGCCCGTCGATCTCGTCGACGGTCATCCGCCAGAAGTCGCTCCCCGTGGGCGAGGGCTGGACGGTCTGGCGGCTCGGCACGCCCGCGCGGCTGAACGGGCCGTACATCACGACCAGATTGGAGCCGCCTCGGTTGTCGTCGGCGGACATCGCCACGTCGGCGGCGCCGTCCCCGTCGAAGTCGCCGGCGACGGACCGGAACGTCGCCATGGTGGTCTTGACGGGCGGCGGCACCGGGGTCGGGAGCGTTCCGGTGTCGATGCCGCCCGGGCCGCCCCAGAAGATGTGCGGGCCCATCGTCTCGTCGCGATCACCTGGCCGCCCGTAGCCCAGGATGTCGCCGAAGCCGTCCCCGTCGAGGTCGGCTCGGATGCCCGGGTCGATCTGCCAGGCGAAGAACGTCCGCGACGACACGACCGCCGGCCTGCCGGTGCGCAGCCCCCGGGGCGAGCCGTAGACGACCGCGAGGAAGCGCAGGCCCGGTCGGAGCAGCTCGGCGTAGACGAGCAGGTCCGCACGGCCGTCGCCGTTGACGTCGTCGGGACGCCCGCCGGCCTTGGCCGAACGCCGCGCGGGGGTCGGCGCGGGGGTCGGGGTGGCGGTCGGCGTCGGAGCCGGGGTGGACGCCGACGGCGACTGACCGGCGGGGCTGGGCGCAGGCCGGACGCCGCCGCATCCGGCGAGCAGGAGGACCAACGCCGGCCAGATCATCACCCTTCGCGGCACAGGCACCGAGCTTAGTGCTCGACCCTGCCGAGCGCCGGGTTTCCGCCACCCGCTTTCCGCCACCCGCGTCCCCGCCGCCGGGCCTTCTCGCGGCGTCGCAGGGCGCGTCAGATCCGCTGCAGGGCCTGCTCGCGGCGGGCCGCGACGCTGGAGCCCGACTCCCCGCGGGCCATCCTGCGCAGCACGAACGGGGCCGTGACCAGGCCGAGCACGGCCCAGGCCAGCAGCACCCCGGCCGTCTCCACGGGCCGCCAGGACCCGCCGATCTCGACGGCCGCCGCGGCGTCCGGGAGCAGGGCCGAGCGCATGCCGAGCCCGAGCCAGTAGACCGGGAACGCCTGCGCGATCCACTGCACCCACTCCGGCAGCGCCGTGATCGGGTAGAAGATGCCGGAGATCGCGATCAGGCCCAGCACGGGGAGCTGGATCAGCCCCTGGCTGCGGGCGCTGACGAACACCGAGCCCAGCACCGCCCCCAGCGGCAGCGTCGCCACCAGCCCCAGCACGAGCACCCAGAGCACCGTCAGCCAGGCGCCCGCGTCGCCGAACGCCAGGCCGGGCACCAGGAACATGCCGGGAACCAGGAAGATCGCGAGGTCGGCGACCAGGCCGCCGGCGACGAGGATGATCTTCCCGAGCAGGTAGCCGGTCATCCCGTGCGGCGTGGCCTTGGCGCGCAGCAGGGTGCCGTCCTCGCGGTCGGCGGTGAGGTGCTGGCTCATGCTCACCATGGACATCCCGGCGTTCATGCCGAGGATGCTCGGCAGGGCCAGGGCTCCGAGGGAGAGCCCGCTCTGCCCGAAGGAGACGTTCCGCAGGAAGTACGTGGTGACCAGCATCAGCACGGGCCAGAGGAAGTGGCCGAACAGGTCGGCGGCGTTCGTGAACGACTGCCGCAGCTCGATCAGGCCGCGGGACCAGCCGGCCCGCCAGGCCGTCGCGGTCGGGCTCATCGGGCCGCCTCCTCCGCCTGCCGGACGAGGGAGAGATAGGTGTCCTCCAGCGAGGCGCGGCGCACCTCGAGGTCCTCGATCTCCTCGCCGTACTGCTTGAAAAGGTCGAACACCAGCCGGGTCGCCTCCGTGGCCGACCGGGCGAAGCGCTGTCCGTCGCGGGTCCAGCGCACCTCGTCCTGGCCGGCGATCTGCTGGGCGAGCTGCGCGACCGTGCCGTCCGCGACGATGCGGCCCCCGTCGAGCACCATGATGCGGTCGGCGAGCTTCTCGGCCTCGGCCAGGTCGTGGGTGGTGAGCAGGATCGTGGTGTCACCTTCGGCGGCGAGCTCCAGGACCAGCTCGTGGAAGGCGCGCCGGGCCACCGGGTCGAGCCCGGCGGTGGGCTCGTCGAGGAAGACCAGCTCGGGGCGGCCGACGAGGCCGACGGCCACGTCGAACCTGCGCCGCTGGCCGCCCGAGAGCGTCCTGATCTTGTGCTCCGCCTGCTCGGTCAAGCCGACCGCCGCGATGAGCCGGTCGGCCGGCCACGGCCGGGCGACGGTCTCGGTGGCGTACGCGGCGTAGTAGCGGCCGAGGTGCTCGAGCAGCTCGCGTACCCGCCATTTGCCGTGGTCGCGCCAGGACTGCAGGACGACCCCGACCCGCGCCCGCCAGTCCTCGCCGCCGCGGGCCGGATCGGTGCCCAGCACCTCGACCCGGCCGGCCGACCGCATGCGGAAGCCTTCGAGGATCTCGATCGTGGTGGTCTTGCCCGCGCCGTTCGGGCCGAGCAGGCACACCACCTCGCCCCGGCGTGCCCGGAAGGTCACGTCGTGCAGGACGTCGGCGGGGCCGTAACGCATCCGCAGGCCCTCGACGTCCAGCACGACTTCGCTCGTCGTCATGGATCTCGCCTCTCATGGGAGCACGCCTCGGCGTGGCGCCCGGAGAGCCCGGCCGCGCAAGCAACCCTAGTTGACTAATTTCGACTTAGTCAACGCGGGTTGCTTGGCGCGGCCGTGCGAGGTCACTTCAGGCCGTACGCCCGCTGGACGGTCTGCTCGACGGTGTTGCCCTCCGCGTCCGTCGCCTGGGCCCGCAGGCCCACGGCGCCCGTGGTGGCCGCCAGCGCGGGAGGTGTGACGGTGGCCTGGCCGGAGGCCGAGACGCGGACCGGCGTCCAGTGGGCGCCGTCGTCGAACGTGACCGAGAGCTTCACGTCCTTGACCTTCGCGTCCGGGGTGCCGTAGGACCCGTGGTAGCCGGTGACGGTGATCCGGTGCGGCGTGCCCGCCTTGAGGCGGTTGTCCAGGTCGAGAGGCACGTCGTAGCGGAGGTTGAGCCGCCGGACCGGCTCGCACGGCGCCAGCTTGCCCGTGGCGAACCAGGCCAGGCAGAGCCCGTCGTCCGTGGTCTGCATCCCGCCGGTGGGCCGCTTCGACTTGAACGTCCAGGCGGTCTCGACGTCCTTGGCGTACAGCTGGGACGGGTTCGGGGTGTGGAACTTGTCGGTGAGCCGGTAGGCGGCCTCCGTCTCCGGGAGGGTGAAGGTCGGCACGATGATCGCGAAGATGGCGATCACGACCGTCGCCTCGACGAGCGGGACCTCCCGCCCGTCGCGGTACAGGCGCAGCTCGTCCTTTCCGCCATGCTTGTCACCCTGGAAGTTGGCGTTGTACGCGAACGCCTCCTGGTGGTTCGGCACCGGGCCCATGATCGGCAGCGCCGACAGGAAGGTGTCCTTCGTCCGGCAGGGGAAGCACTGGGCGGTCCCGGAGCGGAGCACCGCGTCGGAGACGACGACGTTGCCCGGCACGCGGGGCTGGATCCCCCACGGCTCGGTCCGCGTGCCCGCGGTGGCGAAGATGTCCACCGCGGTCGCCGACAGCGCGCGCCTGTTGTAGAAGTCACCGCCCTCGTCGTAGTTCATCGTGTTCGTGCGGGTCCAGACGACGTCCGGCGAGACGGGCCCCACGTACTCCGTGAAGGTCGTCTGCGCCCGCACGGTGTGCTCCATGGACCACGTGTTCGCGAACCTGGCCGGCCGCACCATCCCCGCCGACGTGCTCAGCTCGACCGAGCCGGGCCGGTCGGCGTGGAAGCGGTCCTCGATGCGCTGCAGGTCGCCCGTCCGGACCGAGTAGGACAGGTCGGCGGGGACGCGGCCCTGCTCGGGCAGCATCAGCGAGTACAGGTACGGCGTGGTCGCGACGCCCTCCGCCGTGACGGTCACCGGCCGGCGCCCGGCCAGGGCTGCCAGGGCCCGTCCCTGCTCGGCGCTCAGGCTCATGGTCGGGATCGGGTACGTGGGCCAGCTGCCCGCCGGGTCGAGGAAGGCCCGGTTGACGGCCCCGTACCCGAGGACTCCCACGGCCCCCGCCTGCTGGGCGGCCTTGACCCGGTCCAGGGCGTTACCCGTGCAGGCCACGGCCGGGCAGAGGTCCTCGAGGTTGAGCAGGACGAGCTTGCCGCGCACGTCCAGGCCGCCGAAGTCGGCGCCCTTGCCGGCGTAGGCCAGCGAGAGCCTGCTGCGGCCGTCGAGCTTGGGCGTCTGCGGCGCCATGTCCTGGTAGCGGGGGGTGATGCGGGGGCCGCCGGGCACCGTCATGGTGATCGCGGGGGCGCCGAGCTGGTAGCGGCCGTTGAGGGTGAACGTGCCCTGGGTGACCTTGCGGGTGGGCAGCATCACGTAGTTGTCCAGCCCGTACTGCGGGTACAGGGACTGCACGTCGACGTAGCCGACGCCGTTGGCCGCGGTGCGCCGGTAGGCGTACTGCGAGAGGCGGGTCTCCGACTCGCGCGGCGTCCGCACGGACACCTTGCGCGCCTTGCGCAGGTCGAGCGTGACCGTGGTGTCCTTGGTGATCTCGATCTGCGGGTCGGACGGGAGCGACTGGACCCATGCGCCGTCCGCGCCGCGCCAGGCCAGCGCGGTGAGCACGGTGTAGGTGCCGGGGTAGACCTGGGCCTCGGTCTCGGTGCCCGAGGCGGGGGTGTAGGCGTACTGGAGGTCGTCGCGGTCGTCGGTGCGCATGAACATCCACGGGTTCTCCATGGGGGCGCTCGCGCCGTCGGGCAGCACCACCCGGGCCCGGACGGTGACCTTCTTCGGCTCGACGAACGTGCCCACGGCCGTGTTCACCTGGACCTGGCCGTTCTCGCCGGTGGCGCGGACGGAGCCCTCGTACCAGGTGTCGGGGCCCGCGGGGTCGAACGTGACCGAGACCGGCGCGGTGCCGTGCGCGGGGACGGTGACCGTGTCGCGGTCGATGGTGAGCGTGCGCGCGGGCACGTCGCCGCCCCGGTGCGCCTTGACGCCCGTGCTCAGCGTGAGGGTGACCGGCTGGTCGCCGTCGTTGGTGTAGGTGAGGGTCTTGGTGACCGGGCCGTTCTGGGGTGAGGGCAGGAAGCCGAAGTCGATGCCGCCGGAGCCGCGCACCTGCTGCTTGACGGCGCGGGCGACGTCCACGCGGCCGGCGCCCTGCTCGTAGGCGTCCTGGCCGTCGCCGTGGGCGGAGCTGGTGAGCGCGGCCTTGAGCTGGGTGTTCGTCCAGTCGGGGTGCTGCTGGGCGAGCAGCGCGGCGGCGCCCGCGACGTGCGGGGTGGCCATCGAGGTGCCGGACGCGGTGGTGTAGCCGTCCTCGGCGGGCTCACCCATGGACGTGCCGGCCGCGCGGGCGGCGACGATGTCCACGCCGGGGGCGCTGATGTCGGGCTTGAGGCTGTAGTCGATCGCGGTGGGGCCCCGGCTGGAGAAGGACGCCAGCTTGTCGTCGCGGTCCACGGCGGCGACCGTGAGCGCCGAGGCCGCGGTGCCCGGGGCACCGACCTGGCGGCTCTCGCCGTCGTTGCCCGCGGCGACCACGAACAGCGCCCCCGAATCGGCGGACAGCTTGTTCAGGGCCTGGTCGAGGGGGTTGTCCGGGCCGGGGCAGCAGCCGCCGAGGCTCATGCTGACCACGCGGGCCTTCTGGTCGACCGCCCACTGCATGCCCGCGATGATGTCGGATGAGAGGCCGCTGCCGTAGTTGTTGAGCACCTTGCCGACCAGCAGCGACGCCTCCGGGGCGACGCCCCGGTACTTGGCGCCGTTGCCCGCGATGATGGAGGCGACGTGCGTGCCGTGGCCGTGGCCGTCCTGGGCGGTCTTCTCGGAGCTGAAGTTCTCGGCCGCGGCGATGCGGCCGGCGAGGTCGGGGTGGCTGGCGTCGATGCCGGTGTCGAGCACGGCCACCTTGACGCCCGCGCCCTTGAGCCCGGCCGCCCATGCCTCGGGCGCGCCGATCTGCTTGACGCTCCTGTCGAGCGAGACCTGGACCTTGCGGTCGAGCCAGATCTTCTCGGACGCGGTCCTCGCCGTGCTGACCCCGGACCAGAACTGCCCGGCGGCCTTCTTGTCCACCTTCACGGCGGCGGCGTCGATGCTGGCCAGGGTGCGGGCCCCGGCTGTGCGCTGCTGCGCCCCGTGCTGGACGATCAGGGGCAGGGTGGGGCTCTCCGCGTCGGAGTAGCCGTTGGCCGCCAGGTAGGCGACGTCGAACAGGCCCCTGTCCAGGCGTCCCGCCGACACCAGGCCCATCACGTCCGTGGGGTAGACGTAGTACGCGGCGGGCTCGCGTACCGACATGAAGAACACCGGGGCGCCGTCCGGACGCCGGGCCGGCTGGATCTGGGCCTGCGGGCTGCCGTCCGGGGCGGTACTGTAGGTGACCACGTCCCCGGTGATCAATGTGATCCTCTTCGCGGACTCCCCCGCCGCGCCGACGACCGGCGGCGGCACGGAGGGAGCGGGAGGTGGGGTCGGGGCGGCCATCCCGGTGGAAAGCAGCACCCCCAACGCGACAAGCGACCGGCCGATCATGCGTCTCCTCAGAGATCATCGTGTCCCCGGGAACCATGACAGATCGCAGTAAAGCCGCGAAAGACGATTGTGAGTCCTCTTCCCGCCATGTGCGGAAATAGGACATGCTGTGATCGTGCTGGAGATCATCGGGCTCTCGTACGCCGAGCAGGCACTGTACGAGGCGCTGGTGGAGCGCTCCCCCGCCGCGCTCGCCGAGCTGGGGCACGCCGCCTCCACGGCCGCCAGGCTGGAGCAGCTGGGGCTGATCACCCGGCTCCCGGAGGACCCGCCGCGCTACGTTGCGGTCTCTCCCGAGATGGGGCTGGACGCGCTCATCCGGGCGCGCACCCGGGAGCTGGCCGCGGCCCGCCACCGCGCCGCCCAGCTCGCCGCGCGCTTCCACCGCTCGGTGCCGGACGGGGACTCCGCCGACCTGGTCGAGGTGGTGATCGGCAAGGACGCGGTGGGCCGGTGGTTCCGGCGGCTCCAGGAGAGCGCGCGGCGGCAGATCAGCGTCTTCGACGCGCCGCCGTACGCGACGCCCATGGGTGGCAACGAGGTGGAGTTCGAGCTGCTGGAGAGGGGTGTCGAGTACCGTGCGCTGTACGACCGGAGGGCCATGGAGGTGCCGGGCACCCTCTCGCTCATCACCCGCTACGTCGCGGCCGGCGAGCAGGCCAGGGTCGGCGACGTGCCCGTCAAGCTCGCACTGAACGACCTCCCCATGGCGATCATGCCGCTCCGCCACGACCAGCACGTGGTGGAGTCCGCGCTGGTGGTGCACGACTCGACGCTGCTGGACGCGTTGTCGGCGTTGTTCGAGATGTACTGGGAGCGGGCCGTGCCGCTGCAGGTCAGGCACGGGCGGCTGGCCGAGGCGACCGGCCCCGCCGACGCGCAGCGGGACCTGTTGCCGCTGCTCACCGCGGGGCTGACGGACGCGGCCATCGCCGCCCACCTCGGGTGGAGCGACCGGACGGTACGCCGCCACGTGCGCGCGATGATGGTCCGGCTCGACGCGCGAACCCGCTTCCAGGCGGGCTACCAGGCGGTCGTACGCGGCTGGCTGGACGGGGACGCGTTATGACCCCCCTTGGGCTCGGCACGGATGGGGGTGGGCCGTGACCTCGCTGGGCGCGATCGGGCTCGGGCCCGATGAGGAGGCGCTGTACGAGGTGCTGCTGGACCGCTCCCCCGCCACCCTCGCCGAGCTGGCCGCCGCCTGGCCGCGCGCCGACCTGCAGCCGCTGCTCGCGTCGCTGGAGGCAAAGGGCCTGCTCAACACCTCCCCGGGGCCTCCGCCCGCCTACGCCGCCGTCGCTCCGGAGATGGCGCTCGACGTCCTCCTGCTCGCCGCCGAACGCGACCTGCTGCGGGTCCGCGAACGCGCCCGCGAGCTCGAGGAGGTCTTCCAGGAGCGCGCCCGCGAGCGTACGCCCCCGGTGGTCGTCGAGGTGGTCTCCGGGCGGCGGGCGGTCGAGCAGCGGCACGCCCAGATCCAGCGCGCCGCCAGGCAGCAGCTCCGGTGCCTGTCCAGGCGGCCGTACTTCGACCCCCTGGGCAGCGTGGCCGCGCAGCGGGAGCTGCTGGAGCGCGGGATCACCAGCCGCATGATCTACGAGCGGGACTTCGTGGCGGCCGAGGGCGCGTTACGGCAGATCGAGGAGATGGTGGGGGCGGGCCAGCAGGCGCGGGTGCTGCCCGAGCTGCCGATGAAGCTGTACGTGGTGGACGACCGGCTGGCGCTGCTCCTGCTCAGGCACGAGCCGGCGGACGCGGTGGCGGCGCTCGTCATCCATCCGTCGGGGCTGCTGGAGGCGCTGATCAGGCTCTTCGAGGGGTTGTGGCAGCGGGCGCTGCCGCTCGGGCTGGCGCCGTCCGTCCGCAACCCGCCCCCCAGGGACTCCCGGGACGACGCGCGGCTGATCGCGCTCCTGCTGTCGGGGCTCACGGACGAGGCCATCGCCCGCCAGCTCGGGGTCGGCCACCGCACGGCGGAGCGGCGGATCGCCGAGCTGATGTCCCGGCTCGGCGCCCGCACCCGCTTCCAGGCCGGCGTCCAGGCCGCCCTCTCCCAACCACCCTCACCACCGTCCCCTTGACGGCGGGAGAGCCACTCCCCCGCCGACCGGGGTGCGGTCCTTCGGGGAGTGGGAGTGTCAGGACGCGCTCGACGCCGCGCAACCACAGCTCCGGCCCTCCCTCAAGAGACCCCGCCCCTGACGGCGGGAGAGCCCCTCCCCCACTGACCAGGGTGGAGGAGCAGGAGGCGTCTTGGGTGGTCGGGGGAGGGGTGCGGGCGCACCGCGCCGGCCGGCGCGCGCCTGCACGAGGGACACCGGCCTCCGACGGCGGGAAGGCCCCTCGAAGGCGCCGATCGGGGGTGTGGTTTTCCGGGAAGACACGGCTGTGGCCGGATCGCGAGCCCGCGCGATCCGGCCACAGCTCAGAGGGTCAGCTTCCGCAGTGTTCGAAGGGGCTCTCGTACGTGCTCGCCCCTGCCTTGCCGCCCCACTTGACGCACTTGTCGGCGGCGGCGGCCCGGACGGGTCCGGCGTAGTACTCGAAGTTGCCGGTGTCCGTGACCCGGGCCTTGTCCTCGACCTCCAGGAAGGCCGTGGTGGCGGTGGCCGTACCCAGCGAGGTCTTCTTGATCGTGGCCACGCAGTTGTTCCCGTTGTCCGCGTTGTACAGCAGGTAGACCGTGCCCGCCGTGCCCAGCGCGCTCGAGTCGATCACCTTGTAGCCGGTGCCGCACACCGACTCCGGCGTGTGCGGGTTGGTGCCCCCGCCGCCGCCACCGGTGACGTACTGCATGTACTTGGTCCAGTCCCAGTACTGGCCCGGGTCGGTGTGGTCGGCCTCCGGGACCTCGCTGTGGCCCACGATGTGGGTGCGGTCCTTGGGGATGCCGTACCGGTCGGCGATGTTGCGGGTCAGCGCCGCCGACGCGCGGTACATGGTGTCGGTGAACCACGTCGCGTTGTCGACCCAGCCCTCGTGCTCGATGCCGACCGAGCGCCGGTTGTAGTTCCCGGCGTGGAAGGCCCGGTCCTTCTCCCTCACCGTCTGGGTGATGGCGCCGTCGGAGGAGCGGACGACGTAGTGGGCCGAGGTGGGGTTCGGCCGGGGGCCGGTCTGGAACCAGTCGATCGTCCCGGCGTAGGTGCCCTGCGCCACGTGGATGACGATGCGGTCGATCGCGTCGCTGGTGGGCCGGTTGGAGACGGCGTAGTTGGTGCTGTGCGCCGGAGCCCACGCGGCGCCCGGGTAGTCGGTGCTCGCCGCGAGCGTGCTGGGCTTGTCCAGGTCGTCCGCCTTGGCGTAAGGGCCGCGGTCGGGCGTCACGGCGCGTGCGGGCGCGGTGACGGTCTCTCCGGCGGGCGTCTTGGCGTTCACGCCCTTGGCGAGCTGCTCGTACACGGTGTCGGCGTACAACCGGGCGACCGCGGGGGAGGAGGCGCCGCCGTACTTGGCGACCGCCTGGTACCACTTGCCCGCGTCCTTGCGGGCGGTGGCGTCCAGCTTGAGCTCGTCGGCGAGGGCACGCAGGACGGCCGCGCCGCCCGCGATGTTCGTCGCGTCGTCCGACTTCAGCGCCGAAGCGGACTTCTTCGTCAGCGTGGCGGCCTTGTCGAGGGTCTTGGCGGTGACCAGGTGCATCACGCCATAGCCGCCGTCGGCGCTCGGCTGGCCCTGGTGCCCGTCCAGGTGGGTCTCGGAGTAGGCCACCGAGACCAGCAGGTCACGAGGCACCTCATACGTCGAGGCCGCCTTGGTGAACGCGTCGGTCATCGGATCGGCGGCCGCCGCGCCGGCCGGCTGCCCCACCAGCATCGACAGGGGCAGAACGGCGGCGCCGGCCAGGAGAATGCGCAGGTTCACGAGGGTTCAGCTCCCGCAGTGCTCGGACGGGCTGTTGTACGTGCTGGATCCGGCCTTGCCGCCCCACTTGACGCACTTGCCGGCGGCCGCGCCGCGC
>NZ_JBFAOQ010000017.1:0-326616 GCF_040675285.1 Nonomuraea sp. NPDC049625 | reverse complement strand
GGCTGCCTCCAGCTTTACTCCGCCGCTACGACGGCGAAGGAATGGATGGTCTTTCACCCCCATCCGGAACTAACCGCACCTCGTGGCGCACTTGTAGCCGTTCCACATCAGCTCGCTGCCCTTGGCCGCCCAGCGGGTGTCGAGGTCGTAGGGCGAGGCCAGCCGGTATCTGCCCGGCGGCAGGCCCTCGCCGCCCTGGTCGAGGTCCTGCCGCCGTTTGATCACCCGCCGTCCCCGCCGGTCGGTGATGCGCACATAGTGCTGGATCAGCATGACGCGCAGCGTGTTAACGGCCGGCAGGTGGCGCAGCCAGACCGGAGAGAACGGCGCATACACGACTTCGACCAGCGCATACCCGTCCGCCCCGTAGACGCGCGCCAGTTCTTCCTGTTTGGTCTTGGAGATGGGCATCCGCCAGGAATCGACCCGCAGCTCATAGCGCTCAGCCCAGCCGGGCACCTCCAGCACCTGCCACACCCAGCCGGGCGCGGCCACCGCCAGCGCCTCCAACGCGGCCCGCACGCATTCCCCGGCCAGTTCCACCCGGTTCACATCTTGCACCGCGGAGATCACATGGGTGGAGTCGGTGCGCTGCTTGCCACCCGCCGCTAGCATGCCGCGCTCCTGCAACGCCGCCAGCAGCAGATCCAGCGGCTTTTCCTCCAGCTCATGAGCGATCACCCGGCTTCGGAACTCACTCAGCACGCTGGCGTCAAAGCCCGGGTCGTCCAGGTCCAGGCCGAGCGCGTACTTCCAGGTCAGATCGGTGGCGACCGCTTCGGCGGCCTGCCGGTCGGTGAGGTTACCCGCCCGCTGCAACACTGTGATCAACGCCAGGCGTCCCGGCGACCAGCCCGGCCGGCCCTCCTTGCCGAAGGCGCCTGCGAACGCCTCATCGGCGAAGACTTCGCCCAGTTCATCACGCACTCGGACCGGTAACGGCACCTGCCGCTTGCCTCGGTAGATCGCCCGGATCGCCGCAGCGACCTCGGGCGTCGGCTCCGGCCACGGCATCGGCTGCATTGACACAGCTACCTCTATCCATCCTGCAGCCAGGACGAAGACGGCGGCTGCTCCCACGGGCGTGATCAAGGACAGGAAGCCATCAGATCACGAACCAGCCGACACCGGGCGAGTTAACCAGCAGGGTCGTACACGCCAGGAGCGCCCGATCGGCCCAACCCGGCTTCGGGCGGGCGAACTGACGCTTCAACACGGCCACCTCATGGCGGAGCACCATGACCTCGACATCCTTGGACGCCTGACCACGACCCAGCAACACCAGCCAGCCGAACACCCGAACCATGATCAGATACAGCAGACGAACCGGCACAAGCCGCGATCTTGCCCGTACCGCTGCTGAAGGTCAAAACCGCAGATCAAGCACCCTGCGATGCGTTATGAAACGGTACAGGTTGCCAGCGAGTAGATCCTCCCGCACCGCATGGATCAACGCGGCGCGCAGCGTCGCCCGAATTCGCTCCAACGTGGATGCGCCAATTAGCTCACCGTACCGAGTCCGCCGCCGCCCCAACGCCACAAACATGCGCGTCACGTCCCGCCGGGACAACTCCGCCAGCTTGGCGGATTAGCCCGGATTGCCTCTCGGGATCGTTCTGGAAAGCCTCAAGCCGCATTTCCGCTGTTCCTTAAAGTGTGCGCCTAGCTTTAGCTGAGGCGCGTTCTTCCGTAGCAGTTGATGCCTTTTCTTGCGAAACTGAATCGAACTGATATTTTCCGCCAAGAAGGGCCGTTCTACTTTCTCCATCAGGCGGTCCAAGACGCGTTGGCTGAATGGGGAGACCGGCATCCGGAGCACCCGTCATCAATCGCTGGTGCTCGAAGTCCTAACGCGCTAAACTCATACATACCTTTGCCCGGGCGATGGTTCAGTCAAGGGAATATTCCCTGACCAGGGCTCTGGAGGTGACTCGAGTCGAAGCGCAGTCTTCACGTACTCACAAGGCCCATAGGGAGAAACCAGTGACTCCAGCCCAACCAGCTTCTTACAACATCATTGTGCCCCAAGGTCCAGAGCCGAGCCCAGGAGAGCTGAATAGTCACCACGGGCCGGGGTGGGCCTGGGCGCGATTCTCCCGACCATGGCGTGAGGGGCGCCCATCCCCAAGGTACCGGTGGACGACGTTCGGCACAGTTGATCAGGCCATCGGTGACCTTGTGCGGTGCTTGGAGGACGGAATGGTCGGCGAACGCGGCGCGGAGGGCGCCGCGGTGCTGCGGACTCATGGGGTGCGCCGACAACTGGTGCTGTGCGACCCCCAAGCCCAGTGGGCGTGTGTCGTCTGCGAAGTCCCGTCCGGCGTGCACTTGTCAGATGCGGGTGATGCGTTCTTCGCCGACTGGAGGTCGGCGATGTTCCCCCGCCGTTTCGAGATCTTAAGCGCTGGCCGGCCGACGATCTGGTAAAGTCCCGCACCCAGCCGCCCTTGCCAGGTCTCGCTCTTCGATGGGAATTCCGGGCTGACGCCGAGTAAGGACGAGCAGTGCGTCAGCCGAGAATTACATCCGCCCAGGCCATTTCGGCCAGGCGACTTGACGCCGCAGCACCGCCACCTCATGCCGGAGCACCATGATCTCGGCGTCCTTGACCGCCTCGCTTCGGCCCAGCAGCGCCAGTCAGCCGAACACCCGGATCATGAGCGGTATAGAAGACGGAGGGACCCAAGAAACGATCTTTCCCGTACCGCCGCATCAGATCAACCTGCAGGTCAAGCGCCTTCGACCACTTTTGAAGCGGTACAGGTTCTTCCACTTGTAGAACAGTGAGGTGATCTCAGCGAAATAGTTCGGGCGATTGGGATTTTCTGGACGCCGCCGGTGGCGTTCCGGGCCTTTCGGGAGGAGTCGCCGAAGGCCGGAAACAGACGGAGCCCCCGGTAGAAGAGGTCTCACCACAAGAATCTCAGCCGGCCGGAAGGCTCCAGTAGGCTCGGCCGAGCGGCGAGGTGTCAACGAACGAGCTGCTGATCCTTTTCCGCTCGGCCTGCCCCCGAACCCGCCGTGCGAGCTTTCCCCGCAACGGGCTCTCCAGTGATCATTTCGTGAGTGATGCGGCTGGGTGTCGGTGGATGTGGGTGTGGCAGAGACCGCAGACCACCAGGGTCTTGCGGCGTCGCTTTGCCATGGTGTTCATCCAGTCGGGGCGGGGCTGTCCCGGTTTGCCGAGGTCGGCGAGTTTGCGGATGTGGTGGACCTGGGTGGGTTCACGTTTTCCGCAGAGTTCGCATCTGCCTGCGAGGAGACGGGTGATGAGTTCCTTGCGGCGGATCTGTCCCGGGTCGGGAGGGCGGTCGATGAGGGCCGCCGTGCGCTGCCGTTTGAGTGGAATGCCGCCGAATCGTGCGACCAGTGGTTTCCTGCCGTTCCCTCGGTCGGCGCTGACCTGGATGCAGGTGCGCAGCCCGTGGGGTGTGGGGATCTTGTCCTTGTAGCGGCGGGCCGTTTTCGACACCGTGGATCGGTGTTTGGCGGCCAGCGTCTTCAACAGCGAGGTCTGCATGACCCAGCACAGCCGGGACAGCCGGTAGACGTCGCCAGCCAGCAGGTAGTACTGGACGATGCCCCGGTACTCCGCACCGTAGGTGCTGATGATCGTGTGATCGTCGAAGTTCATCAGCTCGGTGCGCCGCTCGGGTTTGCCGTGCTGGAAGTAGGGGGCGCATCTGGCCTTGATCACCGCCGTGGGCACGCGCAGTCGGACGATGCCGTTGACCGCGCGGCGTCCGCGCTTGAGCGTCTGGTCACCGTGCTGGACGGTGATCTCGTAGCCGAGGAATTTCGCCGCGCCGGTCCGGGCGTGCGTGATCAGTGTCTTGGCCTGGTTGAGTTCCAGCTTGAGGTTGTCGTGCAGGAACTTGGCCAGGCGTTGCTTGATCTCCTCGGCTTCGGCCTTGGGTCCGGTGAACCCGAGCAAAGTGTCGTCGGCGTAGCGTGCGTATCGAAGCCGCCGGTAGTCGGGGTCTTGTGGATCTGCGCTGGGCAGTTGTCGCTGCCGTTTGCGCAGGCGACGCAGGGCGGCATGGTCTCGCTGTTTGCGGGCTTGGGCGATCGCGTTCTGCACCTTGACATATTCGGGGTTGCGTTTCCGGCGCCCCCCTCGGGTATATTCCGGTATGAGAACTGTCTCGACGAATTCGTCCAGCCGATGCAGGTATATGTTGGAAAGGATTGGCGAGACCACTCCGCCTTGTGGCGCTCCGGAGAGTGTGGTGTTCCATATCCAATCCTCCAGATAGCCCGCTTGGAGCATGTTCCGCAGCAGGCGCAGAAACCTGTTATCCCGGACCTTCTCCGCCAGGATGGATAGCAAGACCTGATGATCGAGCGATCCGAAGCAGTCGGAGATGTCTCCTTCGATAAACCACACGGTTCCCGTCCATGAGGTTGCCACCTCGTTCAACGCGGTATGACATCCGCGTCGCGGGCGGAACCCGTGTGAGCGGTCGGAGAACTGCGGTTCGTAATACGCATCGAGGAGCAGGCGTATCACTTCGCCGACAAGCTTATCCGACCAGGACGGCAGGCCGAGCGGTCTATCCTTTCCGTTCTTTTTCGGGATGTAGATGCGCTTGACCGGTTTCCATCGGTAGCGCTCGTGGCGCAGCGCATCGATGATCCGCTCGATCTTGTCCAGAGACATGCCGTCCGCGGTCTCTGCGCTGACCCCCCGGGGTCATGGCGCCCTTGTTGGCATAGATACGCCCGTAGGCCAGCAGATATAACTGCGGGTTGAACAACTGTCGATACAGCTCATCACACGGCAGGCCGCGCCTGCCGCGCTCACGAAGGACACTCAACACCGTTTCGGCGCTCTGCATTGCGCATGCCTCCCGGTCTTCGAATGTCCGACCACCTGTTCCCCTTCGCCCTGCGGACGGGTTTCCCGTCCTCCCTGACAGGCCGTTACTCCTGCGACTACTACGGGAACTGCGTTACCGTAGGGCTCGCGCCCCTTAGGCAATCCCACGTTCGTCCCTGCGATACGTCTCTAGCGCGACTTAGGCGTCCCACTCATCTCCTTTGATATCCTCACTGGACATCGCTCCATGCCCCGGAGGTGTATCGACCATCACGTTATGCCGACACAGGGTTGGCGCCGGTCTCAGACGTCTTTCCGACGGGCCTAAGCTTGAGCCTTCTGGAGATTGGGCTTCAAACAATCAAGTCTTCACCGTATCGCGCGGATCCCTCAGCGCACCGTCCCATACGCCTGGGCACGGTCGCTGATTTCCTGCCATGCTGCTGTCCCCTTGACCTTTCGGCACCCAGGTAAGGCATCGGATCCAGGAATCTCCTCCGAATTCCTCCCGGCTGGGCCGGGGATATCGCAAAGCGTTTTCGTGGCGCACCGTGATTGCTCATCGTGCCACGCTCGACGTCTCCCGCGCACTCGTTCAGTACGTCGCGCGACTCCTGCACGACGAACGCCGACTGCGTGGCACCCCGCAGGGCAGCCGAGCCTTGAGCCCGTTCCGGCAGGCGGTCATGGTGGTGCGCTGGTTCCGCGGCGAACACGACATCCCCAAGCTCGGCCGTGAGCATCGCATCTCTCGGGCCACCGCCTACGGCTACATCCACGAAGGCATCGGAGTTCTCTCAGCTCAAGCACCTGATCTGCACGAAGCCCTCGACCGCGCCCAAGCCGAAGGACTGGCGTATGTGATCCTGGACGCCACCCTGATCCCGATCGACCGCTGCGCCGAGCAGACCATCAGCGTCAAGGGCGAGGCCATCGACGCCTGGTACTCCGGCAAGGCCCACCAGCACGCCGGCAACCTCCAGGCCCTCTCGGCACCAGACGGCCTGCCGTTGTGGATCGGCGAGGTGACCCCCGGCTCCGTCCACGACCTCACCGCCGCCCGCGCACAGGTTCTCGGCGCGCTGTACGCCGCAGCCGCACACGGCCTGCCCACCCTCGCCGACAGCGGCTACGACGGCGCCGGAATCGGCATCCACACATCGATCAAACAGCCCGAAGGAAACCAGATCCTCAGCCCGGACAACCGCACCTACAACCGGCTCCTACGCGCCTTGCGCTGTCTCGGCGAACGCGGATTCGCCCTGCTCAAAGGCCGCTGGCGGACCCTCCAGCACATCACCGTCAGCCCCAGCAGAATCGGTGACATCGCCCGCGCAGCACTTGTCCTCACCCATTTCGAGCACGACCATCTACCGGCAATTCGCTGAGATCACGTCAGTGACTGCGAAACACCCAACGCCCGGCAGGAGGTGACGTGGTCGACGCCGTACTCGGTCTTCTGGGAGCAGATGAAAGCCGCCACGCTCACCGGCCCATCGCCTCTTTGACCCACAAGACCACCGAGCGATCCGCGACAATCCGCCCGTGTGGATACCGCCGCGACCGTCGCGCGGACGTGCCTGGTCCCGCGCAGGGAGCGCACCAGATCCCGGCTTTAGGTGGCGATGCCGCATCGCCGCGGCGGACAGATGGTGACGACCGTCAGGCGTTCCCGGGTGTCAACAGTCATGGGTTCCTCATGTCATCGCACGGGCAGCACTGCCCTCGCCTCGGCGTAGGCCGCGTCGTGTGCGGTGAGGGCGATCTTCAGCGCTGACGTGACGTCGGCCAGCCGCCGGTCGAGGTCGTCGAGCGCGTGGTTCACGTAGTCGAGCGCGGATCCGTCCTGGATCGGGCTGCCGCCGATGCCCTCCAACAGCCGGCGCTGGACCAGCCGGTACTCCTCCATCGACGGCAGGCGCCACTCGCTCTGCTCCCGCAACGCGGCGAAGCCCTCCACGGCCTCGCGGAGCTCGGCATCGAGCCGGTCGAGCCGCGACTGCTCGTCCGCGAGCGTCTTTCTGGCCTCGGCGAGCCTGCGGCCGGCCTGCTCGGCTCGCGTTAGCGTCTCGGCGGTCCGCTCGCCGACCTTGACGAGCTGCTCCTCGGTGAGGATGACCAGCGCCTCGGCGGTCCCGGTCAGCTCCCGTTCGGCGGCACCCACCGCCGTCAGCTCCTCGTACCGCTCGTCGAGCCGGGCACGCTGGGCCTGCAAGTCGGAGAGCTGGCCCGCGAGCTCTCTCAGCCGCAGCAGCTCGCTCAGCTCGCCGGCCAGGCGGTCCCGTTCGGCCGCAGCGGTGCGCAGCTCGTCGATCGCGGGCCGCAGCTTGCGGAGGGTCGCACGGTCGGCCTCCAGACGCTGCCGCGTCCGGTGCAGATCCTCCAGGCAGGAGGCGACGTGCTCGCGGGTGGCCGGTCCAAGCGCGGCGATCTCCACGAGGTCAAGCACCCTGGCCGACAGGCCCGGGACGACGTCGAGCGCACCGGCCAAGTCCGTGACGAAGTCGAAGGCGGCGACGTCGTCCGTCGGGCCGATGCTCCCGCTCTGCCGGAAGACCGCCGCCAACGTGGCTTTCAGGTCGGCGAGTGGGTTATCGCTCATGCCCGTCCCTCCATCCCGATCAGGACCGGACCGCCCGCGCTGCCGTCGAACAGCAGGCCGAAAGGCGCACTTCGGACACCGATCCGGTAGTCGCCCGGTACGAGCCGGGCGAGGCTGACGTCGTGCCGCTCGCCCCGTACGAGGAGCGGAAGCTGCTCGGGAAGCGCCTTGCGCGCGCCCTTGCTCAGGACCAGCGGACTTCCGTCCAGCTCGGCGAACTCCCCCAGCCCCGCGGGCAACGGTAGCGCCACCTCCTCGAGCCGCCCATCGCGGATCCGGTGCATCGGCAGCCTGACCAGATCCGGCGGTGTTCCGAGCAGACCAGTACGTCCCTGCGCCACCTCGTACGCGCCGCGCGCGAGCGACTCCACGCCGAGCCTGCGGGGCTCGCGTCCGAGGCTGGCCTCGAGGGCCGTTTTGAGCGGCGGGAAGTCCGCGAACCTCCCCATGAGCAGGGCATCCGCGCCGGGAGCCGCAGGCAGCAGCGCTCGCATGCCCTCCGCGAACGCGGTGAACGTGTCGAGCACCAGGCCAGCTGCGACTCTCGGCGCCACCGGCTCGGAGCGTACGAACTCGTATCGCGCCGCCTGCCGGAGCACGGTCATGAGCCGCGCATCCCGCTCGGCCAGCATCCGAATCACCCCGGCCCGTGCGTCAGGAGGTGACGCTGCGGCCACCGCCGCGGCGAAGGCCCGCCCGCCCAGCGAGGGCTCGGTCACGACGACGAGCATCCGGATCATCCGCCGGCCGACTTCGGCCAGTGCCGCGGTGAAGGCCCGCTCCCCCGCGTCGCAGACCAGGACAAGCCCTTCGGCGGCGCAGGCCGCGGCCGCGGTCCTGGGCACCTGGCGTACCGGCCCCAGTGACGTCAGCAGCTGATGCAGCAGTTCCTCCTCGACCGCGCCCATGCCACCGGTGAGCAGGATGAGGCCGCCGTCCACGGCTTCGGGCAGCGTGCGCGCAGTGATCTCCGCCGGTACGGGCTGCGTCGTGAGCGACGTGCCGCTGATCCGGGTGAGGACGCCGTCCATGTCGAGCACCGCCGTCATCCGAACCCCCACCAGTTGTGGCCTCCGGTCAGGCCCTTGATGCGTCGTGCGACCTCCTTGAGCTTTTCCCTGACCTCGGCGCCCAGCAGGCGGCCTTCCGGCCGATCCGCGGCGGAGGTGAGCAGGCGGAGGTGGAAGTCGATCTCATGGAGCGCGTGAGCGGCGAGGTGCGCCCGTAGGTCCGGCTCGAAGGCCATGCCCTGCCCGGTGAACTGCGCCAGCAGCTCTCTGACCCAGAAGTCCACGCCACCGGGCGGGCTGTGCCGGGCCGCCAGCAGGCGGCGGGTCTCCACGAGCAGCAGGAGCACCTCCTGTCCCTCCGGATGCCACTGGGATCCGGCGATCCGCGCGTACACGTGGGCGGCCAGGCTGCCGTCGGCGCAGGCATCGGCGCACCAGACCGCCACGTGCCTGGGGAGCGCGTCCCTGGGCAGGGCTTTGAGCGTGGCCAGCGGCGCCTCCCTCCGCAACTGGGGATATCGCCCGGCGACAACATTCCACCAGTCTTGATAGTCGGCGCTGTCGCCGAGGTCCCGGGCGACAGCGCGCTCCGCCGCAACGGCGCACAGGAGCGGGACGCACGCGGGCCCGCCGTCCGCGCTGACCGCCGCCGCCAGGTCGAGCACCATCGCGGCCGTGCCGCATTCGGCGGCCCAGCGCCAGTCGCGCAACTGCTCGGTGAGCCCGCCGAGCAGCCGGTCGAGCGCGTGCGGCCGGGCCAGCCGCACGACGTCCATGAACCCTTGCGTGTAGCCCTGCGCTGCTGTCCGGAGGTACCGTGTCCGGCCCCCGAGCGAGAGGAGCAGCGCGTCGATCATGCCCTGCTCGACGGGGCCGGCCTGCTCCAGGCCTGCGAGCCGGTTGCACCAGTACGTGGTGTCGACCCGTTCCTGCCCGGCCAGCCAGGTGGCGAACGCCGGGATGACCAGCCCCAGTCTCTTGTACACGGCGGCGACCCGCAGGTAGTCGTACAGGCAGTTCGTCCCGTACGCGGCCAGCCGGTCGATCTCGTGATCCTTCAGCCTTCGGGTGGGCTCGGTGAGTATCGCGTCGAAGGGGCGAATCTGGGCCGGCAGCCGCTCCTTGAGCCGCGCGAGGAGCGCCGCCAGCTCCTCCTCTTGGTCCAGGAACTCCGTGATCAGCGCGAACACCAGGGGCAGGTCGTGCACCAGCGCGTTGAAGGTCCGCGGACGATCGGCGTCCAGCCACCGCTTGACGTGCGCCGCGGTGATGGCGAGGCAGCGCGGATCCGGCTCGTCGCCGTGGCGCTCGATCACGGCAGCGGCGTACGCGTCGCCCACGCCCAGTTTCTCGGCGGCGGACAAGTAGGCGGCCCCGCGATCGGGGTCCGGCCCCCGCAGGGCCGCCCTGCCGACACTCACCAGCCGGTCGAAGGGCTCGCGGCCACGGATGGCCAGCTCATTCCAAAGGCCGGTAATCACGGCGAGGTCTTCGACATCGGCGCAGCCGATCAGCTCGGTGAACACGGTCAGCCGGTCGTCGTACGCGTCCAGCAGCCGCCACTTTCCGGAGTCGAACAGGGATCGCAGGTCCTGGCGCGCCGCTTCCCCACGGCGGGCCGCCTCCAGCACCCGCTCGTGCCAGTCCAGCTCGCTCAGCATCATGACCGCCTGCTCCGGCGAGCTCACCGGGCGGGTCATCGTGCGGAGATGCCTGACGATCCGGGCGAGGCCTCCCTGCTTGCCGGACAGCTCGCGCAGCCGGCGCAGATAGGCGCCGGCCGCGAAGGGAGGAGCCGCGGGCGCGTGCCAGTCGAGCTCGTACGAGTCGGGCCGGTTGTGCCGGGAGAAGGCGAGCTTGACGTACTTGCTCCCGCCCTCGTGCCAGGTGCCGGCACTGTACGTCATGCGCGACCCGTACGGCAGCAGCGCGGCGACCGCGTCCAGGAACGCCAGCCGCCGCTCCATCGGCTCAGGGCAGCGCGTGACGGTTACCGACCCTTCCAGCACCATAGCGGCGGCGGTCGCGACCCGGTCGAACCCGAGCTCCGCGATCGACTCGGCCTGCTCGGCCGCGTCGGTCGCGGCCACCTCGGCGTACAGGGCCGTGCCCGGCTCCGGCAGGACCGCGTGGTCCAGCGCGGCGTACAGGTCCTGGTAGGACACGGCCTCCTCGCACACCGTCCCGTACGGCACCATGTAGTACCGGCTGTCCAGGATCGACCGCGACGCGCCGTCCGGGTCGGAGGACCAATTCTGGATGGTCAGGCCGAGGTATCTGACCTCGCCGTCGCCCACCTCGCTGATCGCCACCCAGGGCAGCGACCCGGGTGAGCCGGAGGCCGCCGGCGGGTTGCCGAGCGAGAACCGGGAGAGGATGTGCAGCAGGTCGCGGTCGGTGAAGGTGGACCCGCCCGACGCCATGATCGTGTAGTCCTCGTGGCTCTCGCGGGGCTTGCCGTGCCACGCCCAGCCGACTCGCGCCTTCACCATGTCAGCTCCTCGGCAGCACGGTGCCGGCGAGCCAGAGCAGCGGCTCCAGCACGTTGATCGGACGGACCGCGCCGAGGATGCGCGTGGTCTCCTCCCCGCCGGGGCCGGTCTCCTCGATCACGTTCCAGGGGTGGGCGGGCTGGAAGCGCCGCAGGTCGGGGTCAAGGTAGAAGCCGACGGCCGAGGTCATGAAGTAGCGCGTGCGGGCTGGGCTGAACAGCGTCCTGATGCCCTTGTCCAGCAGGACCGCGCTGTTTTCCACGTCGTGCTCGCAGAGCCGGGAGAACAGCTCGGCGGCCAGGCCGTCCGGCACGGTCGGAAACCCCTCGTCCCTGGTGGTGTTGTCGGTGTAGCCGAGCCGGCGCGCAGGCTCGTACACGTGCGGGTGGTCGAACTTCGTGATGCAGACGGCGAGGTGGTGCGGCAGGTATCGGTCTCGGCTGCGCTCGGCGGACCGCTGAGCGAGCTGCAGTACGGTCCGCTGGAAGTAGTCGTAGGAGTCGCGCCTGCTGCGCTCCCTGGTGGGGTCGAAGAGGTAGATGAGCCCGTCGCAGGAGGCGAGGTGGTCCAGCAGACGCTCCTCATCGGACACGGCCGGCCCGCCCGGTTCGTCGCGGCCGTCGCCGAACTGCACCCTGCCCGACAGTTTCGCCTGTGCTGGACGACCGCTACTGCCCCAGAACATGCCGCCCGGGGCATCGAGCAGCTCCAGCAGGATCGTCGTCACCTCCTGCTCGGTACGGCTCAGTCCGAGCCTGATCCTGCGGCGCACCTCACGATCGCCGCGGAACACCCACTGCAAGCCCGGCGGGAGGGAGACGGTCGCGGACGGGAACTGCTTGAGCCGGACGAGCTGGTGGGTCATGTCGGTGAGGAAGTCCGTCGAGGCGTCGTCACTGCCGTACAGCCACCAGTCGGACTCGCCCCGGTCGATGGCCACGCGCAGCGCGGCGAGATAGGTCGTCTTGCCGCTCTGCGGCGCGCCCCAGAGGCCGATGCGCCGTTGGAACCTGTCCTGCGGTTCTGGGCCGGGAAAGGTCATCGTCACCCCTGTGGCTGGTCGGCGAGTGGGAACGGAAGGTGGACGGGGTTCGGCGTGACCAGGGCCATAGCCTCGGCCAGCCCGCGCGCGGTCGCCGTGGCCAGCGGCTCCACGGTGCGGAAGCCGAGCGGCCGCCAGGTGTCGTCGCGTGGCCTGGGCGGTTCGTCGAGCACCGCCAGCCGGACACCGATCCCGGCGGCGCCGAACCGGCGCACGTAGGCCGTCCAGTCCCAGCCGTCGGGGCAGCGCTGAGCCGGCCGCGGCACGTCGGAGATCACGGCGGGATGCGGTGGCCGGGCGGCGACCACCAGCAGGATGCGGGGGCGCAGCACTGGGCGGCGTGCGCAGCGCGCATCCACCTCGTGCAGGGCGTCCTCCAGCGGCGCCGCGTTCTTGTTCCACCGCGACGCGGGCGCGGGGAAGGTGGCCAGCGTGTCCTGTGCCTGGGCAGGCGTCCCCAGCCAGCGCCCCTGCACGACGGGCTCGTCCGCCGCGTCCAGCGCGTAGTGGTCGGTGTATCCGAACAGCGCGATGCCGGCCGCTGCGGTCGGCTCCGCCATAAGCAGGTCGAACAGCTCCGCCAGCAGTTTCCTGCGCCGCCTGACCGCGTCCTCGGGCCCGTTCAGCTCGACCAGGCAGATGATCTCCACTGGCCTGCCCGGCACCTCGATCCGGGCGGGCGCGAGCGCCTTCAATTCGGCCAGGCCGCGCCGGTCCGGCCGGGCCTGGGCGGGCGTGATGAGCCGTACCCGCCCCGGAGCCGCCAACTCCACCTCAACGGGGATCGGCCCGCCGGGAGGCAACCGGGCGGCCCAGGCTCCGACGAGCGCGCTCGTCCCGGACACGACGGCCAGCACGCAGTCGCGATCGGCCCCGTACGGCGGGCAGCGGACGGTGACCGTGGCGGTCTTCCCCGCGTGGGCTCCCGGGGCGAACAGCGGGCGGGTGACCAGCCGGACCCGGCCGTCGTCCGCCACGTCGGCGACCAGCAGACCGTAGGAGGTGCGCAGTGGCTGCGCGGCCAGGACCTCGGCCAGCACCGGCTCGACCGCTCCCTCGTCGGCGAACCACACCTGCCGCCGGTGACGGCGGCCGAGCAGGTCGATCATCTCGTCGGGCACCGTCCAGCCGGGATTATGGTTGACGGCCACCAGCACCGCGTCATCCCGCAGCCCAGAGGCGGCGAGCAGTCCGTCGGCCCAGGCCGCCAGCCGCCGGCTGACCTCAGCCCTGTCCACCCCCGCCAGGCCGCCCGCGAGCTGGAAGCGCAACCGATCCGCGCCGGGGTTCAGCATGGGCAGCACGTCGTGCATCGGCCGGGACCAGCGCTCGGTCCGCGTGCCGCCCGTATCGGGCTTGGCGGTCTCCACCCGGGTGATCGTGACGTTGCGCGCGTCGATCTCCACCACGGCCAGGACCTGACCCGCGGCCAGCGACGTGACGGCCGCTTCGAGCGCGGGACGCAGCGGCCGCACGGGTATGGCGGGGCGCTCTTCCCCCTGGTCCCAGTCCGCCTCGGCCGGCGTGCCCCGCACGAAGGGGACGCCCGTCCGGCGGTCGAACCCCGCCCGGACCGCCGCAGCCAGGTCGTGGGCGAGCCGCGCCCCGGCCAGCCGGGCCTCGAAGGCCGGGCGGTCCGCGAACCCCACAGACCAGTCCGAGCGGAGCGTCCAGCCGCAGCGGCACCGTCCCTGCTCCCTGATCGGCAGCCCGCAGACCGGGCAGGCGAGGCTAGCCGGGCACATCGGGGACGTCCTGGAGGTGGAAGACGTTTGGGTCGGCGTCGGGCTCCTCGGCGGACCGCACGGCCAGTCGCCCGGCCATCGCGTCCAGCAGACGCCGTGCGTCCCGCGCATTGCCGAAGCCGGGCGCCCGGCGTGCCGCCTCGAACCAGACGCCGGCCTGCGCCCGTACCTGCGGGGAGACCACGAAGCCCTGCGCTGCGGCCATCGAGACGAGGATCTCGGCCAGCTCCGCCGCGTCGTACGGGGAGAACTCGATCCGCCCGCCGAAGCGGGAGGACAGACCGGTGTTCGAAACCAGGAATCGCGCCATCTCGTCCGGATAGCCGGCGGCGATGACGCTGAACTGGCCACGCCTGTTTTCCATCGCCTGGTTGAGCGTGTCGATCGCCTCCTGGCCGAAGTCGTGGCCGACCGCCGCTCCGCCCGGCGCCAGCGCGTAGGCCTCGTCGATGAACAGCACCCCGCCCCTGGCCTCCTCGATCCTCTTCTTGACCAGCTGCGCCGTCTGGCCGACATAACCGGCCACCAGATCCGCCCTGCCGACCTCGACCACGTGGCCCCGCTGCAGGAGCCCCAGCTCCTTGAAGATGCGGCCGATCTGCCTGGCGACCGTGGTCTTGCCGGTGCCCGGCGGGCCGACGAACAGCAGGTGCGGCGCGACCACCTCACCCTGCCCGCGGCGCTGGTTGTGCTGCACGCGCACCACGATGTCGCGCACGCTCTCCTTGAGCGTCCGCATCCCGATCATCACGTCCAGCGGTCCGAGCAGATCGGGCAGCGGCGGTGGCGCGGGATCGTAGGTCCACCGCTCGGGCAGGTCGGCCGGGTCGAGCGGCAGCGTCCGGTGCTCGCGTACGCGCCGGGCCCAGCGCCGACCCGTCGCCTCGGCAAGTTGCCGCATGTCCCTGGCGTTACCGAACCGCTCGGTCCGCTGCCGGTACATCCGCTCGACGACCTTCCCGAGCGCGGCGTCGAACTCCGGCGTGCGAATCAACCTGCGGTCGTCCAAGAACCACCTGGCGATGGATGTCAGGTGCGGCGGCTCGTAGTCGGGGAAGCGCAGGAAGTTCTCCTGCGGGAACCGGCTCTCCAGGCCCGGGTTGGAGGCCAGGAGCTCGCGGATGGGCTCCTCGTACCCGGCCATGATGACCACCAGCCGGTCCCGGTCCTTCTCCATCCTGTCCAGCAGGGTGTTGATCGCCTCCCGGCCGAATCCGCCGCTGCCCTCCGCGTCCTTCAGCGTGTACGCCTCGTCGATGAACAGCACGCCGTCGAGGGCCTGGTTGATCAGCGCCTCGGTCTTGATCGCGGTCTCTCCCACGTACTGGCCGACCAGGTCCGATCTTCCGGCCCGTACGAGATGGCCCCGGTTCAGCAGGCCGAGGTCCTGGAAGATCTCGCCCACGAGCTGGGCCACCGTTGTCTTGCCGGTCCCCGGGCTGCCGGCGAACACCATGTGCCGGGTGTCGGGCTCCGACCCGGCGGGCGGCTGATGGCGCAGACCTTCCAGGTGGCCGCGGACCTCGTCGAGCCCCTTGAGCTGGGCGAGCCGCTGCCACACGTCGCCCTGGCCCGAGGCGGCGCTGTCGATCCACGCCCGCTCCCGGAGGGTGGCCCCCGCGAACGGCTTCCCCGGGCCGCACAGCGTGTGCAGCTTTCTCTCCCAGTCGCCGAGCATTCTGTGCGTCGCCGACATCTGCCTGGCCAGCCTGGTCACCACGGTCCAGTCGGGGACGGCGAGCCCGTCGCTCACGTGCAGCCGGTGCACCAGCCTGATCAGCTCGCGGTCGTCCGGCGGCCCGATCCTGCCGGGCATCCCGCGGCGGCGGCGTTCCTCGCGCGCGGCCGTCTGGAGCACCGGCAGGTTCCTGCTCTCCTGGGCGTACTGCTCGACCTGCGCGAGCTCCTCCTTGTCGAAGACGAGCACGCACGCGTTGCCGGGGCCCATGCGCCCGTCAAGCCATCTGTCGAGGGCGGTGGCGAGGTCGCGGTGGCCGTCCAGCCAGGCGTCGATCATCTCGATCCGCTCCAGGATCATGGCGGTGCGGGCGTCGCCCTTGTGCATGAGCGAGCGCATGAGCCGAATGGCGGCCACGTCCGTCATCGCGGCGTGGAACTCCTCACGCTCCGGCGAGAGCTGCTCCCGTAGCCGTACGGTGCCCAAGGGACCCGCGACGGCGTGCCTGCGCCGCCGCGCGGCAGGCGACTCCTCGGCGGGTGCGAGCTTGGACGTGGTGTCGCGGACCGTCAGCATGGTGTCGGTCGAGAAGAACACGACGCGCTGGAAACCGGCCGCCCGCAACATGTCGTGCAGCGCCTGGCTCAGGTCGGCCCGGTGGTAGTCCTCGGTCACGAAGGCATCGCGGGTGCCCACGCCGTACACGAGCAGGACGGGCGCGCCTTCCTTGGCAGCCTCGTACAGGGGGCGCAGCCGCTCAAGGACAGCCGGACTCCGCTCTTTCACGTCAGCCCGTCCCCCGGCGCAGGGCGCGGATCCGCTTGAAGTCGCGTTCCTCGGGAGTCGGCTCGGCGCCCGTGTCGGTGGCCTCGCCGATCGGGACCCCGCCCTGGCGCAGCGCCCGCGTCAGGTCCCGCGCGCGCTGGGCGCGGCGGGCTTGAGAGCGTTCGTCGTCGTACGACAGGATCCTGATGGTCATCCCCGTGTCCCCGTCCGGCGCGATCTCAACCACGACCTCACTGTCGTCGTGGTGGCGCAGCTTGCTGTAGTGCGCCTGCCGGAAGTCCTCCCCCTCGTAGGTCTCCTCCACGAAGCCGAACCCCTGCTCGGTCAGGGCGTCGATCACCTGCTCGGCGGTGTTGGCCCGGAACTGCGAGGCAACGACCCGTCGGCCGGCCCGCTCGGCCAGAGAGTCGAGCCGCGCCTCGTAACCCGGCACGACCTGCCTGATGATTTTCCGGAGCTCGGCCACGTCCATCGGGCCGTGCTCGCCCGTCGCCCTCCGCGTCAGCTCATCGATCTCGGCTCGCAGCTCGCTCAAGCCGCCGTCGGTCCAGTGGTCCACATCCACCATGGCGCCGGGCAGGTCCGGTACGGTCACCTCTGCGTTGGCCCTGGCCACCTCGGCCGCGCGGTGGAGCGCTGCCAGCGCCTCCGCCTGTGTGTGCAGCCACTCGAACTCCAGCAGCTGGACGTCGGCGCGCAGCTCGCTAAGGTCGTGGTAGAGCTGCTGAACGGTGCCAAGGGAATACGCGGGCTCCTGCTCGTGAACCATCCGGCTGGCATCGGTGAGCCGGTGATGGAGCCGGTCGAGCCGTCCCGGCGCGAATCGCTCGTGCGGCATGCCCTCGATGACGTCGTGCATCAGCCAGGCATCCTGGTAGATAGAACGCGCCGCCTCGGATGCCCGGTCGCGGCCGCCCTTCAGCTCGTCGATCCGCTCGGACAGCTGGTGGAGCCGCGCCTGCCTCTCGGACCGCTCCCTTCCGATCTCCCGGCGCAGTTGCTCGGCCGTCCTTGTCGTCTCGTCACGCACATCCTGGAGCGCGTCGAGCTGCTTACGCAGCTCGGTGTTCGTCCACGACTCGAGTTGCCGGGTGTGCTCGCTCAGCGCGGCCAGGGCTTGCTCGGCCTGGTCCTGCCTACGTACGACGGCCGTCCTGAGCCGGTCGAGGTCGGCCTGGCTCTGCCGCCGGATGTTCTCCAGCATCCCAGGGAGCTCGCGATGGACCTCGGCCAGCTTGCCGGCAGCCCGCTGGGCCTCGTTCCATACGGCCTCATCGACGGTGATTCGTTTGGCCCCGCTCACGTCCGACCTCCTCCGATCGTGTGCCAGGCAGCGGTGAGGCTGCTCGGCGGGACGCCCACCAACAGGACGTCCCGGTCTTTGACATGGATCTCGGCGCGGCGAGGGCCGCCAGTGAAGTCGTGG
The DNA here is from genome assembly GCF_040675285.1 of Nonomuraea sp. NPDC049625. Taxonomy (NCBI): domain Bacteria; kingdom Bacillati; phylum Actinomycetota; class Actinomycetes; order Streptosporangiales; family Streptosporangiaceae; genus Nonomuraea; species Nonomuraea sp. NPDC049625. Next base: position 309,016 of record NZ_JBFAOQ010000017.1, on the reverse strand, counting down.
CCGCGCAGTCGCTCGGTGAGGTGATGCACCCGCTGGTTGTCGCTGCCGCGCATGCCGCGGTCGTTGTCGCGCGCCGCGACGTAACGCCCGTCGATGAGCACGTCGACCTCGGCCAGCAGCTCCTCGGCGATCGGACGTCCGGTCAGTTCCTCCAGGCGGAAGCCGGTGAAGCAGATGAGCGTGACGTCCTTCACTGCGCGCACGGCCCGCACGGTAGCCGCCAGCCCTGCCGCCTGCGCCATCGGCTCACCACCCGAGAACGTCAGCCCGGTCACTCGGGGGTCGCCGAGCAGGGTCGCGGCCAGTTCGTCCGGGGTCATCTGCCGGGCAGGGCGGTCGGGGATCCAGTTCGGCGCCAGGCATCCCCGGCAGCGGAAGGGACATCCCTGCACCCAGACCACGGCGCGTACGCCCGGACCGAGCGCCCTGGTCGCTGGGCAGATCTCCGCGACGTTCAGCACGCGATCACCTGCTCCTGCGGAAGAGGACAGCCAGCAGTCCCAGCAGCGGGACGCGCCTGCGGCCGCGGCCCTGCCGCACCGGCGCCAGAGGCGGCAGCGGATCCGCCGACGACTGAATCGCTCCGCGAGCGACATACCTGTCCAGGTTGTTCGGAAGTTGTCGGAGCTCACGTTCACGCCAGAGGCGCAGCGATTCTTGCGCCAGCTCCAGCTCGACCGCTGCGGTCGATCGCGCCATGGTCTCCAGCACTTTGGCACGCTCCCGTGACACGTAGTCCGAGTAAACGATCTCGTCGTTGTTGGCAAGGAATCCGGCCTGCCGCTCCTTGCGCGCGGTCTGCTTGCCGAGCTCGAGATGTTCCTTCTCGTACGCTTCGAGCAACTCGTCGTACCTGGTGGGCCGGCCGATCAGGAACAGAATCTTCACGAAGATGGGCAGGCACTCCAGCGTGGTGATCAGCAGAAACAGCAGAGCTCGCGACAATCCGAGCGTGAAGTCGTCGCCCGTGACCCTGTTGAGCGCCTTCAGCCGGATGAGGAACCCCTTGTTGGCCGTGTTCTCCTGCTCGAAGGCGTCTTGCTCGGCGCTCAGTATGCCGCGCAGCCGTTTCAGTTCGGTCTGCACGGCGGGCAGGCGGCCCTTCGCCTCGTTGAGCGTGTCGTCGGCACGAGTCGCGGCGCTCTGCTGGATGCTCCCGACCCGGACTTTGACACGTTTCTCGATGATCGCGATCTGGCGTTCGGCCTCCGCCTGCTTGCGCTTGTACTCCCTCCAGTGCGGGCCCCGGCCAGCGTCGTGCCTGAGGTGTCCGTTGCACTTCTCCCCCGTCTCCTCGCAGACCGCGGCGTCGGCGTTGTCGTCCCGCCTTCTCTCCAGCGATTCGAGCAGCTTCCGGAGCTGGACGACCTCAGGATCCGCTTCCGCGTTGACCGCCGCGCCGCCACCGCTCGAGATGGCGGCCACGAGGGTGCTCTCCTCGCGCTTCAGCTTCTCGATCTGCCGGCCCACCGATCCCGTGGCCAGGCTTCGTTGGTTCGCCTCGGACTGCTCGATCCTGATCTTGGTAATCTCCGCCTCCACCTCCGGATTGAAGATCCGCAGGACCAGCGGCGTGGAAATGATCAGCCCGAACAGCAGAGCGAGCAGGAACCGCGGTATCGCGATCTTCAGGATGTCCCGTTTGCGGGCACTGCGCTGGAGTGAGGCGACGAGCCAGCGGTCCAGGTTGAGAATGGCGAGGAACCACACCGCAGCGACGAACACCGCCGCAGCGGCCGAGGCGCTCAGCGCCATGGTCATGGCGAAGAACATCGAGAGGCCGGCGAGCGCGGCCGTCGTGAGAACGGCGCCGCCCATACCCTGGTATTTAGGGCGATCAGCGGGCACCTGGTTGAGAACGTACGGATAGGCGCCGGACAGCCAGATAAGGAAGGACCGGCGATTACCTGGCAGTGGATCGTGTGTCCGTAAAGGCCGCCGAGGCGCGGGCGGCTGGGTCATGTGCGCCCGCCTTTCCGTATGTCTTGCTCACCGTTGTCCGGGACCGGGCGTGCCAGCGGCAGAACCCGAAAATCGGGAGCCCGTGGGATCGATGCCCATATCTGGAACGCCCGCCGGGACCGGCGCCGCGGAAGTGACCACCAGGAGCGGCGAGCTTGGGCCCGCAACGCCCTAGATCTTTGGGCGAGCACGTTGATGTCGCGTACTCGCAGCTCAACCGAAGGGATGACCGGCTGGACCGGCCCGAATCTGATAGCAAAGTCCCCGGCGTTCGCTTGGCACCGCTGATCCGGGGTCGCGCGCACCGGGCAGGCGGCCTGCGGATCACAGGCCCCCGTCATCTGTTCACTCACCCGACTCCCCGTCTCGTTCCGAGCCTTGCCGGCACCGGCACCGGCAGCCGCAGACGACTGCCTCATGCAAATCCCCTTCCCAGGGAGGCATCATGATGGCACGACAGCGTGATCAATTTCTGGGCTTCACAAATCAACAACAATCCATTGACAAGCCGCCCGGATTTACCTATCGGAACCTCATACTCCAAAACCCGTTGCCGATTCACCGCACGGAGAAGACGAATACACGCCAGCCTGCCGGCTTCCCGGTCCATGACCGGGCAGGGCACACACCATGAAGCCGCCCGTCCTTACCGCCACTCCGCATCCGAATCGCGCTCCTGGCCTCTCCTCACGCAGAGCGGAGGAACGTCTCTCCATTGCAACAGGACGCACGGGCGAACTCCGGTCGCGGACCGGTCACTTCCCGGCCGGGAGGCGCTCGACTAGCGCCGCGGCCTCGGGAGCGCGCATCACGAAGTGGACGTCCCAGGGCGTCCCGCCCGCCAACTCCGCCTCGACGGCGGCCCATACGGCGGCCAGGCTGACCTGGTACGGCAGCCCGCCACGCCCCGAGCCCAGCAGCGGGAAGCACACCGAGCGCAGCGGCGGAGTGTGACGGTCGCATTCCTCCGCCAGCAGCGCGAGGACCCGGGACACCGATCGGGTGACGTCGGCCGGCAGCACGTCGTAGTCATTGGTTCCTGCCCGGGGAACGGCGATCGCGGCGTGGTAGATCCGCCGCACGCCTTGTCCGGTCAGGGCCCCCGAGTCGGTGGCCACCACTGTGCCGGGCAGCACCGCACGTCCCGCAGTCCCGTGCCGGGCGGCCCACTTCCGCAGTCCGTCGTGGAGCGGATCGTCCGCCACGTCACCGGTCACGCCACGCACGGAGGCCGCCCGGCGGAGCGACGCGGCGACCGACGACTTGTACGGCTCCGGCAGCGCGAGATGGACGTTGACCGGGGAGACGACCACGTCCACGTTCCGCAACAGGTCCACGGGGTGCACATGGACGGTGAACCTCACCTGCCGGCCGCCGGCCAGGACCTGAACGGTCCGGTGCGTGCCGACGATCCACTCGTCCTCTGCGGCACTGGGCGCCCCGCTCTCCTGCGACACCAGTCGCATGATGTGCTCGGCGACCTGCCCGAGGACCATCACCTCATGGTCCTTGCGGAAGCGCTCGACGCTCACCCCGTACACCGAGGCCGCCCTGGCGCGACGTGAGGCCGCCGGCCAGTCCCGGGTGCCCTGCGCCAGACCCAGGGTGTAGTCGGCGGCGGTGCGCAGTGTGCCCGCGTCCAGGCGCGCCACGGCGAGCCTCAGCAGCGCCTCTACGGCCGCGCCCGGACTCCGGGCCCCGGTCGGGGTCACCGCCTCCGCCGCCGACTCCAGAGCCGGCAGTGCGCGCCCGCCCAGGCGGACCAGCCCGGCGCGCCTGACTTCCCTGAGTTCAGGCATGAGTGACGCGAGATCAGGAAGCGACGATGCCATGCCCTCACCATGGCTCACGCTTCATCGGTGGACAAGCGGGACCACCGTCACCGGGGCATCATTCCCTTCTCGGCTGCGAGATCTCCGACCGCAGTGATACGAGGAGTTGGTTCGCCCTGTCGATCCCGGCGTCGGAGTCGAGTTCCGGAATGCCTTTATCCGGCAGCACCTCCAGCGGCCTGCCGTCGCAGTGGTCGAACCTGTCGTGGAACAACACCAGGGCGCGCTGCGGCCGATTGTGCCGGGACTGCCAGATCAGTCCCATGACATCCGGTGCCTGCGCCCGGATCTCGCTCGCCCAGCGCCTTGCCTGCACATAGTTCCGCTCGTCCTCCAGGAGCGAGGAATCCTGGCAGACGGCGGCCAGATCGGGCGCCTCGATCAGGGAGACCAGGCTCAGCTCGCACCTGGTACGCAGAACGCTCAGCGAGCGGCGCCAGACCGTGGCGTAGGGGATGAGCCGCATACCGGCCGACGGTTCGAAGGGCCTGGAGCGCAGCACGCTTTCCGCGAGGGCGGTGGTCGGGGTGCCCGCCAGGTACAGGCAGTGATACGGATCGAGCAGCGTGCCGTCGAAGCGGTTGCCGACTCTGAACTCGAAGGGGTCCGCGAGGTTCGGGTTGAACTCGTCCGGCCGGTACTTGGTGTTGTGCACCCGCCACAGCTCCGTGCCTGCCGGAATCACATGACGGACGGGACGCAATTCCAACGAGGTCATGGGGAAGAGGCCGGTCATCAATCCCCCTCCACCAGTGCGGTGGCCGCGCCGACCAACTGCTGGTCGGGCAGTCGGCCGAGGAGCGACACGGGGGTCCCGTCCAGCCAGATGTTGCTGCTGAGCCACCAGGCCGCGGCCCCCCTGGGGTCGATGTCCGCGAGGAGAAGCCGGTTGACCTCCAGGACTACCTCGTACGGCGTGCCACTGCCCGCAGCGAACTGGAACTCCGGGTAGTGGACGCCGCCTTGGGGATCGGACAGCCTGATCAGCTCGGGTGGCGGCGCCGCGCCGCCACACCGGGCCCATGCCTCCTCCGCCGAGAGGGCCCGCGCCAGGAGCAGCTGCTCCAGGGAGGGGGCCGCCTCCGGGCCGGGGGACGGCGACGGGGTCGACAGCAGGGCCAGCAGTGCCTGCGCCCCCGCCACGGTGGAAGGGCCGGGCGGCACGGCGACGAACCGGAGGGACTCCAGCGCGGCGCGCACCGGATGGTCGAGCGGCAATGGCAGCAGGGCGAGTTTGACACCCTGGAGTGCCCTGCCGATCGCCATGACGTCGTCGGGCGCCACTTCGCTGAGGGCTCCCAGCCTGGCGAGCAGCAGTGCGTGCTGCTCCTCGTCGAGCGCCTCGCGGATGGTGGCCTGGTGCTCCCCGATCAGGGCGAGCAGCCTGTCGGCCGAACTCTCACGGCCGTCGTTCATCCGTTCCCCCTCCCATTCCTGTCTTCGTTTCTCCCGGCCCCGGATGCCCCTGATGAATGAACGCGGCCCAGAGCGAGATCCGATCGAGATCCGGTCGGCGCACCTGCCGCAGCAGCTCACCACTGAGCGAGCCCGGGTTCTCACGGTGCGGGTCGAGCATCCACCGTTGCGCGGCCCTGAGCGCGTCGACCGGGCTGAGCCCGTTGACGGTCAGGTAGTGGTGGAACACCGCCATCAGCAGCGCCGAAGCGCTGTCCTTGGTCGCCCACCGTGATCCGACGACATCCCGCGCTCCGCCCGAGACGAACGCCGTGGTGAGGGTCAGCGCCTCGTCGTGGTCGCGGGTGCTCAGATCGGTCTGGCAGGCACTCAGCACGACCAACGGCCCGTCCGTGGCGGTCTGTTGAGAGGTCGTGCGATCGAGCAGCCGGGTTACCGTCAGCATGCTCGGATCCGGCTCCGGTCCGCTTTCTCCGGCGGGCGTGGACCCGGGGGCGGCGAGATGCAGGGCCGAGACTGTGGGACGCGTACCCGCCGATCCGTGCGAGGCCACATGGAGCAGCGAGACCCCGTCGTCGAGGAACCCGAGGACATCCTCGGGGGTGCCGGGGAGCAGCTCCTCCTGAGGCATCTCGAAGATCCCCCCGCACATCCGGGCATGCCGGTACAGGGCGTTCCTCAGGGCCATGACCTCGACCTCGGCATGCGTCAGGTCCATGGTCGGGTCGGCCAGCAGAACGGGGGTGGCCGCCGGATCCCGTCGCGCGCGTCTCACTGTACGCAGGAACTGGCCGCCGGACGCGGCGTAGCTGATCACGTGGGTCTCGCAGAGATAGCGGTGCGGCTCGCCATCCGGGTGACGCGCGGCGTGCCAGGGGACGATGCCGAGCCGGCCGCAGGGCACCAGGACGATCCTGAGCGGCCGGCCGTCAGCCGCGAGCGCCCTGTCCAGAGCGGCGAGCACGGGGCCGAGCACCTGGAAGGCCCAGTCGCAGAGCGCCGTGAGAGCCTCCTCCCAGGCCTGTTCGGCGGACGAGTCGCTTCCGCCGCCCTCGCGTGCCGCTGCGTCGCGTTGGGCGGTGGCGTCGAGATAGCGCTCCAGCGGGCCGCTCTCGGCGCTGCACAGCCGTGACTGGACGTAAAGCCCTGCACCGAGCACCGGGCTCATCACGATCGCAACGCCGGCGTCACCGTCCTCGCAGGGAACCAGGTAGACGAGCGCATCGGCGCCGCTCTCTGCGACCCCGTCGGCGAGTTCACTCAGCGTGGGCGTGCCGAGCAGGCCGCCCTCCCGTCGGTAGCCGAGGGCGTCGAGGGCCTGGCGTCGCAGCGTGCTCGGCAGTTCCTCGGGGACGCCGTCGTCGCCGGCCGCCCTGGGGACCTGGCCCGCGCCGGCCACCCGCCACGCCTCGGCGAGATCGTGGTGCCCGCCCGCGTCGAGGAGTTCGGGTACGGCCGACGAGGTGGACGCCGCGTGCAGCACCAGGGCCCGGCCCAGTTCCAGGGCGGCCACGGCCTCGTGCAGCCGTCCCTGCGAGGCCGCCCACGCGGCGGCTCGCACACCCCTGCTCGCCCCGGAACGGGCCGCCAGCAGTCCGTGCTCCGCGCCGGACTGGAGGAGGACATCGGCGGCGAGCGTCGTCAGCGCCTCCAGAGAGGCTTCCAGGGCCGTAATGTCCTGCACGTCGTGGTTGAGGACCCCGCGCTCGCGGTACGCCATCGCCAGACTCCACAGCGCCTCGGCCGCGATCCTTGGTGCCCTCCCCTCCCGGACGCGGTCACGGATCCGCTCCAGTTCGTCGATCAGCCGGTCCAGGAGGACCCGGTCATGGGTGAGGGAGTAGTGCAGGGCGACAGACAGCGCGGCGGTGTGGAGATCCTCCGTCGAGGCGTCCGGAGGCGGGGTAGCGACGTCGCGTACCAGTGTCGTGTCTCCGGTGAGGCCGGCGCGCAGCAGATCGGGGTCCGGGATGTACGGCAGGGTCATGTCGGCGGCGAACGGGAGATCGCTCTCCCTGACACCGGATATCCCCTCCTCCAGGTAGGGCAGGCCACGCAGCATCCGGTCCTTGTCTTGGGTGACGATGCCGAGCCTGGCATGGGCCGCACCCAGCGCCGCGAGGACCATGTACCGGAACTGATGGCCCTCGGGGACGGACTTCTCCAGCGCTTCCGCCTCGTCCACCAAGTCCTGGAGCGCCTGGACGTTCTCCGACTCCCCCGCGTCGAAGATCCTGGTGTGCAACGCTATCGCCTGCCCCATGACTGCGAGACCCGTCACGCCGGGAGGCAGCGACCCTTCGAGCGCCTCGATGTGGGCGAGGATCTTCTCCATGTTGACGCGGCCTGCCGCCCAGTCCTGGATCGCGCCGCCGGCGACGGAACTGATGTTGAGCAGCATTGCCCTCCGGGCCTCCATCCCGGAAGTCGGGTACCCGGGGGGCGGGTTCTTCTGTACGGAACTCAGCCGCTGGAGGAGTTCGTTGAACGCCTGGGGATCGCCGCTGTCGAGCAGGTCGGCGAGGCCGTGTGTGCTGGCGTTCGAGGCGTCGAGGGCGGCGGCTAGGCGACGGATGTCGTCGAGGGTGAGCGTGGGACCCGGCCCGGGCCCGGACTTCGGGTCCAACTCGGGCTGCGGCTGCGGGGACGAGTGGTCGGGCTCAGGGGACGGCTCCGCACCCAGGCTCTTGTGAGGTTCTGAGGCATCGGGTCCCGAAGTGTCTGTCGCGCCGCCCCCAGAACCACCGGCGGCCATACCGAAGAACTGGTCCATCATCCGCCGCAGTTGGTCCGTGTGGGGATCCCCGGCGGGCATCATGCTGGTCAGCAGGTCGGCGAACTCCGGCCCCGGAGGAGTCGAGGAGATCTCCCTGCTGCGCCGCAGCTCCGCCAGGACCTCCGGCGGCAACGGCAGCTCCAGCACCTCCACGATCAGCTCCTCGATCTCCGTCGCGACAGCCGTCATCCCACCAAGCCCCGCCCGTATGCCCCAGTCAACCATGGCAGAGAGGTCGGGTACGCCCCCGTAGCCGCCCTGCTGCAACCGAATCGGGCTGATGATCGCCACGAGGAACAGGGCCGCCCATCGCCGCTCCTCCTCGCCCACCGCGGCTCCCAGCTCCGTCCCGCGGTCCCGCGCCTCCCGCAGCAGCCGCTCCGCGCGCTCCCGGTCCCCGGGCTCATCACCCCCTAAGGAATACCGCATGGCCAGCGCACCGCCCAGCCATACGCTCACCGCGCCGCGGAGAGCAAGGTCGTGATCCAACAGACCCGCCAGCTCGCCGAGTTCGGCGATCGACGCGTCGTATGCCCGAGGCCGCACCGCTCTCACGCCCATAGCCGGGGTCAGTCGCTTGACCCGATCCGCGGCCTCCGCCACCCAGAGCCGCAGCCCCTGAACGCCGCCGCTCTCCTCGTCACTCACCGGCATCCCGTATCTCCCCGAGACCTCAACGGCCCTTGGATTCAAGGCCACTATGCCGATCGGCCGAACGTACGGCGACAAGATCTCCCACTTTCCCCCCTCAACGCCCCGAATCCGCCCGGGACACGCCCAGATCGGCCCGCATGGTGCGGCGCATCTCCCGCAGCCCGCCCCACAGCGCCTCAATGCTCTGCTGCATCAAGGCAGGCGAGTCGCCCGCTCGCGGCACACCGTCGTCGAGACGCCGCACCATGCCATACACCGCGCCCAGGTCACGGCTGAGGTCGCCCGCGAGTTCGAGCACGCGCTCCGGTACCCGCATCTGAGCCTCCGCGTACGCGTCCCGGTGCTGGTCACGCGCCTCAGTCAGCCGCTGCCGCACGGACCGCAGATCGTCGTGGCCCAGCGCATGCATGTGGTCGGTGAGCGCGGTCAGATACTGCCGAGCCGCCGTGTTGAGGGCCACGTAGCACGACCGCAGTTCCTGGGCCTCGCTGCGCCGCTTCCGCAGTTGCTCGGCCTGCTCCTGCTCACGCTCCCGGCCACGCTCCGCCGCCCGCTGGGTCAACAACGCGGACAGCAGCGTCCCGACGACTCCTACCACCGCGACCAGGAAGGCGGTCGCGCTACCGATGTCCACACAACCTCCATCGATGTTCCAGCACATCGCCAGCGAAGCAGCGGACCTCCCCTTGTGTGAACCTCCGCCCGGGGATCGCCCGAAGTTCAGCCCACCACTGACCAGTTAGGCAGAGGCTTCGCTCAGGAAGAAGCTGACATAGCGGTCGTCGAATGCGTCGTACTCGGTGTTGCGGTTCCATGTCCCTCGGCGCCGAGGAAGACACCGGGAATGACGAAGACGCTGAGACTGACGAGGGCACCGGGATCGACGAACACGCCGATGGTGACCGGGATTTCGCCTGTGGGTGCCAAGAACTCGGCCGCCCTATGCGACCTGCGCGTATTCGTGGATCAGCCCGCCGAGGCGGTCACGTCGAATGACCGTGATGTCATCCTCGACCGTGTCGGGAAGGGCCCTCAGCGGAGCAGCCTGGCCCAGGGAGCGCCTGCGGCAACACCATCCAGAGCATCGCACACACCCTCCTATCCGATCCTGCCCTCGACTACGAAGAACTGGGCGTCGACTACTACGACACCCGCGTACACCATAAACGGCAGATATCCAGCCATATCCGCGGGCTGCAACGCCTGGGCTACCGCGTCACCCTCGAACCCCTCGACACCGGCGAAGCGGCCGCCTGACACCCACAGCGCTTCAACCGAAGAGCCAGACCCCGATCTCAGCGGCGTGAACACCGCTGAGATGTTGCCACGCGTTGGCTAACGCCGTGTTTTCGGGCCAGGAACCTGAACCCCTCCGCCCTGTCCCCCAGCTCGATCACCAGGTTCTTGGTCTGCTGCGCAACCCACGGCCCGGTCGGATGCCCGGTGACACCGAGGACGTGCACCCGGCGAGTCCTGATCTCCATGACGACCAGGCAATACAGGCGTCTGAACAGCACGGTGTCGCAGTGGAAGAAGTCGCATGCCAGGATTCCTGTGGCTTGAGCACGCAGGAACTCACTCCAGGACGGTCCCGCGCGTCGTGGCGCTGGGACGATGCCGGCCTTCTTCAAGATCAGCCACACCGTGGAGGCCTCCCTCGCCAGACGAATTGCCAGGGTCCGGATGGAGGCGCGGGTAGGAGGCCGGCCAAGGCTACGGCGCTTAAACGTCCGCCGCCGCCGCACCAGATCCGCGTGCCAGCGCAGCAGCGTGCCCGGCATCACGATCAACCGCCGACGACCGGCCGGGGACAGCAGCCGTGCCAGCGCGCTGATCACCGCCCGATCCGCCCACGACGGCCGAGGCCTTGCCACCTGCCGACGCAACACCGCGAGTTGATGACGCAAGACAAGGATCTCCGCGTCCTTCGACCTCTGTCAGCGGGCCAATAGCACCACCCACCCCGCGAGTTGGGCGAAGATCAGATAAAGCATCGCAACGCCATAAACAGCGATCATGCCCGCAAGAATGGGAACGCCAAACCCCAGGTCAGCTCCGACGGCCGAGTTTCGGGCACCCACAAGTTGTCCGGGGCCCCGACGTCCCACACAGCAACACGGACAGAATTGACACAGAAGCTGGATGGCGGTGGCGCGGCGCACCCGAGCGGGCCGGCACCGCCGGGTTCGTGCCGCGCGAGTTCCTGTTCTCCTGCCCGGACTGTCCTGCGGTTCTCTGACCTACGCGGCACGACGTCGCGACGGCGTAGCCCAAGATCATCTCGTGGCGGGTTTGGAGCGTATCTGGGTCACACCCCTCCTACCGCTGGACCCCGCCCAGTGGAGGCTGGCGACAGGCTGACCAGGGGAAATCGATCTCCGCCCTGACCTTCGACGCCACCGGGCACACGCTAGTTGCGGCCTCGATGAACTTGCAGGGCGGCTGGGCCGGCGACCTGCGCGCCTGGGACGTGTCGGACCCGGCGCACCCCGCCGCTCTCGGCGGCCAGCTGAGCGAACAGCACCTGCCGGTCAGGGGGATGGCCGCCACGTCCCAGGGACCATACCTCTACAGCGCCGAGCTGTTCGGCACCATCCGCGTCTGGCGGACGAGCGACGGAGCCGCCCCCATGGCCTCCGGTCGCGTTGTGAGCAACCAGCCGATCCTCTCCCTGGCCGTCGACCCAAGCTCACGGCTGGCCGTGACAGGCGGCGCGGACAACACGATTCAGCTGTGGGACCTGTCGCGGCCCCGCTCCTCCACAGCCATCGGAAAGCCGCTGCCGGTCGGCGGCGTCGTTTACAGCGTCGGCTTCGCTTCGGATGGCAAGTTGCTCGCAAGCGGTGCGCTCGGCCAGATCAGACTGTGGGATACCTCCGCGCCCGCATTCACCTCGGCCTATGGCCTCCCGGTCACCGGACATAATGGTCTCGTTCAAGTCCTGCTGTTCAGCCCGCGTGGGAATCTGCTGATCAGCGGCGGGGAGGACGGCACCGTGCGGCTCTGGCAGACCGACCCGGGCCGCACCTTTGCGATCCTGTGCGCGTCGACAGGCAGGGCCATGACACCCAATTTGTGGAAGGACTACGTGTCACTCGCCCTGGCATACGATCCGCCCTGCGGCGAGTGACTGCGCAACCCGGACTCCGCTATCTCCTTCGTCGAGCCATCGCCCGACGCGGGCCCGGTCGAGGCCCCCGAGTGTCCGCGAGGGCGCTCAGCGGTCTGACGGGCGGGGTTCGGCGATCACGTCGCCACTGACCCATCGCGGTGAACGACGCGGGCACGCGGCACTCCTGGCCGCCAACACCGTCCGCGACGCCGCGAACGCCATCCCCTGGCCGGAGCTCGTGGACCAGGAGTGTGACCGGTTGGGCCAGCAGGTGTCCTGCTGCCGCACCAGGGTGTCGATAAGACCGCTCTGCAGGGTTGTGTTACTCCCGAGGCATGATTCCTCTCGGATCCACTGTCCTCCCAAAAGGATCAAGACACTATCCCGCGAGACAACGACAAGAACTCCAACACGCCGACTTGGCGGGGAGTCCAATTCGGTAACCGCTTGCCCGGCAGCTACCCTGCTACCGGGCCCAAGCCGGCGCTGGGAGTACTGCGAGGACATGCGGCCTCGTGTGGGCGTTCGATCCCGGCTGCGTCTGGCGCGCGAAGGTCTGGAGCGGAAGCGGGAGAACCTGGCCGGCTCGGCCAGCAGGCGCCCGCCCCGATAGTGGGCCGAGATCGCCAGCCCGTCGTACTTGGGCTCGACGCTCCAGGCGGTGACGCGCCTGCCGAGACGACGTGCGAGGCCGGCGGCCCAGCTGGCGAGGGTGCCCGGGGAGAACACGTTGTCCAGGCTCAGCATGGGCACGGTGCGGGACGTCGCCGGTGACGGCCCGACGGCGACCTTGTCGGTGGGGGGAGGCGTCATCGATCTCTCCGGGCTCACTCAGCCGTGACAGGCTCCGCCGGCTCGGTCGGGACGTCACGAACGGGGAACCGCACGGTCGGCGTCCTCACCGGGGTTCGTCTGGTTGATCCAGGCTAGTACCGGCGGACCGAGCGCCAGATGTGTTCGGGCAGCGCGCGGGCGGCCTCCTGCAGATCGAGGTCCCCTACGGTGAGCCAGCGGCGGACGGCGCCGACGACCGGGCCCAGGACGAGGGACTCGATCACGGGCACAGAGAGCTCGGCGAGTTCGCCGGATTCCTGGTGCGCGCGGATCCAGAGGGCGATCGGTGTCAGCCGGGCCTCCTGGGAGTCACGGATCTGCCTCGCGTGGGCCATACCCTCTCTGTCCGCGCTGACGGAGTGCAGGATGCGGGCCGCGTCCGGATGGGCCTGGACGAAGTCCAGGTAGGCCATGACAGCGGCCTGGACACCGGAGCGGGCGTCGCTCGCCTGTGCCAGCGCTTCCACCAGTGTCTTCAGGAGCTGGTCCAGCGAGCGCAGCGCGAGGGCTGCGACCACGCCGTCGAGACTGCCGAAGTGGTGATAGAGGCTTCCGGAACTGACCCCGCTGGCTTTGGTGATCGCGCCGAGGGTGAGACCGGCTTCCCCCGACGAGGCATAGATGCGAAGCGCTGCGTCCAGCACCTGTTCGACTGTGGCTTCGCCGCGTTGTTGCTTCCGGCTCATCGAACAGACGTCCTCGATCTCATCGCAGCGCATCCCCGGGTCCTCGCCACAAACAGTATAGATCATTGTTCTAGACTTTTTTCTAGAAACACGCCCCATCCTGAAGACGGACCTCCCACACTGGACTCCGCACCGGACACGAGCACGCCTGCGACACGGAGCCGCCGCGCGATGCCGGCTGCGATCGCGAGGGCCAGCACGCACCCCTGTCCGGCCAGTACTCCGAACGCAGGCGCCGCAACGCCGCCGACCAGACGGCGGAGGACCGACCAGATGAGGGGACCCCATGACCGAGCCGGGCCCTACAGCAGGGCAGCCACCACCTCCCGAGGGACAGCCGCCGTTAGGCTCGACGTTCGCTCCACCACCGCCCGGCCATCGCCCACCGCCCGGCCATCCACCCGCGCCGGCGCGCCGCCCGAAGACCGGGAGATTCCGGATGCTGACCGGACCTCAGCGCGCGCTGCTCCTCGCCGGGGCCGGCGCTTTGGTCCTGGCGCTGGTGGCGGGGCTGCTGGCCTGGGTGAACCCCTCCTCCGACTCCACCTCCGGCACGTCCGCGGCCAAGCGGAATCTGAAACCGTTCGAGCAGGCCGTCGCCAACCTGGCCAAGGCCCCGGGCCTGCGATACCGCGACACGGCGATCGTCGGCATCACCGAACGAGACATCACCGTCACCGCGTCCGGAAGTCAGTTCGGCACCACAGGCGACGGTATCGAGGACCACGATGAAGACGTCCTGCGGATTGGCGGGAAGACCTTCACCCGGTGGCAGGTAGACCCGGCCCCCGACTTCGACGTCAAGCCTGGCACAAAGACCCCCAGCGAATGGGCGGTCGGGCATGAAGACGGCTCCAAGCTATTGAACGAGGTTCTCGACCAGCGGCCGTCGCCACCAAAGCTGGCGGCTCAACTGTCCAAGGCCCTGAAGGATCTGGACGACATACCGCAGGCGGCCGACCCGGAGCAGAAGCCCGTCACCGTGAACGGGAAACCCGCACTCGGGATCGACACCTCGGCGGGCCGTCTGCTCATCACCCGGCAGAAGCCATACCGGGTGCTGCGCCTGGAACCCTACGACCTGTCCGAATTGGCCAAGCGTTTCCTGAACGGGGAAACGCCGACCGAGATCCCCCAGGTAACGACCGGTCCCCTGGTCGAGAGCGACTCCAAGGGGATGGACCTGACACCGATCGTCGGGGACGCCGTCTCCCGGATGTTCGACACCTTGGAGAAGCAGGCCAAGCAGCTCAAGGACGCGAGCGACAGCGGCATCAACTTCACCCTCGACGGTTCGGGCAACTTGAACTGCGGCGCGGGGGGCTGCACCGCCAACCAGAAGTTCACCGGAGAGGTCACCAGCGGGGCGAAGACCCGCATCACCGACGGCAATGTCACCGCCATCATGAGCGCGACCTTCACCATCGGCGGCCAGCCCGCAGGACAGTGCACCAGCAGCCGCAGCACTTTCCCCCTCACCGGCAACACCGTCTCCGGCACCCTCGCCTGCACCAGCGCTAGCGCCGGCCCGGTCTACACCTCGGTCGCCGCGAAGTACAAGGCCGATGCCGAGGCCCAGTCCCGCGCCAGCGGCGGCCAAACAGTCCGCTACAGCATCCCCCTCCGCGCCAGAACCCTTATCGACGCCCGCGCCCTCGCTGCGGTCGAGGTGAAACAGCTCGTCGACCGCGTGCGACGCGAACGGGGCACCGCGGATTGCGCCAAGCCCCACAGCTTCCCGCCCGGCACCCAGGTCCTCCTCGCCGATGGAGCCCCCAGGGCTATCGAAGACATCCGCATCGGGGACCAGGTGACCGCCACCGACCCCGAAACCGGACTCACCGCCGCACGGTCGGTCACCAACACCATCACCACCGAGAACGATGAGAACTTCACACGCCTCATCGTTGCAACCGACCGGGCCCCGCGACCATCACGGCAACCGACAACCACCCGTTCTGGTTGATAGACGCCAAGCGATGGACCGACGCTGCAGACATCCGAATCGGCGACGAACTACGCAGCCCCACAGGCTTGTCCCCCCAAGTGACAGGAGTACTCAACCAACAGGGCCGACAGCGCACACACGACCTCACTGTCAGTGGTCTCCACGCGTACTATGTGCTGGCTGGCGAGACGCCGGTCTTGGTTCACAACAGCGACTGCCCCAATGGGAAGCTGTCGGATCCTCTGCCCAGAGGGATGAACAACAAGATCGCTTCGGCCTATGACGATGTGAAGGCCGGGCGGATTACCTCGCATGACACTTACAAAGGACGCGAACATCCGTGGTGGGCAGGATCGAAGGAGTACCGCGTGCCCGGCAGGCCGGAAAGTGACAGAATCCTGGTAAAGGAGTTGCCCAATGGCGTCAAGGTGTACGGTTGGACGTCCACGCATTACCAGAAGATTCAACGCTTCGGCGCGCCGCACTTCCCAGATTCGGGATGGAATTAGTAACCTTATTGGTTAACTGATGCAGCGGCATTTGCCTGTCGCTGCATCAGTTCCGCTCTGGAATGGAATATGGCTAAAGAATTGCCCGTGATAGCTGAGATGGATTTTCCGATGTACGTGCTGTCCGATGAAGAGTCTGGGAATGTGCTTGTCGCGGCCGAAGAAGTGGAGGGATTTTTTGTAGACCCACAAGAGGAGTCGCCGGAAGTAGTCTTCCTGAGGGCTCATGAGGTCAACAAGGATAGGCGTAGGACTGAAGCTGCAGTGCTAGAGATTATGAATCCTCAAGGGGGGAAGATTGGCGAGTACTTCGTAGGCCGGGTTGTGCGGATTGATTTGGGAATAGAATCGCCAAACGACAAAATTTCGAGCGTCTCATACCGCATTTTTGGCAATCGCTGCGAGTATCCCAAGGCTGCAAAAATTTGGCGACGATGGGCATCGGGCGTGGCTTTGGTGAAGGGTGAGTGGCTTCAACAGCCGGTGAGTTACCAGAGCACCTGGTTGCATGTTGTTCAGAATTCTTGGTTTGCTTCGAATCGTAGGGCCGCCCGCTATGGCGTCGGCGATGTGGCTGATTTGGACGGTGAACACATTTCTACGAAGTCGGGATTCTACTGCGCATTGGGTGAGGCAGTAAATGGTCCTGGCGGGTACTTTGGGTCAAATCTTGACGCACTCGCGGAGTGCATTTCTTCGAGTAGTGCTGAGAGGCCTCCGCTGAAGATTGTTTGGCGAAATTTTCAGACATCCCAAAACTCACTAGATCCCGCCTTTCTAGAATCGGTAATGGGGATCATGCGCGAATTTCGCGTAGATGTCGCAACTTGCTGACTTCGGTTTGTTGCGAGTGTGTGCACGTAAATTTGAGGCCCCGCCGCGCAATGCCTGGAAGGGCGCCTGTATGGGGTGACGGCAACGTCAGTGGATGAGGGCGGCACAGAGTGGAGGTTCGTCGCCGTCGGCGTTGTCTGTACCAGGATTCGGCAGGCCGTCGAGCTCACGCCCCAAAAGCCGCCGCGGCCTGGTCGCCCCCGCTCCAGCCGAGATCCGCCGTCACTCAACCGGCATGAGCCCACCTGGCAGCTGCGGGAGGGGGAGCTCTGCGCCTGCCGAAAACCACATCCATACACGTCAATCAGGCTCTGCATCACTTTTGAAGCGCCTACAAGTTCTGCTGGCAAGCAGACGCACATCGCCGACCGATGGCTGCTCGGTGGTTGCCGTGGGGCTAGACGAGTAAGGCCTAAGTCGTTCGGAGTGCAGGTACGACGAAGGTGTCGAGGATCGATGTGTGACCAACGACCTCAACACCCTTCTGACCGCACTGTACGTGAGGATCGACGACTGGCTGGGCGAATCACCCCGGTTAGGACGACCACCCCAACTGACCGACGCCGAGTTGCTGACTTTGGCGGTGGCTCAGGTCCTACTCGGCGTGCATTCCCAGGCCAGCTGGCTGCGCTACGTACCCGCACATCTGCCCGGCGCCTTTCCGTACCTGCCCGGCCAGTCCGGCTACAACAAGCGCCTGCACAAGGCCTTGCCCCTGCTCAAACGGGCGATCCGGGCGTTGGCCCACGACACCGACCTGTGGGATGACCCGGTCTGGGGGGCCGACTCCACCCCGGTCGCGTGCGGTCGTTCCCGCCCCACCGCCCGCCGTTCCGAGCTGGGTGCGGCTCCTTCTGAGGGAGTGGCTGAGCTGGGGGTTCGTAGTTCGGGCCTGGCTGTGTGAGGGATCGCGTCCTACCGTCTGAGGCAAGGCGGTGGTGGCGATGGGCTCGTTGCTGGAGGAGCTGGCGCGGCGGGAGGCTGCAGCTCGGCGTCGGATCGAGGGGCTGCGACAGCAGATCAGCGAGCTGACCGAGCGGCTGGGGGCCGAGGAGGACCGGTTATCTCGTCTAGTGGTCACGCGCGAGACGGTTGAGGAGATCCTTGGTGAGGCCGCCTCGCTGGTCGAGGAGCCCGAAGAGGAGGGCGGCTCGGCTGATGCCGCGGGGACGGAAGAGGGGCCCCCGGAGGTGGTGCGGTTGGGGGTGGTGACGGTGCCGCGATGGCGTTCGGGGATGGGGACGAAGGTGTTACCGCAGGCGTATCGGGACGCGGTTGAGATCTTGGTTGATGGGGGCGGGCCGATGCGGGCGGGGCAGCTGCTGGTGGCGATGGGCCTACAGGATGCGGCCTCGACGCGGGAGGGGCTGTGGTCGAAGCTGAAACGGCTGGTCGAGCGTGGTTGGCTGGAGGAGGTGGGCGCTGGCTTGTTCATGGTGACCGAGCAGGTGACCGGGCAGGTGACCGGCCGCGCATCGAAGAGGGGGCCGGCTGGTTCCGGTGATGGCATCGGGTCCTCACCACCGCAGTGATTGCGGCGGGGCTCTCCTGCCAGGGAGGTTCGAAGGTGCCAACCAGTCGAAACCGCCCACGAGAAGAGCCCTGCGGTGGAACCGTACTGTGCAGACGCGGCCGCTGACGTCTTTGCAGCGGCGATCGAAACCTTCAACTGTCTACTCGGACAGCTCGCCGACCCCCAGACCGCGTCCTGGACGCATGATCGGCTTGAGGAGGTGATCGAGCAGCAGGGCCGTGAGCTGCTGCGGCTGTTGTTACAGGCCCATCTGGACCTGCGGGCGCTACGCGAGCAGGACGCCGTCGCCGAGGCCGGGATCGGTGGGGCCGCGGTGGTGGGAGCTGATGGCCTGCCGCGGCGGCGGGTGGAGATGCGGCATCACCGGCTGCTGGCCACCGTCTTCGGGACGGTGACCGTGACGCGGTGCGCCTGGCGTGCTCCCGGCCTGCCGAACGTCTATCCCGCGGACATGGCGTTGTCGCTGCCCGCGGGTCGGCACAGCCACGGCCTGGCCCGCCTGGCGGTGGCCGAAGCGGTCCGCGGTTCGTTCGATGCCGCACACGCCGCGATCACCGCTCGGTGCGGGAACGTGCTCGGCAAACGGCAGCTGCAACGCCTGGTCCAGGCCGCCGCCGTCGATATCGACGCCTTCTATCAGCAGCGCAGCCCCGTGCCGCGGACCCGTGATGAGCTGCTGGTGCTCAGCTGTGACGCCAAGGGCGTGGTGATGCGGCCCGAGGCGCTTCGCCCGGCCACCGCGAAAGCGGCTGCCCGAGCCACCCGCACGTTCCGGACCCGCCTTGCGGCCGGTTCGCCAGCACCTCGTGGCGAGGACATGGATCGGTCGTTAATCTCCACCATCGCGTCTATTCTCGCCGGAGTCAGACGCCGGGGCGGTGCACTGGGAAGCCGCTCCTGCACGAACATCACACCGTCATTCAGGTCGACCACAAGATCGTGCCTGGGCACCGGTAGCCCGCGGTCACGGACATAGGAAAGCACGTCGGCCGTACGCTTGGCTTCGGCGAGTGAGCCCAGAAATCGAGTCACCACGGCTTGCCGGCCGTCCGGCCACTCGGCGTAGATTGCGCCGCCGAGCCTCCCGTGCAGAGCGCGGCCGACGATCCTCAAATCCGCACCGGTACGTCGATTGATCGCTGAGACGATCTCGTGATCTCGTGTCGTCGGAGACCTGCTATCCATATCCGTAGCCTTACGTCAGACCGCGATCAGGCGATCACCCTTCGGTGCCCCGCATCGGGGCACAGTGGCAAAGTGCGTGCGAACTCGGCGCAGACCTCGGCGAACTGCGCCGAGGTGTACTCCTCGCCGTCAGGGGATCAAAGCAACCCGACGATCACCTAAGTTCACGGCATTGGGCCCCAGCCCCGCGCCGCACACCTCAGTTGGCTCGCCAGCCTGGCGCGCAAGAACCAGAACTCGTTGCTCAGCATGGCATCGAGCAGGAAGCATGCGGTGGGTCCTGGACCGATGCCCAGGACCCACCGCAGCTCGATGTCGTAGAGATCAGAAGTCGAATTCGCCCTTTTTGGCACCGTCAACGAACGCGCCCCAGACCGAGGACGATACGACGTATGCGGGCAGATCGGGGCGTTCGGAGTCGCGCAGGCCCACGCGCCCGTCGCCCAAGGGCGCCACTTCGATGCAGTCGCCGCTGTCGCCAGAGCGGGTCGCCTTGCGCCATTCGGCGGTCTTGAGGAGCTCTTTGGTCAGTTCGTCCATTTCTCTGCCATCTCCCTAATCAGCTGCAGCGAGGCACGACGGGGCAGGGCCTCGTTGTGCAACATCTCGTACTTCAACCTGACTTCCCGGACCCGCCCACTGTCAGCGGTGATCTGACCCATGGTGATCGACTCCAGATAGGCCATATCCGGCATCCCCGGCCCACTGGCGAGGATGAATGCTCCCTGTAGGCCGGTAGTCAGCCAGGAGTTTCGCGGGAGCACGCGGACGTTGATACGAGGGTGTTCGTCCAGTGCGGCCAACTGTGCCATCTGTTCGGCCATCACCGCCTCACTGCCGGTCGGTCGAGTTAGGACGCCCTCGTCCAGTATCGCCCATAGCGTAGGCCCAACTTCCCGATACAGAACATGCTGGCGCTCCATGCGTGCGGCGACGTTCCGCTCAACCTCCTCCTCCGTGATGGTGGGCTTGCCACGGAAGATGGCTTGTGCGTATGCCTGGGTCTGGAGCAAGCCGGGGACGATCAGCGGCTGCCAGGTACGGAGGATGTCTGCTTGCTGTTCGATCTCCGCTAGCTGAGCGAGCCAGATCGGCCAATGCGAGGCGTGTTCGACGGTCTCGCGCCAGCGCGCCAGCAGTCCCCCGTCCGCGCCCAGCGCGGTGTCGGCGGCGTGGGCGAAGTCTTCGTCGGCCGGGCGTTCTCCGCGTTCGACCATGCTGATCTTCGAGACCGACCAGCCGAGCATGGCGGCGAGTTCTTTTTGCCGCTTGCCTGCCGCTATGCGGTATTCGCGAAGATGTACACCGAATTCTGCTCTGGGCGCTTTTAGTGTGGATTCCGGCTCGGTGTCTTCCAAGGCAGAATGCCTCCCTCCCGTTGGCACACGAGAAACGCACGCGACATGTGTGTTAGCACACTTGGTTCGTGCCTGGGAAGTGCTTTGCAATACATCCCGTAGGCAGGGGTTTTCTGGGATGGTCTCTTCAGGCCAGCTCGACGCGTCGCAGCCAGCCACACAAAGACATGATCGTGCGTGTATACACCATTCTCATTCTTCTCGTAAACGGCATGGCTGGTGATCGAGGATAAGCGAGGCGGATTCGATGATCTACGACATTTCCCCCTCCGAACTTCAGGCCATCGGGACCATCCGGCTAGCGCGCAGCGGCCGGGCCCCATATCGGGCTCGGCAAACTGTCAGCGTTTGGCTGGAGCCTGAGCATCCCGCCCGGGAGATAGCGGTCTTGGCAGCGTCGGAGCTGGTCACCAACGCGGTGAGGTACGCCGACGCTCCCAGCTCCAGTGCTGGTCCTGGTGGCAGTCCGGAGGCGATCACGCTCGAGCTGTATCAGGGGCGCGACTACCTGCGACTGGCGGTGACCGATCCCGGATCGTCCTGCTCCGAGCCGTCGTGTATCCCGCTCCAGGCGCCGAGCCTGGACGCCGAGCGGGGCCGGGGACTGGCGATTGTGGAGGCCCTGTCACGCAATCGGTGGGGTAGCTACCGAGTGCCCCCGGACGGGCTGCGCCTGGTGTGGTGTCACCTCGACCTCAACCCGACACCAGCGCAGGTCGAGGAGTTGTTCCGCTCCCCCATATAGCTGACCCGCCTCAGCTCGCTCACGGGTTCCTACTGGCCGGAAGGTCAGAGAGCTGTGGTGGGCCACCGTCTCCTGTCCTGTTCATCCCGCTGATCGGCACCGCCATCTTGGTCGACTCACTCACCGCTCCCGGCAGCTACCCGCGTCGGTGACGATCACGGCACTCATGGGCGGGCCGAGCCCCTCATCTCTGTCTAGCTCGGGCACTGTAACCGGGTCCGCTGTCGGGCTGCTCATGGCCGCTTCCAGCTCACCCGGGCCCCTGAGCCTTCCCCGGTTCTGTCTCCCTCGTGAATGGAGTCTCTGGTCATGTCTCGCCAGAAGACGATCATTGTGTTGGCTGTGTTGCTGACCGCCGGCGACATCGTCTTCGCCTTGCTGGCCCCTGCCAGCATGACCAAGCCGGTCTCTCTGGTCCTGGTCATTGCCCTGCTGATCGGCTACCTCTTCGCCGCTCTGCGGTCGATCTACCGCGCCCGGCGAGCCGCCAGCCGCAACCAGGCCCAGCCGGAACACCCCCAGCCGCCGTACCCGCCTGCCCCGTGAACAGCAGGCCGTCCCCCTCCCGACCACCTGTCCATCCTTTGGAGCCAGCCATGCCCGAGCCTGTTACCCCGACCATGGCCGCGCAAGCCATCACCTACCTCACCAACCTGCAGGAACTACTGCATGATCTCGGCCTGCACGCCCGCCTGCTCACCCCGGACGAACGGCTACCGTGTCTACGGGTGATCAACCCTCAAGCCGCCACCATGTCGGAGATCATCTCCGCGGCGCCGAGGGACGACCGATGGTTGTTTTGGTGGTCATGGCCCGAACCCATCAATGACGTCACCGATCCCGCCACAGCCGCCAAACGCATCTGCCACGTCCTGGCCACCACACCAGCGGGCACCGCATAACCATGGTCAGTGCGACACAACCGACGTTCACGTGGACGCCCGATGCCGACGCCCGGCAACCCCAAGGATGCTCGTCAGCGGCGGGGTTGCGTCCCTTCGGGTTGTCTGCGTGCCGGGTGCGATAGCCTCCAGCATCCACGGTCGCCCCTCAAAGGGGTCGAACGCATGTGGGTGGCAGCATCCCATGACGTTTCTCGGGCTAACACTGAGCGGTGGCGCAGTCGCGCTCACCGCATCCTCGAGACCAGCGGCAGCCCCATTCCTCAAAGGCCCAGGTCAGCCACCTCCCTCGGCGACGATCATCACGACCCGCCGTTCGCCGGAACGTCACCGAAAGGCGATCCCTCGCCTCCTGCGATAGCCGCGGCCGGACCCCGGCGACGCGACGCAACGCGGTGGGCCGTCCAAAAGACGTCCGGCAGCAGCGCCCCCTCTTTTGTTTGCGTGTGCTGCTGTCGGGCTCGGGCCCCTGCGGGTAAGACGCGGATGCCCCACATCCCTGGGGCCGCATCATCCCTTCCTTACCCACAGGGCTCCTCCCCACGGGGAGGCCAGGAGCGGAAGATCAAGGAAGCAGGTCGGCCGAGCCACGGCCGACCTGTCTCCCCGACCACGTCTACTTCCCGAAGGTTAACGTGCCCCTCTCGGACGTGATTGTGGTCGCCCTGCCGGTGGCAGGTGGATCAACGAGCCGCCGATCTCTCTAGACGTGTCGTTCGCCGTCGGCTTGTGGTCTGTTCGGGGCCGGGCGGTGCGGCGTCCCGGCAAGGCCGACGGTGGTGCCGACGACGGTGCTTGCGCGGCGAGCAGTGCGGCGGTCGCTTCTGCTGCCGCGGCGGCGGCTTCAGGGTAGACGCTGGTGTAGGTGTCGCGGGTGAACGCCGACGAGGTGTGCCCGAGCGTTTCCTGCACAATCTTGATATCCACCCCGGCCGCGAGCATGGCGGTGGCCGCTCCGTGGCGCAGGTCATGCAGCCGGATCGGCGGCAGACCAGCTTCATAGCACAGCCAGTAGAAGCGGTCGGTCACGTGCTGTGGGTGCAGCGGCCGGCCCAGCTCATCGGTGAACACGAATCCGGACTCGACCCATTCTCCGCCGACCGCCAGCCGTTCCCGAGCCTGACGCTTCTTGTGCTCTTTCAGGATGGCCATCGTCTCTGCATCCACCGCGATCTCACGGTCACTGGCATCGGTCTTCGGGGTGCCCTGGATCGCGGCCCAGCCGAGCTGGGTGATCTGCCAATGCACGCCGATCCTGCTCTTTTCGAAGATGACGTCCGGCCAGCGCACCCCGACCCCTTCACCACGCCGCAGGCCGCGTACCGCGATCAGCCGATACAACGCGAACAGCCGATCCCGGCGGGCGTAAGCGAGAAACGCCGACGTCTGTTCGGGGGTCCACACCATCACCGGCGACGGACGCGGAGCACCGATGTAGGCGGCGATCGGGTCGACCCGCTTGCCTTCGCGAGCTCGCTTGAGCCGGTCGGCGTGCTTGGCGTGGTCCTTGCGCCACTGGGTGACCTTCTCGGCGGTCCAGATGACGGGCTTGGGGCGGACGGCGGGAGCCAGTTCAACGACGGCGGCCGGGTTGAAGTCCAGCAGCCGGTCCTGGCAGATCGCGACGTTCAGCGCGTGCCGCAAGGTGGCGCGGATGCGATGCAGGGTGGTCGGGCCGACCGGACGCCGGTAGCGGACCGATGCCACGCGGGCGGGGTCGCCGCTGGCGCGCTCGGTGGCGATGATGTCGTTGAACTCCTCGATCGCGTCGAACATGCCCGCGATGTCGGAGACTCGTAGCCGGTCCAGCCGGATATCGCCCAGGTAGAGGTTGAGGTAGAGGCGGAGGTGGGCCTCGTAGGAGCGTTTCGTGGTCGCCTCGATCGCGCGCTTGCGCCCCAGGAACTCCCCCAGCCATTCGGCCACGGTGATGTGCCGGTTCAGGTCTTGGCGGGTGCGGACCTTGCGCCGCACCTCTTCGGTGTCGGGCAGGTTCTTGGTGTCCTTGAGGACCGACAGCATCAGCTTGGTGATCTGGCGCCGCACGGTGGGGTCGTTGTCGAGGGCGAGCAGGCCGCGGGCGTGGTCCAGTTCGGCCTCGGCGTCCTCCAGGGTGGCGAATCCGCTGCGGCGCAGCGGGCTACGCCGCTTGCCGTCGGCGTGTGCGGGCAGTTCGAGCTGGTAGGCCCAGGAGCCGTGAGTGGTGCTCCAGCGCTGTCGGCCGTCTCCGTGCGGGCGGCGCAGTTTGGGGCAGGTCTTGCTGATGTTCTTGCCCGTTGCGGGGTCGATGCAGCTGCAGATCTTGAATGTGGTGCCCTTGGCGACTTTGAGCTCCTTGCTCGCCGCCTTATCCGGGTCTTTCGCCATCGTGGTCATCCTTCCTCGCGTGCGGGGCGGCTCTCGCTGCCGCCCTCGTTCGTGTGGTCGAGTAGCGCCCGCAGCCCGCGCACCGGCACCGCGTACCGGCCACCGATACGCAGCACCCGGCACGGAAACTCACCTGCCTTCGCGAGGCGGTATGCCTTGGTGCGGCCCATGCCGAGCAGCCGCCCGGCCGCGAGCAGGCTGATCACCTCCGGCGCCACCTGCACCGAGTGGCCGGTTGGGGTTGTGCTGGTCATGCATCACCTCCATGAGCATTGATGAACAGGACATACGGGCCGCATGGATCGCGCGTCCCCGGCGGGCTGTGGTGTGGGCGCTACGCCCCCAACCCGGGCCCCGCCCGGCCCCGGGCGCGGGGGTGTGACCGCCGTTCATCGACGGACGGCCACAACCCCCGGCTCGGGGTCCGGTACCGGGGCGGGCGGGTGGCAGGCGGTATCGACGCCCACCTCCACGGCCCGCGTCAAGCGAAATCCGCAGGTCCACGCCAGCGCCCCAGCGCCCGGCCCGAATCCGGGCCAGGAACCGGGGGCTACGCGGGGCTACTCCAGCTCGTGGACGGTTGCCAGTGCAGAGCCAGGATCGAGCTCGGCCGACGAACCCTTGGGTTCCTGCTGAAGATCCTTCAGTTTCCGTGAACCCGCCGGTATCTCAGACCGGCGAAACACGAGCAGATCCTCATGCGCGACGGCGTGAATCGGCATGCCGCGTGCCCACCCCTTGCGCGCTTCATGGAGCTGGAAGAACGACGCCCGATTCAGCAACCGACCCTCGCCGAGCCCACACAGGAGGCACACGATCCGATCCACGAACACCAACCCGGCCTCCTCGGCCAGGCGGTGGACGTGGCCGGGCAGGTCAACCAACTCGCCGCGTACGCGGTAGGGCCGGACCGTGATCGCCGCGACGCCGCCCGGCCGCAGCAGCGTCACGCATCCGGCCAGGATGCGGCCGAACCCCTCCAGCAGGTGCGGGAGCTGCTGGTGAGCGAGGTTGGCGCGGTCGGCCGAGTAGCGCTGGTTCCACTTGCGCACGCCCGGCTCGCCGGTATCGCGGGTGGAGCGGATGTGCCCGTGCGTGGCCGCCCCGTACGGCGGCGAGGTCAGCACCAGCGCCGCCCGCCCTACCAGGTCAGGCAGCAGCCGGGCAATGTGCCGGGAGTCCCCGGCCATCACCCGCCCGAAGCCGGGCGCCCCGTTCTTCTTGCCGTGGCCGAGATTGGCGACCGCCAGACGCGCCCACCGCTCCTCGAACTCCACACCTGCGGCATGCCTGCCGAGGTGAACGGCCTCGACAAGGGTGGTGCCGATCCCGCACATAGGATCGAGCACCAACTCACCGGGGGTGGTGTAGGTCTCGATCACTCGGGCCGCGATCGAGGGCAGCATCTTGCCCGGATGCCGCATCGACTCCGGCACATACCGGCCCTTGCGTTGAACCCGCGACGGCCGCTGCCCCGTCGCCCACACCGACGTCGTCACCTCCACCATCAACCCTCACCCCCAGCCAGCTCAGTGCACTCGGTGGGCTCCGTGGAATCGGTGGACTCGGTAGCGCCAGGCGCAGTGAACAGCAGCACGTCCCAGTGCACCCGGGCACTCGCCGGCAACCCCGCACACTCCGGCAGCCCCTCGATCGCAGCCAGGGCTCGACGAGAGAGACCCGGGGCGATACGTTCGCCACGAGCGGGATGCCGCAGAGCGATGACGTGCTGCAGATACACCAGCCCCGCCTCCCGGGCGAGCGCGATGATCTCGGGGACCGGGTCAGCCACATCGCCTTCACAGTGCAGGCCGGTGACCACCACTAGATGCCCGCCCGGCTTGACCAGCCCCGCCGCACGAGCGACATCGAAGACCTCGGCCTCGGCTTCAGGTTCGGGTTCGGACTCCGGCCGGCCGGTGGCGTGGCCCACGGGCTGCCGGCAGGTCTGCTCGGCCACCACCAGCCCCGCGCCGCTCGCGAGGTCAGCCAGCACCCAGGCTTCATCGCCGGGCTCGGTGACGCGCAGGTCGGTGACCTCCAGGTCGTAGTCGGGATGGGTGCGCGCGAGGCAGCTCCAGGACACCCCCGCGCGGGCCACGTCGGTGAAGACGGCCACCGGCAGGCAGCCCGCCGTCAGAGCGGCCGAAACGAGCTGGTGATCGCTCGCGCCGAGATGAACCACGGTGTCGCCCAGCCGCGTACACGCCGCGACCAGATGCCGGGCCAACAGGCCGCTGACCGGATGGCAGCACCCTGCCCGGCAGGTCGCAGCCGACTCGGTGTCGGCTGCTGCCAGCCACACCGACAGCGGCAGATGCCCCCGGCCCGCCTCCTGACCCTCCCGGAACAGCAGAAGACCGGGCTCGCCGAGCTGGGCGTCCGGTCCGGACGCGGTGGACAAGGGTCCAGCCGGGGCAGCCCCCGGAGCGGCAGAAGAACTGGTGGATGCGGATGCGGTTGAGGTGATGATGGGCTTGGTCATGTGGGTGTGGCCCAAAGTGCCGGGCCACCGATCCCTGTCACTATTCCAAATACCTGCCGCGAGACCGAAGTTCGGACAGGGCCTCACGCAAAGATTCGGCAAGATCAACGGTGTGCGGTCTCGCGCCCCTGCCGGACAGCACCGGCCAGAACACCCCGGCTACTCATTCACAACCTATGGACAACCGTGCCGGTCAACCCCTGGCCAGATCACCGGCTGTCTCGCCAGGAACCACGAATGGCCGCGCCTCACCTGCGTAATTCACCCTCCGCACCCGACTAATCACGCCCACAATGGCGGGGCGTGGGGGTGGATGCCTGGCGGGCGTCCGGCCCGTACAGACGGATGTACAACCCGGCGTGCCACCTCCACCGGGCCCGCGTCCACACTCCCACTCTCCTCATCCGACGCACACCATGAAGCAAGTTTTCGCAGGTCACAGCGCTTTCGGACATCTTCCGGGCAACACTCGTCACCGGCTCCACCACGGCTGGTGTCCTGTGACAGCGAAGGCTGAGCATTGTCACCGAAGGTTGATGACCACTAGTTTCGTGCCACCGAAGATTGAGTGACGCGTCGCCAGTCGTCAGGAGTGACGGTGGAGGAACTCGCGGTTGATCACGGTGATCCGGCTCATGGCGGGTTTGAGCTGGACTTCTACCACGATGGCGTGCGGTGTCGTAGACCGCTGGGAGCCAGCTGGAGCGTCCGGTTTGAGCAGGTGCCGCCGGTGCGTCCCTTCGGCTGGTCCAAGGGGGGAACGAGTTTCGCGGGCTGGTATTACTCGGTCACGAACACTGATCACATCGGGTACGAGTCCTGGCTGGAGCGCGACCGGCTGATCCTGCTCGATGCGGATCCCGAGGTGAGGGGCATTGCCTCGCAACCGTTCTGGCTGCACTGGCATGACGGGGTGCGCCAGCGTCGGCACGCCCCGGACTACTTCGTCCGGTTGGCGGACGGCCGCGGGCGAGTCATCGACGTTCGTGCCGATGATCAGATCGACGACGCGACGGCGCAGGCGTTTGAGGCCAGCGAGCGGGCCTGCCGGGCAGTGGGCTGGGAGTTCGCACGGGTCGGCGTTCCCGATCCGGTGTTGATGGCGAACATGCGATGGTTGGCCCGCTATCGCAGGCGCCGCTGCGTTGATCGTCGAGACGTCGCCGATGAACTCGTACGCGTCTTCGGCGGGCCGGCGCCGTTGCGGGTCGGGGCCTGCTCAGTGGGTGACCCGCTCATGGTGCTGCCGGTGCTGTTTCACCTGCTCTGGACGGGCGTGCTGGTCGCGGACATCAGTACGCGGTTGCTGGGATCCGACAGTCTGGTGCACGCGGCGAAGGTGGCGGGCCGGTGAGTCGGCTGGCGCGTCCGGCCCGGCTGATGGTCGGCGAGCGGGTGCGGTTCGATGGGCAGGTCCGCGTCGTGCTGGCGGTCTCGGGCCACGCGGTGATGCTGTCTGAGCTCGGTGGCCAGCCTAGGGTGGTGCCGCCGGCTTTGCTGTTCGCCGATGACGACTTTGAGATCGTGGACAGCGCAGGGCGGGTGCCGATGCCTGCGGTGTCCTTGCTGGAGACGCTGCCCCCACCTGTGCTGGAGAAGGCGCTGTGGTGGGAGAGTCACATCCTGGAGGTCTTGCACGGGCTGCCACCGGATGCGCCCGGCGATGCCGAGCCGCGACCGGAGTATGCGCCGACGAGGTCGCTGACGTCCCGGGAGAAGGCCAAGGCGGTCGAACTGACGACCGCCGGGCATCGAGTGAGCGCAAGTACGGTGGCCAACTATCGCCGCCGCTATGAGAGCGGCGGCGTGCTCGGCCTGGCCGATCATCGCCCGATGCGCAAGAGGCCCCAGTACGGGACCGTGGACGATCGGGTGGTCGCGGCGATGCGGCAGGCCATCGCCGAGGCCGTGGACGCCTCCACCCGCACCGGGTCGTTCCTGCTCTGGCGGACCGGCGAACTTCTGCGCGAGCAGGGTGAGCCGGTCGAGCTGCCGTCGCAGCGCACGCTCTATCGGCTGCTGGCCAAGTTGACCGCTGGCACCCACACCACCGGCTCTGCCGTCACCCGAAGATCGCGGGCGCATGGTGCGCAAGCGCCGTTCGGGGAGTTGCCCGCCTTCGCCCCGGGCGAGGTGATGCAGATCGACTCCACCCCGCTGGATGTGCTGGTCCGGCTGGATGACGGCGTGGCGGGCAAGGTCGAGCTCACGGGCATGATCGATGTCGCGACCCGGACGGTGACCGCCGCGGTGCTGCGGCCGGCCACCAAGTCGGTCGACGCGAGTGTGCTGCTGGCCCGCACGCTCACCCCGGAGCTGATGCGGCCGGGCTGGGTGGAGGCGTTGCGCATGTCGCGCTCGGTGCTGCCGCACCGTCGGCTGCTGAGCCTGGATGAGCGGCTAGAGCACGCGGCGGCGCGGCCGGTGATCGTGCCAGAGATGATCGTCTGCGATCACGGCAAGGTCTTCATCTCCCGCAACTTCCTCGCTTCCTGCCGGTTCCTGGAGATTGACGTTCAGCCTGCGCACAAGGGCTCGCCGTTCGAGAAGGGCCACATCGAGAAGATGCTGAGCTCGGTGGGCACGCTGTTCGCCCAGTTCGTCTCCGGCTACACCGGCCGCAACAGCGACCGGCGCGGACGGCACCTGGACAAGCAGCCCATCTGGTCCCTGCTGGAGTTGCAGGAGCTTCTGGATGAGTGGCTGGTCGCCAAGTGGCAAAACCGCAGGCACGACGGGTTGCGCGACCCGATCCACCCGGGCAGGTCGTTCACCCCGAATGAGAAATACGCCGCGCTGGTCGAGATCTGCGGCTACGTCCCGGTCGCGCTCACCGGCACCGATTACATCGAGCTGCTGCCCGCCATCTGGCGCGCGGTCAACGACTACGGCATCAAGATCAGCCGCCGCACCTACGACGGCCCCGGCCTGATCCGGCGCCAGGACTCCGGGGTCCGGGCCAAGAAGGGACTCTGGGAGGTCCATCACGATCCCTACGACGTCTCCCGGATCTGGGTGCGCAACCACCACGGCGACGGCGAGTGGATCGAGGCGCGGTGGAAGCACCTGCACCGCGTCCCCGTCCCGTTCGGCGAGCTGGCCTGGGATCACGTCAGCCAGAGTCTGCCCCGGGCCACCGAGGTTGAAATCGCCGATGCGGTCGCCGCGCTACTGGCCAAGGCCGGCGCCGGACCCGAGCAACCGGCCAAGCCCGGCACCCGGCGCACCGCGCGGGACCGGCAGGTCGCGGCCCGCACCCGCGCCACCACAACCAGCGCACCTTCTGTTCCGCAGCCAGTCACGCCCACCGAAGCAGATGCCGAAGCAGATGCCGAACCAGACGCCGAACCAGGCCAGGGCCCGGCCGAGACCACAGACGAGCCGCTGGCCAAGGTGATCCCGCTGGGACTGTTCGACCCACTGGAAAACCCCTGGAGACGCTCGTGAGCGACCGCGGCCACCTCACCGGCACCGCCCTGCAGGCCACGGACGAGCAGTCCGGGCAGCACCTGACCACCATCCCCGGCTGGCGGCGGTCGCTGGCAGAGCCCCCTGCCCCGCCCGCCCTGCTGAACGCCGCCGACTACGCTCGGTTACCCGGCATCGAGCGCGACGCCTACGACGAAGCCCGGCTCGACCACCACGCGCGGCTGCTGGTGGTGGCCACCTCCGCCGTCCGCCATACGGTGACTTGCGGGCGGCGCCTGGTGCTGCTCAACCGGCACGCGATCAGCGCCCGCCGGGGGCTGATCGTTTCCGGCCCGGCCGGCACTGGCAAGACCATCGCCATCACCCAGCTCGGACGCGCCCACGAACTGCTGGATCGTGCCCGTCACCCGCACTGATGGCGCTTCGCGGGAACGGCTCTGGCGATCTTTGTGTGGTGCCGTCACAGGCAGTGGTCGAGGCTCCCGCCTGTGACTGATCGCAATCGTGTAACTGGCCGCGTATAGGCGCGGCCGCCCCGTGAGGATCTTGTTCGACCAAGAACGTGATCATCACCTGAGCGGCCGCGAGGTTCATTGTGCCCTGTGCGCAGCATGCGGTGGCGGGCGATGCCTGCTACCTGCGGATGTTCTTCCCCCACCTGGCCGAACTCCTCGTCGAGGAGGTGACCGATCACGGTGACTACGTGTTGGTCACGGCACACACCAGCGGCGAGCCGGCGCCCTGCCGGGCGTGCGGCACAATCTCGTCACGAGTGCATGGCCGCTACCGTCGGCTGCTGCATGATCTGCCCGCTGCGGGCCGCCCAGTCCTGATCGCGCTCACGATGCGCCGCCTGACCTGCCAGAACCCGGCATGCCCAGTCCGGACGTTCGCCGAGCCCGTGCCCGGTCTCACCCAGCGATATGCCCGCCGCACGAACCTGCTGCGCCGACTCCTGGAGTTGATGGCCCTGGCACTGGCCGGGCGCGCCGCCTCCCGGCTGCTGGAGCGTCTCGGCGTACGCGTCGGCCGGGACACGTTGATCGGTCTGGTCCGCGCCCTGCCCGATCCCGAGATCGGCCAGGTCACCGTGCTCGGGGTCGACGACTTCGCCAAGAAACGTGGGCACTCCTACGCCACCGTGCTGATCAACATGGATACCCACCAGCCCATCGACGTACTGGATGACCGGACCGCCGACGCCCTCGAGCAGTGGTTACGCGACCATCCCGGCGTCCAGGTGATCTGCCGAGACAGGGCCGGAGCCTACGCCGCAGGCGCCAAGGCCGGAGCACCCGAGGCAATTCAAATCGCTGATCGCTTCCATCTCTGGCAGAACCTCTGCGACATGGTCGAGAAGACCGTCATCGCCTGCCGCGCCGACCTTCGCCAACCTCACCCCGACGACGCTGAACCCGCCCAGGAGAATTCCGGCGACCAACAACTCGACAACGCGCTCACACCAGAGCCGATGCCGGATCAGACGCCGGCCACCGAATGCCGACTGATCGTCCGGACCCGTGAACGCTACGCCGCGGTGCAGGAACTGGCCGCCAAGGGCTGGACGATCTCGGCGATCGCACGGAAGCTACGCCTGGACCGGCACACCATCCGCAAGTTCGCCCGCGCCGAGTCTGTCGAGGACCTGCTGACCAAGGCCACCGGACGATCCGACCTACTCACCCCCTACCAGCCCTACCTGCTGGAACGCTTCCGCGGCGGCTGCACCGACGCCGCCCGCCTCACCCAAGAGATCCGGGCACAGGGATACCGCGGCAGCCCGCAGACCGTCCGCAAGTACCTGCACCCGTTCCGATCTGCGGCCACAGCCGCCCACACCCCGTCATCGGCCCCGACCGTTCGCGAGGTCACCAGGTGGATCACCAGCCACCCCGAACACCTGACCACCGACGACCAGACCAGACTCGCCGACCTACGATCCCGCAGCCCCCGCCTGGACGCCACCGCCAGCCACGTCACCACCTTCGCGACCATGATGACCACACTGACCGGCACGAAGGAGAGCCTGCACGCGTGGATGGCCGCCGTCGACGCCGACGACCTGCCCGCCCTGCACTCCTTCACCCACGGCCTCCGCCGCGACCTGGACGCCGTCGTCAACGGCCTCACCCTGCCCTACTCATCAGGCGCTGTGGAAGGCAACGTGACGAGGGTCAAGAACCTCAAGAGGAGCCGCTACGGCCGAGCCAACCTCGACCTACTAAGAAAGATCATCTTGTGCGCCCACTGAAGCTCACCATCGGTTACGCCACCACACAAAGATCGCCAGAGCCATCATCGCGTAGCCGCATCACGAACGAGCGCCGCGCCTGCTCGGCCTGGTCCGCACCGATGTGCCAGGCGGGGGTCATGCTGCCCGGTCCCCTGGGCGGGGGCAGAGGGCCGGGCTGGTGGAGGTGATCCATCGTGTGTCTTCCTTTCCTCGGGTGACAGAGACCGGTGAGGGGCGAGGGGATGGGGGTTATGGGGTGGCCGCCCGGCTGGCGGCTCGAGGGTTCGCTCGCCCAGGCCGAGGAGGCGCGGGCGGGCAGGCCGGACGGTAGGTGGCGGGCGATGGCCGCGCCGGGGATGGGACCGCGATCAACGGCAACCCCACCTCGTGCGGGCCCGCGCCCGTGAGACGCCGGTCATCCGCACCGCCTGCGCTATCGGCTCGGCCTTGTGCTTCTCGCCGGTTCAAGGCGGGGATGAGGGAGGCCAACCCTGCCCACCGCGCGGCGGCGACACGGGCAGGCTGCTTGGTGGCGGCCAAGAACCTCGCGATGGCGAGGTCCCGTTGCCAACCCATCAGCTCGAACCGGGAACCGCCCGCGCACGGCGTCACGGGCGGTTACCCTCGGCCGAGGCCCGATCGTTCGCGGTAGCTGAGGTGCCGGTGTCGGCCGGAGGGGCGTTGTGATCGGAGGGGAGGGCGAGCACCTCGGCGAGCTTCTCGGTCGCGTCCAGGAAGGCACGCGCACCACCTCTGCGGGACTCGGCCATCGCCAGGGCGAACAAGCCGCCGTTGTTCACCGGGCGGGCGTTGATCAGCAACTCCCGTGCCCGTTGCCGCACGGTCAACAGCGCGGTCGCGCCGTCGACCGTCTCCTCGCGACCGTGGGTGAGGTCGGTGACCTGCAGCCACCACGACATCCGCTGGTAGGCGTAGGCGATACGGGCCAGGTCCTTGTCGCGCAACGTGCCTTCATCGTCAAGGGAGGCGATGCGGTTGAGAGCCTCGCCGAGTTCCCAGCGGGCGGCGTTGGCGTGGTGAACTGCCAGGTCTTCGAGTCGTCCCATGATGATCTCCTTGATTGGGGGTTGGTGACATGGAAGGGGTGTCGTCCGGGCTGGGTGCCACGCCCAGCCCTCGCCTGGACCGGTCGCCGGGCATCGGTCCGGATCGGGGGTTAAGCAGACGTGCGGCGGGTCTGTCCGCCCCTCCACCGGGGCACATTCGAGGGATGGGGCTGTGGCACCTCGTACGGGGGGGCGTAAGGCTGCGGCCATCCGGTACGGCCCCGCGCTGGGGCCGTACCGAACGCCGGGCTGTGGGTCAGGCTGTGGCCAGCAGCCGGAACGCGCGAGCCTTGAGTTTGGCGTTGTCGTGGTCATCCAGCAGGGCCCGCTCCGCCCGCACCGTCGCCACGTCGCGGCTGCCGAACACCGGGCTCTTGTGGTCCAGCCGCTCGGTCACCGCGTTGTACGCGGCCCAACGCGTGTTACGGATCGGCTCCTGAGTCGGAGCCTGCGCGAACAGGTACTCCAGATCCCGCATCGTCAGGTCGTGATTACGCTTCGCCAGCTCTTTCGCGTCGGCCGGAAGGGGGTGCAGGCGGGCAGCGAACTGCCGGAACTCCTTCACATCCATCGGCATGGCAAGAAGCTTCTCGGCCTCAGCGGCGAACGCTTCGCCGTGCTTCCAGGTCAGTTTCAGCGCCTCACGCGCCTCGGCGATGCGCCCGGCCACG
This sequence comes from Nonomuraea sp. NPDC049625, assembly GCF_040675285.1. NCBI lineage: Bacteria > Bacillati > Actinomycetota > Actinomycetes > Streptosporangiales > Streptosporangiaceae > Nonomuraea > Nonomuraea sp. NPDC049625. The sequence continues at coordinate 274,477 of NZ_JBFAOQ010000017.1, read as the reverse complement.
TTGCCGGTATGCCGGACGGTGAACTTCGAGGCGTGGTTCGCGAGCGCGGCCCGTTCGGTGTTCGCGCACACCACCCGGACCGGGGTCGCGACCGTGACGAACGCCCCCCACCCGTCATGCCGGGAGAACGCCGCCAGGTACAGGTCGAGCTGATCGAACCCGCCGACCATGAGCGGCTCGGGCAGGCGCATCGTGACGAACACCCGGCGTCCGCCGTTCAGCGAGCCGCCTGTGTCGAAGATCGCCCCCGATTCGTCTACGAGGGTCTGCAGGAAGCCAGTGACGTCCTCGTTCTGCAGGACCTGGTAGTCCCTACCGACACGGCCGAGACGTTCGGGCTGGCCGGTTACCGGGTTGGTGCGCACCACGAGGAAGTCCTCGTCCGTGACGACCGGCAGGCCGGTGACCGGGTCGGTGACCTGGCCGACCGGCACCTTGCGCACGTTCCACCCGGCGAGCTGGGCGTGGAACAGCAGTTCCTCGGCGGTCATCGGGCCGGGCGCGGTATAGCCGAGCCCGTGCCAACCCGGCTTCCCAGCGGCGGCGAACCCGGCCGAACCGTTGGCGAAGATCTCGATTTCGTGAGCCATGACAGTGCCTTCCTGATGCGTGGTTCTGATGTGTGGGCATGCGAAACAGACGCGATGCCGCGTTGGGGGTGTAGTGGGTCCGGCTCCGCCGTGTCGGGGCCGGTGTGCCGGTGATCAGCGGGTGGCAGGGGGTTGCCGCCCGGCGGGCGGTTGCGGGTGGGGTGGGATGACTGGCCGGTTTATGGGTGCGAGCGGGGCTGTAGGGGTGCCCTGCCCGCTACCGGTCCGGGGCGGGCGGGCCGGTAGGGGCGGCCCACCCACCCCCCGGCTCAGCCGCCGTAGGCGTCGGCCCCCACGGTGTCCTCGTCCTTGTCCGCCTCGGCGGGCGTCCCGGGCTCAGCCGCGATATCGGTGGGGGTGGCGGTGGGAGCGAGGGCGAACCTGCGGGGCCGCTCGCACGTCAGTACCGCATCCCCGAGGCTGATCAGGCGGTCCAACGCGTTGGCCACCGCACCGGACGAACGGTCCAGCGCCCGCCCGATCTCATACGGGGTGAAGTCCTTGTCCGGGAACTCGATCAGGTGCGCGTGAACCATGTCCCGCAACGCACCCGGCCGGACCCCGTCCCCCGCACCCGCGCCGCTAGCGGCACCCGGACGGGCCTCCGCTGGGCGGGTCGGGGCGGCGGTGGTGCCGGTCAGCGCCGCCCGCGCGTTACGGTGCGCCGAGGCGACCTTCGTCATGGCCATTTCCAGGCACCCCAACGCCATCACAGCATTCCCCTGATCCTTGGCCATGATCGTTCCGCTGAACAGGTCCACCAGCTCCGTCAGTTCGGCCCGCACGCGTGCCCATGCCGGATCATCGGTCACCGGCTCCGGCTTCACCTCGGACGGGTCGGCGTCGGGAGCTGGGGCAGATTCACTATCCGCCCAATCCAGCGCCTCGCCGGTCGTCCCGTTGGCGCTCAGGCCCTCCGGCTGACTGTCCTCCTCGCCGGTCAGGGCCTCCTCTTCGGTCAGCTCGTCCGCCGGGGGAAGGTCGGCCGCATCGGCGGCGGGGAGTGCCTCCTTGTCCGGTGCGCCCTCGGCGTCACCGTCCTGGGTGTCGGCGTCCGACGCGGTCGGCTCGGCGGGCGTGACGTCCGGAGTTCCGTCGTCCAGCACTTCGCTGATCGGGGGGGCAGCGTCCGGGGCGGACGCTTCGGCCGTGTCGGTGGTGATCGGGTACCACCGGTCCGCCGCACGACCCCGCGTCTGACCGTCGTTCACCCCCGGCTCACGGCGGGCGCGCCCGTCGGCCTCGATCTGGTTGAGGATCTTGCCTGCAACCATCCGGCTCAAACCGGCCGCCGCCCCGATCAACGTGGCCGACGCGCCCGGCTCGGCGTTCAGCGCCGCCCACACCGCCGCCATACGGGCGTCCGCGTCCGTGGCGGGGTCGGTGTCCGTGGCGGCGGTGCCGGGGCCCTCAGGGGCCACCACAGGCGCGGCGGTGGCGGGAATAGCGACAGCGGTTTCGGTGCCAGCGGGGACGGTTTCGGTAGCGGTCATTTCCGGGGTGTGAATAGCCATTGCGTGACGCCCTTTCCGGTCGCATTACCGGCTCTCGTTCGGGCCGGTGTTTTTCGTTTACGCCACGACCATCCCTCGCATATAGCGCCGACGGCAAGTCGACCGGGCCATTTTTGTGTCACCCCAACGGCTGGAGAGGCTAACCTAATAATCCAACCACTGATCTGCGAAAACACCTCGCGAGAAGTCTAAATGATCGGCTTGACATTAGACGTCAGTCCAGCTCTTCACCTATTTCACCGGACGATGGCTAACGATGCCCGATTGCCCGAATGCCGCGCTAAAGAATCCGCGAGATTAACACGCATCCCGGTTGACACGCATTGCAGATCGAGCGTCCATGGAATTAGGCGGTAAACACCGCCGACACGGCACCTGAATAACACTCCGGGAAAACGCCGCTTTTAGGGCAACCGGCAGGCCCACACGTTCAACCAGCTCTACCGCTCACTCGTCGGTCATGCAGATCCCCCTGCCCAACGCACCCGCCGACGCCCCCGCTCTCCCCCTCACGATCGAGTGGACCTACCTCCGTCCCCGCCCCACCAGCCCCGACACCCCCACCCCGGAAACCAGCCTCCCCGCCGACATCGCCGCACTGATCCGCCCACATCGCCATCCACCCACACCGCACCACGCCGGGCGACACCACGGACGCCACGAACGCGTATGAGGGGACCCACACGCCCGCCACCGTGTAACCCCGACCCCCGGTCAAACGTACGGCCCTGGCACCGCCTCACGGCGGCACCGGGGCCGTACGCGTCCCCGGCCGTGCCGCCCCTCCGCACGTCAGACACCGCACGACTGCTCAAGACGAAGACGCTGCTCGCCGCTCACGGCGAGGTCAGGCTCAGGGGCCGGCCTGCGGCCAGGGCGCGGGCCGGCAAATACTGCTGGCAGGAGGGAGGCGAAGAGACCAAAGCGACGGAGAGAACCGAGTAGCACAGCCAGCCACGAAACATACGCGCACACATATTCAAGGACTCGTCCTTAGACGAGTCGGGCCGCCCAACGCTATGCCCGAAACCGGCGAGAACCGCGAAAACAGCAGGGGTACGGGGCAGCGATCTTAAGCACTAATACGAACGCTACCCCTATTTCCCGTATGGAAATCTGCTCCCATCTGACACGCACCTTCGCTGCCGACCATGCCCTAGAGCGAACGCGGGACCCAGGCTGACGTAGCCGTCTTCCCGGCCCCAGGGGTGGGTTCGCCTCGCCCTCGACGCAAGGCGAACCCACCCAGGTTCGCCCATCCGGCACCCCCCTCCGCGCCGGACGGGCGGGCCGGTATCAACGCCCACCTGCACCCCAGGTGTCAAGCCCGCGCCCGGCCACCGCACGCGGGCTCATCACCGCTCAGGCGGCAACGGCAACGGCCACCACTGCTGCCGTGGGCTTCGACCGGACCCGGCGGTGGCGATGCCCTCCCACTGACTCGTCCCGGCCAGCCAGGCGATCCTGTCTCCCGACGTGCCCCGCTGAACGCGAACGGTCCCGACGCTTTCTCCACGGCCACAACGACCACCCGTGCAGCCACCACGCCACCCGCGCCCGATCGGTTGCCGGAACGGCCCACGTGCCCGTCCCGGACCGCTCGGCGGCCAACGCGGCAACGGCCCCGGACGGCGGTGCACCAGCCGCGACGGTGCCGCTCAGCCCCACTCCTGCACCCCCACGCGAACCGCTCACCCTCGCCCAGCTCACGCCAGGCTCCGCCGAAAGCTGCTCGGCCACGGTCGGCAACCCCGGGCCAGGCTCTGGCACGCCGCCCTCGATCAGGCCGGACGCAACCGAGCCGGACCCCGACAACGGCTCGGTCGCGTTTGGCCCAGTCGAGTTCGGCTTGGGCGGGATGGATGGCAAGGCCTGACGGAGTTCCTGCGGCCCGGTCGCACTGATCACCACCTGCTTGCCCCGCATCGCGAGCCACCGATACCTCACGACCAGGAAAGCCCAATCAGGCCAATCCCGGCGCAACCCGGCCAGCGCCCGCTGCGCCCACGGCTCCTGACCGAACGCGGACACCTGGCCCGCCCCCTGCCTCACCTCGGCCTCCCGCAAACCCACGGAAGGGTCCAAGCCAACAACCTCCACCCCGCCAACCGAGCCTCGCCTACTCACCGCGACCATCAAACCGTCCGACAGGTTGTCCGGCATATCACCGGCAGATACCTCGCAGCCCATCGACGCGGAGCCGATACCAGCGGCAGCACACCCGGCTCTCATCGCGATCACCCTGGTGGACCCGGATACCAGTTCATGCGAACCACTCGACACCGCCCCTGCCAAACCGACCCAGGCCGCCTCACCCGCCGAGACCGGCTGACCCGGCTCGCCAGTGAGGGCCAGCTCCGCCCACACCGCGTGCCCGGTGACCGCATCACCCGCCGCCCCCACCCGGACCGCCAGCTCAACCACCCCGGCCAAACCCCGCCCATGCTCGGCAACCTCAGGTACCGAGCCGCGCGTACGGGTAAAGTCCGGAGCCTGGCCGCCGCCCAGGTCATAAACCACGATCCGGGCCACCGCCACCCCGCGCAGCACCTCCACCACGAAGAACCCCCGCGCCTGCCCCGAACGCGTATGGTTCAGCGCGTTGCTGACCAGCTCGGCCGTCACCCACTTCGCGTCCTCCACCCGCCCGGTGTCAGCCAGCAACTGGCCCACCATCCGACGCGCGGCAGCCGACTGATCCCCCCGCCCCGCAAACGCCCGCCGCCAGGCCATTCCGCTCCACACCTGCCGCGAACGGTACGTCGACATCACCAGCCCCGGAGCCAGATCCGGAAACTCCTCCCCACGCGGCTGCTGGTACATCGGCGAGGCGATGAGCTGGCTCTGCTCGCCCGAGACGGTGTGCTGCGTGCGATCGTCCATGCTGACTGTCCCTTTCCGGCCACGCCCCGGCCGATCCGGGAGCGGCCAGCACCATCACCCACCTCGCCGCCCGAATCACACCCCCAACCCGCAACCCCACCCCGGCACTGCGCCGACCAGCACCAACCCCGCACGCCGCCCCATCGCACGCCCGCGCGGTCCCCGGCGATCACCCCACGCAGATGCTTGAGCCTCTCGGCAGAGCCCGCCTACCGTCCCCCAATCCCGTGCCCACGGGGCACCAATGCGCCGTCGCACGGCGAACGAAAAAGAGGGGCTCACACATGTCCGGCACCGGCTATCAGACGCTTCTCGACTGCCGCCGCCGCAGCCGATACCTGCGCCAGCACGGTTTCACCATCGACCAGATCGCCGTCATCCTCGGCCTCGACCACCCCGCCACACCACTACGCCTCTACCGCCACGCCGCCGGACTCACCGCCGCCCAAGTAGTCGCCGCCTACCACCACCTCGCCGACACCACCGGAGCAGGACTGCGCGAATCCCGCCTCTACGACCACGAGAACTGGCCCGAGACAGGCCGGCGTCCCTCCCTCTACACCCTGCGCCTCCTGGCCCGCATCTACGCCACCCAGCCTGCCCACCTGCTCACCCCCGCCATGCTGGCCACCTACACCCCGCGCGACCAGCACGCCCTACGCCGAACAGATGGATAAGACCGGGGCCTGACCAGGGCCTCTGCGTCGCCCGCTTATCGCCCGCAGGACCGGCTGACTAACGCACGAATCGCTCATAAACCTGCCGGGCCTGCGGACTCGGCACCGCGTCGATCTCCGCCAGCCGCTCCCGCAGCAGCTCGAACGAGCGCCGTACCGCAGGCAGCCGTCCCAGCTCGCCATGGACCGACATAATCCCGCACCACAGCACCTCGCTGTGCGGGTCGATGCGCTCCACCGCCAGCATGAGCACATCCAGCGCGCGATCCGGATCGGCCTTGCGCCGCGACTCAGCCAGCCGGGCGGCGGCATCGACAGCCTGCGTCTGTACAGCCTGGCGCAGGGGAAGCACCCACAGATCATCACGTCCGGCCAGCAACGGCCCCCGGTACAAAGCCAGCATCTCCTGCAACGCAGCAATCCGAACAGGCTCCTCCTCCGCGGTGCCCGCCCGGACGAAGGCTTCCTCAAACCGCCAATAGTCCACATCGAAGTACGCGGCCGCCAGCTGGCGCCGCTGCCGCACCTTCACCACGAACTTCACCCCCACCGCAAGACCAGACGCCTGTCGCATCACCTGGTTGAGCTGCCGAACCGCCGACTCCAGCAGACGCCCGCCGCGCTCACCATCGCCCGGCCACAACGTGTCGATGATGCCCTCCGTCGAGACCCCCTCCCGTGACGTCGACAGCAACGCAAACAGATCGGCCGCCTCCGCACGACCGAAAGAAACCTCCGCCCTCCCCCACGACAACCGCGGCACTCCCAGCACCTCGGCCTTCGCCTTCCCCAGCGCCGCCACGAACCCGGGCACCGTCAGCACCGCGGAAGGAGCAGCTGATGCTGTGCCCTCCGAGTCGGTGACGCCCGTCTGGCCAGCGTCTGGCTCGGCCTTGCCCAACCGGGACACGTCGACGTCCGCTTCCTGTTCGGTCTTCTCTTCTGCTTCCTCGGTGCGGCAGTCGCCGGCAACGAACCCCGCCACGGCAGCGTCAATCTCAGGCGCCTCCGCAGAGACCGCGGTCACCAAGCTGTCGTCTCCCCTGCCATCACAGCGCCCGGCAGTAAGCCCGCCCGAAGTACCCGCAACCGCCAAGCCCGGCCGAAAGCGCCGGCGGACGATCAGCACGGCGCCCAGCAGCATGACTAGCAGCCCGAACACCAGCGCAGCGCCGAGCGGCTGCCCCACGTCAGACGAAGCCCCCACGCGCTGGCCCGTCGCAGCGCCTTCGCCACCAGTCGCCGTAGGCGACGGAGATGATCGAGCTACCGAAGGTGACGGGGCGGGCAACGGCGCAGCGGTCGGACTCAGTCGCTCCTCACGCCGCGGCGGGCGTGAGGCGTTGTCCTGACCTTGCCGGTGATTGACGCGCCTGGCGTTGTTACCTCGGGCCGAGACGGTTTTCGACGGCCGATCCGGCCGCGGCAGCGCCTCCAGCTGCCCGCGCGGCCCGCCTCCCCCTCGGTCCATACTCGGCACAGGCGCAGGCATAGGCGCTGGCGTGGACGGCTTCTCCCTGGAGAGCGAGCCCTTCGGCATCGAACGCGCCCGGGACCTCGGAGACGACGCCGTTTTCGCCGGCACACGCCGAGCCTCCGCAATCCGCTTGTCGAGATCAACTGCTCGGCCCTCTGCCAGGTCCCCGTGTACCAGCGCGCACAGCTTCTCGATGTCGAACATCTGGTGCCCCTGCTCCGGGACCGACTCCGACGGACAATACGGATCCACACGCGCCACAGCCACGCTTGGACCACCCAGCAAAACGACCATCAACGCGCCCGCGATGATAAATCGGCCCAAAAACCCGGAACCTTCGCACTTCCAGTGGCTTGGAAGGCATTCCCGAATCACCAGGCTCCTCCAGAGGGGTTGACTACATCATCCCGATCTACCACCGCGCCCTTCGCATCACGCCACGGAAATAGAATGCAATTCACAAAGGCTTGAAATCGTGCCGCGCCCCGTGCTTGCGGCCCCATTCCAGCACGCCGGGCTCAGCCTCGACGACAGTGGCATAGGAGCCTACGAGCTTCGCCACGGGCAAGGCGATCACGCCGGGACCGGTGCCCAGGTCCAGGACCCGCTACATGCCTTCGAGGTCAGAGACTGAAACGCTCGGCGAGCGCGTCGTAGAAAGCGGGACGGCAGCCGGACTGGCATTTCGCGTTTCACACGGCGGTGGAGGCGAACACCTCATCGAGCGTGTCGGGCCTTACTTCACATCATCACTGAAGGTGCCGGGGATGTCGCGCGGGCCGGAACTCCTCCACGATCCGGGGCGGGGTCGCCGAATGCGCCGAGCCAGCGATGGCCGCACTGCACCATCGCTGCCAGGCGAGCACAGCCGGAGGCGTTCAGACCACCCGGGCGCCAGACGCGTTTCTCGAGCAAGCACCACATCGATGGGCCCGATGCCAGCAGTGACGGCACCCAGCGAATCGATCCTGCCGACTGCGGACGCTGACCGGGCCCATGCCCAGGAGACTGCCGGGCGCAGGGCCACCGCCAGCCTCGACCTGCGCACCGCCCACCTGCTGCTTCACCACGACCTGGACGCCATACAGGGACCCGTCTTCCCAGCCCCTGGCCGTCCCGGCGGAACAACGCGCCACCATCGGGAATCAAGCGCCTCGACCACTCCCTGATGAGTGGATCCGCGCAACCAGCCAACCGGCCAGCACATGTCGGCTGAGACCGTGGGCTCCGTCAAAAGCGGAAGACTGGGCCCGTCTTGGCGTAGAGCTCACAGGCGTTAGGAAAGGTCTTCTGCCAGCCGATCGTCCGGTTCCGCCACATACCGTCCATCGTCGCTGTGACCGGGGCGTGCTCTTCGGTGCACCGGCGGCGTGGGTTGCTAGGAAGACGGTCGAAGTCTCCGTCCACCGCATCGATTGCGGCGCATGCAGCCCCGCCGTACGGGTGTCCCTGCGTCAGACTTGGACACTGCATGAAAACCGCCTTCAGAGTGGTGCCTCCATGAGCTGTGACGGAGAGGAAGACTGCGTCTGGCCGGGCAGCACCGTAGGCCGGGATGGCTGCGAGAACGAGGCTGGCACAAAGACCGGCGCTGGCGATCAGCAGGGGCGGGCGCATCGGCACTCCAAGCATTCGATGACTTAAAGTAGTTATAACGCTACCGTAAGCTGCGCGCCTTCGCTTGGTATCCAACCAGTAAGCCTCACGAGACAAGACTTTCGAGGCGCCACCCCCATACAGCCGAACGAAAATCCCACCCCGCACCGATCCGACGTGATACGAACCCCTGCTGGACGCGTCTGCACACGAACAAGCCCAGCCTCAGCCCCGGCAGCCACCAGGGAAGCGGCCTTCTCAACAGGGGTTGGAGTGCAGCCACCCGGCGAACGGCACGGGATTCCAATGTCATGAATCATCCAGGGAAGATCAAAACCTGCAGGACACTCGAAGAGCCGCAGCTACTCTACGCTCCGTAACGATCAAGAGCATCGGGGAGCAGAACATGCCCGACAATGGTCCGCGACTGAGTGGACGAGTGCGCACCAGGACTCTGCTGCTGGGGGGCGGAGCCGTCGCCGTCATAACCGCCGCGATAGCACTGGGCGGCGCTGGAACATCCCGACCCGGCAGCCAGCAGGACTCTTCACTTCAAACCGCGGAGACCCTACGAGACGACACCGGCCATGATGTCGCTATGTCTTCTCTGCCGTGGCACAAGTCGAGCATCTCATCCACCTCCTCCGCACCGGTGTCGCTGATCTTCCTCCCCGGGAGGACTGGAGAACGAGACGAGGGCAGGGGCGGTGCCAAGCAGATGGGCGCGGCCAGAAACCGGGCACACATCAATGAGCCGCATGACCGCCACGAACGCCTTCGCCCACGGCCGCCGGCCGGTCCCGCAACCGACCACCACGCTCCCCAGCCGAGCCCCCGAGTAAAGCGCGCGCCGAGCGGTCCGCGCCCGCCCTCGCCGGGCACCTCCACAGGCGGTAGAAGCCCATCGCTGATCGCCATGAAGTGCGATGAGTTGTTCCCACCTCACAAACGTGAGTTTCGGCTGCGCAACATTGCATGTCATCGCCTCTTGGGCTGACCCACCGCGCCTTTGTCCCAGTTCAGCACTGTGGCACGGCATCAACACGCCGACGGGAGTGGGCAGCCTGTGTCTTGGCAACAGTAAGGACCGCGATCGGAGCAGGCTTCCCTGGTCACAGCACCGACGTGGTGGCCAGGACCGATCTGCCTCTGCTGGACATGCCTACGTGCCGGGCGAACGCATGGAGCTCCGGCTGATCTTCGACCAGGATGTGCCAGGTGTAGAAGGAGCGGCCGACGCGCCAGCCTGGCCGCCACCACCAGTGGCCACGCGTCTCGGTATCGTCCGTAGCCAAGGCCCCTCGCGAATTGGCCGTCGCCCAGTCTCGGCGTGTTCAGCGCCAAGCTTCTCCTATTCGTTGCAGGCTGGCGAGGCTGCCGTCCGCAACCCGGCGGGAGACCTCTTCCCATTCGCGGATCACGCGTCGCCTGCCGTCAGGGATTGATGGCCAGTCCGCTCGAGTCACGGACTTACCAGCATAGACAGGTTCCCATCCGATGGTGTGAAAGGCCCCGATGTCCGGGAGAAGAGTCTTGAGCATGTGAATGGTGCGGCGGTGGTACCACTTCGAGACCGTCGTGACCGTCAGCCCTGACAGGAGCGCTTCCTGGAGAAATGGCAGCGCGAATTCGACGTTCTGCCAGGTATTGGCCGACTGATCCTCGCAGCGGATCACGTCCTCTGGTACTCCACGCTCGACAAGGAGGCGTTGGAAGGTGCGTCCTTCAATGATCCCGTTGTGGCGATTCACCCCGCCAGTGACGATGATCAGCGGAGCGAGTCCCACATGGTAACGGTTGGCCGCGATCTCGGTCGGTGATGCCTGATTGGTGCCGAACAGGAAGAGTGCGGTCGGCTGGCCGTCAGGCGGCGGTGCCTGGATGTCCACGAACGCCGTGATCTCGGCAATCTGCTCAGGGCTGATGTCGTCGGTCATCCACGATCCTCAACAGTTCGCTGGAGTTGCAATTGGTGCGCAGCCGGTGCGTTGATCGCTTCCAAGTAGCGGGTGTGATAGTCGGCGGTCTGGTGAGCACCGGCAAATTCCTGAGCCAGCACCTTGTCGAGCTTGTCGGCCAGGACCATGGTCGGCCACGTGGGACGGCTGCCTGCCAGCGCCGCATGGCCGGCGGCCACAGACTCGTCCAGATGGCCGAGTGCGGCTTGAGCGAGGCCCAGGATGAGCAGGGAGCGCGCGTATCCGGACGGGTGCTCGCCACGCTGGCGGGCCTCCGGCTGATAGACGATCTCGATGACGCGGTTGGTGGCGGTGACGGCTTCGCGGTAGCGGCTGACGAACAGCAGGGATGTGGCGGTGTGAGGCGGATCTTCCGACAACGCGATGGATAGAGCTCCCGTGGTTGGGGCGTCGGGGGGAAGCGCTGCGATGGCCTTGCCGGCTTGGCGCCGGGCGCGGGTCATGCCATCGACATCGCCGGCCATCGCCGCCGCTCGCATCTCCTGCGCGGCCAGCTTGGCGTAGACGACCGTCCCCTGCTGCACGACCTTTTGTCCGCGAGCTGACAGGATCGCTGACTGGCGAGGCTGCCCTTGATACCACGCGACCATGGCCTTGGTCAGGGCAGCCCATGCCTCCAGCTCCGGGTGTCTGGCTTCCCTGCTTTGGCGCACGGCATCGGAGCACCAGACCCGGGCAGCTGCGTGTTCTCCCATATCGCATGCCGCCACGGCGAGCAGGTGGGACAGCCAGCCGGTTGCGAGAACGAGGTCTTTCCGCGGCGGAGCATGTCCGACGTGGTCGAGAAGTTCGCTGGCGTATGACCTGACGGTAAGAAGCTCGTCGTACACGTCTGCCGGAGGAAGGGCACAAATGGTTTGTGCGTAGTGGTCGATGAGCTCACCCAGGCTGTCCACGACGCCACCGAGATGGGAACTTCCCACCATGTTGAGTGCTTGGATGACGCGGCGATCGCCGTGGACGCGCATATTAGGCACCACGGCGGCCGCGATCCCACGCTGTAGAAATGTCCGGCGTAGCACGTCGCTCACCTGCTCCATCTCGTCGCTGGGGACAGTGTAGGGAGCGGGTGGAGCCTTTCTGTCTCGTGCCTTCTTGTCGGGTCTATCGGGTGCTCTCTCCAGCACATTCAGGTCTGTGTTGAGGACTTCTGCCAGCGCTGGAAGCCATGAGGTCGGCCGGACACGACCCTGCTCCCATCTGCCGACCTCGAACCGCGTGATGGTGCAGGTGCCGGTGATCGCACACAACGTGTCCGCCACCTGCTGCTGCGTCATTCTGGCGGAGTTCCGCAGGTGTTTCAGCAGGTCCGGAAGTGGGAGGTGTGGCGCTTCCACCTGGCTATCCCTTTTCGGTCAGCGTGTGGGCACGGTGTGGGCACGCTTGGTGTGCCCCTCCATCGTGCCCCCACTTGACGGATGCTGCACAGGTAACACCGGAGTGCCTGCGAGGGGTGCCCGACAATCGCGGCTCTCGTAGTCCTTTTAGACCCTTTTGGCCCGTTTCCAGACAAGCAACGGTGAGCGCTCAGTGCGCTCCCGACCATTGAGGCTCGCGATGACTGCTGAACCGACCACAGCGTCACCCCCAGAGTGGACCCGAGTGCGCGCTACGGCGCGGGCAGACCGGGAGTTCTTGGCTCGCGCGGCAGAAACCGTCGTCACGGTGGGCATCCAGCAGCTCGTTGATCTGGGCACAGGTATCCCGACATCGCCTGCGCCATCGACCATCCCCTCTCCAGGAGAAGCCCATCATGGTGGCGCGTGAGGTCGAAGCTGCCGCTGATGAGGCAGCGCGCAAGACCGTTCATGAGTTGGAGGAGACTGCCCGCGGCTGGTTCCACGTGGAGTATTCACTCTACGAGCGCACGTTCATCGCCTACTACCGGGGACGCGACTGCCCTCCCGGTGGACTCATCCTCCGGGCGGCCGTGCCCGCCCACCTGCTGGCTCTCATGGACCGTGTAGCGCCCCCAGGCTGGCGCATGCCAGACCTCCCGCTCGTGTCCGCTCGACCGAGCCGAACCGTCCAGGGAAGTAGCCGATGATGACGAGACGCCGTCTTCCCGCGTCCGACGCCACTGACCAAAACGATCGAACACGCACGGCTGCACCGCCGCTTGTGCCCGCCGACCCCGCGTGGGAGACGTACACCTCCAGCGGCGCCATCCTCCGCGTCAGACACACGTCCTGCTGCGGCGCCTACGAACTGGCTTCCGAGGGCGGCCAATCGCTCGTGCTGCACCCGGACGGAAACGGCGGCTACCAGGAGACCGGGCGCGGCAGGGACGCCAAGACCATCACCGCCGTCTACACGGCTCTCGTCACGCAGCACCGGGCAACCCATCACCACCGAGGCGACGGCGACCAACCGGGACACCACATTCTCCTCGGCACGTCCGGTGGACAGGAATGCTCGGCCCGGTCAGCGTGAACCCGCGCCGCACCAAGCCCTCTCCGCGAAGCCGCCCACCAGACAACACAACGCAAGGAGACCCATCTGTGAATGACGAGACCATCGACCAAGCCCGGGCCGCCGAGCTGAGGGACAAGCTCGCGGACGAGCTCAAGGAGGCCGGATTCATCGCCTCGGCCCAGGTCGAAGCGGCGTTCCGCACGGTACCTCGGCACGCGTTCGTGCCGGCCGGAACCCCGCTGGAAGTCACCTACCAGGCCGACAGCGCGGTGGTGACCAAGAAGGACGAGCACGGTGTCGCGATCTCCTCCGTCAGCGCCGCGTACATCCAGGTGGCGATGATCGAGCAGGCGCGGCTGGAGCCGGGCATGGCCGTGCTGGAAATCGGCTCCGGTGGCGTCAACGCGGCAATGCTGGCCGAAGTCGTCGGGCCAAACGGCCAGGTGGTCAGCGTGGACATCGACCCGGAGGTAACCGAGCGCGCCATCACGCTTCTGGACGCCGCCGGGTACGGCAACCGGGTCACGGTGCTCACCGCCGACGCCGAGCACGAGCTTCACGGGTTCGGGCCGTTCAACGCGATCATCGTGACGGTCGGCGCGTGGGACCTGGCCCCGGCCTGGCTACGCCAGTTGGCCGAAGGCGGCACGCTCGTGGTGCCGTTGCGGATGAACGGCATCAGCCGCTCCATCGCGTTGCGCCGCACGAACGACCACCTCGTCAGCACCTCCGCCGTGGTGTGCGGGTTCGTCCCCATGCAGGGAGCCGGTCAGCACAACGACAGGGAATTCCGCCTGCCCGACCCGCACGGCCACACCATCACGCTCCGGTTCGACGACGGAGCACCCGACAACCCCAACCTGCTGGACGGGGTACTGGCCGGCGACCGCAGCGAGGCATGGTCCGGCGTCACGATCGAGCACGGGGTGTCGTTCGCCGACCTGCACCTGTGGTTCGCGAGCTTCCTGCCCGGCTTCTGCAAGCTGGCCGTTGATGAGGGAAGCGAGCTGGCCCAGGAGCGCAAGACCTGGTTCCCCTTCGCCGGAGTGCTCGGCGACTCCTTCGCCTACCTTGCGGTGCGGCCCGCGCTGGAGGGCGCGGGCGTGGAGTTCGGGGCAGGAGCCTACGGTCCACACGGCCAGGAGGCGGCGAACGCGATAGTCGCCCAGATCCAGGCGTGGCACGAGCAGGCCAGAAACCGGCCGGAGCCCACCTTCGCCTACTGGCCAACCGGCAACACCCCCGCCGTCCCAGCAGGTACGGCGGTCCTCAACAAGACCCACGGTCTTGTCACGATTTCCTGGCCCACCGGCTGAGTGACCGCCCACCCGGGCGGGCCAGGATGCCCACACCCAACCCCGGAATGCAAGGAGTGTGATCAGATGGCTCCACTGCTGACCCTCGACGCCACCGATGTTCTGAACCCTGCGGACGTCGCGGCCGATGAGGAGTTCGAGCTGGACATGCGCGTCGTGGAAGCCACCACGCCGCTGGTGACCATGATGTGCGCCACTGACGACGGGTGCGGCACCTCGTGCAGCACCAGCGCGTGTACCACCAGCTCTAACGACCCTTCCTGAACCACTCTCTGCCACCGGCGCCCACGAGCCGCGTGGGCGCCGGCGGCGCGGCTCACCACCGACCTATAAGAGGGGATCACGATGAGCGTCCCCCCGCGCTACCAGCACACTGGCCTGATCATGGTGCGAGCGAGCACCGACCCGGGCAATCTCGAACTACCTGCGCACCTCGATCTGAACGACCCCACCGTCATCCTGAAGAAAGGCCGGGCGTGGCTGGCCAAAGTGTGGGCCCGCAGCGACGTACGGGAGGCCCTGCGCATGGCCAGCCCCGCATTGGCTGCCCGCGTCGACGGCTTGTGCAGCTCTGCCACGGCATCGGCCAACGACATGCGACGCGCCGTGCTGTCCACCGTCGCCTACCTGCTGCGCTGGCAGCGCCGCCCGACCCCGTTCGGGCTGTTCGCCGGAGTCACCACAGCCGACATCGGGCCCGCGAAAGCCGACCTCGGCACCCGGCACCAGGCGTTCGCCCGAGTGGACGCGGACTGGCTCACCCGCCTAATCGACCAGATCGAGCAGCATCACGACCTGCGCCAGCGACTGACGGTGGTCGCCGACAGCTTCGGGATCGCCCGCGACGGCCGCTTCATCCTGACCACCCGGGCGCAGGGCGACGCGCGCATCCCCGGCCCGATGCACGAGGTGTCGGTGCGTCTGACCCGGCCCGTGCGGTTCGTGCTGGCCGTAGCCGCGACGCCGATCCGGTTCGACCAGCTCGCCGCTGAACTGGCCGCGCACTTCCCCGACACCTCGCAGGCAAAGATCCTCGCACTGCTGCACACGCTGGTGGACCAGCACATCCTGATCACCAACCTGCGCCCACCGATGACGGTCGCCGATCCGCTGCAACATCTCATCGACGTCCTGCACAAAGCGGGCGGCGAGGACCTGACCGACGTCAAGGCGCTGCTGCGCCACCTTGAAGACATCCGCGACCTGCTGGCCCACCACAACACCTCCGGTCCCGAGCAGGCCGCCGCGATCCGCGTCGCGACCAGCACCCTTATGGCCGCGCTCGCCCCGCGCCCTAGGCTGGCCGTCGACGTGTCCCTCGACGCGCGGATCGCCGTCCCCGAGGCGGTGTTGGAGGAGGCGGCGCGCGCCGCCACCGTCCTGCTGCGCCTGTCCACCGAGCCGTTCGGCCGCACCGCGTGGATGGACTACCACGCCCGGTTTCTCGCCCGCTACGGCCCCGGTGCTCTCGTACCGGTGAAAGAGCTCGTGGCCGACTCCGGGCTCGGCTTCCCCAGCGGCTATCTCGGCGCCCCACGCGCCCGGCCCACCTGGCGCATGCTCACCGAGCGAGACGCCCACCTGCTGGCCCTCATCCAAAAAGCCGCCATGGCAGGAACCGACCAAATCACCCTCACCGAGGCGGACATCCAGGCGTTGACCGTGGGCGACCACGACACCGTAGTGCCGCCGCAACGTATCGAGCTCGGCGTCACCCTGCACGCCACCTCCACGGAGGCGATCAACCGCGGCGAGTTCGACCTGCGCGTCGTTGCCAACCCCCGCGCCTGCACCAGCATGGCCGGACGATTCGCCCACCTGCTGGACGAGGACGATCGTGCGCGGCTCGCCGCCTCCCACACATATTGCGACGCTGACGCCGTGGCGGCGCAGCTCTCCTTCCCGCCCCGTCGCCCCCACAATGAGAACGTCACACGGGTCCCACCGCTCGTCCCGCACCTCGTGCACCTGGGCGAGCATCCCGGCGACGACGCGATCGGCGTTGACGACCTGGCGGTCACAGCCGACGCCGCCCACCTGTACCTGGTGCAACCCTCCACCGGCCGGCGCGTGGCCCCCAGAGTGCCCCATGCGTTGGACACCGCCCTGCAGACGCCGCCGCTGGCCCGGTTCCTCGCTGAGATCGCCGGTGCCCGCAGCGCGGTCTACCGGCCGTTCAACTACGGTGCCGCCCGCACACTGCCGTACCTGCCGCGCATCCGTTACCGGCGCACCGTCCTGGCCGCCGCCCGCTGGCTCCTCACCACCACAGACCTACCCACCACCAGCCACGACTGGGACGCGGCACTGCGGGTGTGGCGGCGCCGGTGGCGCCTACCAGCGCGTGTCCAGCTCTGCCACGAGGACCTCCGGCTCCCACTCGACCTCGATCAGCCGATGGACCGCGCCGTCCTCCGGACACAGCTGGAGCGAACCGGACAGGTCGAGCTTCAAGACGACCACCCACAGACCGGGTTGAACTGGATCGGCCGACCGGCCGAGCTGCTGATCCCCATGACCGTCGCCAACCCGCCGCCCCGCCGCCTCCCCACCACGGCGGGCCCAGGCATTACCCACCGGCCGGGTGCCGCCGCAGTGGTGTGCGCCCACCTGATGGGCAACCCCGCCCGATTCGATGACATCCTCACCCGGCACCTGCCGCCCTTCGCCGCCGAGGCCGCCGACCTCGTCACCGCCTGGTGGGTGCGCCGCCACCGCGACATGATCCGGCTCGACGCCGACCAGCATCTCGCCGTGTTCCTGCGCCTGGCCGACCCCGGCCAGTACGAGCTGGTCACGGCGAGCCTGGCCGCGTTCGCCGCCCGCCTGGAGGCAGGCGGCCTGCCCGCACAGCTCACTTTGGCCACCTACCAGGAGCAGCCCGGCCGGTACGGCGAAGGCGCGGCCCTGACGGCGGCCGAGCAGGTGTTCGCCGCCGACACCCAAGCGGCCATCGCGCAGATCATGATGGCCGACACCGCCCGTCTGCCTGGCCAGGCGCTGGCCGCCGCCTCGATGGCGCACCTCGCCGCCGCGTTCGCTCCCGACTCTGCCACCGGTTATTGGGCGCTCATCCGTTGTCTGGAGCAGCAAACCGGCCCGCTCGATCGCACATTGCGTGACCACACGCTCGACTGGGGCGACCCCACCGACGACTACCGGGCCGTGCGCGCTCTCCCAGGCGGCGAAACCGTCGCCGCCGCGTGGCGGACCCGCGATGCGGCGCTGGCCGCCTACCATCGCGTTCTCGCCCTACAGCGCGGCCCGGCCACGGTGCTGCGGACCTTGCTGCACGACCATCACGTTCGAGCGCTCGGCGTCGACCCGGAGTTTGAGAAGGTGACGGGCCGCCTCGCCCGCGCGTCTGCGCTGCACCGCCTCGCCTTGGCAGGTGTCCTGTGAACGGCCGTACAGCGCCCGAGGTCGTGACGCTCACCAGGCAAGAGATCGCGAGCCAATCCTTGACCAAGGCCACGGCCGCGACTGCGCTCCTGCATATCGAGCGAGCCCTGACCGGCACTGGAGACTGGAACAGCGCTCACGCCCACATCCGGCAGGCCACCGCCGGACCCATCGACAGCGCACCGCACGCCGGGCTCTACTACGGGACACCGGCTATCGCGTTCGTCCTGCACGCCGCCAGCACAGGAGGTAATCCGCGCTACCAGGCGGCGGCCCGCGCCCTCGACAAGCACCTCGCGCGGCTAGCCCAGCGACGCCTGGCCACCGCAGCGGAACGCATCAGACGACGGGCACCTGCCACGTTCGCCGAATACGACCTGTTCCGCGGGCTGACCGGCATCGGGGCGCTGCTGCTCCTACGGGTATCGGGCAGTGACCTGCTCGCCGGCATTCTCAGCTACGTGACCCGGTTGACCAAGCCGCGCCGCGTGGACGGTATGGAGCTGCCTGGTTGGTGGGTGGCCCACGACCCGGACCCGCTCCTGCCGACCCCTGGCGGGCACGTCAACCTCGGCCTCGCGCACGGCGCGGCCGGGCTGCTCGCCCTGCTGTCCCTCGCCGCCCTGCGCGGCTGCACGGTGCCCGGCCAAGCCGACGCGATCGAAGCCCTGGGCGGATGGTTCGACCAGTGGCGCCAGGACTCACCGGACGGAGCCTGGTGGCCGCAGTGGCTCACCCACGAGGAGCTACGCACCGGCCGTACCACTCAGCCCGGCCCGGGCCGGCCGTCGTGGTGCTACGGCGCAGCCGGGATCGCCCGCGCCCAGCAACTCGCCGCCCTCGCCACCCGCGACCCGATCCGGCGCGGGATCGCCGAAAAGGCCATGGCCGACTGCCTGACCGACCAGCAACTCCAGAAGATCACTGAGCCAGGCCTGTGCCACGGCATGGCCGGGGTTTATCAGACCGCCTACCGGGCTGGCCTTGACACCCACAACCCCGCGATCCGCCGACGGCTCCCCGCGCTCGCGACCGCCCTCGCCCAGCACGCGACGGCCGACCAGGACGACACCGAAGGTCTGCCAACCGGGCCCGCCGGGGTGGGCCTGGCCCTGGAAACCGCACGGCACACCACACCCCCACGTTCGGGATGGGACGCATGCCTCCTCATCACTTGACCACCGCCGCGCCGCACCAACTCGCCGCCGGCGTCCTCGCCCTCCTCTCAGGGGCAGACCTGAACACCGCAGCCGCCGACATCGGTGTGGACCCCGCCGAACTCGATGAAGCCGCCATCGCGTACCAGGCCGCCGGGCTCGCGGCGCTCGAACGCCGCGCCGAGGCGGGCTGGTATCAGCTACGCGTCCAGTTCGCTGACTGGGATGCTGCCGAGAAGATCGGCGCCCACCAGCTCGGGCCACGCCTGGAGGAACTCCAGGCGTGCGGGGCGATCGACGGATGGTGGTTCCTGCGTAAACACCCCTGCTGGCGGCTACGCCTGCGCGACGCCGACATCCCGACCGTCGACCAGACGCTCGGCGAGATGACCACAGCCGGGGTACTCGTCCGCTGGTGGCCGACCGTGTACGAGCCGGAAACCGCCGCGTTCGGCGGCCCGACCGGAGTGCAGGCCGCGCATGACCTGTTCTGCGCCGACAGCCGCGGCGTCCTCGAGTACGCCCGCCAGAACGCTCCCGGCCTCGGCCGCCGTGAACTGTCCATCGTGCTCATCAACGCCCT
Organism: Nonomuraea sp. NPDC049625; assembly: GCF_040675285.1. Lineage (NCBI taxonomy): Bacteria > Bacillati > Actinomycetota > Actinomycetes > Streptosporangiales > Streptosporangiaceae > Nonomuraea > Nonomuraea sp. NPDC049625. The sequence goes on along the minus strand of NZ_JBFAOQ010000017.1, from coordinate 254,888 downwards.
GCTCCAAGTGGCGGGCCTGGACTGGTTCGAGCGCGGCGACGTCTTCGCCCGCGTGGCCCAAGTGCGGCCATTGCCTGCCGACGCCGATACCGCCCGCATCGAGAAGCTGGCCGCCAACGTGCGCACGCTGCTGGCCGTACCTGCGCATGTCGAGGAGGGTCCGTTCGCTCCCGGCGGGCCCGTCGCGTTCGCCGCGCCCTGGCTCGCCTCCTGGCAGGCCGCTGGCGACCAACTCGGCCGCGCTGCGGCCGAAGGCCGCCTCGACCGCGGGCTGCGCGCGCTTCTCACCCACGTCCTGATCTTTCACTGGAACCGGCTCGGCCTGTCGGCCGCCAGGCAGAGCATCCTCTCCCGCGCAGCCGCGGCCGTCTTCCTGCCCGGGAGCTGACCATGGATCTCACCACGTTGCACGCCGTCGTTCGCCGCTTCCCTCTCGTCGGCCGTGCCCGGCCCTGCTGTCCTTCTCTCCCGGAGCGGGTCCAGGAGATCGCCGACATTGCCGACACCGCCGCGCGCCAGGACGCTGACACGCTGCACGAAGGGGCTCACGCGCTCAACAAGGCCGCACTGCTAGCCAGCGACTGCGGCCTCCCGGATCTGGCCCGCGACCTGTGCTGGCAGCACATCAACATCTACCGTGAGGCCGGTCACCATCTGACCGTCCACCAGGCAAGGTACATGCTCGAACCCGCGCTCAACCTCGCCCGGCTCCAGATCCGCGCCGACGCCGGACAGCAGGCGCTACGACTGCTGGATGCGATGTACCAGGCGGTCAGGGACGGCACCGACCTGGTGATCGAGAATCGCACGCTGCCACTGACCGATCTCTCCGGCACCCGACAGGAGCATTACAAGCTGCGCGAATGGGTCTGGCTGCAGTACCTCGCGGACGGCATCCGCGCCTTGGCGCTCGCCGACCGTTGGGACGAGGCGGTCACGCACGCCAAAACCCACCAAGGCATCGGTCTGCACCTCATGGAAGGACGGCAGGCCGCGATCATCGCTCACTGTCTGCGCGGCATGCCGGGGGGAGCGCGCGCCGTGCTGGAGGAGAGCTCACCCACGGAACCGTGGGAGCAACAGGTCGTTCCCTGCCTCCGCGTGATGTGTGCCGAGCCGAGAGGAGCGGCGGCCAGCCAAAGCATAAAAGTGATGATCGAACACTTCCTCGAGCACAAACCACTCGCCGGCTACGCGGTCTTCCGGGCCCGGCTCGGGCTTACTGTGGCCACCCTCGCCAGCAACACCGATATCGCTGCGGCCAATCACGTTCACGCCCAGGTGACCAGGGAGGTGATCGAGTCCGGCGACGGATACGCCGCACGGGATGCTCTCACCCACCGCCTTCTGGGAGACACGCCAGACGTGCACCGACAGGCGCTGGCCAGTCTGGTGGCCTCTTCTGGCTTGGGGGCGGGCAAGTTGCCAGCAACGTTGCTGGACACGCTGACCTGCTCGGCGAAGATCGCGACTGAGGTGTTGACCGCAGCTCTGCAACCGAACCGGCCGTGCGGCCTCCTCGACGGCCAGCCCGGATCTTGATGTTCGCCCGTGCACCAAATGTTGATCAAGCCATGGTGGCGACGACTCGGCTTGCGGGACTTCTTGCCCGCAGCGTTCCACAGTGACTCCGTTCTGATCGCCCACACGGAACGGACACCCTCACCATGGCCAGTCGTATCACCCTCGCGGCCACTATCCTCGCTGCCCTGCTGACCGCTTCCCCAGCATCCGCCCATGTTGCAGACGGCTGGCACGACGAGGCCGGTTGGGGCTCGGTCACCATCTCGGCCGACCGCAAGCACATCACGGTATGCGATCTGAGCAACGACGGCCGAGCCGTCCGGGTCGAGTACGCCACCTCCTACCTGCAAAAGTGGGCCGTCATCGACAGAAACGGCGCGCGATGGGGCTGCGGCACCGATTCCACCTTCTTCAGCCGCATCACGGCCTTCAAGCTCTGCGAGGGCCGCGCATTCGGAACCTGTCGCCTACCCGTCTGGATCTCCCGGTCCAGCGTGAGGTAACACTTGACCCGAGTCGAGGAAGAGCACCAATCCCTCCAGCAGGGCCGCGCCGCCCTGGCCCCACCGGGCTTGCTTCCCGTGACCTAAGGCGGGAATGACCACGCTCGCCTGAGGAGGCTCGGCATTCGCCGCCTCCCCGGGCATGCGCGGGACAATGCTGCCCGCATGACAGATCCGGCTCCCTACGCCGCGTAAGATCCGCGCCGGCGGCCTCGGCTTCTGCGGCGAGGACATCGCGCTGATCCGCCGTGACTGGCCGAACGGCTCTCACTACACGCCACCGGGATTAGGCCAAGGGGATGTCGGGAACCGTCCGCCGGATCTGGGCATCGGCGCGGTGGTTCAGAGTGGCCCTATCCCGTGCGGCCTGTGCGAGGCGAAGTTCGCCGAGGCTGCCTGACCTTTCGTTGCTCGCGCTTGTGTCGGCCCCCTCCGCTACGATGCGGGCGGGTCTGAAATTCCGCCTGACTCCCCGCGTACGCAGGAGGCCGAGGTGCGCGAAGATGGCCTCATAACGCCCCCGTCAGCGGACTTGCGTTGCCTTGCGAGGGCGCGACTAGCCCAGTGGGCCGGCGCAGCCAAGCATGTTGAGCGATTCCTGTGAGGAGCCTTGTGAGCACGCTAGGTAGTTTCATCTGGTCAATCGCCGACCAGCTTCGGGGTCCCTACCGCCCCAACCAGTACGGGAACGTGATCCTCCCGTTCACGATCCTTCGGCGCCTCGATTGCATCCTGGAGCCGGACCGCGAGACCGTCCGAGACCTGGCCGCGGCATACGAGAACCCGAACCGGCTCCGGATCGAGGTCAAGAAGAAGACTGGCCGGCCGTTCTACAACACCTCGAAGTACAGCTTCGCCAACCTTCTGAAGGACGCGGACGGCCTTGAGGACAACCTCGTCGACTACATCGACCGGTTCTCCGCCGATGTCGATGTGTTCGAGTACTTCGACTTCAAGAAGGAGATCATCGCCCTGGAGAAGGCCGGTCTCCTGCGCGAGATCGTGAAGTCCTTCGGCGCCGTCGACCTGCATCCCAATGTCGTGTCCAACGCCGACATGGGGGATGCGTTCGAGTACATCATCCGCAAGTTCAACGAGGCCGCGAACGAGACCTCCGGTGACCACTACACGCCGCGTGACGCGATCCGGCTGCTGGTCGACCTACTCTTCGCCGAGAGGGACGCCACCCTGACTGAGTCGGGCATCGTCCGCACGCTCTACGACCCCACCGCCGGCACCGGTGGCATGCTCGCCCTGGCTGAGGAGCACCTGCTCGCGCAGAACCCGGACGCCCGGCTGAGCCTGTACGGCCAGGAGTACAATCCGCAGTCGTACGCGATCTGCAAGTCCGACCTGCTTGCCAAGGGTCACGACGCGTCCAATATCGCCTTCGGCAACACGCTCACCGACGACGCCTTCAAGGGCCGCCAGTTCGACTTCTGCATGTCCAATCCGCCGTACGGCGTGGACTGGAAGCAGTACGCCAAGGCCGTCACCAAGGAGCGCGACGAGGCCGGCCCGTACGGCCGGTTCGCGCCGGGCCTGCCGGCCACCTCGGACGGGCAGATGCTGTTCCTGCTGCATCTGGCGCACAAGATGCGCGCTCCCGAGGACGGCGGCGGCCGGGCCGGGATCGTCATGAACGGCTCGCCGCTCTTCAACGGGGCCGCGGAGTCCGGCCCGTCCAACATCCGGAAGTGGCTGCTGGAGAACGACCTGGTCGACGCGATCGTCGCGCTGCCGACCAACATGTTCTTCAACACCGGCATCGCCACCTACATCTGGATCCTCGACAACACCAAGCATCCCGATCGCAAAGGGCTGGTCCAACTCATCGACGGCACCTCGTTCTGGACCAAGATGCGCAAGAACCTCGGCAGCAAGGGCCGCGAGATCAGCGAGGCCGACCGCGCCAAGATCGTCCGGCTGTACGCCGACTTCACCGACGCCGACCCCAACTTCTCCAAGGTGCTGCGCAACGACGAGTTCGGCTACTGGACCATCGCTGTCGAACGGCCACTGCTGGAGGAGGACGGTAAGCCCGTCGTCGACCGCAAGCGCAACCCGAAGCCCGACCCGAAGAAGCGCGACACCGAGAACGTGCCGTTCACCTACGGCGACTCGACCGCCGGACCTGCGGGCAAGTTCGAGGTCATCCAGGCGTACTTCGACACCGAGGTGAAGCCGCACGTACCCGACGCCTGGATCGACTGGGCCAAGATCAAGATCGGCTATGAGATCCCCTTCACCCGCCACTTCTACAAGTACGTCCCACCCCGCCCCCTCGCCGAGATCGACGCCGACTTGGAGAAGCAAGTTGCCAAGATCCTCGACCTGCTGCGGGAGGTTGAAGGGTGAGCGCCCGAACGCTGATCGGTGCACATCGAGCGGTTGAGGCGCTGCTGGAGACCCTGCCTGAGTTGTGGCAGGTCGTGCGGTTCAAGGGCGTGTTCGACCGGCTCGATCGGAGAAATGTCAACCTCGAATACGAGATGCTGTCGTTGCGCTCGACGGGCGAGGTGGTCGCACGCGCTGAGATGGGGGGACGCCAGGAGCCTGACGACGCAAGCCTGCCGCGGTACCTTGTCGCCGAGATCGGTGACCTCGTGGTCAACCCGATGTGGCTGATTGGCGGTGGAATTGGCGTGTCGCGCCGGGCGGGCGCAGTCAGTCCCGATTACCGGGTCTTCAAGCCCCGCCCCTCCTTGACCCCGCGGTTCATTCACTACTTGCTGCGATCGCAGCCGTACCTTGACCAGTACCTGCTCTACACGCGGGCACAGACGACGTTCGACCGCCGCGTGCAACAGCCAGACTTGGACAACCTGCCGTTGCCGGTTCCGCCGCTGGACGAGCAGCGCGCCATCGCCGACTACCTCGACCGCGAGACCGCCCGTATCGATACGCTCATCGAGGAGCAGCAACGCCTGATCGAGATGCTCCGCGAGCGCCGTGGTGCCGTCGTTTCTGCAGCAATCGGAACTGGCTGGGGCAAGGCGCGGCTTGGACATGTGCTCGCGGGTATCAAAGACGGTACGCACGGGTCTTTCGAACGACTGGCATCCGGCGAGGGCCGCCCGCTTCTTGGCGCTCGGAACGTAATGAACGGAGCCGTCGTGATAGATGGTCAGGAGTCCTTCATTTCCGACTCTGACGCGGCGAGGATCGTCGCTAACGGATACCCGTTGCGTGGAGACGTTCTCTTGGTCATCGTCGGCGCCACGATCGGAAAAACTGCGGTCTACGAACTCGATGAAAGTCACGCGTTTCAGCGCAGCGTGGCGTTCTTGCGGCCAAACGACGTTGTAGATTCGAGATTCCTGTGGCACCAGATCCAAGCAAAGCAATTCCAGGATGAGCTTGCGCTCCGGGCGAAAACGTCAGCGCAGCCGGGGATCTACATGGGAGACGTGGTTGCGATTCCTGTCTACGTACCTCCGATCGAACACCAGCGGCGGATCGCCGCGGATCTCGATCACCATACAGCGAAGATCGACACCCTGATCGCGGAGACCGAGCGGTTCATCGAACTCTCGAAGGAACGCCGGGCGGCGCTGATCACGGCTGCTGTAACGGGGCAGATCGACGTGCGTGAGGCGGCGTGATGGCTGACCACAACGAGGTCGTCTTCGAGACCGAGATCTGTGAGTACCTCGCGGCCCGTGGCTGGCTGTACTCGGCGAACGACACCGGCTACGACCGTGAGCGGGCCCTGTTCTCCGAGGATCTGTTCGTGTGGCTGGAGGCGACACAAAGGTCGGCGTACGAGAAGGCGTTGAAGGCGGCTGGATCACAGGCGAAGTTTCTCGACGTACTGACCACGGCGCTTGACAAGCCGCTGGAGCATGGCGGGGGGATGTTGAACATCCTGCGTACCGGAGTGCAGTACATCGGCGGTGGCCGGTTGAAGATGGCGCAGTTTCGTCCCGAGACGACGTTGAACGAGACGACGAACGCCGAGTATGCGGCGATGCGGGTGCGCGTGATGCGTCAGGTGCGTTTTTCGACCGCTGACCAGCGCAGCATCGACCTGGTGTTCTTCGTCAATGGGCTCCCGGTCGCGACTGTGGAGCTGAAGACCGATTTCACCCAGTCGCTGGACGAGGCGGTCCAGCAGTACCGGAAGGACCGCAACCCGCTGACCAACGGTCGGCGCGAGCCGCTGCTGTCGTTCGGGCACCGGGCGCTGGTCCACTTCGCGGTCTCCAACGACCTCGCCGCGATGACCACCCGGCTGGAGGGCAGGGAGACGCACTTCCTGCCGTTCAACACCGGCTTCGACGACGGTGCCGGGAACCCGCCCGGTGCGGACGGAAAGTCGGCGACGGCGTACCTGTGGGAGCGGGTCTGGGAAAAGCACGCCTGGCTCAACATCATCGGCCGGCTGATGATCGTGGAGTCTAAGGAGGAGTGGGATGTCGCGACCGGCACGTCGGTGCGCCGTACCAGCATGCTGTTCCCCCGGTTCCACCAGTGGGAGGCGGTCACGAACATCGTGGCCGCCGTGGCTGAGGAGGGTGTCGGCCAGCGTTACCTGATCGAGCACTCCGCGGGATCCGGGAAGACGAACACGATCGCCTGGACAGCGCACCGTCTCGCCCGGCTCCACGTCAACGACGAGAAGGTCTTCGACTCGGTCATTGTGGTCGTCGATCGCACGGTGCTCGACGGGCAGCTTCAGGACGCGATCCGGCAGATCGACGGCAGTGGGAAGATCGTTGCGACGATCAGTCCCGAGGACGTGCGCAAGGCCGGTGCGAAGTCGAAGTCCGGCCTGCTCGCGCGGGCACTAAAGAACGGCGAGCTGATCATCGCGGTGACGGTACAGACCTTCCCGCACGCACTCGATGAGATCCGGGCCGACTCCGGTCTGAAGGGTAAGCGGTTCGCCGTCATCGCGGACGAGGCGCACTCCTCGCAGTCGGGGCAGATCTCCTCGAAGCTGAAGAAGGTCCTGACCGCCGAGGAGATCAAGGAGATCGAGGAGGGCGGCTCGATCGACGTCGAGGCGGTCCTGGCCTCGGAGATGGCCGAGCGGGCCGAGTCGGAGAACATCTCCTACTTCGCCTTCACCGCAACCCCGAAGAACAAGACCCTGGAGCTGTTCGGCCGCAAGGGGCCGGACGGCAAGCCGCGCGAGTTCCACCTGTACTCGATGAAGCAGGCGATCGAGGAGAACTACATCCTCGACGTGCTCAAGGGCTACCAATCCTACGACACCGCGTTGAAGATCGCTGGCAAGGCTGAGAGCGGCGATGGTGGGGAGGTAGAGGAGTCGGCTGCGCGCAAGGGGCTGATGCGGTGGGTGCAGCTGCACCCAACCAACATCAGCCAGAAGGTGCAGATCATCGTCGAGCACTTCCACGCCAACGTCGCCCACCTGCTGGAGGGCAAGGCGAAAGCGATGGTCGTCACGGACTCGCGCAAGGCCGCGGTGAAGTACAGGAAGGCGATCGACGCCTACATCGCCAAGCGGGCTGCCGAGGACGCGTCGTACAACTACCGGGCTTTAGTCGCCTTCTCTGGGTCGGTGTCGATGACCGAGAACGACGAGTGGAGCCAGGATTGGGGGCCGGCGCCGTCGAAGGATGACGAGTTCACCGAGGCCAAGATGAACCCTGGAGCGGGCGCCGACCTGGCTGCGGCGTTCAAGGGCGAGACGTACAAGATCATGTTGGTCGCCAACAAATTCCAGACCGGCTTCGACCAGCCGCTGCTGTCGGCGATGTACGTCGACAAGAAGCTCTCCGGGGTCACCGCCGTGCAGACGCTCTCCCGGCTCAACCGAACCCACCGAACCGCCGGCGGGGAGCAGAAGGCCAAGACGTTCGTCATCGACTTCGCCAACAAGCCCGACGACATTAGGGCCGCCTTCGAGCCGTACTTCACCAACGCCACCCTGGAGACCGAGACCGACCCGTACGTCGTCGTACACCTTGCCAACAAGCTCGCCCATGCGGGGATCTACACCGAGGAGCAGGTCCGCCAGGTCGCCGAACTGTGGGTCACCCGCAAGGGCAACAACGCGCTCTCGGCGGCGATCAGCCCGGCCCAGCATGACTTCCGGCGTCGCTATGCGGCAGCGATCGAGGCCGAGGACAAGGTCACGCTCAACATCCTCGACCTCTTCCGCAAGGACGTCTCCACCTACGTGCGGCTCTACGACTTCATGAGCCAGATCGTCGACTACGGCGACCCGTACATGGAGATGCTCTCGATCTTCCTCCGGCTTCTGGAGAAGGTCATCGCCGAGTCCTCGTGGAGCGCCGACGTTGACCTTTCGGACGTGGTCCTGGTCGGTGTGAAGCACACCAAGAAGATCGCGGTTGACATCTCGCTGACCGGAGACGGTGAGCTGAAGGGGATCAGCGCGGCAGGAACCGGCGCCAAGAAGGAGCCGAAGTACGTCGCGCTCCAGGTCGTCATCGACAAGATGAACGACCTCTTCGGTGCCGAGTCGTTCGCCGAGTCCCAGATCCGAGAGTTCGTGCAGGGGCTCGTGCAGCGACTGCTCGCCGACCCGGACCTGGTCCAGCAGACCCGAGTGAACTCGAAGAAGCAGTTCATGGAGTCGCAGGACTTCCAGTCCGCCGTTACTGAGGTCGTCGCCGATAACCAGGAGGCGCACAACGCCATGGCTGACTATTTCTTCACCGACGGGCCTGCCATCAAAGGGATCATCGTGGCGCTCGCCGACGCGTTCTACGAGGCTGCGATCGACAAGGGTCCGGTCAGCCTTGCTCAGGATCTTGAGGCGTCCCCTCACAGTTCTTCCTGAACCGCTCCGGGTCTGATGGGGCCTCCACTTTGCGCCTGCCGAAAATCCCATCCATGCAGGCCAAGCCGCATGCGCGTACTCCTGGAGGGTTTCGCTGAGCCTGCCTCGTCGGCCGTGGTTTGAGCGCCGGGTCTACGCCAGCTGGTTGGTGAAGCGGGAGGACAGGGGGCCCGTTCTCAGAGCTATGGGCGCTCGCCAGCTCTACCGCCACGGCGGGCCCGCCATCCCGCCCCTGAGCATCCTCCCGCAGTGGGAGCCTCGAGCCGGTCCGCGGAGGCCGGTGACGCCGTGGTGATGGCGTTTCTGGGCCGAGCCACCCCCGCCAACAGCGTCGTGCACAACCCGGCCACGCCACGCAAAGGTGGCAGCCGGCCCACAGCCGCCGCGCGCTACAACCCCACCACCGCCGGAGAACTAGGCCGCAGCGGTCCCCGCTGGCGGCCAGCTTGTCGAGCGAGATCTGTCGGTGCGGAGAGCTACGGTATGTTCACCCCCCGTCCCTGTCCGAAGGGAGACCAGATGTCATACCGGGACTATCTGAGCGACATCACCGAGTTCGGCCCCTGCATGTCCTGCGGCTGCACCTCCGAGACCCAGTGCGAGGGCGGGTGCCAACGTGACCAGAAGTGGTGGCGACCCAGCGTGGGCCTGTGCACGGCGTGTATGTCCAGTAGAGGCGCCGAGGGCTGCTACCCAGGCACCAAGTCCCACGCCAAGCGCGGAAACTCACTCTCTGAGGCCCAGATCGAACAGTTCGGCGGCAGAGTATGCCACATCTGCGAGAACGGCGAGATGCTGGTGAGCGGCCTGGCGCCAGCGGACCAGCAGGGCTGGCGCGGGGTTCAGCCCTATCGCCACCTCTGGGACCCGAGCACCTGGGTCGGCATGATCTGCAGCATCACCAACGCTCGCGGCCGCGCGTTCGACGGCTGCTCCCGCTACCTCGGGTACGTAACCCGCGGAACCCCCTACGGATCCGTACGGCGCCTGCGTGCCCTCGCGCACTACCGCGACAACCGGCTGGACCTGATGCCCTACCGCGACACTCCGGTCACCCAATACGATCGGGACGAGGCCAAGCGACGCCGCAAGGACTTCGGCATCTCGCCCGCCGAGGTCGCAGCCCTCCGCGCCGCAGCGGGGCACAAGTGCCAGATCTGCAACCGGCCTGAGGCCGAATCTGTCCCTGCGGACCGCCGGCACCGCATGGTGATCGACCACGACCACGAGACCCACCTGTGGCGCGGGCTGCTCTGCCCCGAGTGCAACAGCAGCATGAAGTTCTTGGACTACGGCCCTCGCGAAGATCGCGAGCGCTACTACAGCAACGCCCTGCAGCTGTTCAGCCGTGTCGACGGTGTGCGGGTCGAACCGAACTACGACAAGCTCCGTGCAGGCAACAAGGCCAGAGCGGAAGCCCGGCGCTTGGCGAGCTGAGCCACCGCTTACGGCCCGGCGCCCTACCCGCTGCTCACGTCGCTAGGGTCTGCTGCGCTGGCCCCAGCCCGACGATCACGACTGCTGCGGTTCCTGAGCGTCCTGCCCCTGATTGCCATGGCCCTCTCGGCGCCGCCCTCCCGGCGCCGAGGCATCCAGTTCCTGCCGCCCGCGACGCCGTGGTGATGGCGTTCTGGGCCGACCGGCTGGCCTCCTCCAGCGTGCGCAACCCGGCCGCGCCCCGTCAGGGTGGCGGCAGATCTGCGGCCGCTGCCCGGTATGGCCGACCCCATGACCTCCAGCGTGCCCGGCCACAGCCGCCGGACCCGCTGACGGCACCATGGCGATTCGGAGATACAGCACGCGCACGAGTGCTCGGGGAAGCACGGGGAACAGTACGCGGGGAAGAACGTGGAACGGGACGTGGGAAAGAACGCGCAACGAAAGATGCCGAAGTGCTGGCCGCAGGGCTAACAACGGGACAAGAATGCGTGCGAGTGAATCCGCCGCAAGGTTGCACGCGTGCAACCCCGCCGTACCGTCTGTCGCAAACGTTTGATAGAAACAACCGATCAGCGCATTCCGAACATGAGTTCCCGGAGAGTAGGTATGCGGACAACGGAGGAGCAGGCCAAGCTGCTCGCCCTGTGCAAGCTGAAGGGCGCCAGCTGGTACCTGCTCGCACGTGAAGCGCAACGCCCAGACGGCATCGACCGGCTATGGAACGGCGAGACACTCGAAGTATCCGACGAGGCAGACAAGGCCAAGACGATCATCCGCGCCAGCCGCGAGGACCTTACCCGGCACATGGCCGCGGCCCAGGCCGACGTCGACCGTTCCGCCCGGAATGGAGCGCGGCTCATCACCGTCCTCGACGAGGACTACCCGCCGACGCTGCGGCTGATCTACAACCTGCCGCCGTTCCTGTTCGTCCGCGGCCACATTGCTGAAGCCGACCTACGTAGCGTCGCAGTCGTCGGCACCCGCCAGGCCAGCGACATCGGCCTGCGCCGCGCCCGGAACATGGCAACCCTCCTGACCGAGCGCGGCGTCACCGTGGTCTCAGGTCTGGCCCGCGGCATCGACACCGCCGCCCACACCGCCGCCCTGGAAGCCGGAGGCCGAACCATTGCCGTCGTAGGCACCGGCATTCTGCGCTGCTACCCGGCCGAGAACCGGCCCCTACAGGAGCAGATCATCGATAAGGGAGCTGGCGCGGTCGTCTCCCAGTTCTGGCCGGACGCCCCCGGCGCCACCTACACCTTCCCGCGACGCAACGTAACCATGTCCGGCATTGCCCAGGGCAGCGTTGTCATCGAGGCATCCAGCACCTCCGGTGCGAAGATGCAGGCCCGCATCGCGCTGGATCACGGCAAGAAGGTGTTCCTGCTCCGCAGCCTCACCGAAGCCCAACCGTGGGCCGAGAAGTATGTAGCCACGAGAGGCGCCATCATGGTTGACAAAGTGGAAGACGTCATCGCGGCCCTTTCTGAGCCGGACCGGGTACACCAGGCCGACGCTCGCCGTCACCAACTTGCGCTGGACTTCGGGTAGCCCGATATGCTGAGCGCCTGGGAGCGCCCCGCGCCTAACGGATTTGCCCAATGCGGGACGTGTCCGTACGTGACCACTGGCCCCATAGCCACCTGCTACACATGCGCGTCCGAGCAGATCAGTCAACTGGCCAACCCCGGATGCCCCGTCTGCCATCAGCGGCTCGATGGGGTTGGCCGACAGTGCATGAACTCCCTGTGCACCTCTCCGCTGCGCCGGTTTGATGGCACCGTAATCATCGGCGTCAACGCCGGGGCTCTCGCCGTCACCATCGACCAGCTGAAGAAGAACACCTTAGGGTGGGCCATCATTCACGCCCGGATTATCCTCGGGTACCTCTACACCCACCCGGGCACGCTCGCCGGCGTCCACGCGATCATCCCAAATCCAGGCAGGCCGGTCCCTTATGGGCAAGGAATGCGGCCGCACCACCCGGCGCTCGTCATTCAGCAAGCGCTTGAGCAGGATGAGCGCAGCTTGCCGTTCGTCCTTGACCCGCCACTGATCGAGAAGACCGCTGCCACGGGCAAGATGCGCGAAACGAGAAGCATCGGCGAACGGACGGCGCTTGGACAGACGGTATACGAGGTCCTTCGCGTTCCTGACCCCGGCCGCGTCGTAAGTCGCACGATCATGTTGTACGACGATGTGTTCACAAGCGGGACCACCCTTAACGCTGTCGCCCGCCGGCTGAAGGAAGCAGGCGCGGCCAGAGTGATCGGGCTCGCGTTAGCTCGTCAGCCCCGCTGGTAGGCTGCGGCAACCGGTGCCCGCCGTGGCCAGGCACCGGGCCGCCCGGTGTGTTGGTGAACGCAAAAAACCGCCAGCGATCCACCAGCTCGCTAAGCACGTCCTTGACCTCATGGGCGCCGTCGACTCGTCATCTCGGCGAGGACGGCGCAGCGTGCCCTAGCGAGACGACCGCCAGGTGAAGTTCCTATACGTAGGCCTGTACCGACAGTGGAGCCCGGATGCCGCTGGCGCCCAAGGCACCGGGTGGAGCAGCATCGTCGCCCGCCCGGTCCGTGACGTCGCCGCGGACCTCCAGCTCGCCCACCTGCTGAGCGGCATGACAGGAACGCCGAGGATGACGAGGCCAGCCCGTTCTGGGCGCCGGACCTCCCGGACGACCTTGACCAGGAGCGTGAAGGACCCAGCGGCGACCCCCACCTTGTGGTCGTGGGCCGATCATTTCAGCGTCTACTTCGATCGGATGCGGACGCAGACCGCCGTTTTAGCCCGCGCAGACGTGGCTCTCCTCATCGGCCTTGTGTGGGTATCTCGACGACCGCGGCGACTCCACTATGCGGCGTCCTGAACACTGGCGAGAAGTCGAGGCCATGCTCCGCGACTCGTACGCGATGAGCCAGCACCTGCTGTTGTCGAACCCACTGACAGCGCGACTGCCAGCGTTACCTCGCTCCACCAGCGACGCGAACACGTTCGTCCGGGGTGCGGGTGCCGATTAATCATCCGGCCAGGTCAAGCCACGTATCGGTATTCCTTCAGGACACCCCCGAGCCGATCACGTCGGCGGACGTCGAGCAAGGTGATCGACGCCAAGTCGATGTCGGCATCGGAGAGCGGTCGAAGCGGGGCAGCCTGGCGGAGGGCCCGGTGGGGCCGGTGTTCGTTGTAGAAGGTCTCGAACTCGCGCAGCGCATAGAGAAGGTGGCGCTCGTTCCAGATCAAGGTTCGGTCCAGCAGCTCACGCCGACAGGTCTGGATCCATCGCTCCATGATGGAATTCATCCGCGGCATACGTACGCCGCTCTTGATGATGCGTACGCCGGCGCCGGCAAGCACGGCGTCGAAGGCCGCGGTGAACTTGGCGTCTCGGTCACGTACGAGGAACTTTGCTGAACTGCCCGCATCCTGCAGGTCCATGACGAGGTTACGGCCGAGCTGGATGCCCCACTGCCCGGTGGGGTGAGGGGTGACACCGAGGATCCGCACCCGGCGGGTGGCGTGCTCGATGACCGCCAAGACGTACAGCCGCGCCCCCATCAGCGTGCGGACCTCGAAGAAGTCACAGGCCAGCAGCGCGTTGGCCTGACTGCGTAAGAAATCGGACCAGGCGGTGTGCTCCCGTTCCGGAGACGGATCGATGCCGTGGGCTTTGAGGATCTCCCACACCGTTGAAGCCGCGACCTTGATGCCGAGCGCGGCCAGCTCGCCGTGGATACGCCGGTAGCCCCACGAGGAGTTCTCCCGGGCCGGTCGCAGCACCAGGACGCGGATGGATCGGACGGTGCGCGGGCGCCCTGGCCGCCGGTGAGCGCTTGCTGCGGCGTGCCGGCGCCGCAGCAGATCTCGATGCCAGCGCAGGATCGTGTCAGGGCGGACCAGCAACGTGAGGCGGCGCAGCGTGCCCGTCTGCAGACGATGGAGCAGCCCCGCGAGGAGGAACCGGTCCTCCCGTGTGAAGGCGGGCTTGTTCACTTGCCGTTGCAGCACCGTCAGTTGGTGGCGTAGCACCAAGATCTCGATGTCCTTGTCGCGATCGCTGGTGGACAGCGGCCGCAGGAGCGCGAAGACGGTCGTCACCGTGAGGTAGGCCAAGCGCAGCAGCACGACTGATCATCATGCCGCTATTTGGCGCACCGCTCGAGAGCTCACCCGAACGGAAGGGTCGTCCACCATGCCTTTGACCTGCACGGATGAATATTCGGCACCCGCACCTCGCCCGTACCCGAATCTGCTCGCCCTCGTCCGCCACGTCCTCCACGTCCTCCACGACCAGCGGTGATAACCCCGAAAACACCATGCGCACAAGATCGTCTACACCAAGCACGGCTCAGCGTGACGCTACGGTACGTTCGGTCACCACCGAATCTGCGACAGAGCCCGGTTTTCGGTGTAACTCCTGATCAAGGAGAACGCACCTGATGAGTACTGTGATCCAGGCATCGACGGAGATCGACCTGGAGGACGCCGCGGTGGCGCGTACGCAGCCCGAGGACAAGCAGCCTAAGGACTCGGACCGGGAGCTGGTGGCCCGGCTGGTCCGACATCGACTGGCACGAGGGTGTACTGCTGATCCGCGAGTCGAAGTTCGGGAAATCCCGCCTGGTCCCGATGGATCCCAGCACCCTGCAGGCCCTGGCCCGTTATGCCGAACTCCGCGACGACCTTCAGCCGCATCCCTGCGACCCGAGCTTCTTCGTCTCCCGCACGCAAAAGCGTCTGATCTACGCGGTGGTCTGCCCAACCTTCCGGCAGCTCATCATCGGAACCGGCGTCGGAGCCGAGGCGCCATCTCCACCCCGGCTGCACGACCTGCGGCATTAGGCGGACGGCTGGCTTATGCGCCCTGCCGTGGTGTTTCCGCTGGCAGGAGCGGCGGGGCTCGTGTTGTAGTCCGCATAATCCTCCTGGGCTGGCGTCAGCGCCGCAGGGTGCATTGATCGCATCGGCGAAGAATCACCTTGTGTTCATTCCTTCACCGAACAGGGGTGATTTTCATGGGAGAGGCGGATGTAAGGGTCGCCGTGGGCGGCGTCGTGACGGCGTTGCGCGAGGCTGGGAGGTCCGAGGGCACGATCCGGCGCTACCAGGCTGTGCTGGACCGGTTCGCGGCCTTCCTGGCTGGACGCGGCCTGAGCACGGCGAGCGACCAGGTGTGCGTGGATTTCATCGCCGGGCAGACCGGGACCAGGCTGGGGGCGTTGCGGGAGCCGGTGGCGGACAGGGATGTCAAGGCGGTTCGCCGGCCGGTGGTTCTGGTGGCGGACGCGCTGGCAGGCCGGGCGGTCGTCATCGACCGGCCGGTGATCCCGGCGAAGGACGGCTGTCCTGCCCGGTTCCGGCTGCTGGGGGACGACTACGTTGCCTCGTGCCGCGCTCGCGGCAACGCCGAGGCCACCGTGGCCGCCAAGGACAAGGCGGCCAGCCGGTTCCTGGGCTACCTGGACGAGACGGGCGTCGGTCTGGCTGCCCTCGGAGTGCGGGATGTGTCGGGTTTCCTGCTGCGCCAGCGCGGGCTGCGCCGCAAGACCATCGCGGGCATGAGGTCGTCCCTGGCGGACTTCCTGGCCTTCCTGGCCGCCGCGGGCCGGGCACCGCAGGGCCTGGCCGACCGGCTTCCGCCGCACCGGCACCTGCGTCACGAGTCCGAGCCGCACCTGTGGACCGCTGAGGAGATCCGGCGGCTGCTGGCCGTGATCGACCGCCAGTCCGCCGCCGGCAAGCGCGACTACGCGATGATCCTGCTGACCGCGCGGCTCGGCCTGCGGATCTCCGACCTGCGGCAGCTCGAGCTCGGCGACCTGGACTGGCGGGCGAAGACCCTCACGATCATCCAGCACAAGACGGGTCGGCCGTTGAGCCTGCCACTGCTGGACGACGTCGGCTGGGCGGTCATCGACTACGTCCGGCACGGCCGCCCCGAACCACCTGCGCGAAGGTGTTCATCAAGCACCGCCATCCCTTCGACGCGTTCGGCTGCTCCTCCTCGGTCGCCTGCCGGCTGTCGCGCTACGCTGCCCGCGCGGGGATCGAGTTCCCGCCCGGCCGGGCGTGCGGGATGCATTCCCTGCGCGGCGCGCTGGCCGTGGCCATGATCGGCAACGGCGCGCCGATGCCGATGCCGATGATATCGGCCGTGCTCGGACATGCCTCAAGCGACACGACCCAGGCCTACTACCTGCGCTTTGACGTCGAACGGCTGCGATGCTGCGCGCTGGACGTCGAAGACGTCCTCGGCCAGGCGGGGGCGGGTGAGCCCGGTGCCTGATACGACGCTGCCGGGCCTGGTCGCCGAGCTGGCCGCTTCGCGTCACGCCGGCGGATACAGGTTCACAGTCCAGGAACGGGTGCTGCGCCAGTTCGCCAGCCACTGCCGGCGGGAAGGCTACCCGGACGGGTCCATCACCCGGGAAGCGGTCGACGGGTTCCTTTACGGCCGTCACCTGCGGGCCTCCACCATCCGGCGCAACGAGCTGGCGCTGCGCCAGCTGGCCGAGTACGCCCGGGCAGCCGGCTGGGATGCCTGGACCCCGGCCGTGGCAGCTCAGGTCCGCGTCCGCCACCAGCCCCCGTACGTGTTCACCGACGACGAGGTGCGCCGCCTGTTCACCGCGATCGATTCCCAGCCCATGTCCAGCTTCTCGAACAAGGCCATGGTCGACCCGGTCCTGTTCAGGGTGCTCTACGGCGCCGGGCTGAGAATTTCCGAGGCGCTCAGCCTGACCCTGGCCGATGCGGACATCCGCAGCGGGACGCTGCGCATCCGCGACTCCAAGAACGGCGAGAGCCGGACCGTGCCGGTCACCGCCCGGCTCACCGCGACCCTGGAGGGCTACATCGCCGCCGCGCACCCCGCCCCCGAAACCAGCGACTATGTGTTCTACAGCATCGCGCCCGGCAGGCCGGTCAACCAGTCGACCGTCTACCTGCGGTTCCGCGGCTACCTGGCCGACGCCGGCATCCCCCACTTCACAGGCGGCCCTCACCCGCACTCGCTGCGCCACGGATTCGCCGTCGCCAACCTGCGGCGCTGGGCCGAGCAAGGCGCGGACCTGGCCGTGATGCTGCCCTACCTGGCGTGCTACCTGGGCCACGCCGATCTCCGCGGCACCCAGTACTACCTGCGGCTGACCGCGGACGCCTACCCCGAGGTGATGGCCAGGGCCCAGGTCCGGTTCGGCTACGTCATCCCCGAGCCGCCCGGGGACCAGCCGTGAACCCGCGGCCCGCGCCGCCGCCGGAGCTTGCCGGCCGCTGGCTGTCGAAGTTCTTCACCAGCCACCTGGCCGGGGAACGCGCAGCCTCGCCGAAGACCATCTCCTCCTACCGGGACGCGATGAAACTGCTGCTCACCTGGTTCAGGGACGCTGAGCGCATACCGCCGGACAAGCTGCGCCTGGCCGACATCGACCGGCCCCGCATCCTGCGGTTCCTGGACTGGCTGGAGACCGAGCGCGGCTGCTCGCCCGCCACCCGCAACCAGCGACTGGCGGTGATCAAGTCGTTCTGCCGCTACACCGCCGTCGAGCAGCCCGACCGCCTCGACCAGGTCACCCAGGTCCTCGCGATCCGGCAGAAAAAGACCCCGGCCCCGCAGCTAGACCACCTGACCGGCGACCAGGTCAAGACCCTGCTCGCCGAACCCGGCATGGCAAGCGCACGCGCCGTCAGGGACACCGTCCTGCTCGCCCTGGCCTACGACACCGCCGCCCGCGTCCAGGAACTCTGCGACCTCGACGTCGCCGACATCCGCCGCGGCAGCCCGATGACCGTGGTGATCCACGGGAAGGGCTCCAAGATCCGGTACGTGCCCGTGATGGACCCGACCGCCCGGCTCGTCGCTGGCTACCTCGACCACCGCGACCGGCATCCCGGCGTCGGCGCCGACGCCGACCCACTGTTCGCCGGGCCGAACCACTCCAGGCTGACCCGGTCCGGGATGGCCAAGCTGCTGGCCCGCCACGTGCGCGCCGTCCGGGCCCGCGACCCCGGCTGGGCTCCCGGCCTGCCGGTCACGCCTCACACGCTCCGGCGGAGCCGGGCCATGCACCTGGTCCAGGCCGGCGTCAACCTGATCTACATCCGCGACCTGCTCGGCCACGCCGATGTCTCCACCACCGAGATCTACGCCCGTGCAGACGCCGAGGCCAAACGCAAAGCGATTGAGAACGCCTACGAACCACTCACCCCGGACGCCCTGCCGGACTGGACCCTGGACTCGTCCCTGCTCGGCTGGCTCGACTCGCTGGGGCACTGACGCCAGCCCAGGAGGATTATGCGGACTACAACACGAGCCCCGCCGCTCCTGCCAGCGGAAACACCACGGCAGGGCGCATAACCCAGCCGTCCGCCTAATGCCTTTTATGAGGAATTCCTCATAAAAGGCACACTTTCGCGGTCCGCACCCTGCTCAGCTGGTATCGCGCCGGGGTGGACGTTCCCGCCAAGCTCCCCGCGTTGTCCACCTATCTCGGCCACCGCGAACCGGCCACCGCCCACCGATATGCCGTCCGGGGCTACCTGTCCACCGCTGCCAAGCACGGCACCGACGTGATGGCCGCCATCCGCGACGCCTTGCTCGGCCGTGCCTGGTTGCCACCGGCCCCGATACCGGCCTGAATCCCGCCACTGCGCGCAACCACGCACGTCCCTCAACGATCACACACCGCGATCATGCAACGCTGGAATGCGCTGGGCGTGAATGCTTACGGCCGATCATCCTGCCGCACTCAGTTCCCCTCCCGCGTGTCCTGAGCTTGCGCACGCGATACCAAGCCCTGCAAGGCCATGACCTGTGCGGATGACATTATCGGCAGGCACAGATACTCTCGGACATCCACGGATTCCTGGCGCTGCCAGGTCATGTCACCAGGCGATCTCGTAGGGCATGGCAAGGCTCGACGGGACGATTACCTCCGTGATCGAAGAGGCTCCCTCACCGATCGACGAACCCAACGCCTCCGCGATCTGCGCGCGGTCTGCTTCAGTCTTCTGGTATCGCCAACCGTATGCCTGAGCCAGAAGCTCGAACGAGGGATTGGTGATTCGGGCGACCGACAGCTCCGGAAGGCGGTTGCGGCGCACGTCCGCGTGAACCGCGCCATAACCGTTGTCGTTGAACAGCACGACGTGGACCGGCAAGTCGTGCAGGTTCGAGGTCGCCATCTCCTGGGAGTTCATGAGGAACCCCGCGTCACCGCACAGCGCGACCACTGGCGCGTCGCCCACCGCCACCTTCGCTCCGACTGCGGCCGGGACCCCGTAGCCGAGAGTCCCAAAGTAGTATGGCGAAATGAGTCCGCCGCTTGCGTACACAGGCAGGAATCGCTGCGCCCAATAGCCGACTACGGTCATGTCGCTCACGAAAGCGGTCTCACGCGGTGATCCCTCGCGGATGCCATCCAGCAGGTCCGCGATCAGCGGTGCACCGGATCGGAAGCTGGCGTGCCACCGCGTGACATGTTCCAACGATTCCTTCACGAAGCTGCCACGCTCGGCCGTGGCTCCGAGCCCGGCGGAACGCCGGTCGAGTAGGCGCCTGAGCACGTCCTTCACATCGCCGCGGATTGCGAGCTCGGGCTTGTAGAGCCGGCCCGGCCGCGAGGGGTCAATGTCGACGTGCACCATCCGCCCCAAGGGAAGGCCACCATTGCGGGTCGCCAATGGCGCGAGGCTGGTTCCCAGGCACACGACGAGGTCGGCGGCGCACGCAATCTCGTCACGCGGCCCGAAACGGTCCCACACCGGGCCGAGGGCCAGCTCGTGATCCTCTGGAATGATGCCTCGGCCCTGGACGGTGGTGACCACGGGAGCGCCCAGCGTCTGCGCCAGTTCGAGGACTTCGGCCTGCGCGCCCGACCTGACGGCCCCCGCTCCGGTGAACAGGATCGGCCTGTCTGCCTCGCGGAGCAGACTCGCCAAGGCGTCGAGGTGCTCCTCGCCCGGCGCCGGTGCTGATTCTCCCGGAGCAGGCAACGCCGCCACGTTCTGCGTGGGCTTCGTCAGCATGTCGCTTGGAAGCTGCACGATCGCCGGGCGCGAGGTGCTCGCCGCCAAGCGCAGTGCACGGTCCACAAGGGGGGCGACTTCATCAGGGGTTTGCGCTGTACCGGCCCAGTGAGCGAAGGGCTCAGAGGCCGATCGCAGGTCCGAGATGGCATGGAAGGTACCATCCGGCTCGGAGAGGGTCTCAGCATAGTTGTCGAGCGCCAGCACGCACAGCGGGACTGACTCGGCGTTCGCCTGTGCCAGCGGAGTCAGTGTGTTGGTGATGCCGGGCCCGGCGGTCGTCACCACCACGCCGCAGCAGCCAGCGAGCTTCGCGAATGCCTCGGCGAGGAACCCGGCGCCCTGCTCGTGGCGTGCGCCGACGGCTTCGATGCCCTCGGCCTCAATGGCCGCGAACAACGGGAGGTTGTGCCCGCCTGGCACTCCGAAGACCTGGCGCACACCCCAGGCCTGGAGCACGGCCGCCGCGCCCTCCGCACCGTTTCCCGAAGCACCCGTCGTGGCTGTGTTCGATGGGCTCATGAGTAGGTTTCCTCTCGTATGCGTCCGAAGGAACTCCGGGTGAAGGCGGTCTGGCGGGCTGCCGCCGCGATCGGATCGTCACCTCGCGGAGTCTCCAAAGTGAACGCGCACCGGCACCCTTGGCCTACAAGTTCGGCGAGGGTGTCGGCGATCGCGGCCACTCCCGTCCCAAGACGGACGTTGGCTCCGTTCTGGGTCTTGTCCTTGACGTGGACGTGCTGGATCGCCGGCCCCAGTAGGCGGGCCTCGGCGACGGTGTCGTAGCCTGCGGCGGTAGCGTTGCCGACGTCGTAGCAGATCCCTACGTTGTCGTGCGCCACCCGGCCCAGCAGCTCGTACACCTTGTCGGCGGGCAACAGCGACTCCACGCAGACCCGGACGCCGTGGCGCCGGTAGACATCGGCGACCCGTCGCAGCTGTCGGACATACCCGGTCGGGTCGATGCCGATGCCAGCGCTGGCCTCGAACATGGGTAGGACGGCGATGGAGCAGCCGACCTCGGACAGCGCGGGAGCCAGGCTGCACAGGTACTCGACCGTGGCGGACTCGGCGAGGTCGTGGTCGAGGACGAAGTCGATCGACGCTGTGGACGTCGCCACCCCTGTGCGTTCCGACTCCCTGCGCAACGCCGCTCGACCGGCGGGAGACAGTAACGGATTGTCCGGATCAGGGTCCCGTTCCAGGAGCAGCTCGATGTGGTCCAGGCCTATGGACGCGGCGCTGTCGAACTCCTGGGCCCACTTATCCCTCGGATGGCATTGCAGTTCGCCGTTCCACGACGGAGTGAGCCTTCCTTGTAAGATCCCGATCGGCGGCGACGGATCGCCCCGCGACGCGCGCGACAGCGCCTCCTCGGCCCGCAGCAGCGCCGACAGGTCGTCTATGTCCACCGCAACCTCGGGATGCAGCAGGCCCAGCACAACATCACCTGCCATGCTGTCCTTGTCGAGCACCGTGGTAGGACGCAGGACGTCCACCATGCCGTCCTGGACGAAGACGTCTGGAAGCGTCTGGCGGGGCTGGTCGTACCAGTCCCGGAGGGCGTGTTCGCGTATCACTGGGGCGGCGGCCCCATCCGCCCCCACGTACCACATTTTGTAAGGGGTCTCCTTAGCCAGGGACACCGAACGCACCGAATCGGCTTCCGGGCAGGCGCGGAGCTTCGCGATGGCGAGGTCGATGACCGCTGGCCTGCGCACCGGCGACGTGGTCCGGACCTGCACCAGGATGTCCGGGAGGACGCCCTCATGGTCGCGCAGGTAGCCGAGGAGATGGCGGAACACGTCCAGGTCAGTAGCCGTGTCGGTGGCGAACTTGGCGGGCCTGATGAACGGCACCTCAGCCCCGACCTCGCGGGCCACCGAGGCTATCTCCTCGTCGTCCGTGGTGACGATGACACGGTCCACGGACCGGGCCGCCTTGGCTTGCCGCACCGCGTGGACGATCAGCGGGACGCCTGCGAGCAGGCGGAGGTTCTTGCGCGGGAGCCCCTTGGACCCGCCGCGAGCCGGGATGACAGCGACTACGGTCACCGTTCTCCCCGGATTGGCTTGATATCCGTGCCGGATGCTAACTCTTCCTCAATCGCCTCCGTCAGAGCATGCACAAGGAGGAGGTGGAACTCTTGGACGGTGCCCGGATCGGTGGCGCCCGTCCGGAACGAGGCGTCACACTCGGCTAGCGGCGAGGGGCCCGCACCGAGTAGGGCGACAGTGTAGACCCCCAGCCCTCGAGCGGTCTCGGCGGCACGTAGCAGATTCTCGGAGCGCCCGCTCGTCGAGAACAGCACGAGGACGTCGTCCGGCCGGGCCACGGCGCGCAGCTGGCGGCTAAATACCTGCGCGTATCCGTAGTCGTTGGCGAGCGCGGTGAGGGTCGCCACATCGGCCGCGAGCGCCCGCGCGGCCAGCGGACCCCGCTCGCGGCCCGATGACAGGCGGCCGACGAGCTCGGCTGCGAAGTGCTGGGCCTGGGCCGCCGAGCCGCCGTTTCCGGCGGTCAACACGATGCCCCGGCTCCGGAGCCGGCGCGCGATAGCGACAGCCGTCCTGTCGATCTCACTCTCCTGCGCTTCGGCGTCGTCCACCGCCTTCCGCAGCGCCGCCGCCCGCCAGAATGTCGGCGAAGGAGATGAATCCTCGAGCGGCTCGATTTTCGCGTATTCGCCAATGAGCGAACGCTGTGTCAACTCATTCCTCCGTTCTGCAGCCGCAGCCGCGTCTGGTCGAGGCGGGCGAGAATGTCGCGGGCCCGAAGGCCGCTGATGGTGGGGTACTTCGAGGGAAGGGGTCCGGTGTCTGGCCGCCCTCGAACCAGATGCAGTACGCGATAGCCGGCGTCCGCCGCCGCTCGCGCACCGATTCCGGTGTCTTCTATCGCGATCGATCGGGCGGGCACGCATTCCAGCTGGTCGGCCACGTCGAGGTACAAGTCCGGTGCGGGTTTGGCGCGCAGCCGTGCGTCTGGGCAGGCCACCGCGCCGAACCAGTCGAACGGCAGGCCCATCGCATCGAGGTCGGCCTGCAGGCGCTTGGCGTCGCTGTTGGTAGCCAACCCAAGCGAGACGCCGTGGCAGCGCAGCTCGGCCAGGCATTCGACGGTGTCAGTGAAAAGTGCCAGCCGGTGCCGTTGCGAGTTCCTTCCGCGGCGCAGGTCCGCTGCCACCATCTCCTGCGGGGGAAGCTCGTGGCGTTCTGCAAGCCACCGGTATGCCTGGGGCCAGCCCATGCCGAAGAGCGCTTCGACGTCCGCGTTCGTCACATGGGCTCCGTATCGGTCTAGCTGTTCGCGCCAGATCGCGCTGGTCAGCGGGGCGCTGTCGATCAGCGTGCCATCCCAGTCGAAGACGATGGCGGATCCGGTACGGGTCACCACGCGGTCCTCCCGCCATCGAGGACGAAGCAGCTACCGTTCATGTACGAGGATGAGTCAGAGCACAGAAACACCAGCGCTCCGTCGTACTCGTCATGCTCGGCCATGCGGTCGAGGGGAATCCGGGTTCGGACACGGCCCAGGAACTCCTCGCTCTGGCCATTGTGGACACCACCCAGCACCAGTGCGTTGGACCGGATCGCCCCGGCGGGCCAGTAGGTGGCCAGGTAACGGGTCAGACCAATGAGTCCCGACTTGGCGACCGAGTAGGCAGCCGGTTTGGTTGGCTGCTGGTCAGCGTCCCGGCCGACCACCGCGTATAGCCGCTGGTCCGGGGCGATCACCGCGAGGTCGGAGCAGACGTTGACGATGTGGCCGCCGCCACGCAGAGCCATGTCGGGGCCGAACGCCTGGGACATCAGGAACGCTGCGCCGACACACGCAGCGAGATCAGCTTGGAAGACCTCGTAGGGTGTCGTTTCCAGCCGGTTCGCGCCGTCTATGTTCCCGTGGGGACCGATTGCCGGATTGCGAGCCGCGTTGTTGATCAGAACGTTCAATGGCCCCCAGTCTTGGTGGACTCGCCGCGCCAGCTCCCCGACCGCCGCGGGGTCGGTCAGATCCGCATGGACGGCGTGGACCGCGTCGAGGCCGCTGTCCCGCAGTTCGCGCACCCGGGTGTCGAGCGCGTCGCCCCGAATATCGGCAAGGATGAGCTGAGCGCCGCTCTCGAGCAGAGCCCGCGACCACGAGCCGGCCAGGAAGCCAGCGCCACCGGTCAGGAGGATCAGTTTGTCCTTCAGCGACGCCGCGCCACCGGTCACGCCGCCACCTCCGGGTGCGCGGCCACCCACTTCAGTGCCGCCCGTGCCGCCGCGCGGGCCTGCCCCCCGTGCTGTTCGGGCAGCCGCCGGACTGCCGGGCTGAACCGGCAAGCGAGTGCCCAGGAGCACCAGGCCCAGGAGTCAGCAGGAAGGCCCTTGGCGTCTTCGTTGAGCAGACACTCCAGAGCGCGCTTCTTGTCGACGACCTCACCGGTTCGCGCCGTGTACAGGAGTCTGGCCGGCAGCGCCAGGAGCGCGGCTAGGTCGTCAAGAGGACGGGTGTCCCACCACTGGAGGTCCATCTCCGCCAAGGCCGTCGCGATGCGGTGCGCCTCGGCACGCAGCACGTTGTGTGTTGGACGCGGTATCCGATCGCGGATATCCAGGCCGTGCAGGTGTACCGCTGAGTCCAGAAACATGACCTGGCGGTTGGCCACACCATAGAGGGTCGGAACCGGCGCCCCACCGAGCTCGTCGATATGGAAGCACTTGACGTCGATGTCTGGGTGGCCTGCCGTGTGCGCCGCCTCGGAAAGCTGTTCTCCCAGCCGCACCAGATCCTCGCGCGTCTCCGTGCGTGGCGATGTGATGACCACGTCGAGGTCGATATCGCTCCAACCGGCCAGGTAGTTGCCGTAACCTATGCTGCCGAGGGCGTACAGGGACCAGGCTCGGCCGTCGAGGCCGCGATCCAAGTCGAGGACAATCCCCGCTGCCCTGTACGCGGCTGCGGCGCCGTCGTCCGTCGCGCTCTCCATCAGAACCCCGGACAGCTGGCGCACGGCAGCAGGCTGGCCTTGCGGGACGCGGCGTGGGTCGCCCGGTACCGCCGCATCGCCTCGCCAGACCAGAGCTCCTCGATGGTAGGACCATTCTCGACTGCGAGCTTCCCGATCTGCAGCTTGCTGAGATAGTCCTCGTCACAGGTGTTCACCACGCCGTCCCACCAGATGTAGAGCCGCTCCCACAGCAGCGAGCATGGCCGCTGCCCCTCGTGGACGCCCTGGTCGTAGATGTTCAGTCGGGGGATAGCCCACCGGACCGCGAACTCGTCGACCATGCCGCGCCAGAACTCGACCGCCGTCTCGGTGTCCTGCTTTCGATCCAACAGCACCATCGAGATGCGGGTTCGAGTAGGCGCGTCCGGGAACTCGGCGGCCCGGATGGCGTGGAAGCGCTCGATGTTGTCTACGATGCGGTCGAACTTCGCGCCGACTCGAATCTGCTCGAACTGCTCCTTGACTGCGGAGTCGACGGAAAAGACCAGGGTGTCCAGACCGCTAGCGAGCAGGTCTCGGGACATTTGCTCGGTGAGCCGAGTCGCGTTGGTGTTGAGCTTTACGTCGATGATTCCGGCATCCTTGGCGATGCGGACAAACTGGACGATCTGCTTGTGCAGCAGCGGCTCGCCGCGGCTTGCCAGGACGATGCCGCCCACGCCCTTGTCCGCAGCCTCGGAGATAATGCGCTCGTACAGGGCTAGGTCCATGAACCCCTGCATCGAGCGGGTGCGGGATAGCGCGGGATCCTCTTGGAAGCACATCACGCACTTGATGTTGCAGACGCTCGTGGGCTCCACCGCGAGCATGATCGGCATTCGGGCCAGGTGTCGCTTCCGGGGGTACGCGTTGAAGCGGTACCGGTACAGTAAGTACGGCACGCGGCGCTCGGGTTCTAGCCGTGCCGCGACCCGGAGTTCGGTGGTGCTGAACGACGACTTGGCCACTCCGAGGTCACGTCCCTCGGAGTTGTGCGCAACACCGCTTCGCAGGTACCGGACGATCTCCTGAAGGTCGGCACGGTCTGCCTCGGCGGCGCCGCTGAGGGCCAAGCTCGCCTGGCGCTCCAGGCTAGCGACCGCGGCGCTGGACGTGTCGTCCGCAGCAAGCCGCTGGTTCTCGAAGAAATCGGTGTCAGGCTCTTCCATCCGGTGAACGCTCATCGATTCCCATCCCTTGTTTGGCGATCGCCACGACGCGCTGCATCTGTTCGGGGGAGCCGACGGTGATCCTGGTCCAGCCGTCCAGGATCCCCGCACCCGCCTGGTCCTTGACCAGGATGTCGGCTGATCGCAGGAGCTTGAGAATCCCTTCGCGTGCCCAGCCGAACTGCACCTGGACGAAGTTGGCGGCACCGGGATATACCTCACAGCCCAGCGCGGTCAGCTCCCGGACCAGCAGCTGCTTGCCAGCCTGCCCGAGCGCGACCTGATGGCGCACCACCTCCGGATGCCGCAGCAGATACCGGCCCGCGACAACAGCGACCTCATTGACCTCGACATTCGGACGAGTGCGACGCATCCAGTCCATTAGCTCGACCGGCCCGACCGCGTAGCCCAGCCGCAATCCAGCGAGCCCGCAGGCCTTGGAGAAGGTCCGGATGAGGATGAGGTTATTGTGGGCCGCGAGCCGCGCAGTGGACTCGTCCCCGGTGTACTCGACGTACGCTTCGTCGACGACGACCAGCGTGTCGTGCTTGGCCGCCTCGACCACGAGCTCGTGCAGCTCGTTCCACGGCAGGTAACAACCGAGCGCCCCGTTGGGGTTCGCCAACGCGAGGAGTTTGGGGTTGCGCTGAAGAGACTTCCGAATGCCCGCCACCGGCACGCCGAAACCGTCGAGGTGCTCCAGCGGGGTCAGCTCACCCCCGCGTAGTCCGGCGTACACGGGATACATTCCGTAGGTGGGCACCGGGATCACGACCTCGTCGCCTTCCTCGACAAATGTGTCAAAGCACGCACGGACGAGCCAGTCCGATCCAGCGCCCAGTAGGAGCTGGTTGGGAGCGACGCCCAGCGCTGCCGCGAGATCCTCGTACAGCGGCTGGACCGCAGGGTAGGCGCTGAAGGAGTCGGGCTCCAACTGGTCGATGACCGCCTGGAAGACCGAGTTGGCCACCGGCGGGACCAGTTCATTGCGATCGAGCTTGAGATATTGTCGGCGGCTCGCATCGGGCATCGCCGTCCGAACGGTTTCGGCCACCGCTCTACGCGGTTTGATCATAAGCAACCTCGTATTCCGTAAGTTGGGTTGTGTCGTCCTTCTCGTCGACTGTTGCGCGGCCTACCGCGCCGAGCTCGCCGGATTGGCCACCGGGTAGTCGCTTGTCCGCCTAAGCTTGACCAGTGCGGGCTCTTCGATCGGGAGCCGTCGGACATCGGACGATCCCAGGGACCGCTCGATCGCGCGGACCCCCGCCACCATTGCCGCGAGCTCCTCGGGCTCGGTGGACACACTCTGGTCGGAGCCCCACATCGTCCGGTCCAACGTGATGTGCCGCTCCAGGAACTCGGCGCCCAACGCAGTGGCGGCGAAGACGGCGTACGGTCCGGTCTCGTGCGAGGAGTAGCCGACCGGGACGCCGAGCTCGGAGCGCAGCGTGAGCATCTGGCGCACGTTGCTATGGTGGTCAGGACACGGATATGCGCTCACACAGTGCATGACGCCCGCGACGTCGCCGAGCGTACGCACAGCGGCCGCCACATCTTCCATGTCCGCCCCGCCGGTCGACATGAGGACAGGAACGCCAGCGGCGCGACAGGCTCGCAGGAGGCCATGATGCCCAAGCAGCGGACTTGGAACCTTCATGTAAGGGGGCTTGAACTGGGCCATGAATTCCACGGACGCCTCGTCCCAGACCGACGCGAAGCAATCGACGCCCGCCTCGCGGCTCGCCTCGAACAGTCGGCGGTATCCGTCTGTGTCGAACTCCAGTCCCCGCTTGAGGTCGCCGTTGGTGGCACCGAAGACGGACTCACGGGGACGGGCCAGTTCCTCTGGCGAATAAACTCTAGTCAGGTCCCGCCTCTGAAACTTCACTGCGTCGCAGCCAGCCGCGGCGGCGGCTCGGATTAGCTCCTGGGCCGTGTCGATGCTGCCGTTATGGTTGATGCCGATCTCGGCGATGAAATAGGTGTGGCGAACGTCCATCAATGTCCCCGAGTAGTCATCGTGGTGCCTGGTACCCGCGATGACCACGCTTCCGCCGACATGCTCTCCCATGTGTCGCCTGAGCGATCCAGGCCGGATACGGCCCGGACCGAATGATCATCGTTCATTGACCCTAGACCGGTTCCGAAACCCCTTTCAAGGCTTGACATCAGCATCCCGCTATGGCATAAACCATCAGGGCTTGGCCGTACGGAGAAATTCTGGGATCGGTTCGCGAAGGGAGCACAGGTGCGGTCCCAGCGTTGGATCTCATTTTCTGCGCCAAATGACAGCGGGATGCCCTATGCGCCATCGGCTGGTACGGGCATTATGCGGCCGGGCAGCGAACCGTACTGTTCAGCGAGAAACAGCCGAAGTGCGAGTACGAACGGTTCTACAACCAGCATCGAGCCCATCACGCCCTCGCCCAACGGGCTCGGCTGCGCGCCATGCCGGATCCGTCACAGATCCCGAGCGAATCGCCAACCTGAACATACGCCGACGAGACCGACTCGGAGGAATCCTCCACGAGTACGCGCATGCCGCTTGAACTGCATGGATGGAATTTTCGGCAGGCGCAATCTACTGAGCAAGAAAGCCGGGGGTTACGCCGGATCGGAGATCGCGAGTCCGGTCTTGACGATGAAACCGTTCAGCAGGTCGGGCCGGTACTGCAGGGGTTTGAGCCGGTTCTTGATCAGGATGGTGAGCTGGTCGATGCCGCCGACGGCGAAGTTGAGGACCTTGGCGCGCAGGTTGGACCAGACGCCTTCAACCGGGTTCAACTCAGGCGCGTACGCGGGCAGCCGGTAGACCAGCAGCCAGTCGGCATGGGCGTCGATCCATTGGCGCATCTCGGCGCTGATGTGTTCGGGCAGGCTGTCCCAGACCAGCGAGATCGGCCCGCCGAGTTGGGCGTGCGCGGCCTGCAGCAGGGCCGTGAACTGCTCGACGCCGAATCCCCTGGGCTCGTGTTTGCGCCGGTGGTAGGTGAGCGTGCGGTAGATCAGCCGGGTCCGCATCCCGGGCTTGGCGCAGATCAGCGCGGCGATCGAGGTCCGGCCGGATCCGCCAGCCGACACCATCAGGACCGGGGTGCGGCCCTGGGGCGCCCACGTTTTGCCCCTGGGCGGCCTCAGGCCCTGGCCGGACTCGTCGGCGAAGACGAGCCACGAGCCCCAGGCCGCCCGGGTGCTTTTATCGCCGGCCACACCCGCTTGATCCAGGTGGCGATCTGCGCCTCGTCGCGCCGGGCCGCACGATGCGCCGGCACCTGGAACGACCAGCCGAGCCGCTTCAGCAGGTAGGCCACCCCGCGCGGGGTGTGGGACAGGTGGAACCTGTCGGCGATCAGTACGGCGACGCGGGCGGCCGTCCAGCGCTGGTCGTCCCAGCCGTGCACGACGGCGCCCTCGCCCAGCAGGGCCTCCAGCCGCTCCAGTTGCGCATCGGTGAGCCTACAGCCGGTCCCGGC
The DNA here is from genome assembly GCF_040675285.1 of Nonomuraea sp. NPDC049625. Lineage (NCBI taxonomy): Bacteria > Bacillati > Actinomycetota > Actinomycetes > Streptosporangiales > Streptosporangiaceae > Nonomuraea > Nonomuraea sp. NPDC049625. The sequence goes on along the minus strand of NZ_JBFAOQ010000017.1, from coordinate 224,997 downwards.
GGCGCCCTTGGAGGTCAGCGCGCTCTTGCCGCCTCGTTTCCACAGCGCGTGCCACTCGTAGGCGGATTTGCGGGTGATGCCCAGCAACCGGGCGACCCGCGGCGGTGTGATCTTTCCGGCGAACATGTCCGCGGCCTGGAACCGCACCGCCTCGCGCCGGTCCCGTTCCGGTGCGGACAATCCTCCGCTTCTGTCGGAGTACCTCATACTTCCAGGCTGCCACCTGGATAAACGGGCTCTATCGGGTACCCGTCCTGAGGTCACGCCCAGCTTTCAGGCTCAGTATGTCTTCCTTGGGACCGTCACCGTCGTCGCAGTCCTGGCCATCTAGCTTCGCACCTGATTCAAGGAACAGGCCTTAAGGCGCTCCGCGATCGCTGCGGTCGCGTCGTTCATGCCTGTGCACCGAATTTGTCGATCTTCCGATAGGTAAAGGTGCGCGCCTGCTCTCGCGAGATAACCCGCCCGCCCTGTCTATCCGCCGTACCGCGCACGCAAACAGCGGCCCACTGGCCCTCATTGAGCAGTTTGGTACTAGCGGATGTGTACCTCATTGCTAAGCCGCAGCGCCGACGTGAGCTAACATTTGCCTCGCTGCCATGGACCAAATTTCCGTCGAACACGGTCATGCAGCCGCCACGTAGCGGCAGCGATACGAGTGCGGCACGCTCCTCATCGGCCAAGGCCAGCTGCTGGTCCACCAGGTTAGCATCCGAAGGATCGGCGGCGGTGTGCGCCCGGGCTTCGGCGTGTTCAGCCGCAACTCGCGGAAGTACACGCAAGCACCCGTTATCGTCGTCAACTTCGTCCACAGCCAGCCAGACATTCACTTGGGAACACGGGTAGAGTCCGGCGTAGTCGGCGTCGCGGTGCCACGGTACGCCAAGCGTACTCTGAGGCGGCTTAACGATGAATCGCGATCCGAGCATCAGAATATTCGGACCGACGAGCGCGTCAATCACATCAAGTACGGATGGGCTGGTCGCCACCGACCATATGAAATCCCGATCGAGATGACGGTCGTGCAACTGAAAGCTAGGCGCCAAGAGGTCGATGCCTTCTCGCTCTACCAACGTGTCGAACTGGGCGGCGAACTCACGAGCGGCGTCGGGTGCGAGAACCTCGACCGAGTCGATAAAACCCCGGTGACGATAACTGTTCAGTGCGGTGATCGCTGACATTACCCCTCCACAGGTCAGTTTGAGGCGTACACGATGAATGATTTCCGTGATGATCGGAGCCAGCATTTCCGGTAGTGGTTGCTGCGGGCGCGGGTCCGGCGCTGCCACCAGGCGATCGCGCGGGTCGAAGGTTCAGGTGATGGTCGTGGTCAGGCGTGCAAGGAGTTGGCGGACCTCAGCGGATGTGAGGCGGACCAGGCCGCTTGGACTTTTAGGGCGTGAGCTAAGAAAGGCTCCTTCATGATCCTAATGTGTGGTAGCGTGAGTAAACATGTCAAGTGTTCCCACTACCTGCAGATTGGCGCGACATGTAGCTCGCGTGTAGGTCCAGCTTGCGCTCGTGCCCCCTCCGCAGCACCCGAAGGAACCTCAAGGACCATAGTGCGCCTCTCCTGCCGCAGCGTTCCCGTCGCGGGGGACGGTGGCGTAGCCCTTTCCTGGGGCGAGGACGCCACGACCGACTTGGGGCCCGCTGTGTTCGGTTCGCCGATCGCTGGCGCCGCGATCCTAGGGAGCCGGGGGTACGTCGTCACGCGGGGCCTGGCTCCGGCTCATGTCGGCGAGCTCGACCTGACTGGCGATCGGGTGTTGCGCAATGTCGAGCTGCCCACCGGTCACGGCGGCTGGGGGGCGGTGGCCTCGGACGATGCTGTGTATGTAGGCACGTATCCAATTGCTGCTGTGCACCGGGTGGATCTGGACACCGGAACAGTGACGTCCTTTCCGCCGCTCGGTGATGAGCTATATGTCTTCGATCTGGCCTTGTCACCTGACGGGCGAATCTACGCCGGTACCTATCCAGGCGGGAAGGTCTATGAGATCGACCCAATGACGGGCGGAGTCCATGACCTCGGTCCAGCCGAGGTCGGCCTGAAGTACGTCCGATCTGTCGCGGTCGGCCCAGACGGTACGGTGTATGCAGGGACCGGCAGCGCTGCTCGGCTCGTCGCGATCGACCCTAGCACCGGTGCTCGGCGCAACCTCCTGCCAGCCGAACTACTCGGAGAGTCATTCGTCTACGCTGTCGCCGTCTCACGAGACGTGGTCGTTGCTGGCACCGAACCAGGCGGCAAGCTCCTCGTGCACCAATTAGCCCATCCGGACCGCCAGACGGTGGTGGCCTCAGGCGAGCGCACCATCGACGCCGTTGCGATCGACGGCCGAAGAGCGTGGTTCACTGCGCGCCCCAGCGGGGCACTCTATGTATACGACATAGACACGGCAGCGCTGACCCGGGTGGGTGTCCCCTGCCCCGGGCAGGAGACGCGAGGGCTGTTTGTCCGGAGCGGCAGAGTGCAGGGCGCGGCTGCTGGCGGGCTGTGGTGGCGTTGGCCGCCGGGAAGCGACGGCGTTGTTGACCTGCACGGGGCAGGATTACGGGAAGGACCGGAGCCGCTACAGTCGATGTCCTACGCAGGCGCCGGCAGAGTAGTGGTTGGCGGAAATTTCGGCCTGGTCGTGCACGACCTCAACTGTGGCACAGCAACGCGCAGGCCTATGACCGGCGAGGCCAAGACGATGGTCTCGGTGTCCGGCAAGACGTACATGGGTGTCTATCCAGGCGCGGTCGTACAGCTGTATGACCACCGTACCGACGAGATCAAGATGGTCGGCCGTATCGGGGGCAGATCCAACCGGCCGCGGGACTCCTTCTATGATCCCCACTCACGCCTGCTGCTCCTAGGCACGCGCAATCAGTATGGCCACACAGGCGGCGCTCTCGCCGTAGTCGATCTCGAATCCTCTCGCATTGATACATATGACGACATCGTGCCGGACCAGGCGATTGCCGCAGTCATGGCCCACGAGGGTGTGGCGTACCTGGGAACCGAGATCTCGGCAGACGGCATCACGCCAACCGCCACCGAGGCCATCCTCGTAGCGTTCGACCTGGCTGGCCGGAGGGTGGATTGGGTGTGGAAGCCGCTGGCGGGCGCCGCCGGTTACGTCAGCCTTCAGTGGCACGAGGGGTTGCTCTACGGGGTCACGACCGACTCGCGGATCGTCGTCCTGGACGTGCCCGGTCGCAAGGTGCGTGCGACCGGCATGGTCGCGCAGGGCTGGCCGGGCGAGTTCGCGCTGTACGCCGGCGGTCTGTTTCTGGTAACGAGTGAGGCGCTCTTGCAGGTGGGTGCCGACGCGTCGGCCACGGCGGTCCTTGAATGCCTCGCTGACGAAGGGTGGGGTAAGCCGCTGCTGGCCGTGGATGAGAAAGAGGGGTATGTATTCACATGCAGCAACTCCTTCTGACGGGTTCGCAATTCGAACGTCCGTACCCGCCGGCGGGAATGAGTCTCAGATGACCCGGTCTCTGATGAGCCGAGGGTCAGGTGTGGACGCCCGTCCTCTGTCGGTCGCGGTCGTTACCCCGTGGTTTCCCACGGAATCAACTCCCTACAGAGGGTCGTTCGTAGCCACCGCCGCCGAAGCCGTCAGTGGCCTGGCGGAAGCGGTGACCGTCTATCACTTCCAACCGAGGGGCAGTGGGCGCCCAACCACCTCTGTGCCGGTTCAGTCGACCGCCAATGTGACAGTCGAGGATGTGTTTTTCACCGAGGCGCCCTTCACGACCTTGGGCCAGTCGGTGCGGAACCGTGCCCGAGCTTTCCGCGATCATACGAAGGGCAGCCTTCAGACGCCTGTGGTGCACGCACATGTTGGTCTGACCGGAGGGTGGCCGGCGGTGCAGGCTGCTGGAAGGCAGTCGAAGGTGTTCGTAACGGAGCATGCGAGCTTCCTCGAAGCGCAACTCGCCGACGACGACGCTAGGAAACTGTATGAGGAGGTTGTCCGGGAGTGCACCCGGTTCTTCTGCGTCAGCGGTGTTCTCAGGGGAAAGCTTGTTGCCGCTTTCCCGTATCTGGCGGACAAGATCGACGTGGCGCCCAATGCCGTGCCAATTGAGCGCATCACGCTGCGCCCGGAACCGGTGCGCGAGCTCCGACGCTGGCTTTACCTTGGAGGCTTTCTCAAGAGCAAGGGCATCGAACAGGTGCTTGATGCTTTCGCTCACTGCCGGGCGTCGCGACCGGAGCTATCCCTTACCATGGTCGGCGGCGGCGCGGACTGGCCCTGGCTTAGCCGCCGCGTAGCGGATATGAACCTGACCAGCGATGTCACTCTGCTGGACGCCGTCCCGCACCAGCAGGCGCTAGAGCTGCTCTACAGCCATGATCTCTTGGTACACGCGAGCCATTACGAGACATTCGGGATGACACCCATCGAAGCGATCTCGAGCGGCATGCCGGTCCTCGTCACCAGATGTGGCGGACCTGAGGAGACGCTGTCAGGTGTGATCGCCCACGCCGGAGAGCTGGTGCCTGTCGCGGACAATGGCACAGAGCTCGTCAGCGGGTACGAACGCCTCGCCAGCCGGCTCCCGCAACTAGACCTTCGGCGGGCACGTGCCACTCTGGAGCGCAAGTACGGGCTGAGGGCGGTGGCCGACTTCTATTCGGTGCACTATTTCGGCGATCATCTGGTATAGCCGGTCGGGCGGGTCATGCCACGTGCCGTTCGAGAGCATGGACCACCCGCCGGGCGGCGCAGCCGTCACCATAATGGGCGCCGGGCCGCGTAGCAGGCGCGGGACGTGTTGCGATGGCCGCCCATTCTGGGCCCTCAAGCTTGTCAGGGTCGGGTACCAGGACGTTCCAGCCGTTCGCGAGGGTCTCTGTCCACTCGGTCTCGGAGCGCAAGGTCGTGCAGGGACGTTCAAGGAGGTAAGCCTCCTTCTGGAGCCCCCCCGAATCGGTAATCACACCTGCGGAGCCTAGTACCGCGGCCACCATGGAGGAGTAGGAGAGAGGGCGCTCGACATGAATCGCTCCGAAGGCCAGCTGGACACCGTGTTCACTGGCCCTGGCCAGCAGCCGTGGGTGAGCGAGCAGCACGACCTGTACGGGTAGGCGCCCAAGAGCGGCCACGAGCCGGGCCAGCCGTTCAGGTGCGTCGGTGTTCTCCGCGCGGTGCAGAGTGGCCAGGAGGTAAGGCGACGTTGAGGTCACACCGTCCGGCAGTCCTGGCCCCTCATTCGCCAGGACCATCTCGCGGATCTGCATGCAGATGTCAGCCATCACGTCTCCGACGAGGACTGAGCGTGCTGCCAGCCCTTCGGCTGCGAGATGGCGTAGGGCCTTCCGGGTCGGTGCGAGAAGGAGGTCCGCACTGTGATCAGTGAGGACCCGGTTGTGCTCCTCGGCCATTCGCCGGTTAAACGAGCGTAGACCGGCCTCGAGGTGTGCCACAGGCACCTGCTGTTTGACCGCCGAGAGGGCGCCCGCCAAAGTGGAGTTTGTGTCACCGTACACGAGCACACAGTCGGGGCGCTCGCGAGACAGAATCGGGTCGAGGGCGGCAAGGATAGCTCCGGTCTGTACGCCGTGACTAGCGGATCCTACGCCGAGGTTCACCTTCGGTGCCGGGATCGCCAATCCGGTAAAGAAGGCATCAGACAAGCGGACGTCGTAGTGCTGACCCGTGTGGACGATGACATGCTCATGAATCGAGTCAGACAAGACCGCTGCGACAGGCGCGAGCTTGACGAACTGCGGGCGGGCGCCCACGATGCTGACGATCTTCAACTGCTCTCCTTTTGCCTTCGTGAGGAATCCGGCGACGAAGCCGTGCGGCACGCACCCGGACGTGCGATCTGCAGGGCCGCCCAGCTCCGTCAGCCGCCGAGGACGATGCGGCGGACGCCCGTCCAATGAGCTGGATCCGTGACACGTCGTCCGTCGACCAGTACCTGGACCCCCGGTAGGTCCCCTGCCGTCAACGACTGGTACTCAGGGTGGTCCGTCTGGACCACCGCCGCGGTGACGTACTCGCCGTTGTAGGGAGGCAGCCCTAGCTCGACGAGTTCCGCCGCGCTGAACATTGGGTCCGCGACCAGCGGCCGGGCGCCGCAGCGGCGGAGGGCTTCCACCGTAGGGAAAACTCCGGAGAATGCCGTCTCCTTGACACCACCCCGATAAGCGGCGCCGAGTATAAGGACATCTAGCCCGGCTAGGCCACCGACCTCGGCAGCGAGCAAGTCCACCGTGTATTGGGGCATTCCCGCATTTGTCTCCCGCGCCGCTCGCACCACGGTCGCCGCCGGGTCGTTCCACAGGTAGAGCTGGGGATAGACAGGAATGCAATGGCCGCCGACGGCTATTCCTGGATTGTGTATGTGACTGAACGGCTGTGTATTGCAAGCCTCGATAACCCTCATCACGTCGACGCCGATTCTGCCGGCGAACCGGGCGAACTGGTTGGCCAGGCCGATGTTGACGTCCCGGTAGGTGGTCTCGGCGAGCTTCGCGAACTCCGCAGCCTCGGTCGATCCGAGATCCCACACGCCGTTAGGGCGTGGGAGATCGCTACGTTCGTCGAAGGCCAGCACAGCTTCGTAGAACCGGACGCCGTGTCCGGTGGACTCCTCGTTTATACCGCCGACTAGCTTGGGATAACGGCGCAGATCTGCGAAGACCCGCCCAGTTAGCACCCGCTCCGGGCTGAATACAAGGGAAAAGTCTCTACCCGCCACCAGTCCCGAGCCCTGCTCCAGCATCGGCGCCAATCGTCCGCGGGTGGTTCCCACCGGCAGCGTCGTCTCGTAGGACACCAGAGTGCCGCGCCGGAGCCCGCGCGCAACCGCGTGAGTGGCGCTGTCCATAGCTCGGAAATCCGGCGTGCCTGCCCCATCGACGGCCAGGGGCACCACGATGACCACCGCGTCGCAGTTCGCGACCGCCTCCGTCGTATGCGTGGTGGCCGAAAGCCGGCACGCGTCTACTACGGCGCGTAGCCGGGCCTCAAGCCCGGCTTCCCCCGGAAAGGGGGGCGTCCCGTCGTTGACGAGCTGAACGGTCCGCTCTGAGATGTCAGCACCTATCACGTGATGCCCCCCGCCGGCAAACTGCACGGCGAGCGGCAGGCCGATCTTGCCCAGGGCGACGACGCAGATCCTCATGCTGCTCACTCCCCACCGGTTCGTGCTGCCAGCAGCCTGCACAACCGGCTCAACTCCCCTTCACCGCAGCCGGGAAGTCACTCGCTGGTCCGCACGGCACCGTACCGGCCTGTGCCGCCGATCGGACAACGGCGCTGGCGACCTCGACAGTGCGCAGTCCTTCGCGCAGAGCGACGATGTCGCTGCGTACGCCTCTGACCGCGTCGCGGAAGCACTCATGCTCCACCCACAGCGGTTCCCGCTTCGTGATCGCGTATCGGATCATGGACCCCTCCGTGATTCCGCGGAAATTACGCAGCACCTCCCACTCCGTACTGGCCGCGCCGTTCGCGTAGAAACTGAGATCGGCGGTGAGCGTATCGGCGACGAAGCAACCGTGCTCGCCCGTGACCACGGTGGAGCGCTCCTTGAGCGGGCTCAGCCAGTTGACGAGATGATTGACGATCGTGCCGTCGGCAAGCTCGCCCACGGCGGCCACCATGTCCTCATAAGGACGACCGCTGCGTCTGAGGGTGCGAGCCGACACCGAGGCATAAGGCTGGCCGGTCATCCAACTAGTAAGGTCGATGTCGTGGGTGGCCAGGTCCATGATGACACCGACGTCCATGATGCGGCGAGGGAATGGTCCCTGCCGACGGGTCGCGACTTGGAAGACCTCGCCTAGCTCGCCCGCCTCCAACCGTGTGCGCAGATTGCGTAGCGCTGGGTTGTACCGCTCGATGTGACCAACACTGGCAACCAGGCAATGCCTTTCGAATGCCTCGACGAGCCGGCGGGCGGCCTCGACGGACTGGGCAAGTGGCTTCTCGATGAGGGCGCAGACGCCATTCGCCGCCAGTTCGAGGCCGACAGCCTCGTGCATGGACGTCGGGCAGGCCACCACCGCGTAGTCGAGATCCAGGGCCAGCAGTTCGGGAAGGGAGCGCACCACCGGCACCGGTGTTGTCCCCTTCCGGGCACCCTGGGGATCGGCGATGCCGACCAGTTCCACGCCGTCAAGTTGAGAGAGCACCCGAGCATGCTGCTGGCCCATGGCCCCAAGCCCGATGAGGCCAGCGCGGAGATCCCGCCGCACGCTCACCGCAGGGTTCCCAAGCTGTTCACGGCGCTGGCGACCCGTTCCAGATCGGCCACTGTCAGCGACGGATAGATGGGCAGGGACAGCACCTCGGCGGCTGCCCGATCGGTCTCCGGCAGATGCCAGGGGGCCGGTTGTCCCGCCGGGGCGAGATAGGGCTTGAGTCGGTGGATCGGCGTCGGATAGTAGACAGCACTGCCGATGCCCAAGCTCGCCAGGACCTGACGTGCGTTATCCCTGCCTTCCTCGATGCGGATGGTGTACTGATGGTAGACGTGGTGCACTGTCTCCCTGACGGGAGGCGTGACTACCCCCTTGATCCGGGAGTCGAGGAAGCTCGCATTCGTCCTGCGCTGCTCCGTCCATTCGGGGAGCCGCGCCAGCTGTACACGGCCCACCGCAGCGGACACGTCGGTCATACGCATGTTGGCGCCAACGATCTCATTCGCGTACGGCTGCTGCATGCCCTGATTGCGCAGGAGCCGCACGCAGTGAGCTAGCTCGGAATCCGCAGTCACAACCATGCCGCCCTCCAAGGCGTGCATGTTCTTGGTGGGATAGAAGCTGAAGCAGCCCGCGATCCCAAAGCTCCCCGCAGGTTGCCCGTCCAGCGCCGCACCATGGGCTTGGCAGGCGTCTTCCACGACGGCTAGGCCATGTCGCTGCGCGAGCGGCATGATCTGGTCCATAGCCGCCGGATGTCCATAGAGGTGAACTGGCATTATGGCCGCTGTTCGCGGTGTGATCGCCGCTGCGGCGGCCCGCGCATCGAGGCAGAAAGTCTCCGGCTCAATATCCGCGAAGACCGGTTTCGCACCCGCCAACCGGACGACATTTGCGGTCGCCGCGAAGGAGAATGAGGGCACGATCACCTCGTCACCTCGACCAATTCTGAGCGCGAGAAGAGTTAGCAGCAGAGCCGAGGTGCCCGAGTTCACAGCCACGCATTCGCGGTCCCCCAACACCTGCTGGGCAAATTCTCGCTCGAACGCATCGACCTCTGGCCCCTGAACCACTCTGCCGGTACGCAGCACGCGAACGACTGCCTCAATTTCAGCCTCCCCGATGACCGGGAGGACCGGTGGGATTGCGGCTTGCTGAGGTGTGGACTTCAGCGCCATTCCGTCGAAAGGACGGGCCCCGCTCATGTCGGCTCCTTTGCGCAATATGGTCCGCCTCTCCCGGCACAGCGCAATTCCGTGCGCAGCGAATGAGCGCATGAATTACATGCCCTTACAAGGGGCAATTTACGGCTGGCGAGAGGCGCGGACGCGAGTGTGAATCACACTCCATATTAGATACGGAGTGCGACAAATATAATGAACTCCGTGACACCATTTTTCGATCTTGCTAGTATGCGACAACGAAACATTCCTCGACGGTTCGTGTTAGCTGAACCGACGGACCGTTGGCCGGGTTTCGGGTAGCAATCCTCGATGCACTCTGTTTGTTCGTATTGACGCGGAGCTCTATGGTAGATCACGAAAGTTGAGTAAGAACCAGGCATAACCAAAACATGATCGACGACTTGGATGTGTCATGTCAAGCAGCGAATAGGGAATCGTTTGATTAGGCGAGGAAGCCAGGCCTCTAGTCGCGCTCTCAGCATCTTCTGGCCAGATGGCTTGACCCTTCGGGGGCTTAGATGCCTGAGAGTCTCAGGAGGCGCGCACATAATTAATACGGTACCCTGATGTTCATATTGGCGCTTGAGCTCTGCGGGCAATGGAGGATGTGACCACATAGCCGAGGCGCCAAAGGCAGGGTGAACGTCTCGAATACGAAGCCGACCCTGATGAGCGACGAGACGATCATTCTCAGTCGCCGTTGCACGGACCCGCGCTAGGCTGACCGTGCACGCTAAGCTCTTCGTCACCTGTCCCTCCGACCTCCAGGCCATCGACGCCAGATTGACATGCAGTTGTTGCGTCGGCTCTCTTCCGCGCTACCGGAAGCGAGCTCTAGGTTTGACCTTGAATAATTTCGATGGCGGGCTGATTGCCCGGCCTGATCGAGCGAGCTGGACAACCATTTATGCAACCATCTGATTTCTTTGCGCACCCATCGGCCGAGATAGAGGAAGGCGCCCGTGTAGGAGCCGGCACAAAGGTCTGGCGGACGTCGCATATCCGTGCGTCGGCCTCCGTCGGCAGTAACTGCGTCATCGGGAGAAACGTCTACGTAGACGCCAACGTGGTGATCGGCGACTCCGTGAAGGTCCAGGACAACGTCTCGGTCTATCGAGGTGTGACCCTTGAGGATGGGGTTTTCGTCGGGCCGAGTGTGGTGTTCACCAACGATCTGCGACCACGGGCGCAGAACCCCGGCTGGCAGATTACCGAAACGGTTGTGCGCAAAGGTGCCTCGATCGGCGCCAACGCCACCATCGTGTGCGGGGTCGAGATCGGTCGCTATGCGATGGTCGCTGCCGGCTCGGTAGTGACGAGGGACGTCTCCCCGTACCAACTGGTCGCTGGCAATCCCGCCCGGCCGATGGGATGGGTCGACGCCGAAGGAGAGGTGGTATCTCGGGACGCCTCCAACTTCCATGCGGGCGACAGTGACGCAGGTGGCCCGTAACTGCCCAGCTGCTCTCATGCCTGGGCGCTCGCACAGAGCACAGCATATGGCCCCCCCGCCACGAGGAGGTCCTCGTGTGGCCCCCGTTGCACCACTCTGCCGCCAGCGAAGACAACTATTTCATCGGCCGTGGCCGCCGTGGCCATCCGGTGCGCGACGATGATCGCTGTGCGTCCGTGGGTTAGCCGCCGCAGCGCTTGTTGCAGCCGTGCGTCTGTTCCGGGGTCGATCGCCGACGTTGCCTCATCCAGGATCAGTAGGTCTGGGTCGGCGAGTAGGGCTCGGGCCAGGATGACAAATTGCCGTTCTCCTGCTGAAAAGTTCCCGCCCTGCTGACCTGCCATCGTGGCCATTCCCTCTGGCAGAGACTCCAGCCAGTCTTTCAGCCCTAACTCTGCGAATGCCACAGCGATCTCGTCGTCTATGGCGTTGGGCCGGGCGTAGCGCACATTCTCGGCTATAGAGGTGTCGAAGAGAAACCCGTCCTGCGGCACCATGAGGACCCGGTTATTCAGCGCATCCGAGCCTATATTGCGTGCATCTACACCGCTCAGGAGGACCCGACCATGCGTAGGCTCGATCAGACGAGCGAGCACCTTTACGAAGGTGCTCTTTCCGGAGCCGGTCTCGCCGACCACTGCAATGCGGGATCCTGCCGGGATTTCGAGATCAACTTCATGCAAGACTGGTTGGCCCCCCGGGTAGGCATATGTCACTTGATTAAGGCGTACGGAGAGCGGTCCGCAGGGCATCGTCCTGCCGGACTCCCCGGGATCCCCCACGTCCGGCACCACGTCCAGGACCGCCAATACCCGACGCCATCCCGCCACGGCGTTGTAGGCCTGATTCAGAACCTCCGTCCCTGCCTGAAACGGCATGACGAAGAGCTGCAGGAGGAAGAGGAATGCCAGTAGCTCCCCAAGCGTGATGCCACCGCCGACACCAAGAAACACTCCAAGGGTCATGACGGCCGCAGTCGCCAGCCCGGCGGTAGTCTCGGCGCTGACGAATCGCACGGAGCCGAGGAACTGTAGGCGCCTCAGGATGTGCTCGTGGTCGCCGATCGTGCGGACAATGTGGTCCAGTGTCCGCCGTTCTGCCCCATGGGCGCGCACCACGGCCAAGCCTGCCATTACCTCTGACACGCTGGCGAGGATCGCGGCGATCCCGTCGCGTGAGCGCTCGTACGCTCGCCTGAACGCTGTTTGTAGCCCCCGCAGGATAATCACGAGTGGGACGAAACAGGCCCAGGCCACCAAGGTGAGCTGCCACGAGTAGTACATCATCAGCGCGGTGGCGACGGCTATCTGTCCCGCACTGACGAGCAGGAGCAGACCGCCGCCCTGGATGAAGTGGCTGGCGGCGTCGACGTCGGTCGTCAGGTTCCCAACGAGGACTCCTCGTCGGTGGGCAGCCTGCTGCAGGATGGAGAGGCGATGGATGTGGCGGAAGGCCGCAAGCCGCAGGGACGACAGTGCTTCCGCGGTGGCCCGGCAGAGACGGGCACTCATGAGGTATCCAGCAACCGTCGTGACGAGGATTACAAGCGCTGCGATCCCTGCACCGTGCTGCACTTGTTCCAGGTCGGGACCATTCGGCACACGCACGCCATGATCGATTATGTTCTGCACGGCCGCCGGGATGGCCACGCGGCCGACGGTGGCAAGCACGGCGAGCAGGATGGTGAGAGGGACCGTCCGCCAGAAGCCGGGCGCGAATTGCAGGCCACGCAGGATCGTTGACCACATGCCACGTTCCGATCTCGCCCATGTGCCGGCCTCTCCGCCCTCCCTTGTGCTTCCTCCGTGCACGCTCTGACGTCCTACGTCCGCAGCCGGATAGTGGTGAGCCTGCACATTCTGGCTGGACTCGCCGACTGGGTCCGTTTCGGATTCTTCATGAGCCGTGACGAGCGTCCGATAGCGGCCAAACTCATCCCACAGCTGCTCATGGGTGCCAATGGCGATGACACGCCCCTGCTCAAGAAAGACGACCGTGTCGGCACGGGAAAGCGTGGCCCTATGGTGGGTTACTGCCACGATCGTGCACTCCGACAGGGTGTCGCACAGCCCATCGAGAACGCGGCTCTCGACAACCGGATCGAGGCTGGACGTCACATCATCGACTAACAACAGCCCAGGACGCCTGATCAAGGCCCGAGCAAGTGCTAGCCGCTGCCGCTGACCGCCCGAGAGGCGCGTGCCCCGCTCCCCGAGCCGCGTATCTAGGCCCTCCGGTAGGTCCCTCACGAACTGATCCGCCTGGGCCCCCCGGAGTGCCCGCCAGATCTCGGCGTCGTCCGCGTCCAGTCCCAGTGTCAGGTTCTCCCGAACGCTGTCCATGAAGAGGAACGGGTCTTGAGGAACAATCGCGACCGCTGTGACGAACTGCGCACGATTGATGCACCGCGCATTCACGCCGTTGAGGAGAACCTCTCCGTAAGCCGGTTCGTCGAGCTGAGCCAGTAGCGACAGGAGAGTGGACTTGCCAGCACCCGTTGGCCCTACGACGGCCACCGTGCTGCCTGCCGCGGCTTCGAACGACACATCATTGAGAATCTCCGAGCGCCCATGGCCGAACCGCAGCGCTTGGACTTCGAGCCGTAGCGGTCCACGCGTATCAATCGAGCTGCTGGCACACTCATCGTTTTCTGGCGGAGCGGCGGCGACAGGGAATGCGAGCACTTGACTCACCCGCCGCCACCCAGCCAAACTACGTGGCAGCGCGGCCAGGAATCCACCGATGGTGCGGGTGGGATAAGAGAGCAACGTGAACAGATAGGCCACCTCGACCAAGTCGCCAGCCCCCAGTGACGCCGACTCAATCCGAATGGAACCTACCAATAGGACGGCAATGACTCCGAGGGCGGGAAACAGGTCAAAGGCTGAATCGAACAGCGCCTGACCGCGCCCGAGCCGGATATGGGCGTCCCGCAGCCTCTCGCTCCTGCCCCGTAGCCGATATTCCTCGCGCTCGGCAGCATGCAGTGTCTTCACCGTCAGTGCGCCATCGATGCTCTCGTGTGCAACCGCGCTCACGTCTGCGGCAACGTTCTGTACGTCATCTGCCTCTCGGCGCTGTATGCGCTGGTAGACGACATTCATCGCGACGATCGCGGACACCATCAGGATGCAAACCAGCCCGAAGGCGACGTCCGTGGCGAACGCCGCGCCGACGGCGGTCGTCAGCATCACCAGCACACTTATGGCAGCGGGGAGTGGCGCTATCGGATTCCATGCCGTGTCGATGTCAGAGCCGACAGTGGACAGCAATGCGCCCGTGGAGTGGCGCTGGCGCCATGACAACGGCAGGTGTACGTATTGGTGCGAGACGCGGCGACGATATTCAGCCTGAAGACGGGCCTGCATGATGCCGGACCAGAAACGCCGGCCCACCAGAGCCAGGGCCCTGCCCAAGGTGACGGCGAACAACAACAACGCGCCTGTGACAACGGCAGCCAACGTGGTGTCGCCTTGATGAAACGCTGGCAGGATGGTCTGCTCGGTCACCGCGCCGATGACCTGCGCGGCAAGTACTGTCAGGATCCCGTGGGCCGTGCCCGTTGCGACCGCGGCCATGAAGCTACGAGGTTCGCATCGGATGGCGGTCCACAGCAATGACGCGGCCTCGGCGACCACCCTTGCCCTCCTCATGTGCACACGTCTGTTTAGTCGTCCAAGGGGCTACAGGGCATGGGCGAAGTCCTCCATAGCCTGGGCCCGTTCACGCCAGGTGTTGGCCTCGACGAACAACTCGGCCTCCCGCAATGCCGTCGGCGTAGGCGGTGCGGCTAGGGCCTCTCTAAGACGCTCTGACATCTCCTGCCATGTGGCCACGGCATAGACCAGCGGATAATCGGCGATCGCAGGCAGCGAGGAACTCACCACCGGTATTCCGGCAGCGATGTATTCAAAGACCTTCAGCGGGATGACGCCCGAAGTAACTGGACCTTCTGCGAACGGGATTATCGCAGCAGACGCCTGACGGATGAACTTCGGCAATTCCTGATGAGGCACCCACTCGACCAAGGTCGAGTTCGGCAGGGTACGCAGCCTCGCTTCCTGCTCCTGCACCTGAAGCCCTAGCTCATGATCGTGCCAGAAGCCACGCTTGCCGACCAGTACGAAATTGAATTCCGGACAGGACTTGATTACATTGTAGCAGATGTCCCAGTCAAAAAAAGACGGATTCATTAGTCCGGAGTAGAGGACCATTGGAGGATCTGAGGGGCGTGGCTTTGGGGTGGCAAGGAGCGCTCGCAGGAAGGGTCGGCTGATGGCGTTAGGAATCGTCCTTGTCGGAAGATCGGCCGTCCTCAGATCACGCGCGAGTTCCGGTGTCACGACAGTCAGACCGTTGGCGACTGTGGTGAACGCACGCTCGATTTCGATGTCACCCGTGTGCCACCCGGGCAAGGCGGGGAACTCGGCCCAGGCATCCATACGGTCGTAGACAACTTTTGTCCCCTGGTCGCGCAGTGCCCGGAGCAACGGCAAGAACGCAGTCACGGGAGTGTGGACCCTGGCGTAAGCTGGCCGCAACTCCGAGATCGCCAGATCGATGGCGGCCGAGGGCTCAGGGAAGACTTGTCGAAGCGACCCATCCTCGCTGTTCAGATGAACGACTTCGAGACGCTTGTACAGTGCTGCCGTTTCGGGATTCGCAGCGTGGATGTGCGCGATTGTCTTATCGATATCTATATCGCGATAATCCAAACCACCTTCCCCGGACCAGACATAGATCACGCGGTGTCCGCGCATCAGGTCCTCGATTAGCAAGTTGTAGGGCCGCCGAGACTCCCCCCCATTCCAGAATGGCCACAAGCAAAAACTTGCAATAGTGTCCACGAAAGCTCCTAAATTGTTATATCTTTAGCTGCCATTTGCCCCCCTATCCGCTGCGGTACCATCCCTTCGGCACCGCGGCAGGGAGCAGACGCCCAAGTCGGGTTTGCAGAAAGTCAATAGTCTGTGGGTATGTGGTTCGCATTGCCGAGTCGTGCCGAAGATCAATTAGACGCATTGTTGAACGCCTTGCTGCGCCAGAGTGCACTCCACGCGATTGCTGACCTCTGGGATATGTTTCAGCGGATGATGTCACCGTCGCCGATCCGCCCACAGGGTGGTGGACGACGGCGGGGCCCAGGGCCCCGGCAAAGTAGAGACTTGTCCGATTCGGCAGTTTGGGGGTTGAGACTGAGATCTGTGACGACCTGCATCGAAACCCCGGTCGAGCGTCGGAGCGAAACGGACACTCCGGCATGTTCTTCTACTATGCCGGAGCCCTGCGGCGGGGCCGATGACCGTCTGATCTTGGCAGCGATCGTATTCGTGGCCACTGCCGACTGCCCCTGGCAGCAGTTTCCGCCGATCTCGGCGATGAAATAGGTGTGGCGAACGTCCATCAATGTCCCCGAGTAGTCATCGTGGTGCGTGCCGCGATGACCACGCTTTCGGCCGACGTGCTCCCATGTGTCGTCTGAGCGATCCAGGCCGGATACGGCCCGGACCGAATGATCATCGTTCATCGACACTAGACTGGGCCCGAAACTCCTTTCAAGGCTTGACATCAAAATTCTGCTGTGGCATGTGTCCTGTCAGCCTCGATGACTCACGCCCTGACGGTGTCGGCTGAGTCAATCGGCATGGCGGAAGTTTCCGCCTGATCATCCTTTTCTGTGTGTCGGCTGGGTGGCGGAGCCGTCCGAAACGCTCGGCTGGGCGGCGGCTTCCACTGGGCCGCAGGGGTGTGGAGTGGCTCCTTTCGGGTCGCCGCGGCGGGTTGGTGCTGGTCAGGGTGGTGCAGGCAGAGCGCACAGCCGCTGCCAGCAGGTGAGGAAGGCGGTCTTCCACGGCCAGGTGACGCTGATCTTCAGGACTCGTTGGCGGGCGTGGGAGACCAGCCGGGCGGGCAGGTGCCACAGGCAGTAGCGCAGGGTTTGCGGTTCGGCGCGGGCCAGTACTGCATCGTCATGCAGGCCCAGCAGCCGAGTCCAGGCATCCAGGTCGGCGGCGAGGTTGGCCGCCAGCACCCAGCCGACGTTGACGTTCCACGTCTTGGAGGGCAGGTTGCGCAGCCCCATCGCCTTGTTGGTGCGCACTCGGTCCTCGACCTCGGCGTGATCGCGGTGGACGGCGTCGATGAAGGCGAGCTCGTGGCTGCCGGCGATGCCACGCAGGCCGCGGGGTCCGAGGTTGGTGGCGATGATGGCGTACTTCCAGCCGGTCTGCTTCTCCAGGTCGGTCAGTTGGCGGGCGTCGCGGGCCGAGGGCCGCACCCGGCGCACCAGCAGCCGCACCCCCCAGAGTGTGGCGCGTTCGTCCAGCCCCGTCAGCTCGGCGACCTGCGCGTGCTCGTGTGCCTCGCCGTCTTGACGGACGGCCGCCTGCCAGGCAGTCTCAGGCAGCTTGGCGATCGCCTTCTCGTCGACTTCAGTGATCTTCCAGCCAACGGTGAAGCGGACCGTGCGCCGGGTGGTGTTCAACCCTTGCATGTGTTCGACCAGGTCGTGGGTGGCGCCCGCGCCGTCGATCCGGATCCAGATCTTGGCCCGGAAGCCCTCGGGGATCTGAGCGATGGCGGCGGTGAGGACCCGCACGTGGTCGGTCACGGTGTTGGAGCCGGCTGATCCGGTGCGCAGCAGCATCGCCAGCGACTCGTGGGTATTGGCGCACCAGGCGGCCAGCGGGTGGAAACCCCAGCCATTCTTGAACGTGGCCGAGGCGCCCTGTTTGTTGGAGTGGGCAGTGATCAGCGTGGCGTCCAGATCGATCACGATCCAGCCGGTCAGCACCTTCCCGGCCACCTCCAGCCACGGGAATCCTGTCTCGGTGACAGAGACCAGGTCCCACACGTGCCGCCGCACCCGGGCACGAGCTCGGGCGAGTCTGGTCCGCAGCAGCTCGGACTCACCGATCGGCTCCAGCGCCCGGCGGATGGTGGAGTCTGAGGGAGGGGTGCCGAACAGCTGTTCGTGGTGAGCCAGCAGGGAGATCTGCCGCATGCTGGTCGCGCCCAGTGTGATCGCCACCGCGAGGTGCACCAGCACCACGCCCCGGTTCCATACCGGCGAGCCGCCCAGCCGGGCGAACACTCCGCCGAGTGCTCCGGTTAACCCCGTCTGATCAGCGCTTTTGCGCAGGAGCACGGCTCCCGCGTGCCCGATGAGCCCCTTGCCGTCCCCTGACAGACAAGCGGCAGTCCCATGCCGTACCGTTCACCCGGAAGGTGCGTCCGTTCTGTGCGATGTTCGTGATCTAAGCAGTCAGATCATCGCAGGTCGGAGGCACCTTCTTCAGTTATCGATCTTCAGAGTGAAATACCGGCTGAATAGCCGAGGTCAGGGCTTGGCCGTACGGAGCCGCCCGCTCCAGGAATCACAAAGCGGCGCTCCTGGAAGGTCCCAGGACGCCGGTACTGCGTCGACGACGGCCGAAATCTGAGGGAGCACCACTGATCATCATGGACCCCATTCCATCCTCCGTCGGAGGCTTGCTGGTCACAGCATGATCGCGAGCTGAGAGTTCGACCGGTGACGTAGAGAAACCCCTGGTAAACGGGTTGATCACCACAACCATCACCACCAGAGGTCTCTGCGTGCTGTTCTATCGGCCGCCGTCGATTTGTCGTGCTCAACGCTGAACTACGTGGCCGGGCTGATCCGCCGCCATCGCAAGCGGATCGGGTCGACGTGGCGGCGGCTGAACCCCGGCCTGCAGGCCCTGCTCGTGCAGGTCTACCTGCGCAAGGACGAGACGTTCGCCGAGATCAGCGCGGGCTTCGGAGTGTCGGCGACAACCGCCTGGCGGTATGTGGAGGAGACCGTGATGCTGCTGTCGGCCCGCTCGCCCAAGCTGAGCCAGGCATTACGCAAGGCCGCCAAGGACGGGCTGACCCACGTGACCCTCGATGCGACGCTCATCCACACCGACCGGGTGAAGGCCGACCGGCCCTACTTCTCCGGCAAGCACCGCGTGCACGGCGTGAACGTGCAGGTCATCGCAGGTCCGGACAGAACGATCCTGTGGACCTCCGGCGCGCTGCCGGGCAAGACCCACGACCTGACTGCGGCCCGGATCTGGGGCATCCTGCGAGCTGGAGAAGGCCGGCATCCTTACTCTGGCCGACAAGACATACCAGGGAGCTGAGGCCATCGTGGTGATCACGCTGTACAAGGGCAAGAACAAGCCTGACTCCCAGAAGCAGGCCAACCGCTCCCAAGCCAAGCTCCGCGGGCCCGGCGAACGCGCAAACGCGCAGCTCAAAGCTGGCGCATCCTCCGCAAGCTCCGCTGCTGCCCCAACAAGGCCGGCCACCTGGTCAAGGCCATCGCCGTCCTACAGAACCACCGCGCCGCTCAGCCCGACTGAGGATGAAATGAGTTCATGGATTCGTCAAGTCTACACTATAAGCAGAATGTTCGCGAATGCGTTTGGGTCGCAATTGTGGTTCGGGCACCTTCACGACAGGTTGACGATACGGACCCTCCCGAAACCGAGTCGCCTCGTGTCGGTGTCCAGAAACCTCCGCGAGTGCTCGCGCATCATCTCCAGCCGCGGACTCGCGTAGATGCGGGATAGGCCCTCGGGATCGTCCACGTACGCCTGGAAGACGAAGTCGAATTCCCCGTTGTCGAAGTGCTCCTGTCCGGTCGACACGTTGAAGTGGACCGCCGTGTAGTCGGATTCCTGTCGCTCTAGGTCAAAGTGATCCCACATATGTCGTTCCCGTTCGGGCGCGCTTGTCGACTCCTGCCAGGAATAGAGGCTGACGATGAGGTCCGCCCCGTCATGCTCCACGCCGAAGCCCGTCTGCCTGAGCCAGAGGAACCGTGGCGAACCGGACGCCAGCCATCCACAGTGCTCCATGATGTATTTGCGAAGCCCTCCTACCCGTTGGGATCGCACCTGTTCGTCGGCCTCGGGCGGCAGCCGGAATTCTAGAAGGAGAGGCCACAGGAACGAGCTGGTCTTGAACTCCTCGATGTGCAGCATGTGGAGCTCTCCGCATCCAGCCGACGCCATCATGTCGGTTAGCGACTCCATGGCGGCCGAGCCGTCCTCGCCATCGGGTAGCGGGTTCGGGGAGAGTACTAGCAGCACGTCGTGCAAGGGTCTATCGGGCACTGGGACTCCTGCCTTGCCGCGTCGAGTGGATCAAGTGATGCAGGGCGTACAAGGAGTGCGTACAAGGAGCAAAATGACTGTGCCATGTGCTCGCCTTCCGAACAACGGTGATAAGATCACCGCCATCGCAGCGCGCCGCAACCAAGTGGCCGACGACGTCGTCCAACGTCTCGTCGCACAGTCGACGACATCAACCTGGCTGAAGGCTATGGTTTCCCTTGTCTGGAACCAATCCGCACCCGGGCACACAACGACGAACACCTAGACACCAGGCGTATGTACGATTATTGCGATGCGATCTTAGATCGAGAGCGCGCCGCCATCAAGACTTGTACAAAGCCATGCATGATGCGGAGATCGACAGCCATTGACTCGGGCGGTCATGCACGCCGCATGCACGCCACGCCTGCGACCTGCGCTGATTCCCGGAGGTCAAGAGGTTTGGTTTGCTTCGGCAACCGTCTTGCTGTCGCCGTCGCGTGATCGTCATTTTTGGCTGAGCCCGTGAAGCAAGCCTATGATCGTGTACGCTGGCCGCCTAGTTGACCAACGATATACCATCATCCCGATGCAACCGTGTACCGTGCACGCGGCCGGTTGACGACATCCCGGAGAGATAGTCGATGCAGCAGCCTCCCGTGGCCGACAAAGACCACCTGATGCGTGTGCGCCATTCGCTCGCGCATATCATGGCCCAGGTCGTATGCCGGAAGTTCCCCGGCACGAAGCTCGCAACGGGTCCGGCGACCGACACTGGCTTCTTCTATGACTTTGACACTCTCGTCCCGATTTCACAGGCGGACCTCGCGGACATCGAGCTGGAGATGCGTGCGATCGTCTCCTCCGGCGTCAAGTTCGTCCGGGACACCGTCGATGCGGATCGGGCTCGGAGCCTGTTCGCGGACGAGCCCTACAAACTGGAGATCATCGACGGCATCGTCTCCGGGCGGGGCGACGAGCACGGGGACGGCCACGGCGCGGACGGCCGCGTGATCCCGGAGATCACGACCTATACCCATGACACATTCACCGACCTGTGCTCAGGTCCGCATGTGTCCGATACGAGCGAGATCGACCCGGAGGGTTTTCAACTGCTGTCCGTCGCGGGCGCCTACTGGCGCGGCGACTCCGAGCGCAGCCAGCTCAAGCGAATCTACGGCACCGCCTGGGCTAGCGCGGGGGACCTCGAGCGGCACCTGGAGTCGGTCGGGCACGCCAGGATGATCGACCACCGTCGGCTCGGACGGAAGTACGACCTGTTCTCGCACTCCTCCGAGGTCGGCCTCGGCCTAACCCTCTGGCACCCTAAGGGTGCGATGATCCGTTTTCTCGCCGAGCGCTTCAGCCAGGAGGCGCACGTCCTCAACGGCTACAGCTGGGCCTACACCCCACACATCGGGCGCGGTGACCTGTGGCGGACCTCGGGCCATCTGGACTTCTTCGCCGACGCCATGTACCCCCCGCTCTCAGTGGACGGCGAAGACTTCTACCTCAAGCCCATGAGCTGCCCATTCCACCTCCAGATCTTCAAGAGTCGGCCCCGGTCCTACCGCGAGCTGCCGATCCGGATGGCCGAATACGCGACTGTCTACCGGTACGAGCTCAGCGGAACGCTCCAGGGGCTGACCCGGGTGCGAGGCTTCACGCAGGACGACGCGCACGTGCTATGCCTTCCGGAGCAGGCGGCCGGAGAAGTCCGCCACGCCCTGCGCTTCTGCCTCTATGTACTCCGTACGTTCGGCCTGACCGACTTTAAGGCGTACGTGTCGACCCGCCCCGAGAAGAAGGCGATCGGCGAGGACGCCGACTGGCAGCGGTCCACCGACGCCCTGATCGAGGCTGTCGACGCGGAGGGCCTGGAGTGGGAGTTCGACCACGGCGGCGGTGCGTTCTATGGGCCCAAGATCGACCTAAAGGTCCGGGACTCGCTACAGCGGGAATGGCAGCTGAGCACCGTGCAGTTCGATTTCAACCTACCGAACCGCTTCGGGCTAACCTACGGCGGCGCCGACGGCGAGCGCCACGTTCCGGTCATGATCCACCGTGCGCTGTTCGGCAGCGCTGAGCGGTTCTTCGCAATGCTCATCGAGCACTACGCGGGCACGTTCCCGCTATGGTTGGCCCCTACTCAGGTCGTCATGATCCCGGTCTCCAACGACCAGGTCGAATACGCACGCCGGGTCGCCGACGACCTCGCCGCAGTCGGGATGCGGGTCCAGATAGACGACGGCCCGGCCCGGATGTCCGCGAAGATCCGGGACGCAGAGGTCGAGCGCGTCCCGTTCACCCTCGTGGTCGGCCGCCGCGAGGTACAGCAGGAGCAGGTCTCCGTGCGGTCCCGCGAGGAGGGCGACCTCGGCCCGATGAGCCTGACCGACTTCCTGGCGAAGATCGGCGACGATCACGTCCGCCGGCCCCAGCGCATCATCTGACCGGCGCGCTTCGATTCTGTCCGGTGCGCGCGCTCGCTACAGTCAGGCATCCAGGGGCCTTACACGTCCTGGTTGCAATGATCCGTTCTCTGCCCGACATCGATTGGCGGATTGCCGCGACCGGCGTCGCGCTGTCCGTCGCCGAGAGGGAGTATCGGGAACTGCTTCCCGCTGTCTCGGCTGTCCCGGCTGCAGAGACCTCCCAGGATGACTTAGAAGGCGCGCGCCGAATACTCGCCGACTGTGCGGATGTCCTCGAGGCATGGAAGCCGGACTTTGTGGTCCGGACGACACCCTCTACCGGGATCGGCTGCGACGAGTTGATCGCGACGGCGGTCGCGGGCCGGGTTCCCGTGCTGGGCCTGCAGGACTTCCCCGGCCTGGGACAGGCACTCGGCGAGGCGGAGCATCCGGTGGCATGGCGTCCGTGTGACGCAGTGGCCACCGTCGACGAGATCGCCGCTGACTGGGTCACCCGGTTCAAGGGCGTCGTCGCTCGGCCCATCGGGTGGTGCGCTCACGACAGATTTCGCAGCGCCGCACCCTACGCCGACACGCGTCGGCGCGTCAGGGGCCTGGCCGGATTGTCTACGGAATCTGCGATGCTGGTCATCGGCGCGTCTGCGGACGTGCCGGAAGATCAGGAGGCTGCGATCCTGCGCGAGGTCGCGAATCTGGTGCGGTGGGACGCCGTCGGCGGAGCTGGACCGATACGGCCGAACTATCGACCTCATCCGCGCCGTCCGGAGGATTCCGTCGAGCGACTGCGACAGCTGTTCGACAAAACAATGGGAGGCGTGGCTTTTGAGCTCTCGAGAGACATCGCCGATGCCGAACTCCGAGCGTGCGCGGACATCGTCATCTCGCATGCGTCCGTCGTCAATCTGGAGACCATGGCATACGCGAGTCTCTCTCGCGAGCTGATGCGTCGGCCGCTGAGCGTCTATTTCCGGCCGACGTCCGGCGAGCCGCTGTTCCACGGCTACTGGGGGCCCGAGGCACCGAGCACGCACATGCCGGGTCGCGGCAGTCTGATCGCGGATCCCAGCGCTTTCGCTGAACTGGTCGGCCAGGCCTGTGGTGACCCGGAACTATGGGACTCAACGGCCGACACCGGAAGCCGTCTCTACGGTCCCGGAACAGAACATGACGGCTTCCGCCCGATATTTCGCGAATTCCTCTGGGAATGGGTCTCCTGATCCCGTGACGGCGACGGTGTGGCCGGGAGGAATCTCACCTCTCAAGTCCCTGGCTATGTCGATATGTAGCGGCACTGCGCCTGCCGATAATGCCATCGGCACAGGTCATCCGGCTTGTACGGCTTCTCGCGCAAGGCGTCATGGAGGTGACGTTCGTTCCACAGCTCGCGACGGCACGACTGCACCCTGTGGGTGCCAAGAACTCTGCGCCTGCCGAAAATTACGTCCGTGCAGTTCAAGCAGCATGTGAGTATTCGTGGAGGATTCCTCCGAGCCGGTCGTGTCGGTGGATGTTCAGGTCGATGATGCGCGTCGGTTCGGGGACGGCGCGGAGTGGGGCCGCTTGGTCGAGGGCTTGATGAGCGCGATGCTCGTTGTAGAAGCGTTCATACTCGCCGAGGGCGTGGCGTAGATGGTGCTCGTTCCAGAGCAGGCAGCGCTCCAGGAGTTCGCGGCGGCAGGTCTGCACCCTGTACCGCTTCAAAACTCGTACACGTGGTTTGAGCTGGTGTTTCTTCGGGTTGGTTAGGCTGCTCGGTGGTACTCGTTGATCGCTCCGCTGAGCACCCTGCGGCGCTGAATCCGGCCGTCCAGCGGGACAACCTGTACCGCTTCAGAACTCGTACACGTGGTCTGAACTGGCGATTCGTCCGGCCTGCTATGCGGCCCGGTGGTACTCGTTGATGACTCCGCTGAGCACCTTTCGGCGCTGAATCTGGCCTTCCAGCGGCACCACGACGTGCTCGTCTTGACCGGGTGGGCGTTGTTGGCGGGACTGGTGCGGGCGGTGCGCGTTGTAGTGCTCGGCGTACTCGTTCAGGACCGATTGCAAGTGGCGTTCGTTGTAGATCAGCATCCGATCGGTGCCTTCGGCTCGGACGGTGCGTACCCAGCGTTCGGCGTAGCAGTTAGCGCGGGGTGTCCGCGGCGGAGTCTTCATCACCGTGACGCCTGCCCCGGCAAAGACTTCATCGAAGACGGCAGTGAACTTGGTATCCCGGTCCCGAATGAGGAACCGGAACGAGCCTGCCCTGTGCTCGAGGTCCATGAGCAAGTTGCGGGCCTGCTGAGCAGTCCAGGCGCCTGTTGGATGGGCGGTGACCCCCAGGACGTGCACGCGTCGTGTTTCCACCTCCATCATGAACAACACGTACAGGCGCTTCAGAAGAATCGTGTCAACGTGGAAGAAGTCGCAGGCGAGCAACCCTTTCGCCTGCAACCGTAGAAACGTCCGCCAAGAGGTGTCGAAGTTTCGTGGCGCCGGCCGGTGTCGACGCGAACGCAGGATTCGTCGCACGGTCGCCTCACTGACCTGCACGCCGAGGCTGACCAGTTCGCCGTGGATCCGACGATACCCCCACCTCGGGTTCTCGCGCGCCAGACGAAGGACCAGATCCCGGATCTCCTTGCTTGTCCCGGGACGGCCGGTGCGGTAGGGGTAGGTCCATGCGCATTTGATCAAACGCCGATGCCAGGCCAGCAGGGTGCTTGGGGTGACCAGCCGGTGAGCTCGCAGCACCGTCGGCAAGAAGTGGGCTAAGGCCGCCAAGAGCGCCCGATCGGCCCAGTCCGGCTTCGACCGGGCGACCTGGCGCTGCAATACGGCCACCTCATGGCGGAGCACCATGATCTCGACGTCCTTGGCCGCCTGTCCACGCCCCAGCAACACCAGCCAGCCGAACACCCGAATCAAGGTCAGATACAGCAGACGAACCGACACAAGCCCCGATCTTGCCCTACCGCCTTCGCCGGTCAAACCCGCAGATCAAGCACCACGCGATGAGTTTTGAAGCGGTACAGGCTCCACTGCGTCCCGTCCCGGACCCGATCACCGACCCCGGACGAATCATCGACCTGAACATACGCCGACGAGACCGGCTCGCCGGCGTCCTCCACGAGTACTCACATGCCGCTTGACCAGCACGGATGGAATTGTCGGCAGGCGCACACCGCCTGGTCAAGTGCGCCCGGCGACAAAGACCGCACCGCCAAGAGACCTGACCCGGCTCCACGCAATATCAGGAGCCCGCGCTACGACCGATTTGAAACCTGCCTTGAACTGGGAACAAAGGGAACCCGCCCTGATACGCAGCCAGAGCCTTCCAGCCTGCCCTTCCCTGGACGTTCGCATGGGCCGGTGTTGACCATCGGGTCCAGGCCGGGGGCTAGGACGTCCGATCATGTGCCGGAACCGTGCCGAAGAGCAACCATCGAGCAACCAACGGCGCGCCTCGGTCTATCCAGAGACAGCCGGAGGCCTTCCGAGAACCGAGAAACCCCAGCTCAGCGCCCTGAACTGGGGTTTCTGTGCGGTGCGCCGCCAGGGACTCGAACCCCGGACCCGCTGATTAAGAGTCAGCTGCTCTAACCAACTGAGCTAGCGGCGCTTGCAGAGAGGAATATACCGGTGATCCGCATCCTGGTCGAATCGGTAGCAGGCGGGCCTGTCGGGCGGTCAAGGCTAGAATAAAGTTCGGCCCCCGGCTCCGGCAGACAGGATCATCGATGTTCGACTCTCCCGCCGAGGTGGCGGAGCGGCTCGCCGCCGTCGACTACCTCTCCGACGACGCCATCTCCACCTCGGTGTTCCTGGCCGCGGCGCTGGGCAAGCCGCTGCTGGTCGAAGGCCCCGCGGGCGTGGGGAAGACGCAGCTGGCCAAGGCCGTGGCCCTGGCGACCGGGGCCGAGCTGATCAGGCTGCAGTGTTACGAGGGGCTCGACGAGGCCAGGGCCCTGTACGAGTGGAACTACAAGAAGCAGCTGCTCAGGATCCAGGCCACCAGCGCGGATGACGACATCTTCTCCGAGGACTTCCTGCTGGAGCGGCCGCTGCTGAAGGCGATCAGGGCCGCCGGCCCGACCGTGCTGCTCATCGACGAGACCGACAAGGCAGACGTCGAGGTCGAAGGGCTGCTGCTGGAGCTGCTGTCGGACTTCCAGATCACGATCCCGGAGCTGGGCACGATCGCCGCCACGCGCCGGCCGTACGTGGTGCTGACCTCCAACGCCACCCGCGAGCTGTCCGAGGCGCTCAAGCGGCGCTGCCTCTACCTGCACCTCGAATACCCCACGCCCGAGCGCGAGCGTGACATCGTGCTCAGCCAGGTGCCGGGCATCCGGGCCGACCTGGCCGAGCGGCTGGCCAGGACGGTGGCCACGCTGCGGGCGCTGGAGCTGAAGAAGGCGCCGTCGGTGGCCGAGACCGTCGACTGGGCCAACACGCTGCTGGCGCTCGGGCGGGACGACCTCGACGAGGCCACCGTGGCCGGGACGCTGGGCGTGGTGCTCAAGCACGCCTCCGACCAGGCGCGGGCGGTCAAGGAGCTGGGGTTGCCGGATGTCGCTGATCGATAGGCATGTCGGGTTCGTGCGGGCGCTGCGCGAGGCCGGGATCCCGGTGTCGGTGGCCGAGGGGCTGGACGCCGCGCACGCGCTGCGGGTGATCGAGCTCAGCGAGCGGGAGTCGCTGCGCGCCGCCTACGCGGCCACGCTGGTCAAGAAGCCCGCGTACCGGCCGGGGTTCGACGTGCTGTTCGACCTGTGGTTCCCGGCCTCGACGTCCGGCATGCACACCGAGCGCGCCGAGCGGCCGATCGACCTGGAGACGGCGCCCGTCGACGAGCTGCGCGACCATCTCGCCCGGCTCCTGACCGGCGGCACCGACCAGGAGCTGCGCGAGTTCGCCCAGGCCATGGTGGGGCGCTTCGGCCACCAGCCGGCCGCCACCCCCGGGCGGCAGAACTGGTTCTCCTACAGCGTCATGCGCGCCCTCTCCCCCGAGACGCTGATGGCCCGCATCCTCCAGAACGTCCTGCAGGGCCAGGAGCGCGGCGGCCTGGCCGAGAAGAACACCCGCAGGACGGTCTACGACAACACCCGGCGCTTCGAGGAGGCCGTGGCCACCGACGTGCGCCGCCGCATCGCCGAGGACTCGGGGATCGAGCGCATCGCCCGCTCCGCCGTCCGGCCTCCGCTCGACCAGATCGACTTCCTCCGCATCACCAAGGCGGATCTGGCCAGGCTGCGCCGCGAGGTCCATCCGCTGGCCAGACGCCTGGCCACCCGCCTGACGATCAAGCAGCGCAAGGGCAGGCGTGGCCGCCTCGACTTCCGCAGGACCGTGCGGGCCTCGCTGCAGAGCGGCGGCGTGCCGCTGACCACGCACTTCAGGCCGCCGCGGCCGCACAAGCCCGAGCTGGTCATCCTCTGCGACACCAGCGACTCGGTCTCGTCGTTCGCCCACTTCACGCTGCTGCTCACGTACGCGCTGAGGGAGCAGTTCACCAAGGTGCGGGCGTTCGGGTTCGTGGACACGGTGGACGAGATCACCCGGTTCTTCGTCCCCGGCGCCGACGTGGTCGAGGCCATGACCAGGCTGACGAACGAGGCCGACATGGTGCGCTTCGGGCGTACCAACTACGGGCACTCGCTGGAGCGCTTCGCCGAGCGGTACGGCGACGCCATCGGGCCCAGGACCTCACTGCTGATCCTGGGCGACGCCCGCTCCAACTACCAGCCGCCCGCCCTGGACGTGCTCAGGTCGCTCGTGGGCCGCTCGCGGCACGCGTACTGGCTCAACCCCGAGCCCGTGGCGCAGTGGGACACGGGAGACTCGGTCGCGAGCGAGTACGGAGCGGTCGTCCCCATGCACGAGTGCCGCAACGTCGCCCAGCTCACGGCCTTCATCGAGACGCTGGCCTGAAGCCTGAGGCCTCAGGCGCGGTGCAGCTCCCTGGCCGCGGTGCGGGTCAGCAGCTCGATCTGCTCGGCGTTGAGCGCGACGTGGTCGGCCGACTTGATCACCTTGGCCGCCAGCCGCGGCTTGAGCAGCGTCAGGCCCTCGGCGACCACGATGCCGCCCTTGGGCAGCAGCCCGCAGTGGACGGCGAGCAGCGGCGTGATCGTCACCGGGATGCGCGTCTCGCGGCTCAGCAGCTCGGCGAACGCCTCGGAGGCCTCCACCAGCGGCTTGGCCGTCTTGGTGCCGTACTTCTCGCCGAAGAACAGCCGGCCGGCGTAGCAGGCGATCTCGGTGTCGGGGCTCCAGGACTCGTTGTCGATGATCCACAAGCCGCCCGGGCCGATCACCAGGTGGTCGATCGACGCCTGGCCACGGATGGCGCGGCCGTCGAGCACGGTGTAGCCGAGGCGGCCGAGGGATCTGCGCAGCAGCTTCCCGGTGATCGCCTCACCCTTGCGCGCACCGCGCCACACGGCCGTCGCGTGGAAGGAACGCCAGTCGAGGAACCAGTCGCCCGCCGCCACCAGCCCGGCCAGGAGCAGGCCGAACAGCGGAGCGGCCCCGGACATGCCGAACCTCAGCGCGAGCGCTACCCCGATCACGAAGCCCACGGCAGCCTTGACATAGCGGGACTTGCGCCGGTTGGACGCGTCCTCACGCCAGAACTTCTCGTACCACCACTGCGGAGAAGACCCTGTGTACTTCTCGTCTGGTTGCACATAGATAGAGCCACCGGGCACGGCAAACCCCCAATGTAGATGTGATGCAGGATCTGCCACGCCGAAGATCCCTCGCCAGTCAAGGGATACCCGCCCCTCAACCAAGGCGAGCCTAAGGTGACGTAATTAGTACCCGCAAGACCAGCAAATGACCTCAACCGACCAGTCGGTATGCTAAAGCAGGTGACAAAGGGGGACATGTGAAAGAGGAACCGGTCAGACAGCGACTGCTCGCCGAGGCGACCCGTCTGTTCGCCGAGCGCGGCTTCGAGAGCACCTCCGTCCAGGAGATCGTCGTGGCGGCCGGCGTCACCAAGGGCGCCATGTACCACTACTTCGACTCCAAGGACGACCTGCTGCACGAGATCTACGGCCGGGTGCTGCGCATGCAGATGGACCGGCTGACGCGGATCGCCGACGGCCCCGGCGACGTGCGGCAGCGCCTGTACCGGGCCGCGGCCGACGTCGTGGAGACCACGGCCGCGAACCTGGACGACTCCAAGATCTTCTTCAGGTCGATGCATCTGCTCGCGCCCGAGACGCAGAAGACTGTACGCGCCGAGCGCCGCCGCTACCACGAGCGCTTCCGCGGCCTCGTGGCCGAGGGCCAGCGCGAGGGCGTCTTCAGCGACCGGGTCCCGGCGGAGCTGGTCGTCGACTACTTCTTCGGCTCGGTGCACCACCTGGGCTCGTGGTTCCACGTGGACGGGCCGCTGACCGGCGCCCAGGTGGGCAGGCACTTCGCCGACCTGCTGCTCACCTCACTCGGGGCCGGGCACGTCGACGAGTGAGGCCAGCGCCGCGCGGTGGTCGCCGGGCGTGCCCAGCGCGATCTCCGCGGCTTTGGCGCGCTTGAGGTAGAGATGCACGGGATGCTCCCACGTCATCCCGATCCCGCCGTGGAGCTGCAGGGCCTCTTCGGCGGCGTGCACGGCCACGCCCGCGTTCCACGACTGGGCCACGGCCACGGAGAGCGCGGAGCCGTCGGTCGCGGCGCTCCGGGCGGCGGCCCTGGCCCGTACGACGTCCAGCCACAGGTCCGCCAGCCGGTGCTTGATCGCCTGGAAGGAGCCGATCGGCCGGGCGAACTGGTGGCGTTCCCTGACGTAGGCGAGCGTCGTGTCGAGGCACCATTCAGCCACCCCGAGCTGCTCGGACGCCAGCAGCCCGGCCCCGAACCTGAGCACCTCGGCCAGGTCGCACTCCCCCACGTCCCTGGCCTCGGTCCCGTCGAAGGTGACGGTCGCGACGGGCCTGGTCTGGTCGAGCGACGGCACGACCTGGACGAGCGCGTCCCCTTCCACGGCGTGCAGCCTGCCGCCGACGGGCACCAGCAGCACGTCGGCCACGTCGGCCCCGGCCACCCCGGTGACGGTCCCGGTCAGCCGCCCGTCCTCGAGCCGCACGTCCGCGCCCGCCCGGTACGGGGAGGCCGCGAACGGCACGACGAGGGCCGCGGTCTTCCTGCCCTCGGCCAGCTCCTCCAGCAAGCCGTCACCGGTCGGCAGCAGCGCGCGGGTGGCCAGCACCGAGCTGGTGAAGAACGGCACCGGCGCCACTCCCCTGCCCAGCTCCTCCAGCACGACGGCCGCCTCGCTGGCCGACGCCCCGGCGCCGCCGTACTGCTCGGGGATGAGCAGCCCGGCCACCCCGATCTCGCCCGCCAGCGTCTTCCACAGGTCCAGATCGTAGGGCTCGGACTCGATCCGCTTGAGGACGGCGGCGGGCGGGCAGCGGTCGGCGAGCAGCCCGCGCACCGCGGCCCGCAACTCCTCCTCGACCTCGGAGTACAGCAGGGTCACCGGGTCGCTCACCACTCCCTCGCCGGGTTCGCTTCGTGTCGTCATCGCGGCAGGTCCTTCCAGGGCACGTCCTTGTCGACGCGGGGCTCTGAGGGCAGGCCGAGCACCCGCTCGGAGATGATGTTGCGCAGGATCTCGGACGTGCCGCCCTCGATCGAGTTGCCCTTGGCCCGCAGGTAGCGGTAGCCGGGGCCGCGGCCGTAGAAGTCGACGTCCTCGGAGCGGCGGAACGTCCAGTCGTCGTAGCCCAGGTCCCGCCCGAACTCCACCTCGAAGCCGGACAGCGCCTGGTTGAGCTTGGCGAACGACAGCTTCATGCCGGACCCCTCGGGCCCCGGCTGGCCGGCGGCGAGCTGCTCGCGCAGGCGTGCCCCGGACAGGCGGGTGACCTCAGACTCCACCCAGAGCGACAGCAGCCGCTGGTGCAGGTCGTGGGTGCGCAGCTCGGGGTGGGCGCGCCAGGAGTCGACCACGACGCCGACCATGCCGCCGCCGCGCCGCACGGGGGCGCCGCCGATGGCGACGCGCTCGTTCATCAGCGTGGTCTGCGCGACCCGCCAGCCGTCGCCGACCTCGCCGAGCCGCAGCTCGTCGGGGAGCCGCACGCCGGTCAGGAACACCTCGTTGAACTCGGCCTCACCGGTGACCTGCCGCAGCGGCCGCACCTCGACGCCCGGCGCGTGCATGTCGCAGATGAAGTACGTCATGCCGCGGTGTTTCGGCACGTCCGGGTCGGTACGGGTGACGAGGATGGCCCACCTGGAGTGATGGGCGCCGGACGTCCACACCTTCTGGCCATCGACGACCCATTCGTCCCCGTCCCTGACGGCGCGGGTCGCGAGCGTGGCCAGGTCGGATCCCGCGCCGGGCTCGCTGAAGAGCTGGCACCAGATCTCCTCGCCGGTCCACAGCGGCCGGAGGAAGCGGCGTTTCTGCTCCTCCGTCCCGAACGCCAGGACCGTCGGGGCCGCCATCCCGAGCCCGATGCCCTGGACGCCGACGTTGAGCTGCGGCGTGCCGGCCAGTTCCCGCTCCACGACCAGTTGCAGCTCCCGCGACGCGCCCAGCCCGCCGAGCCCTTCGGGGAACCACACCCAGGCCAGCCCCGCGTCGAACCTCGCCCGCAGGAACTCCAGCCGGTCCCCGTCCGGGTCGTGCTCCGCGAGGAACGCCGCGACCCGCTCCTTGATCTCCGCCTCGTTCACATGTACCTCTTCAGCTCGCGATAGGCCAGGGACCGCTTGTGCACCTCGTCGGGGCCGTCCGCCAGGCGCAGCGAGCGGGCGCCCGCCCAGAGCCCCGCCAGGGGGAAGTCCTGCGAGACGCCGCCCGCGCCGTGCACCTGGACGGCCTTGTCCAGGATCCACTCCACGGCGATCGGCGTGGAGATCTTGATGGCCTGGATCTCGGTGTGCGCGCCCTGGTTGCCCACCGTGTCCATGAGCCAGGCGGTCTTGAGCACGAGCAGGCGCAGCTGCTCGATCCTGATCCGCGACTCGGCGATCCACTCCTGGACCACGCCCTGCTGGGCGACGGGCTTGCCGAACGTCGTCCGGGCCAGGGCCCGCCGGCACATCAGCTCCACGGCGCGCTCGGCCATGCCGATCAGGCGCATGCAGTGGTGGATGCGGCCGGGGCCGAGCCGGGCCTGGGCGATGGCGAAGCCGCCGCCCTCCTCGCCGATCAGGTTCTCCACGGGCACGCGTACGTCCTCGAACACGATCTCGGCGTGGCCGCCGTGGTCGGCGTCGGTGTAGCCGAAGACGTGCATGCCGCGCTTGATGTGCAGCCCGGGTGTGTCACGGGGCACCAGGATCATGCTCTGCTGGCGGTGCTTGGGCGCGTCCGGGTTCGTCTTGCCCATGACGATGAAGATCTTGCAGTTGGGGTTCATCGCGCCGGAGATGAACCACTTCCGGCCGTTGATGACGTACTCGCCGCCATCCCGGACGATGGACGTGGCGATGTTCGTGGCGTCCGAGGAGGCCACGTCGGGCTCCGTCATCGCGAACGCGGAGCGGATCTCCCCGTCGAGCAGCGGCCGCAGCCACTCCTTGCGCTGCCACTCGCTGCCGAACATGGAAAGGACCTCCATGTTCCCGGTGTCGGGCGCGGCGCAGTTGGTGGCCGTCGGGGCGATGGTGGGGCTCCGGCCCATGATCTCCGCCAGCGGCGCGTACTGGAGGTTCGTCAGGCCGGCGCCGTGCTCGCCCGGGAGGAACAGGTTCCACAGGCCGCGCTTCCTGGCCTCGTCCTTCAGGTCCTCCATGAGGGGCGGCGGGCTCCAGCCGCTGGCCGCCGCCTGCTCCTCGAAGGGGGCCTCGGCGGGGTAGACGCATTCCTCCATGAATCGCAGCAGTCGTTCGCGCAGGTCCTCGGTGACGCTGTCAAAGGCGAAGTCCATGCCTGCGAGCCTACCGACCGGCCGGTATGAGTGTCGACAGGTGGTTCCCCACAAAAAGGTGCAGGTGGCCATAATCGGGACTTCACAGGCGCCCCTAGAGTTGCCTGCCATGACCGCGAAGCTGCCTGCCCCCGTGGTGCTCGAGAACGGCGTCGTCCGGCTCGAACCGCTCACCCTCGACCACGTTCCCGACCTGTTCGCCGCCTCCGGCGCCGACGAGGAGGTCTGGCGCTGGCTGCCCGCGCCCGCGCCGCGGTCCGAGGAGGAACTGGGGAAGGTCGCCCTCGGGCTGATGACCGACGACAACCACGTCCCCTTCGCGGTGGTGCTCAAGGAGAGCGGGCGGGCCGTGGGCTGGACCACGTACGCCGACGTGCCGGGCTTCGACGCCAGCATCGAGATCGGCTGGACGTGGTACGGCCGGTCGGTGTGGCGCACAGCGGTGAACACCGGCTGCAAGGTCCTGCTCATCGACCACGCCTTCGCGTTCGGCTACAACCGCGTCCTGCTCAAGACCGACCACCTCAACCTCCGGTCGCAGAACGCCATCAAGCGCATCGGCGGGGTGCACGAGGGAACGCTGCGGCGGCATCGCAAGCGGCCGGACGGCACCTGGCGCGACACGGTCTATTTCGGCATCCTCGAAGAGGAGTGGCCGCAGCACCGGGCCCGCTTGGACCGTTAAGGGGTGTATGACTGATCGGCTGGGAGGCTACTGGCTCGGCGCCCGGCTCGACGGCGGCGGGCATGTCATCGTCCGCGAGGCCTACGACGAGTCGGGCACGCGGCATGCGCTGGGAGTGCCCTGCCTGCCGGATGCCGAGGCCCGCGCCAGGCTCGCCACCGCCGCCTCGGCGGCCGGGCGCGTGCGGTCGCTGTCGGTCGCCGGGCTGACGGAGGCCTGCCTGGACGGCGAGCCACCCTACCTGGTCGGCGAGTACATCCCCGGCCCCACCCTGCGGCAGGTCGTGGACCGGCACGGCCCGTACACGGGCGACGCCCTCTACCGCCTGGCCACCGCCGTGGCCACCGCGCTGGCCGCGGCCCACGAGGCGGGCGCGGTGCACGGGTCCCTCACCCCCGACAAGGTCATCCTGGGCACCGAGGGACCGCGCCTGGTCGGCCTGGGCTGGTGTCTCCCCCGGGAGCCGGCGGTGCCGGCCGCGGACGTGCACGCCTGGGGGCGGCTGCTGATCTTCGCCGCCTACGGCCCGGACGAGCGATCAGGCCACGGCGAGCGGCTGGACCGCCCGTTACGCGGGCTGGTGGCCGCCGCCCTGCAGCGAGATCCCGAACGCCGCCCGAGCGCCCACCAGCTCCTCCTCTCCCTCCTCGACGCCCCGCAATCCCAGCAGGGCCGCCTGCTGCCCCCCGAGCCCGTCTCCGACCCGCCGCTGGGCGTCCGCGCCGAGACCGTGTACGCGCGACTCAGCCCGGCCGAGCAGGGCCTGGTGCCGGACGTCTTCCTCCGCTTGGTGGACCTGGACTCCGACGGCTCCGACATCATCGTCACCGCCTCCAGAACCGACCTGGTCGCCGGCCGCGCCACCGACGAGGTGACCTCGATCGACGGGGTGCTGGAGGCGTACGGCAAGGCCGGCCTCCTCACCGAGGGTGACGGCTCGCCGGCGATCACGTACGCGGCGCTCCTGCGAGCCTGGCCGCGGCTGCACGAATGGCTGGACGGCGAGCGCGACGGACTGGCCGTACACAGGGAGCTGGCGCGGGCGGCCCGGCGGTGGGAAGCGGGCGGGCGGCGGGAAGCGGCGCTGTTCCGTGGGGAGCCGCTGGACAGGGCACTGGCGTGGGCGGCCAGCGGCCGGAGGCGGGTGACGCTGAGCGCCGGCGAGCAGACGTTCCTGGACGCGGGGCTTGCCAGGGTACGCCGGAGGTCGCGCAGGCGGTGGACGGTCATGGCGGGGCTGCTGTCGGTGGTGGTGCTGCTCGCCCTGTGGCAGCGGGGCGCCGCCGACGGACGCCTGGACCAGGCGATGGCGAAGGTGGCGGCGTCCCGGGCGGAGGCGCTGCGGCTGGCGGACCCGGTGACGGCCCGCAAGCTCAGCCTGGCCGCGTGGCGCCTGGCCCCGATCCCCGAGGCGCGCCGGGCGTTGACGTCGGCGGATCCGGCGGTGGACGTGTTCGCCGACCCGTACGCGGGCCCCCGCTCCCTCCACGCCATCAGCGACGACGGCTCCCGCCTCGCCGCACTCGACGAGGGAACCCTGCGGGTGTACGACATCCCCTCCCGCCGCCTGCTCGCTCGAACGGCGGGCCCGGTCCAGACCGTACGCGCCATGGCCTGGTCCCCCGACGGCCACACGCTGGCCCTCGTCGGCGTCGACCGCTCGTACCTCTGGGACACCACGTCCGGCGACGGCGTCGGCCCGCCCTTCGGCCGCGGCCTCGGCGCACCCGGGGAACAGTCGGCATGGTTCAGCCCGGGCGGCGGTCTGCTGTTCGCGGCGGCCCGGCTGTCGGGCGAGCGCTGGGCGTGGGACCTGAGGGCGCGGCGAGCCGCGTTCGTGGGCGAGTACGCGGTGGTCGGCCCCGGGGATGGGGTGGCGCTGGTCTTCGCCGGCAATCGTTCGGAGCTCCGCCGCCCGTCCCGGGCGTCCCGCGCACCGTGGCTGGACCGGATGCCGTGGGAGTACACGACGTTCGCCCCGGACGGCGAGCGGGTGGCGATCGCCGAGGAGAGCGGGATCCAGATCTACGGCCTCGACGGAGTGCCCACCCGGTCCACCCGGCTGCGCCCCTCGCCGGGCCACCTTCGGTTCAGCCCGGACGGGCGGCTGCTCATCAGCACGGACAGCGATCGGGTACGGGTCTGGCGGCTCGATGACGGCACCGGCACGCCGGTGGCCGACAGGGCGGTGCCCACGGCCGGCGTCGACCGGGCGGCCCAGGCCACGATCACCGGGGACGGACGGCGGCTGCGGGTCCTGGCCGGACACGGAATCGTGCTGACCATCGATCTGGCACCCGGGCCCGTGCCCCGGGATCACGCCGCGTACATCTGCTCCCGGTACGGCGCGCTCTCCCCGCAGGAGTGGTCGCGGCACCTGCCCGAACTACCGCACCGCGACACCTGCTGACCACCGGCGAAGGGTCAGCCGGCCTGGGAGGTCGCGGACACCGGCTCGGGGGCCGGCTGGGGCTGCGTGGGGGTGGGGTGGGAGTGGTCGGGGGCGAGGCGGCCGAGGGTGATCGTGCCGCCGATGGTGAGCGCGCTGGCCAGGATGGCGGGGATCGCGGTGGAGGGGTTGGTCGGCAGGGGCTCGCCGAGGAGGATCACGCCGGCGAGGACCGAGGTGATGGGGTCGATGACCTGTACGCCGGCGTACGCGATGCCGAAGTAGCCGACCGCGTACGAGCGCTGCAACAGCACCACCGCGCAGACCAGCAGCACGGGCACGGCGAGCGTGAACCAGTGCACCAGCCGGCCCCAGTCCCCCTCCATGCCGCCCCCGACGACCCGGACGAACGTGGACACGCTCGCCGTCACCACGCCCGCGCCCACGGACAGCAGTAACGCCCTGCTCGGCCCGTGCACCCGGGCCGCGATCAGCTGCGTCACCAGGACGATCACGCCGATCACGGCCAGGAACACGAGCGCGGCGCCGTCACTCAGTCTCGGCGTCACGTTGTGGTGCGGCACCAGGAGCATGAGCCAGAGCAGACCCACCGCCACCGCGATCGAGCCGAAGATCTCCGCGCGGTACGGCTTGCGCCCGTACATGAACGCGGCCAGCGGCACGGCGAACACCAGCGTGGCGACGCTGATCGGCTGGACGGCCACCAGCGGGGCGAAACTCAGCGCCACGGCGTGCAGGCAGGCGCCGGTGAGACCGATCGCGCCGCCGATCAACCAGCGGGGGCGCCGGACCAGCTTGAGCGAGGCGCCCCCGGCGACGGCCTCGTACTGTTGCAGGGCCGCGCCGAGTGCGTATCCAAGCGCTCCTGCCAGGGCGATGATCAGGCCGACCCAGGTCATGGGCGCCCGCGCAGGGGCATGGATCCTTCCAAGAGCATTCCTCTAGCTTATGAGGGAAGCAAAGCTGGCGAATCATACTTTTGGTGGATCGTTCGGGCGGAGCTGATCCCGGCCAGGACACATGTGTGACCGGCTGGGAAGAGGTCAGGAGCGGTCGGGGCAGACGCAGAACAGGTGGCCTGCGGGGTCCTGGAGGACGATCCAGCCGACGCCGTCCTCCGTGATCCCCGGCTGGAACTCAGGCTTCGTGGCCCCCAGGGCGACGTACTCCTCCGCCGCCTTCTCCACGTCCGGCACCCGGAAGTCCAGGTGGAACTGCTTGTCCGGGCTCGGCCAGGTCACCGGCTTGCGGTCGGGGATCCGGCCGAAGTAGATGCTGGTGGCGCCGTTCCCCACGGCCGCGTACTCGTCCTCCGCGTACTGGATCTCCCACCCCGTGATCTCGTGGTAGAACTCGGCCAGCTTCTTGGGCTCCGCGCAGTCGAGGGTAACGGCCAGGAGCTTTGCTTTCGTCGTCATGACTCCATGGTTCCAGCCGTACCTGTCACCTTCTGTCAGGTACGGCTAGCCGCGGCGGGTGGCGGCCGTCACACGCTTGAGGATGCGGTCCCACTCCGTGCCGAACGGGTTGTCCTGCACCAGGTACGTCCAGGTGGCCGTCGGCCGCTTCAGGTCCGGCTCGGGCGCCTCGAAGGACTCCAGCGAGCGCCGCTCCACCTCCGCCAGCAGCGACTTGTACTCGGCCACCGCCTCCCGGTGGAACTCGTCGACCGGGCTCATCCGGCCCAGCGCGCGCAGGTGGATGCCCTCGCGCAGGTCCGTCAGGAACGCCAGATGCTCGGTCCAGCAGCGGTCGATGGCGTGCAGGACGATCTGGCGGGCGGTCTCGTCCCTGGAGTCCTCCGGCAGGGCCTCCCAGCGTTCGGGATCGGCCGTGGACAGGGCCTTGGAGGCGGAGTCGCCGTGCAGGACCTTGTCGCGCCACTCCAGGATGAGCTCGCGCTGGTGCTCCAGGAGGCGGGTGTAACGCCACGTGTTGCGGTGGATCTCCAGGTTGACGCCCTCGGCGACGCGCTGGGCGTGGCCGACGAGGTACGCGCCGCGCCGGTGGCGGACGATGCCGTCGGCGTCGGCGGCGGGCGGGCGCTCGTCGGGGACGAACTGGGTGATCAGATCGTCCTGCGTGCTGACGAAGAAGACCGAGCCGCCCGGGTCGCCCTGGCGACCGGCTCGCCCGCGGAGCTGGTCGTCGAGGCGGCTGCTGGCGTGGCGGCCCGAGCCGATCACGTACAGGCCGCCCAGCTCGGCGACGCCGTCCCCGAGGCGGATGTCGGTGCCGCGCCCGGCCATCTGGGTGGAGACGGTGATGGCGTCGCGCTCCCCCGCCCTGGCGATGATCGCGGCCTCTTCGGCGTCGTTCTTGGCGTTGAGGACGACCGGCTCCATGCCGCGGCGCTGGAGGAGCTTGGCGAGGTTCTCCGATTCGGCGACGTCGAGCGTGCCGATGAGGATCGGCCGGCCGGTGGCGTGGATCTCCTGGATCTCCTCGACCAGGGCGGCGTCCTTGTCGGGGACGGTCGGGTAGATGCGGTCCGGTTCGTCCTCGCGCACGCAGGGCCGGTTGGGCGGGATGACCGCGACCTTGAGGCCGTAGAACTCGCCGAGCTGCTCGCTGACCGCCACCGCCGTGCCCGTCATGCCGCAGATCTCCGGATAGCGGCGGATCAGGCCCTGAACGGTGATCGAGTCGAGGATCTCGCCCTTCTCGCTCGGCGGCAGCGCCTCCTTGGCCTCCACGGCCGCCTGGAGGCCGTCGGGCCAGCGCTGGAGCAGCGCCACCCGGCCGCGCGAGGGGTTGATCAGCTGGACCTTGCCGTCGCGCACGATGTAGTCGACGTCGCGGGCGAGCAGCGCGTGGGCGTGCAGGGCCAGGTTGAGCTCGATGAGCGTGCCGGGCTCGTGCTCGTCGTAGAGCTCGACGCCGAGGAGGTTCTCGACGCTGTCGGCGCCCTTGGGGGTGAGGTAGACGTTGCGGGCCTGCTCGTCGATCTCGTAGTGGTAGCCGCGTACGAGCTGCCTGACCAGCGCCGCCATCTCCGGCACCGCGCTGCCGGGGTCGGTGGACCCGGCCATCACGAGCGGCACGCGGGCCTCGTCGACCAGCACGGAGTCGGCCTCGTCGATCAGGGCCACCTCGGGCGCGGGCACGATGATCTCGCCGGCCACCGTGCGGAGGCGGTCGCGCAACACGTCGAACCCGATCTCGCTGACGGGCCCGTACGTGACGTCCTTCGCGTACGCCTCGCGCCGCTCCTCCGGCGTGGAGTTCTGGCCGATCCAGCCCACGGTGACGCCGAGCGCCTCGTAGAACGGGCCCATCCACTCGGCGTCGCGCCTGGCCAGATAGTCGTTCACCGAGATCACGTGGACATGCTTGCCCTGCAACGCGTAGCCGGCCGCCGCCATGGCGCCGGACAACGTCTTGCCCTCGCCGGTGGCCATCTCGGCGACCTTCCCGTCGAGGAGGGCCAAGGTGCCGAGCAACTGCACGTCGTACGGCCGCAGGCCCAGCGTCCTGTCGGCGGCCTCGCGTGCGATGGCGCAGAACTCGGCCAGATCGTCCATCTTCGGCTCGGGCAGCTCATCGAGCTTGCGCAACCGATCGGCGCGGCCCTCCGCCGCCTTGACGATCTTCTCATAGGGGGTCAGGGGCACCCCTCCTGGACGATCCAAGAGGTTCCTGATGATTCCCTTTATTGAGGCCACAGTTCCTCCAACGCACGCTTCGCCGACACCGTTCCCTCTTACAAGGGAGGGGAGCGGAGCGACGTTACGGCAAGCGCCGCCGTACCGGACATTAGCTCATCCGGGACGCTGCGCCGCCACATCGCTCATGTCCGAGTCACCCGGATTCAGCCCGTACGGCGAGAACTGTGACGGCGGCCAGCAGCAGCACGCACCCCGACCAGGCAAGAGGGGTGAGCCGCTCCCCGAACAGCACCACGCCGAGCACCGCCGCGCCCACGGCCTCCCCGAGGGTGATGATCGACACCGTGGTGGCGCGCAGCGCGGTCAGGGCTCGGAAGAACAGGCCGTACGCGAGCGCCGTCGGCACCGCGCCCAGGTAGAGCAGCAGCGCCACGGACGGCAGGCTCACGTTCGGCACGACCCCTTCCACCAGCGCGAACGGCGCCAGGCAGGCCGCCCCGACCACGAACCCGCCGATCGCCACACCCTGCGGATCGTCGCCCCCGTGCCTCCGGGACAGGATCGTGACCCCGGCGTACCCGGCGGCCGAGAGCAGGGCGAGGCCGATGCCCGCGATGGAGGACGTGCGGGCCTGCAGCGCGGTCTCCCCGGTGAGGAGGACGAGCCCGATCAGGGCGGTGGCGAGGGCGGTGAGCGCCACGCGGCCGAGCGGCTCGCGGAGGAGGAAGCGGCTGCCCAGGGCGGTGAAGACGGGGGTGGCGCCCATCGTCACCACGGTCGCGATCGCCACGCCGGAGTGGGCGATCGCGGCGAAGTACGCGGTCTGGTAGACGGCCATCCCGGCGCCGATCAGCAGGATCCGGCCGTCGACCACGACGGGGCGGCGGGTGAGGAGGAGCAGGAAGGCTGCGCCGAGGAGGTAGCGCCAGAGGGAGACGCCGACGGCGCCGAGGCCGCCGGACTCGAAGAGCAGCGAACCGGCGGCGCCGCCCGTGCCCCAGGCGGTCGCGGCCACGGACACGTAAAGGGCGCCCCGCCGGGCGGAGACATGGGTCATGACAGGAGTGCTCCGGATGGAGTGGTCGGAATGGGCCCGGTGTGCGGGCAGCAACCACCCCCGGATCGGTCAGACCCGGAATCTCAGGGAATGCCGCCCGCTAGAGGGCGGGCGGCGGGGAGCAGATCAAGCGTCGGTGCACTCGCTCACCCTAGCGCGGCGCGGCGGAGGCTAGGGTTTGCGGGCCACGCCGCCCAGCAGGAGCTGTTCCCAGGTGGCCAGCGGGCCGGGCAGGCGCTCGTCCGGATGCCATTCGGGAAAGTGCACCACCCCGGGCTCCACCAGCGCCAGCCCGTCGAAGTACGCGGCGATGGAGTCCCGGTCGCGGAAGTACCCGGTGCCCATGGTGACGTGGAGCATGGCCTCCAGCGCCTGGGCCTTGGGGTTGTCCGAGGCCATCATGTTGGAGGCGGCCAGGTAGCTGCCCTTCGGCAGCGCGGACATGTACCGCCGGACCAGCCCGTGCGGGTCGTCCTGGTCCGGCAGCAGGTGCAGCAGGCCGATGATGAGAATCGCCGTGGGCTGGGCCGGGTCGATCAGGCGGCGCAGCGAGGGGTGGCCGAGCACGGCGTCCACGTCGCGGACGTCGGCGGTGATGGCGTCGGCGTACGGATTGCCGTTCAGGATGGCGCGGGCGTGCGGCTCGACCATGGGGTCGTTGTCGACGTACACCACCCTGGCCCTGGGGTCGGCGAACTGGGCCACCTCATGCGTGTTCTCCACCGTGGGCAGCCCGGCGCCCAGGTCGATGATCTGCCTGATCCCGGCCTCGCGAACGAGGAAGTCCACGACCCTGCCGATGAAGGCGCGGTTGCACCAGACGAGGTTCACCACCTCGGGCACCGTGTCCTTCAGCTTGCGGGCCACCGAGCGGTCGGCGGCGAAGTTCTCCATGCCGCCGAGCAGCGCGTCGTGTACCCGGGCCACGCTGGGCCGCGTCGGGTCGACCCCGGGTGGAGCCCACTCGTACTCTCCGCTGAGACTCAACCCCGCCCCCTTTGCGTGCTTTGACCGGGATCGTAGTCGCACTTGGGGGCTTAACGGGAAGAACGCATCAGATTGTGGGACGCCCCGCGACGAACACGCCCAGTGACGGAACGGCCGGCCGGCCGGACAGCAGGCGCTTGAACGCCGGTGCCAGCGGCCGCTCCACGAACCTGTGCACCAGGTACGCGGCCCCGCACATGACCGCGACGAGCGCGACCAGCAGCACGTACTTGTTCACCGCGTCCCCCACCCGGTTGAACACGATGAACCCGATGTGCCCGTGCAGCAGGTAGAGCGGGTACGTGAGCGCGCCGGCCGTCACCAGCCACGGCCTGGCCAGCAGGCGGGTGGCCCGCAACGCCACGAGCGTCATGACGAGGAAGACGAGCACGACCACGGCGGTGATCACTGTGTGTGAGTACGACACCGCGTACCGCGAGCCGACGGCGTCGGCGTACCCGATGGCCCGGTAGACCGCGTTGCCCAGGCAGATCGGCACCAGCAGCGCGATCTGGCGGTTCAGCCCGAACTTGTAGAGCATGAACAGGGCCATCCCGGCGATGAAGTAGTGGGAGAACTCCGACTGCACGACCAGGTCGGCGAACCCGGGCAGCAGCCCCGTCTCCACCGCGAACGTCAGCCCCAGCCAGCCCCACAGCCCCGCCATGACCCGGCCGCGCGTCATCCCGATCCAGGTCAGGGCCAGGATGAGGAAGTAGAAGCGCATCTCGGCCCAGAGGGTCCAGTAGACGACGTCCACGTTCGCGATGTCCGGCACCGCCTGGAACATCGTCAGGTTCGCCAGCACCTGCGGCAGCGTCACCTGGAACAGCCCCTGCCCAAGCGTCACGGTGACCACGGCGGTGACCGCGATGCCCACCCAGTACGCGGGGTAGAGCCGTACGGCCCGCGACACCACGAACGAGCGCGGGCTCCTGCCCCACGCGCTCATCAGCACCACGAACCCGCTGATCAGGAAGAACAGGTCCACGCCCAGGTAGCCGTACTTGGACCAGGAGCTCTCGGCGGCGAAGGCCACCGGGCTGTTGCCGCCGGCCCAGCCGGAGAACGTGTAGTGGAAGAGCACGACGCAGAGCGCCGCCAGCAGCCGGAGGCCGTCGATCTCGTAGAGCCGGTCTGAGCTGGTTCGCATGGGTTCCACCCCCTCCTGTTCATGGAGAGGGTGCGCCCGGCCGCTTGCCGCTCGCCTGCATGCAAGTGCTTTGCAAGACGTTTACGCGGCCGTGGCCGGGTAGCAGGAGGCGTGCCCGAGAAGGACGGAAGAAGAGAGGGAGAGAGCCCCATGGAGCTCTGGAACTATCGCGCTGACGTCTACGACCGCGGCCAGCCCCTGGATCTCGTTGGATA
The DNA here is from genome assembly GCF_040675285.1 of Nonomuraea sp. NPDC049625. Lineage (NCBI taxonomy): Bacteria > Bacillati > Actinomycetota > Actinomycetes > Streptosporangiales > Streptosporangiaceae > Nonomuraea > Nonomuraea sp. NPDC049625. Next base: position 181,665 of record NZ_JBFAOQ010000017.1, on the reverse strand, counting down.
CCACGTCCAGGCGACCGATGGAAAGATCGGGTCCGTCGACGAGGCGACGTACGAGGTCGGCGAGAGCTACATCATCGTCGACACCGGCCCCTGGATCTTCGGTAAGAAGGTCATGCTCCCGGCACAGGTCGTCACGAGCATCGACCCTCAGGAGCGCAACGTGTACGTGGCGCGCACCAAGGCCGAGATCAAGGACGCGCCCGAGTTCGACGAGGGCACGTTCAAGGAACCCGAGTACCGGACGCGGCTAGGCGACTACTACGGCCGGCTCGTGTAACCGACATGCCGCAACAGAAGGGCCGCGCCCCAGGGGGCGCGGCCCTTCGCGGCGTTTCACGGCCACTTCGGGTCGCCCTTCGGCTCGATCGGGCCCTTCAGCACGTCCAGCCGCTCCAGGAGCGTGATGAACGTCATCGCGTACGGCGAGTCCTGGAGCACGGCGGCCACGCGCGGCCAGTCGACCTGCTCGCGCAGCGCGCGCACCTGGGCCAGCAGCGCCCCGTAGTCGCAGGCGTGCTCCGACAGCGGCAGCAGCCACGAGATGACCAGGTCGGTGGCCTCCAGCACGGGCACGATCACGGCGGACGCCTTCAGCGGCTCGGCCCGGTCCAGCAGCTCGTCGGTGATCGGCTGGTCGGACACCCGGAAGATCAGGTCCACCAGCCGCCCCTCGTCGTACGCCTTGACCAGCCAGTCCTCCGGCGGCTTGGCCGTCTGGAAGCCGATCCCGCGCAGCGCCTCCAGCGCGGTCGGCACGTCGTGCTCGGTCAGCATGAAGTCGACGTCGTGCAGCGACGGTGCGGCGCCTCTCGCGTAAGCCGCGCATCCGCCGGCCAGCGCGAATTTCACCCCGGCGTCCTTCAGCCCTGAGCTGGCACGCTTGAGCGTGTCGAGGATGGCGTCGGTGACAGCGTGACCGTGGCTCGTCATGTTTTCGGGCTACCCAAACGATCGTCAACTAGGCGTTGGATGCCGGGGTCTCTTGCCCATTAATGAGGGAAAAAACATGTTATGCGAACCCCCCTTAGGGCAGTGGCAGACCCATGGCTACTTTGCTCTGGATCATCGCGGTAATACTCGTCATCTCCGGGATCTACGTGATCCTGGCCAGGCGCGACCTCCTCTGGGGGATCGTGCTCATCGTCCTCGGATTCCTGGTCGGACCTGGCGGAGTCAGCATCTTCAACGTATAAGTTCCGCGCTCCCGGCTGCGGCACCGCGGGCGCCCCGAAGCCATACTCGACGAGGCCACGGCCCGGCTGGCGACCGAGCTCGACATCCGCCCAGGCCGTCCACGCCTCGGCCCTCGACTTCCGCATCCTGGGCGGCCGACCGCCACTCCAGGACCGTGCCCGGGCACCCCGCCGGCGGGGTGCCCGGGCCACGTTGAGCGACCCGAAGGAGCGCACCTACGCCTGGACGAACGCCGGGCGCCCCGCCCCGTGCTGATCAGGGGCGGGGCGCCGCGCAGGTCGAGGGGGTGTCGGGGATGATGCTGGGGGCGTTCGACGCGACCGAGGACGGCGTCTGTCTCCTGGCCGCGATGGTCCTCTAGAACCCGGTCTCGCAGTCGAGGCAGTAGACCGCGTAGGCCCGGCCCAGCACCGGCAGCGCCACGTTACGGACCCTGATGCCGCCCGGTGTCATGCCCTTCTCGCTGCCCTTGTGCGCGTGGCCGTGCAGGATCAGGTCGGCGCCCGCCGTGTCGACCGCCTCCGCCAGCAGGTAGCTGCCCAGGAACGGGTAGATCTCGTGCGGCTCCCCCTCCAGCGTCTCCTTGATCGGGGAGTAGTGCGACAGCACCACGCGCTTCTCGGCCACGATCTCCTTCAGCGCGACCTTCCAGGACTCGGCGATGTAGCGGGTGTGGGCGACGAAGTTCTTGATCTCCCGCTCGCCGAACTCGCTGGCGCACTTGCCCGCGAACCCGCCGCCGAACCCCTTGCCGCCGACCACGCCCAGCTTCCTGTCGCCGCACTGGACGACGGCGCCGTCGTCGTCGAGCACCACGACGCCCGCGTCGCGCAGCTCGCCGGCGATCTCGTACTGCAGGTCGGAGTGGTAGTCGTGGTTGCCGAGCACCGCGACGACGGGGATCGGCAGGCCGCGCAGCTCGTCGGCCACGACCCGCCCCTCCTCCAGCGTGCCGTGCCTGGTCAGGTCGCCGGCCAGCATCAGCACGTCCGCACGTTCCTCGATGCCCACCAGTCTCTTGCGGTACTGGCCTCTGTCGTCCTCCCCCAGGTGGATGTCTCCGACGGCCGCGATACGCAGGTCAGTCAAGACGCTCATCCTCCCCCGGCTCACTGGCCTCCACGACCCTGATCTCGTTGTGCAGGTGGAGCTCGGGCGCGGCCTCGTGCGCCACCTGGCCGAGCCGCTCGCGCTGCCCTGTCCCGCTGACCTCACCGCGCAGGAACAGCTGGTCGCCTCGTATGTCGACGCGGATTCCGAGCTCGTGCGTGCGTCCGTCCTCGGCCAGCGCCTGCTGGACACGGGCCGCGACGTACTGCGGAGCTTCCATCGCTCGCCTCCTTCTTCTGTCGCCGCATGCCCCTGGATTAACACCTCAAACGGCACGAATAAGGTCAATAACCGCCTGCTCGACCGGGCCCACCGTGGCCAGTTGCCCGAAATCGGTGTCCGCCCCCAGCTCGGTCAGCGCGGCCGCGATGGTCCTGTCCTGGTCGTACGCCTCGACCACCCTCGGATCCACGTACGAGGCCCTGGCCACCGTGGGCGTGTTGCCCAGATATTCGGCGACCTCCCGCATGACCCGGGCCACCGCACGTTTCTTCTGGCCGGCCGGCTTGGAGACCGCCAGGCCCACGGCGGCCAGAACGGTGGCGTGCCAGGTGCGGAAGTCCTTGGCGGTGACCTCGTACCCGATGATCTCGCGCAGGAAGTCGTTGATGTCCTCGCTCCTGACGTAGCCCCAGCCGCCGTCGCGCCGCCGGTAGCGCAGCAGCTCGCCCTCCACGCCGAGCGCCTTGAGCGACCTGAGCACCTTGCAGGCCCCGGGATCGGCCACCTCGACCTCGCGGGAGATGTCCCCCTTGGCCTGGTAGGAGCAGGTGACCATGCCGTTGGAGCAGGTGAGGTGCTCCATCCTGAGCGTGGCCAGCCCGTACGTGTCGTAGCTCTCGCCGCCGATGCGGAAGAAGCCGACGTCGAGCAGGCGGGCCGCGGCGGCCAGCACCCGCTTCCTGGTCAGGCCGCGGCCGCCGAGCCGGCCGTCCACGGCCTTCCTGAACTCGGGCAGCCGCTCGGCCACCTCCAGCACGCGGTCGAACTTGGCCTGGTCCTGCTGCTCGCGCCACAGGTCGTGGTAGCGGTACTGCCTGCGCCCGGCCGCATCCGTGCCCACGGCCTGCAGGTGGCCGTCGGGGGACGTGCAGATCCACACGTCGGTCCAGGCCGGGGGAATGGCCAGCGCCTTGATGCGGGCCAGCGTGGCCCGGTCGCGCACCGCACGCCCGTCAGGCCCCTGGTAGCCGAACCCGCGCCCGCGGCGCCTCCGTACGATCCCCGGCTCGCTCTGATCACTGGGACGCAGCTTGGGCACGGGCAGCGGCTACCCAGGAAGTTAAGGGACAAACAGAACGGGCAGGTGGGCGGCATGTCGGATAACAGGGACATACCGGATAACGGAAAGTGGCACGAGGAGCGGGACATCAGGGGCCATGCCATGGTGCCCGCGACGCCGCGCGACGTGGCGCACATCAGGATCGGGTCGTTCCTGCTGGTGTTCATGTTCGCGTTCGCGGTGCTCGGGATCATCGTCGGGGCGCCCGTCATGACGGGGATCGCGCTCGTTGTGGGCCTGGCCACGGTGGTCGACATCGCGCTGGCCGTGCGACGCCAGAAGCTGCGACAGGACGGAGAGGCGGGCTGATTGCGACATGACACCACTTGAAGGGCGCGTAGTGGTGGTGACGGGTGCCAGCGGCGGGGTCGGGCGAGCGGTCGTCCGGCAGCTCGGGCACCAGGGTGCGAAGGTGGCGCTCATCGCCCGGGGCACGACCGGGCTGGGCGCCGCCGCCGTGGACGTGGGGGTGGAAGGAGGCACCGGCGAGGTATTCGAGGCCGACATGGCCGACTACGACCAGGTGCGGAGGGCGGCCGAGCGTATAGAGGCGGAGATGGGGCCCATTTCCGTCTGGATCAACACCGCATTTTCATCCGTCTTCGCCAAATTCACCGATATTTCCCCAGATGAGTACGCCCGCACCACCGCGGTGACGTACCTGGGCTACGTCTGGGGCACGAAGGTGGCCCTGGACCTCATGGGCCCGCGCAACGCGGGTGCGATCGTCCAGACCGGCTCGGCGCTGTCGCAGCGCGGCATCCCGCTGCAGTCGGCGTACTGCGGCGCCAAGCACGCGGTCAAGGGGTTCACGGAGTCGGTCCGCACGGAGTTGCTGGCCGACCGCAGCGGCATCGACATCACGCTGGTGCAGCTGCCCGCGGTCAACACCCCCCAGTTCGACTGGGTGCTGTCCAAGCTGCGGCGCCACCCGCAGCCGGTCCCCCCGATCTACCAGCCGGAGGTGGCCGCCAGGGCCATCGTGTACGCGGCCGAGCACCCGGAGCGCAAGGAGTACTGGGTGGGGGCCAGCACGGCCGCCACCCTCCTGGCCCAGCGCGTGGCGCCGGCGCTGGTGGACCGCTATCTGGCCAGGACCGGCGCGCGGTCCCAGCAGACGGACGAGAAACCGCCGGAAGGCGTCGCCAACCTGTGGAAGCCGGCGGACGAGGACGTGGACTACGGCGCCCACGGCTCGTTCGACGCGCGCTCCCACGCCCACAGCCCCCAGCTCTGGCTGGCCCAGCACCGCGGCGCGGTCCTCCTCGCGCTGGCCGGCGGCGCGGCCGCCGCGTGGGCCGCCCTGCGACTGCGCGGGCGATGAACCGAGCCCCGTCCCCCCTGATCGGCCCGACTTAAGCGGGCCTGGCGGGGTAGGCGGCGGGAAACCGCTTCCGAGGAGGCCATGATGCCTGAGCGCGATCTTCAGTACCTGACCGAACTGGCCGCGCAACTGCGGGTCGATTCCGTGCGGGCGGCCGCTGAGGCCGGGTCCGGCCATCCGACCTCGTCGATGTCGGCGGCCGATCTGATGGCCGTGCTCTTCGCGTGCCACCTGCACTACGACTTCGAGAACCCGGACAACCCCGCCAACGACCACTTGATCTTCTCGAAGGGGCACGCGTCCCCGCTGCTCTATGCACTCTTCAAGGCAGCCGGGGTCGTCGACGACAAGGAGCTCCTGACGTTCCGCCGGCGGGGCAGCCGGTTGGAGGGGCATCCGACGCCGCGGCTGCCGTGGGTGGACGTGGCCACCGGGTCCCTCGGGCAGGGGTTGCCGGTCGGGGTCGGGGTGGCCATGGCCGGGCGGCTGGAGCGGATGCCGTATCGGGTGTGGGTGCTCTGCGGGGACAGCGAGCTCGCCGAGGGATCCATCTGGGAGGCGGCCGAGCACGCGGGCTGCGAGGGGCTGGCCAACCTGACCGCGATCGTGGACGTGAACCGCCTCGGCCAGCGCGGGCCCACCCGGCACGGATGGGACACGGGGGCCTACGCGCGCAGGTTCGGGGCGTTCGGGTGGCACACGATCGAGATCGACGGGCACGATCCCGGTCAGATCGACTACGCGCTCAGCGACGCCCGCAACACGCGCAGGCGGCCGACGGTGATCCTGGCCAAGACGCGCAAGGGCGAGGGAGCCCTGGAGGTCGAGAACCGCGAAGGGGCCCACGGCAAGCCGCTCAAGGACCCGGACAAGGCCGTCGAGGAGTTGGGCGGCCGGCGGGACCTGCGGGTCGAGGTGCACAAGCCCGAGGCCCCGGCGGCGCCGTACCGGTTCGAGACCAGGCCGATGAGCCTGCCCGCGTACAAGGTGGGCGACAAGGCGGCCACGCGGACGGCGTTCGGGGAGGCGCTGGCGGCGCTCGGCGCGGCCCGCGGGGACGTCCTGGCGCTGGACGGCGAGGTGGCGGACTCGACCAGGACGGAGGCGTTCGGGAAGGAGTTCCCCGAGCGGTTCTTCGAGATGTACATCGCCGAGCAGCAGCTCGTGGCCGCCGCCATCGGCCTGCAGGTGCGCGGGTGGAAGCCGTACGCGGTCACGTTCGCGGCGTTCCTGACCAGGGCGTACGACTTCATCAGGATGGCCGGCGTGAGCAGGGCCTCGATCCGGCTCGTGGGGTCGCACGCGGGGGTGGCGATCGGCGAGGACGGGCCCTCCCAGATGGGCCTGGAGGACCTGGCGATGCTGCGGGCGGTCTACGGCAGCACCGTGCTCTACCCGTGCGACGCCAACCAGGCGGCGGCGCTGACGGCCGAGCTGGCGGACGTCGAAGGCGTCTCCTACCTGCGCACCACGCGCGGGGAGACGCCGGTCATCTACCCGCCGGGCGAGCGCTTCCCCGTGGGCGGGTCGCGGGTGCTGCGGCACTCGCCCAACGACCGGGCCACCATCGTGGCCGCAGGGGTGACCGTGCACGAGGCGCTGGCGGCGGCCGACGAGCTGAGCGGGGCCGGGATCCCGGTGGGGGTGATCGACCTGTACTCGGTCAAGCCGGTCGACACGGCCGCGCTGGTCGAGGCGGCCACCACCACGGGCAACCTGATCACGGTGGAGGACCACCGGCTGGAGGGCGGGCTCGGCGACGCGGTGCTGGACGCGGTCAGCGAGCTGGGACCGCGGGTGGTGAAGCTGGCCGTGACGGGCCTGCCCGGCTCCGCGACGCCCGAGGAGCAACTGGCCGACGCCGGCATCGACCGCCAAGCGATCGCCGAGGCGGTCAAGCGGCTCCTGTGATGGATATGCCGGACATGAGTGAGGGCCGAGGGGCGACCTGCCCCCGGCCCTCCCTTTTGGCGTGGCCCCCTGAGCGGGAAGCCCCCGTCAACGGGCCTTCGCCGTCAGCCTCCTGTTGGCCCTCCTGATGGCGTTCACCAGCTCCTGCTTGGTCATCTTCGATCGGCCGCGCACGTCGAGCTTGGCGGCCATCTTCTGCAGGTACTCCCTGGTGGCGTTGAGGTTGACGCCCTCGACGACGCCCTCGGCCGTCTTGGCCGTCCGGGTCATCGCGGCCTTGGCGGTCCGGGTGGCGGCCTTGGCGGTCCGGGCCATCGTGGCCTTGCCACCGGTCCGGGTCGTGGTCGCCTTCCCGGTCCGGGTCATCGTCGCCTTGTCGGAGGGGCCCTTCTTGGGCTCCCAGTGGTCGCCGACCTTCTCGAAGGATCGCTTCAGCGCGGCGAACGCGGTCATGTGGGCGCGCCGGCCCTCGCCGTACTCCTTCACGGCGTTGTCGTGCGCCTTGATCCACGTGTTCTGCGCTCTCTTCGGCGAACGCTTGATGGTCGACGGCAGCTCTTCAACAGCTGGCATGTCGATTCACCTCCTACAGCGGTGGTTCGTCGTAGCGGCGGCGTTCCTCGTACACGGTGGTCCTGCGGGCTTCAGGCTCCTCGTAGACCTCGTGACGGTGAACCGGCTCGTCGATGGGTCCGACCGCTCTACGGGTGACGCTGATCCTGTAGATGCCGAACAGGAGTCCGACGAGGCCGCCGAGCATGAGGATGACCCCCACTACGTTGATGTCGAGACCGGCGAGGTCGAACTCGACGGCCCAGGTGAGGATCGCGCCGAGCATGATGAGGATGATGCTTCCGGCGATGGTCATCAGATTTACCTCCTTGACACGAAGGAACCTCTATCCACATGTCGAAAAACAAACCAGTCGTACTGGTCGGGCTCATGGGCTCAGGCAAGTCGAGCGCCGGCCGGTTGATCGCGCAGGCGCTCGGGCTGCCGTTCAGCGACAGCGATCCGTTCCTTCAGGGGCGCTACGGCGGCACCGCCGCGCAGATCGCCGAACGCGAGGGAGCGGACGCACTGCACCGGTACGAGGCCGACCACGTGCTGCACCAGTTGGCCGGCGAGCCGGAGGTCATCGCGGCGGCGGCCAGCACGGTCGAGTTCCCCGAGGTGCGCGCGGCGCTGGCCAAGGCGTTCGTGGTCTGGGTGGACGCCGCCGACGAGGTGCTGGCCCAGCGGATGAAGTCGAGCAGCCACCGCCCCGACTACGGCCCCGCCGTCATGCGGGCCCGCCGCGAGCCGTTCTTCCGGGAGGTCGCGGACCTGAGGTGCGACGTCGGCGAGCTGACCCCCGAGCAGGTGCGGGACGCGACGCTGCGGGAAATGGGTTTGCCCGAAGGCGATCGGCACTGATAGCCAAAGGGGATGTTCGCCGAGAAGCCCACCCTGACGGGTGACCGCGTGACCCTCTGCCCGGTCGGCCCGGAGCATGTCGACGGCCTCTTCGAGCTGGTCTCCGACCCCGAGGTGGGCCGCCTGACGGGCTCGCACGGCGAGATCGACCGCGGAGCCGCCCACCAGTGGTACGCCACCAGGAAGGACCACGCCGACCGGCTCGACCTGGCCATCATGGCCGCCGGCGAATACGTCGGCGAGATCGTGCTCAACGAGCTCGACCAGCACAACCTCGCCTGCAACCTCCGCATAGCCCTCATCGGCGAGCGCGCCTTCGGCAAGGGCTACGGCACCGAGGCCATCGAGCTGGTCCTCGACCACGCCTTCGCCACGACGCCGCTGCACCGCATTAGGCTGGGCGTCTACGCCTTCAACGAGCGGGCGCGGCACGTCTACAAGAAGGTCGGCTTCGTCGAGGAGGGCGTCGAACGCGACGCTCTGCTGTGGGACGGCGAATGGCACGACGCGGTGCTCATGTCGGTGCTCCGGCACGAATGGCCGGCAAGATCCGGAAGCCTGGCATAATGATCATGACGCATGGGTCCCCCGAGGCGCGCGGGGGACCTGTGGCGTCTTTGGGACAACCATTGGGCAGTGGCGTGCATCTAAGCATCAGTGACGATGCGCTTGGTGCCCGGTGACCCCGAGAGGCTCGGCGGCTTCTGGCCGGCGGCCAGACTCGGCGCGGGCGGGCGCGGCGTGGTTTACGACGCCTACGACGACGAGGGCCGCCGCTTCGCGGTGACGGTGCCGCGTGGCCAGGTCGGTCGCCGGTTCGAGCGGGTCACCTGCCCCCATCTGGCGGAGGTGGTCGCCGTCGGCGACGACGAGGGCGTGCCGTACGTGGTGAGCGAATACGTGGACGGACCTGACCTGCGGCGCGCGGTCGAGCTGCACGGGCCCTACGCGGGCGACGAGCTGGTCGCGCTGGCCGGCGCGCTGGCGTCGGCGCTGAGCGCGCTGCACGAGGCGGGTCTGACGCACCGGGGGCTCAATCCGGAGAGCGTGCTGCTGGCCGCCGACGGGCCCAAGGTGATCGAGCTGGGCGTGCCGGCCGGCGGCACGTACACGTACACGGCTCCCGAGGTCCTGACCGGGCGCGACTCGGGGACGGCGGCCGACGTGTTCGCGTGGGGCGCCGTGGTGCTGTTCGCGGCCACCGGGGACGATCCGTTCAGCGGGACGAGCCTGGGCGGGGTCATGCACCGGCTGCTGACCGTCGACCCCGACCTCGGCGTGCTGCCGGAGCCGCTGCGCGAGCTGGTCGGGCGCGCCCTGGCCAAGGATCCCGCCGACCGGCCCGCCGCGCCGGAGCTGTGGGTCGAGAGCCCGGCCGACGTGCGGCCGCCCGAGGGGCACGCCGGGCCGCGCTCGCTGGGCGAGGTGGCCGAGGAGGTCTACCTCGCGCTCACGCCGCGGCAGCAGGCGGAGGTGCCGGGGCTGCTGCTGCGCCTGCTCGACGGCGACAGCCCGCACGACGAGGGCGACGTGCTCGGCCCGCTCATGGAGGCGGGTCTCCTGGTACGCCGCAGCGTCCGCGTGGCCCCGACCGAGACGCCCGTGGGCAAGCTCGTCGCGGTCAGCGACCAGCGGGTGGCCCCGGCCAGCGCGGCCCTCTACCGGGCCTGGCCCCGGCTGCGCGCCTGGGTAGAGGACGAGCGCGAGAGCATGCACGTGCACCGGGAGATCCGCGACGCCGCCAGGAACTGGTCGGAGCACCGGCGCGGCAGGAGCCACCTCTTCCGCGGCCAGGCGCTCGACACGGCGCTCGCCTGGGCCGCGACCAAGCGCCGCCATCTACGCCTCAACCAGCTCGAACGCGACTTCGTCAACGACAGCGTGACCCTGTCCAAGCAGCGCAGGAGGCTGCTCACACCCGCGCTGGCGGCGCTGGCCGCCGTGCTGGCCATCGCCGTGACGCTGTCCGTGGTGTCCGTGCACGGGCAGAACCAGCTGCGCGGGCAGCTCGTCGAGGCCAACGCGCGGGCCGTGGCCGCCAGGGCGGAGGCGCTGCGGTCGTCCGATCCGCGTACGGCGATGCGGCTGAGCGTGGCGGCCTGGAAGCTGTCGCCGGTGTTCGAGGCGCGGGCGGCGCTGCAGGCCTCGCTGGTGCAGCCGGAGCTGGGGGTGTTCACCGACCCCGCCGCCGACCTGCGGGCGCGTTACGTGCTGCGCGGCGACCAACTGGTCAAGTGGGGCACGGGTACGGTCGCCGTCTGGGACCTGGCCGGCGGGCAGCGGCTCGGCTCGTACTCGCTGCCGGCGGGGAGCGTGCTGAGCGACGACGGGAGGTTCGCGGAGGCGGCCGACGGCCGGCCGTTCGAGGTGTCCACGGGGCGCGCGCCCTTAGAGCCGGTCACCTACGCGATCGGCCAGGGCAACAGGACCAGGGTCTACCGGGGCGGGCGGCTGCTGTTCGACGTCGCCGACCGCCAGGTGGCGCTCTCCGCCGACGGGACTAGGGCCGCCTTCTCCAGCCTGAGCGGGCGGGTCGATCTGTGGGAGCTGGCAGGGCGGACCAAGACCGGCACCGTCTCGGTCCAGCCGCCCACCGGCGCGGACGCGGCGGCGCCCGCCCTGGCGTTCAGCCCCGACGGGGCGACGCTGGCCGTGGCCGGACGCGACGGGATCACGCTCGTGGCGGCCAGACCCCCGAGCCCGGTCATCCCCAAGCGGGCGACCACGCCGAACCCCACGGCGTCCGGAACACCCGAGATGTTCCGGGCGGAGGGGCGCATGGCCCGGGAATCCGTGCGCGGCATCGAGGTGGTCGGGGCCGACGCCCTGGGGCACACCTCGGCCGACCCGCCCGCCTTCAGCCCCGACGGACGCCTGCTCGCGCTGCCGGGCGACGGCGAGGTCCGGGTCTGGAACGTCGCAGAACGCCGCCTCGCGGGCGCCTACCCCCTCCGAAACCCCGAGCGCGGCCTGGCCTTCTCCGCCGACGGCCGCTCGCTGCGCTACCTGAGCGGCACCGGCTCCGTGGTCTCGCTCGACGTCTCGGGGCTGCCCGTGCCGTCCGAGGACGCCCCCTCCGCCGCCTTCTCCGGCAACGGGCGGGTCGCCGCCAAGGAGGTCGGCGACTCCATCGAGCTCACCGACACCGTGGAGCGCAAGCAGCTCGGCCGCATCGCCGCCGCCGGCGACCTGGCCTTCGACGCCGACGGCCGGCTGCTCGCCGTCGCGGGCGACCCCGTGACCGTGTGGGAGGTGACCAGCAGCCGCCGGGTCGCCGCCATCGACGCGGGCGGCGACGTGCTCGCCGTGGCCCTCTCCCCCGCCGGCGACACGCTGGCCACCGCGCGGGGCAGGACCCTGGAGACGTGGGACGTGCGCAAGGGGCGGCGCATCAAGGCGTACGAGGGCGCGGGCGACCTGGCGATGGCCTTCAGCCCCGACGGCTCGACGCTGGCCGCCGGCGCCAAGCTCCTCGATCTGCGCACCGGCGCGATCACCCCGCTGGTCCTCGACCGGTCCGCCGACGCCGGCGAGGACCCGCCGGCGCCGACCGCGCTCGCCTTCTCGCCCGACGGGCGCACGCTGGCGTTCGGGCTGGAGGGCGGGCACGTGCTCCTCTGGGACCTGCGCAAGGGGAAGGCGCGGGGCACCATCCAGACGGGGACGGCCCCGGTGGACGAGCTCCGCTTCTCCCCCGGCGGCGACCTGCTGGCCATCGACGCCGCCCGTACCTCGCTCTGGGACGCGGGCACGATGCGGGAGGTCGGCCAGGCGGGCTCGTGGGCCGCCGGACCGGCCTTCACCCAGGACGGCAAGCGGCTGCGCGGCGTCGGGCCGGACGGCACCGTACGCGAGAGCCCGGTCGATCCCGGGCTGGCGGCGCAGGCGGTGTGCGCCAGGGCGGGCGGGTCGCTGAGCAAGGCGGAGTGGACCCGGCTGATCCCGGAGAGCGGATACCAGAAGATCTGCTAGTCGCTCGCGTAGGTCTTGACCACCTTGCCCTGGAGGTTGGCGACCAGGTAGCCCGAGCTGTACTCGTCGGACGCGTAGACGAGCAGCACCTGGCGCGGGGTGGCGAACGCGTAGTCGGGGTCCACGATCAGGTACCGCGAGGTCGGCTTGGCGACGCCGAGGTCCTTGTTCGCCTTTTTGAACAGGGCAGGGAGGGCATCCCAGTTGTACTTCTGCAGGTCCACGAAAGGCTTGCCGCTCATCTTGCCGCCGGCGCTCGAGCGGGTGATCTCGCCGTCGCGGTAGAAGTAGGTGTCGTAGACGGCCTTGTTGGCCTTGGTCGGTGCCTCGATCGAGGCGTACGTGGGGTACACCGTCATCCTGACGACCTTGGTGCCGCCGAGCTCGTTCTTGATCTTGGTGATCAGGGCCCGCATTCCCGCAGGGGTGTGCAGGTTGCCGGGTGTGGCGGGCGTGCTGTCGCGCGGGGACTCGGGATCGGTGCGCTCCACCTCGGAGGAGTCCTCCGAGGGGGTTCGCACCGACGGGTGCTTCCGCGGTGTGGGCCACGACGCGGAGGGGGGGGGGGGGGGGGGGGGGCGGCGGCGGCGGGGGGCGCCCCCCCCCCCCCCCCCCCCCCCCCCCCCCCCCCCCCCCCCCCGACGGGTCCTTCCTCGTAGTGCTCCTCGACGCGGAGGGGATCAGCTGCCACACCAGTACGCCTGCCACCGTGACCGCGACGGCCGACGTCACGATGCCCACGGTGAGGCCCCCGCCGCCGCGGCGGCGGCCGTGCACGGTGGTCGCCTTCGGGATCGGCGCCGGACCCCACGGGGGCTGCTGCGGCGCGTGCCCGTACCCGGGCGGCATGGTCTGCCCGCCCATCGGCGGCCCTGGGCGACCGGCCATGGGCGGCACCGTGTGGGCGGCGTGCGGCCCGGGCGTCCCGGGGCCCGTCGCGTGACCCATCCCAGGACCCGTCGCGTGACCCATCCCAGGACCCGTCGCGTGACCCATTCCGGGGCCCATCGCGGGGCCCGCCGGGGCGGGGCCCTGGGCGTGCGGGCCCGGCATCGCCGGGGCAGGGGTGGGGGGCATCGGGGGCGGTGCCGCGCCGGGGTCGGCGGCCGAGGCCAGCATGCGGTCGAGGGTCTCGGCGTCGGGGCGGCCCGCCGGGTCGCGCCTGAGCAGCGCGCTCAGCACGGGGGTGAGCGCCCCGGCGCGCTCCGGCGGCGGCACCTCCTGGTTGAGCACCGCGGCCAGGGTCGCCAGCGTGGTGCTCCTGCGCAGCGGGTGCCGCCCCTCCACCGCCACGTACAGCATCATGCCGAGCGACCAGAAGTCGGAGGCCGGGTCGCCCTCGACGCCGTTGATGCGCTCGGGCGCCATGTACTCGGGCGATCCGATGAACGACCCGGTGGCCGTCAGGCTCGTGGACTCGCGTACCGCCGCGATGCCGAAGTCGGTGAGCACCGACCGGCCGTCCTCGCGTAACAGGACGTTGGCCGGTTTGACGTCGCGGTGCTGGATGCCGACGGCGTGCGCGGCCCGCAGCGCGGACAGGACCTCCCTGCCCAGGCGCGCCACCTCCTGCGGCGACATGGGCCCGCGCTGGATGCGGTCCTGGAGGGAGCCGCCCGTGACCAGCTCCATGACGATCCACGGGTAGCCCTGCTCGCCGGGGTCGACGATGTGGTGGATGGTGGCCACGTGCGGGTGGTTCAGCCGGGCCAGGGCGCGGGCCTCGCGCAGCACCCTGGCCCGCAGCTCGCGGGCGCCCGCCGGGTCGTGCTCGTCCATGGAGGGGTCGGGCGGGCGTACCTCCTTGAGCGCGACCTCGCGGTGCAGGGCCACGTCCCAGGCCCGCCACACCAGGCCCATGCCCCCGCCGCCGAGCCGCTCGTTGAGCTCGAAACGGCCGTCGATCACCCGTTTGTGCATGCAGAGCAGCGTAGGGCCGACCCGCTGCCCGCGCCATCGGACCCCGGCAGTACGGGCATCACGCGCTTATCGCCAGCGACCCCGCTTCGACGCCGTACCGGAAGGGCAGGCCCTGGGCGTATCTGGACAGCTCGTCGAGCGCCTGGTGGGCCAGACGGGACAGCTCGCCGCCGAGCGACCCGGCGATGTGCGGGGTGAGCAGGACGTTCGGGAGGTCGAAGAGGGGCGAGTCGGCGGGCAGCGGGTCGGGCTCGGTCACGTCGATCACCGCGTACAGCCGTCCACTCGCCAGCTCGGCGACGAGCGCGTCCTGGTCGACGAGCGCGCCCCTGGCCGTGTTGATCAGCGTGGCGCCGTCGCGCATGCGGGCGAGGCGGGCCGCGTCGATGAGGTGCCTGGTCTCCGGGAGCGAGGGCGCGTGCAGGCTGACCACGTCGCACCGCTCGATCAGCTCGTCCAGCCCGACGTGCGGCACGCCCAGGTCCTCCGTCAGGTACGGGTCCGCCACGAGCACGTCGAGCTCGAACGGCCGCAGCAGCTCGATCACCCGGCGGCCGATCCTGGAGGCCCCGACGATGCCGACCGTGCGCCGGTAGTTGCCGAACCCGGGGAAGCGACTGTCCGCGTCGATCCGCGCCCGTTGCTCGCGGTAGAGCGCGGCGATGTCGAGCACGCGCTTGTTGGCGAACAGGATCGAGGCCAGCGTGAACTCGGCCACCGGCTCGGCGTTGGCCGCCGCGGCGGACGACACGACGATGCCGCGCTCCCAGCACGCCTCGGTGACGTGGTGCTTCACGGTGCCGGCGGCGTGCACGATCGCGCGCAGCCTGGGCGCCCTGGCCAGCACGTCCCCGGTGACGGGCGGGCACCACCAGCTCGTGTAGAGCACCTCCGCACCGGCCAGCGCCTCGGCCACGGCCGGATCGGCGAAGTCCTCGGCCACCAGGCCGGGGTCCACGTCGGCGATGCCGACCAGGCGGTCGCGCACCTCGCCGGTGAAGAGCCGGGCCGCCACCGGCCGACCCATGGCCAGCAGCGTCTTCGGCCGTGATTCGCTCATATCGCTCCCCCCGCAATCAATACGATCGAATCGATCATAACGAAGGGGGTGCGGACGACTCCCGGGGCCTGAGCTCGGGCAGCAGCGCCACGTGGCGGCCGACCGGGGCGGCGCCCGCGGTGAGTCGGGCGATCAGCAGGTCCACCGCGCAGCGCCCGACCTCCTCCTTGGGCGGCGCCACGGCGGTGAGCGAAGGCGAGCAGAACGCGGCCACCTCGTCGTCGTAGGCGACCAGCGACACCTCGCCCGGGATGTCCACACCCGCCGCGACCAGGTGCCTGACCAGCGTGAGCGCGTCCTCGTCGTTGTGCACGAGCAGGCCCGTCACGCCCCGGTCGCGCACCAGGCGCAGCACGCCCGCCACGAGCTCGTCGGTGCGGTCGCGGTCGATGACGATCTCCGCGGGGGTGTCCAGGCCCAGCGCCGAGGCGCCCGCCAGCAGGCCCGCCCGGATCCCCGGCGTGGTCGGGCTGGGGAAGGCGACGAGCGCGAGCCCGCGGTGGCCCAGCTCGGCCAGGTGGCGTACGGCGAGGTAGGCGCCATGGGCGTGGTCGGAGGCGACCGCGTCGAGCGTGGCGGCCGGGCCCGCCGGCTCGGCCCGGCGCTCCACGAGCACGGCCGGGACGCTCAGCCCGGCCAGCCACTCCACGTGGGAGCCGTCGGGCTGCCTGCTCGGGGTGAGCAGCAGGCCCTCCGCGCCGCCCTTGACGAGCTGGCGCACCTGGGCGCGGTCCTCGGCGTCCTCGTACCGGGAGATGCCGAGCACGAGCCGCGCCCCCGCCCTGGCCGCCTGCTCCTGGGCGCCCTTGATCACGGCCGGGTAGTAGTAGTGCGCGGTCGGGACCAGCATGCCGATGGTCAGCCCGCCGGCCCGCGGGGCGGGGGCCGCGGCGGGCAGCGTGACGCCGCCGTGCACCCTGGTGAGCAGGCCCTGGGCGGCCAGGTGCTCGACGTCCCTGCGCAGGGTGACGGCGGAGACGCCCAGCGCCTCGGCCAGCTCGGCCACCCGGGCCGAGCCGCGGTCGCGGACCTGACGGAGGATGAGCCTGTGGCGCTGCTCGACGGACATGCCTCGATCCTACGCCTTTCGAAATGATCGTTTTAGTTTCGTTCGATCAATTGCCATTGAGGACCGGAACAGACCTCATCAACCCCTACCTTTGACCCATGGACCCCCTCATCAGCCGCAGGGCGCTCAACCGGGCCACGCTCGACCGCCAGCACCTGCTGCGCCGCACCGACAACTCCGTGGTCGAGGTCGTGGAGCGCCTCGGCGGGCTCCAGGCGCAGACCCCGCACACCTGGTACACCGGCCTGTGGAACCGGGTGGAGGGCTTCAAACCCGCCGACGCCGCCGACCTGCTGCTCTCGCGCGAGCTCGTACGCATCGCGCTGCAGCGCGGCACGATCCATCTCGTCTCCGCCCGCGACTGCCTGGCCATCCGGCCGCTGCTGCAGCCCGCCATCGGGCGCATGACCACGTCGACGTTCGGCAAGCGGTGGCAAGGGGTCGACCTGGACGAGCTGGCCGCGGTCGGGCGGGAGCTGCTGGAGGAGCGGCCCATGACGTTCGCCGAGCTGGGCCGGAAACTGGCCGAGCGGTGGCCGGCGAACGATCCGCACGCGCTCGGCCAGGGCGTGCGGTGGCTGGTGCCGCTCGTACAGGTGCCGCCTCGGGGCGTGTGGGGCAAGAGCGGCCCCATCGCGCACACGAGCGCCGAGTCCTGGCTGGGCTTCGAGGTGCCGGCGATGACGCCGGCCGAGCTGGTGCGGCGCTATCTCGCCGCGTTCGGGCCGGCGTCAGTGATGGACGTGCAGACGTGGTCCGGGCTGACGCGGCTGGGCGAGGTGGTGGACTCGCTCGACCTGGTCCGCTTCAGGGACGAGGCCGGCCGGACCCTGTACGACCTGCCCGACGCCGTACGGCCCGGCGAGGACACCCCGGCGCCGGTGCGGCTGATGTACGACTTCGACAACCTGTTCCTGTCGTACGCCGACCGCTCCCGGGCCATCTCCGACACGGGAGCGACCGCCCTCCAGGGCTTCATGGGCACGAACGTGGTGCCGCGCGTCATCCTGGTGGACGGCTTCACCGCCGGGGACTGGACGGTGGCCCGCGCCAAGGGCACCTCCACGCTCACCATCCACCGGTGGATGCCGATCCCGGTCCTGGAGGAGGTCGAGGAGGAGGCACGGAGGCTGCTGGAGTTCCTGGCGCCGGGCGACAAACACGAAATCACGGTCTCCGACGGTCCTTCCAAACCCTGACACGGGCGTGCACCGGGGGGAACGGCATGGTCTTCGCCGGACAGCGCTTCGCGCATTGGAGCTCAGGCTGTGAGATCGGGGGTGCGGCCCCCCCAAACCCCCGCTCAAAGCCGCTTCGCCGATTCGTCAGGCGATCAAGTCTTGGTGAGTCGTCAGCCCGCATGCCAGGAGTGCGACCTTGTCGGCCGAGTCACGAGAGCCGATGCGAAGAGCGTCTTCTCGATCGCCTACGAACCCCAGGGAATTACGCTTGCCCCCAGGCGCGGAAGGCCTGGCGCACTGAGCCGCGGTCTAGGGACCGTACGGGTCCACCAGGGGTGACGGGGTCCGGGCGACCTCCAGCACCTCCTCGGGGAAGGCCGGCCCGGTGGTGTAGAAGCGGGTACGGGTCTTACCGACCGGGGTGAGCAGTTGGGCGGTGGCCAGGTCGCGTAGGTCGCGTTGGGCTTGTTGAACGCTGAGGCCTTCGGCGCTCTCGTAGCGAGTGCGGCGGACGCGTCCGGATATCGCAGCATCGTGCAGCGCGGTCACCACGCGTTCGTCGAGCCGCCGTTGCCGGGCGAACTCCTCCAACAGCACCCAAACCCGATTCGAGCGCTCAAGGCGCGCTTTTACCGTTTGTCCCTGCTGGTGGTAGGCGGTGAGGTTGAAACGGATCCAGTCGGAAACGTCCTGGTCCGGACGATAGGTCGCGCCGCGCCGGGCGAGCACAGCGTAGTACTCCCAGGTGTTGCCCGGCCTGCCCAGCCATGCCTCGATGGAGGAGAACTCCGGCGCGAGCACCCCGTCCCTGGCGATGATCAGGGTCTGCAGTGAGCGTGACATCCGTCCGTTGCCGTCGGCCCAGGGGTGGATCGAGACCAGGTGCAGGTGCGCCATGGCTGCTCTGATGAGCGGGTGATCGCCGTTGTCGGTGTTGAGCCAGTCGCAGAACTCGCGCATCAGGCTGGGTACGTCCAGCGCCTCAGGAGCCGTGTAGGCGGCGATGCTCGGATCACGGACGTCGGTGACGTAGACGGGACCCTTGCGCCACTGCCCGGCGGGTTTGCGCATGGTGTGGCGATGGCCCTGGAGCATCCAGTGGAGCGCGTTGAGGAAGCCCGCGCTGTAGCAAAAGTCCTCGACGTCGTGGAGAGTCTGGATGTAGGTCATCATTCGCTGGTAGGCGAGGGTCTCTTCGCGGTTCTCTTCCGAGACATCCACGTCCCTCTCACCCTCCATCAGGTCTTCCACGTCGATGGTGGAGACCTTGAAGCCTTCGATGGAGTTGGAGGCGGCAACTGCGTCGGCGGTCAGAAACTTCCGGAGCCCAGCGGTCCACTTGGCGGGTGTGGCGCGAACCTGATGATGCAACGCACGTCGGGCCGCCTCGATCTCCTCGAGGACCCGGCCGTCTTCCGCGGCGAGAGACGGCGTGGCATACAGCATGCTTCCATAATAGATTGACGCAATCATTGCGTCAATCTATTAGCCATACGGCAACGCCACGGCGGGCGGCGCGGCCACCAGGACGAGCAGAGCAGCCGGCCGGGAGGGCACCCGGGCGGGAAACCATCACCCCGGCGTAGGCCCCGCCGGGGTGACACCAGGGCCGTTCCGGGGGCCTGACCTTTACCTTTGGGCTCGTAAGAGAGACCCTCGAAGGTAGGGAGGTGTCTTCCCATGGAGTACAAACAGTGGAACATACAGATCTGGATCAGTGAGGACGACGAGGACGCCGTGACCACGGCCACGGCGGTGCTGTTCACCGCGGACGGAAAACGTCACGAGAGCGTGGCGCACGCCCGACGCAATCCCACCGACCGCCCGGTGCCCGGGATCGGGGACGAGCTGGCCGCTGGGCGGGCCCTGTCCAACCTGGCCTCGAAGTTGATCGAGGACGGCGCGGACGACGTGGCCCAGCTGGCCGGTACGGCATAGTTCAGAGCAGCCCGGCGGCAGCCAGGAGCTTGCCGATCCGGCCTACCTCGTCGTCATTGAGCGGAACCTGCGGGAGCGCGGTGATCGGGCAGTCGATGACACCGCGTAGGTGAAGCGCGGCTTTGAAGGCCCCGAGGCCCGACGAGCTGCCGCCCATGCGTGAGCCGCCTACACGGACTATCTCGAACAGCCTGACCAGGCGCTCCTGCTCCGCTCTTGCCGCCTGCCAGTCGCCCCGGGCGGCACATTGGTAGAGCTCGACGTATCCCTGCGGGTCCACGTTGCCCAGCCCGGGCACCACGCCGTCCGCGCCCATCCACAGCGCCGAGTCCACGGTCACCTCGGACCCCGTGAGCACGCGGAAGGGGGCCTCGCGGCCCAGGATGACCTGGCGCAGGCCGCCGTCGTCGCCGCTGGAGTCCTTCACTCCGGCCAGCGCGCCCTCGGCGGCCAGGCCGAGCAGGAGTTCGGCGCTCAGCTTCGTGTGCACGGAAACCGGCAGGTCGTACGCGTAGACCGGCAGCCCGCCCCGCGCGGCGATGGTCCGGAAGTGGGTGCGGATCTCGTCCGGATGGGTACGCGTGTAGAACGGCGCGGTCGCCACCAGCCCCGACACTCCCGCCTCGGCCGCGACCCGCACGTGTTCGAGCACGCGTGGCGTCGTCATGTCGATCACCCCGGCAAGCACCGGCACCTGCCCGCCCACGTGGCCGACCACGGTGTCCAGCACCACCCGGCGCTGCGCGTCCGTCAGGTACGCCACCTCCGACGACGACCCCAGCACGAACAGCGCGTCCACGCCCCCTGCCAGCAGGTGGTCGACCAACCGGACCAGCGAGGCGGCGTCCACCTCGTAGTCAGGGGTCAACGGGGTGCAAACCGGGGGAATGACGCCGGTCAAAGTCATGCGCGCTCCTGGATCAGCTCTACATCAGTTGCTCCCGCCGCCACCGGGTGGTGGCAATGGAAGAGGTGGTCGCCTTCGGTCTGCGCCGCGGACCGGTCCTCCGCACGGAGGTGGTCGCCTTCGGTCTGCGCCGCCGGCCAGTCCTCCGCACAAAGGTGGTCTGCCCGCCAGCACCGGGTGCGGAACGGGCAGCCGCTCGGCGGTCTGGTGGCGGAGGGCACCACGCCCACGAGCGGGATCGGGTTGATCGGCGAGATCAGGCCCGGGGTCGCGGAGAACAGGGCCCGCGTGTACGGGTGGCGGGCGCCCATCGGCACGGCCCGCGCGGGCGCCTGCTCGACGATCCTGCCGAGGTACATGGTGACCACGCGGTCGCTCATCCTGCGTACCGTCTGGATGTCGTGCGAGACGAACACCAGCGCGAGCCCGAGCCGTTCCTTCAGGTCGAGCAGCAGGTTGAGGATCTGCGCGCGGACCGACACGTCGAGCGCGCTGGTGGGCTCGTCGGCCACGACCAGGTCGGGTTCGAGCGCGAGCGCCCTGGCCACGGCCACGCGCTGGCGCTGCCCGCCGGAGAGCTGGCTGGGCAGCGCGTCGGCGGCGCTGGCGGGCAGGCCCACCAGGTCGAGCAGTTCGCGTACGCGGGCGTCGCGCTGGGCGGGGGTGCCGCGGCGGTGCACGTTGAGCGGGTCGCGCAGCACCTGCCTGACGGGCAGGCGCCGGTTGAGCGCCGTGGACGGGTCCTGGAAGATCATCCCGACGCTGGAGCCGATCAGCGCGCGCCGCTCGCCCTCCTTCAGCGCCCACAGGTCCTTGCCGCGGAAGGTCACGCTGCCCTGGGTGGGCTGTTGCAGGCCGACCAGCACTCTGGCCAGCGTGGACTTGCCGCAGCCCGACTCCCCCACGACCCCGACCGTCTCGCCGGCGCTCACCGTGAGGTCCGCCGCGGTCAGCGCGTGGACGCGGTCGCGCGAGAACAGGCCGCCCGAGCGGGCCTTGTGCACGACGTGCACGTCCTTCAGCTCAAGCATGCTGCTCACTTCCTACGAGCGCCGGATGATGGCAGGCCACCGCGTGCGTGGTGTCCCCCGTCAGCACCGGAGCCTCGGTACGGCACACGTCCGTGGCCATGGGGCACCGGTCGGCGAACCGGCAGCCGGGCGGGAAGTCGGCCGGGGCGGGCACCACGCCGGGGATCTGCGTGAGCCGCTCGGCGCCCGACTCCAGCGACAGCACCGAGCCCAGCAGGCCGCGGGCGTAGTGGTGGGCGGGCGCGCCGACCAGGGTCGCCGTGACGCCGGTCTCGACGATCTGGCCGCCGTACATGACGACCACGCGGTCGGTGACGTCGGCGACCAGCGCGAGGTCGTGCGAGACGAGAATCAGCGCGAACCCCAGCTCCTCGCGCAGCTTCAGCAGCAGCTCGATGACCTGCGCCTGGACGGTCACGTCGAGCGCGGTGGTGGGCTCGTCGGCGACGATCAGCTTCGGGTCGCGCGACAGCGCCATCGCGATCAGCACCCGCTGCCGCTGGCCGCCCGACAGCTCGTGCGGGTAGGCGGACAGGGTGCGGCGGGCGTCGAGGCCGACGAGTTCGAGCAGTTCGGTGGGGGTGCGCCGGCCGCCGCGGCGGGTGAGCTGCTTGATCTGGGCCTTGATGGTCATGGCCGGGTTCAGGGACGAGAGGGCGTCCTGGTAGATCATCGCCATCTCGTGGCCGAGCAGGCGGCGACGGGCGCGGCGCGACTCCGCGAGCAGTTCGCGCTGGTCGAAGCGGACGTGCCCGCTGACGCGGGCGTTGCGCGGCTGCAGGCCCATGATGGTCAGCGCGGTCAGCGACTTGCCGCAGCCCGACTCGCCGACCAGGCCGAGCACCTCGCCCGGGTGCACCTCGAAGCCGATGCCGTCCACGATGTCCACACCGTCCGCGAACCCGATCCGCAGCCGTTCCACCGAGAGGATCGGTGGCCCCTGCGGGAGCGGGCGGGCGCGTTCGGCCAGCCTGCGGGCGGCCTCGGCCAGCCCGGGGAGCTCGACGACCTCGCCGGAGCCGGGCCTGGCCCGCTCGAACGCGTCGTCCTTCCTCGGGACGGCCCTGCGGGTGGCGGGCGCGGCCCAGGCGTCGGAGATGCCCTCCGAGAGGATGTTGAGCGCGAGCACGGTCAGCAGGATCAGCAGGCCGGGGAAGACGGTGGCCCACCAGCCGCCGAGCAGCACCATGTTCTTGCCGTCGGCGATGACGCTGCCCCAGGAGGGGTTCGGCGGGCGCACGCCGGCGCCGATGAACGACAGCGACGCCTCGAACACGATCGCGTCGGCCACCATCACCGTGCAGAAGACCAGCACGGGCGCGGCGCAGTTGATCGCGACGTGCTTGACGACGATGTACGGCGTGCGCGCCCCGATGATCCGCTCGGCCGCCACGTAGTCCTCGCCGTACTGGGCGATCACGTTGGCCCGCACGACCCTGGCCACGGACGGCATGTAGAGGAAGGCCATGGCCATGACCAGCACCGGGATGCTGCCGCCGAACACCGCCACCAGCACGGCCGCCAGCGCGATGCCGGGGAAGGCCATGACGACGTCGAGCAGGCGCATGATGGTCTCGTCCACGGCCCGGCGCGAGGTGGCCGCGATCGCGCCGACGACCGCCCCGGCCACCAGAGCGAGCGCGGTCGCGCCGAGGCCGATGATCAGCGACCAGCGGGCCCCGTACAGGAGCCTGGACAGGATGTCGCGGTTGGCGCTGTCGAGGCCCATCCAGTGCACGGCCGACGGGCCGCCGCCGGTGGCCTCCTGGAAGTACGGCGAGTGCGGCGCGATCCACGGCGCCAGCAGCGCGGCCAGCACGACCACGGCCACGATGCCGACCGCCAGCCACGACAGGGGCTTGAGGCGGCGCAAGGCCACGCCCGGCCCCTTCTTCGGCACGGAGAGCCGTTCCGTCAGTCCACGTCTCATGCGGCGCTCCTGAGGCGGGGGTTGACCAGCAGGTAGAGGACGTCCACGACCAGGTTGACGACCATGAATCCGACCGCGATGGTCAGCACCACGCCCTGGACGACGGCCGGGTCGCCGTCGCGCACGGCGTTGATCATGAGCTGGCCCATGCCGGGCAGGCCGTAGATGGTCTCGATGACGACGGTGCCGCCGATCAGGTAGCCGATGCGCAGGCCGAGCACGGTGAGCGGGGTGATCAGGGCGTTGCGCAGCACGTTCCTGCCGACGACCACGATCGGCGGCAGGCCGCTGCCGATCGCGGTGCGCACGTAGTCGCGGTCCAGTTCCTCCACCATCGAGGTGCGGATGATGCGGGTGAGCTGGGCCGCGATCGGCAGCGACAGCGACAGCGCGGGCAGCGTCATCGACTGCAGCCAGCCCGCCGTGGAGTCGGCCGGGTTGATGTAGCCGCCCGTCGGGAACAGGCCCTCGCCGACGGCCAGGTACTGGATCATCAGCAGCGCCAGCCAGAACGACGGCGCCGCCACCCCGACCAGCGACACCACGCGGATCACCTGGTCCGGCCAGCGGTCGCGGTACAGCGCCGCGGTGACGCCGAACACCAGCGACAGCACCACCGCGGCGGCCAGGCCCAGGAACGTGAGCTGCAGCGTCAGCGGCAGCGCGGTCGAGATGGACTCCAGCACCGGCTTCTTGGTGAGCACGCTGGTGCCCATGTCGCCCTGGGCCAGGTCCGCGACGAAGCGGACATAGCGCAGGGGCAACGGGTCCAGCAGGCCGTTCTCGAGCTGGAACTGGTGGATCTGCTCGGGGGTCGGGTTCGCGCCCTGGAAGTACGCGTACTCCGGCTTGCTGTTGGAGAAGCGCATCACGATGAACACGAACGCGACCACGCCGAGCAGCAGCGGGATCAGCATGAGGAGCCGCCGGAGCAGCATCCTGGCGACGAGCGTCATGTCCTCTTGGCCTGCAGCAGGTTGATGCCGGGGTAGGGCTGGGCGCGGATGCCCGACAGCTTCTTCGGGTCCCAGGCGGTCATCAGCTCGTTGTGGACGACGGGGTAGAGGATGGCCTGCTCAGCCACAAAGTCCAGATATTTGTGGATAACTTCGGTCCTCTTGGCCTTGTCGGTTTCCTTGCTGGCCTCGTCCATCATCGCGAACAGCTTCTTGGCGTCCGCGGTGCCGTCCCAGTGGCTGTACTTCATCCACAGGCCGCCGGGCACGTAGTTGTAGTGCAGGATCAGGTCGGCGTCCATGCCGAACTGGTTGGGGTTCGAGGCGGCGGCGACCACCTGGTAGTCCTGGAACTGGTCCATCTTGGCGAACAGCGCGGCCGTGTCCTGCGGCTCCAGCGTGGTCTTGATGCCGATGGCCTCCCAGGAGGCGGCGATGGTGGGCAGGCAGTCCGCGATCCAGCTCACGTTCACGGCCATGAGGTTGATCGTGAGGTTCTTGACCCCGGCCTCGGCCAGCAGCGCCTTGGCCTTCTCGGGGTCGTAGTCGTAGACGACCGAGGCCCGCTTGTAGGCGGGGTTGCCCTCGTTGAGGAAGGAGCTGGAGGCCGTGCCGTGGCCCTTGAGCGCCACGTCGATCATCTTCTGCTTGTCGATCGCGTAGTGCAGGGCCTGGCGCACCCGTACGTCGTCGAAGGGCTTGGCGCCCGTGTTGAACATCAGGAACATGTGGTTCATGCCCTTGCCGCCCTCGACCGTCAGGCCCTGCTGCTTGAGCTGCTCGACGTTGGCGTACGGGATGTTGTCGGCGATCTGCGCCTCGGCCGAGCCGCCGGAGATCTTGGCCACGCGGGCGGCGGCGTCCACGATCGTCAGCCAGTTCATCTTCTTGGCCGTGGCCGGGCGCGGCCCGTTGTAGCCGTCGAACGCCTCGAAGGCGGTGTTGGACTTGGGGTTGTGCGCGGTCTGCTTGTACGGCCCCGAGCCCATCGTCATGCCGCTCTTGGCCTTGTCCCACGCGCCCGCCTGGCTGAACACGTGCTTCGGCATGATCTTGGCGATGGTCAGCCTGGGCGCGGCGTCGGGGAAGGGGAACTTGAAGACCAGCTCGACGTTCCTGTCATCGACCTTCTTCACCTCCTGGAGCCAGGACTTGAAGAAGTTGCCGGTCAGGACGTTGTCGGGGCCCAGGATCCGCTCGAAGGTGAAGACCACGTCGTCGGCCGTGACCGGCTGGCCGTCGTGCCACTTGGCGCCGTCCCTGAGCGTGAACTTCCAGGAGGTCGCGTTCAGGTCGGTGGGCAGGGCGGTGGCCAGGGCCGGGTACGGCTCGCGCGTGATCGGGTCGGTGTCGAGCAGGCCCTCGTAGATGTGGCTGATCCCCGCCATCGCGAACGCCGACGCGGTCTGCGTCGGATCCCAGCTCTGGTCGTTGCCGTACCCGATGACGGCGGTGATCAGATCCTTGTTGGATCCGGCGCCGACCGATCCGGTCGAGGCCGGACCGCCGGAACACGCGGAGAGCGTCGCCGCGACGAACGCTGCCGCACCCGTAGCCCCGCTGTAACGCAGAAAGTCGCGGCGGCTGAACTCAGAGCTCACGGAATCCTCCTGGGACGTAGCACGTGGGACATCCCATGTCCTATCTTTGCCGTAACGTGGACGCTAGATGGTGCCACCGCTTGAGGTCAACAGAAGATTTCCGGAATGTTACATAGGGCGAAAGGAATTTCCATGGCCACAGTCCCGCGTCCGGCGCGGCCGAGCCGTGCCGTCGAGGCCCAGGAGGGCGTCAAGGACCTGATCGTCCGGCGTGGACTGGTGGCCGGGGACCCCCTGCCGACCGAGTCGGAGCTCATGGAGGAGCTGCGGGTCAGCCGCAACTCGGTCAGGGAGGCGCTCAAGGCCCTGCAGGCGGTCGGCATCGTGGACATCCGCCACGGCTTCGGCATGTTCGTGGGCCGGATGTCGCTGGCGGGGCTGGTGGACGAGCTGACCTTCCACAGCCGCATCACGCTGCAGAACGGCAAGAACCACCTGGCCAACCTGATCGAGATCCGCGAGATCCTGGAGAGCGGCCTCGTCGAGCGCCTCATCGAGCTGGGCCCTGAGGCCGACCTGACGCCGGTCGCCGACGTCATCGCCAGGATGGAGGCCGAGGCGCCGATCGGGCCGGTCTCCCCCGAGACCGACCGCCTCTTCCACGACCTCCTCTACCGCCCGCTCGGCAACCCGCTGGTGAGCCAGCTCCTGGGGGCGTTCTGGGACGTCTACTACCAGCTGCGCGACGAGCTGGGCGCGCCCGACGAGCCGCCGGGCGACGTGGTCAGGCGCCATCGCGACATCTACACGGCCGTGCTGGCCGGCGATCGGGGCGCGGCCGTGGCCGCCGTACACGCCCATTTCGAGGGGGTGCGCAACCGCGTGGCCAGGATCGGCGGCTAGTACGCGCTGAGCCGCTCCACGCGGGGATGCCAGCGCGTGCGCCACTCCCCGAACCACCGGGCGAACCAGGGGTGGGCGCCGGCCAGCGGCATGATGTAGGCCACGGTCTCCAGGTAGTAGCGCCGCTGGAACCGCCACGGCATCCGCTGCAGCTCCTGCACGTTGCTCACCCGGTCGGCCAGCTTCACGAACACCGCGTGCAGCGGCGCCTGCACGAGGGTGCTCAGGTAGTCGACCTTCGCGACCCCGCGCGGCTTGGTCACCCACCGCACGAGCTCGGCCACGCCGGCGCCGTACCTGCGCGCGATGTCCACCTCGGTGCACGGCGTGTCCTCCAGCACGTCGTGCAGCACGATCGCCACGAGCACGTCCCGGTCGGTCAGCTCAGCGCCGACCACGGCCACCTCCAGCGCCTCGAGCAGATGCTCCACGTACGGGCGCCCGGTCGGCCGCTGCTGCACCCCGTGCTGCGCGCGGGCGAACGCCACCGCGTCACGCAGGGACTCCGTGGTCCCCGGCGGGAGCGCCTCGCTCAGGGGGCCTTCCGCCTGCGCCCAGGACGACCAGCTCGTGAAGATCTCCATCCCGCTCCTCTCGTCCCGCGTGTCCTAGGCTGAGAATATGGCCGAGATCGCCGTCGCCGACGGCTCGTGGACGTTCAACGGCGAGTTCCTGCGCATCGTCCCCGGAAGCGACAAGGGCGTGCACGAGCTGCGCAGGACGCTGGGCGAGATCGTGGTGCCGCTGGAGGCGATCGCGAGCATGGCGTTCGAGCCGTCGCGCAAGGGCGGCCACGTGCGGATGCGGCTGCGCAAAGGGGCCGACCCGCTCTCCGACGCGGTCGCGGGGCTGCTCGGCCCGCCCGCCGACCCGTACCGGCTGACCGTCCCCAAGAGCCGCGCCGGCGCGGCCGAATACTTCGCCGACGAGGTCCGCGACACTCTGCTCGTCTACCAGACGCCCACCGCCGCCTGCGAGGACTACCTCCTGGCCGGGCCCTCCGTGCCCATCTCGGCCACGGCGGGCGACGGCACCGCGCTCTTCGACGGCGAGCGGGTGCGGCTGGAGTGGACCGGGTTCGCGAGCACGGAGAAGGAGAAGGCCGGGCCGCAGGAGTTCCCGCTGACGGACGTGGCCGGCGTGGAGTGGAAGCCGCAGTCCGGCATGGGTTACGGCACGCTGCGGTTCCGCGTCAAGGGCGAGGGGGCCGCGCAGCCGCCGCAGAAGGACCTCCACTGCGTGTCGTGGGGCATCCAGCGCTTCGGCGGGACCACCGCCCTGGTCGCCGCGGCCGTGCTGGCCCGGCTCCCGAGGGAGGCCGAGCTCCCGCCGCCTCCCCCGCCCGTCTCCGACGACGTGCACGACGCGGTCCTGCGCCGCCTGGGGGAGCTCGGGGAGTTGCACCGGTCCGGGGTGCTGACCGACGAGGAGTTCGCGGCGGCCAAGCAGGCCATGATCCGCCGCCTCCAGGAGACGTGACCCCGCCCGAGCGGGGCAAGATGTGGCCAGATGCCCAATATCGGAGGACCTAGAGTGACCCACGACGAAGAGAAGCTCCTGCGCCGCGCCATCGAGCTGGCCGCGGAGGCCCGTGCCGGCGGCAACCCGCCGTTCGGCTCGCTGCTGGCGGGCCCGGACGGCTCGATCCTGGTCGAGGAGCGCAACAGCTCGCTCACCGACCGCGACATCACCGCGCACCCGGAGCTGAAGCTGGCCCGCTGGGCCGCCCGCGAGCTCGACCCCGCGGCCGCGGCCACGACCACCATGTACACCAGCTGCCAGCCGTGCGGGATGTGCGCGGGGGCCATCGCCCGTTCGGGCCTGGGCCGCGTCGTCTACGCGCTGTCCGGCGATCAGCTCAACGGCCTCAAGCCGCCGGGCAGCGCCTTCGTGGACCCGCCCGTCGAGGGCCCGGCCCTGTACGACGAGGCGCGCGTACCCGTCGAGGGCTACTACGTCTGACCCTTCACGGTTCATCCGGCCACTCCGCCTCCGTGTCGTCGGAGGCGGAGAGGCGGGCGCCCCGGCCGGTGCTCCTCAGAGGCCGCGCAGGCGGGCCACGCCGTCGCGGCGGGCCTGGTCGGCCACCGCCGCGGCGACCGCGGGCACCACCCGGGGGTCGAACGGCTCCGGGATGATCCGCTCCGCCGACAGCTCCTCCTCGATCACGCTGGACAGGGCGTGCGCGGCGGCCATCTTCATGTTCTCGGTGATCTCCACGGCCCGCGCCGACAGGGCGCCCCTGAACACGCCGGGGAAGGCGAGCACGTTGTTGATCTGGTTGGGGAAGTCGCTGCGCCCGGTGGCCACGATGGCGGCGTGCTCCAGCGCGATCCCCGGGTGGATCTCCGGCTCGGGGTTGGACAGGGCGAACACGATGGAGCCCGGCGCCATCGACGCGATGGCCCGCTCGCTGATCGTCGAGCCCGACAGGCCGATGAAGACGTCCGCCCCGGCCATGGCCTCCTCGGTCGTGCCGGTGTGGCCCGACTGGTTCGTGCAGGTCGCGATCAGGGCCTTGTACGTGTTGAGGTCGCCGCGGCCCTGGTGGATCACACCCTTGCTGTCGGACACGATGACCTCGGAGATGCCGGCCTTGAGCAGCATGCTCGTGACCGCGAGCCCGGAGGCGCCCGCGCCGGCCACGACGGCCCGCAGGTCCCACAGCCGCCGCCCGGTCAGCCGTGCCGCGTTACGCAGCGCGGCCAGCACCACGATCGCCGTGCCGTGCTGGTCGTCGTGGAAGACCGGGATGCCCAGCCGCTCCTTGAGCCGGCGCTCCACCTCGAAGCAGCGGGGGGCGCTGATGTCTTCGAGGTTGATGCCGCCGAAGGACGGGGCCATCCGGGCGATCGTCTCCACCAGCTCGTCGACGTCCGTGCAGTCGAGGCAGATGGGCACCGAGTCCACGCCCCCGAACTGCTTGAACAGCAGCGACTTGCCCTCCATGACCGGCATGGCCGCGGTGGGGCCGATGTCGCCGAGCCCGAGCACGGCGGTGCCGTCGGTGACCACGGCGACCACGTTGGACCGCCAGGTGTAGTCGTCGGCCAGCTCCGGCCGCTCGGCGATGGCCGTGCACACGCGGGCCACCCCCGGCGTGTACGCGAGCGACAGGTCGCCGGCGTCGCGCACCGGCACCGACGGGCGCGTCTCCAATTTGCCGCCCTCGTGCAGGCGGAAAGCCGGGTCCTGGTCGAGAAGCGTGGCGAGGCTGATGGCCGGCGCGGTGATTTCGGTCGTCATCCGGAGCTCCTAGAACCGCAGCATCCGGCCGGACGGGGTGCGTAAGTCAGGCACCTCGTTCCACACCGTGGTACGCGCCGGGCGCGCCTTTTTGAGCTGTGCACGTTTCATGACGTCCATGCCTTTCTGCGCGGCCCCGTCCGCTACGTCGATGTGATTAACAACACAACTCGAGTGTCACACGGGCGGCCATTCCCGGTTACCCCATGTCCCCCCTATATCGGCGCCACCCCCTGGTAAGAGGTACGAGGCAGTAGGGGTTGTCCGGGATAGGGGTCGGTCGGGAAATTCGAAGGACAGATACCTGCGAAAGGACAACGATGACGGTCCTGACCGCTTTTCCCACGGAAGCACCACTCGATCCGAGGACGCCATCGGCACGCCTCTCGCGGCTCCTGGACCCCGGCTCCATGGTGCCGATGCCCGGCGACGAAGAGAGCGGCGTGCAGGCCGTACACGGTCTGATCGACGGCTCGCCGGTCATCGCCTACTGCACGGACGCGACGCGCATGGGCGGCGCGCTGGGCTGGGCAGGCGCGAATCGCATCGTCGAGGCCATCCAGCTGGCCGTCCGCCGGCGCTGCCCGGTGATCGGCCTGTGGCATTCCGGCGGTGCCCGGCTGGCCGACGGCGTGGAGTCGATGGACGGCGTCGGCCGCATGTTCGCCGCCATGACCGCGGCCTCCGGCCTGATCCCGCAGATCTCGGTCGTCCTCGGACCGGCCGCGGGCGCGGCCGCCTACGGGCCCGCGCTGACCGACGTGATCATCATGTCGGACGTCGCGCGGGTCTTCATCACCGGGCCCGACGTCGTCCGCAGCGTCACCGGCGAGGAGATCGACATGGCGGGCCTCGGCGGCCCGGAGGCGCACGGCCCCAAATCGGGGGTCGCGCACATCACGGTCGACTCCGAGCAGGCGGCCTACGACCGGGCCCGCCTGCTGACGGGGTTCTTCACCCGGCCCGGCCGGTTCGACTTC
Source organism: Nonomuraea sp. NPDC049625 (assembly GCF_040675285.1). Taxonomy (NCBI): domain Bacteria; kingdom Bacillati; phylum Actinomycetota; class Actinomycetes; order Streptosporangiales; family Streptosporangiaceae; genus Nonomuraea; species Nonomuraea sp. NPDC049625. Next base: position 150,794 of record NZ_JBFAOQ010000017.1, on the reverse strand, counting down.
GCCGCGCTGAGCGAGCCGCGCGACCTGCGGGCCCTCCTCCCCGAGCAGCCGCGCCGTGCCTACGACGTCCGGCCGGTCCTCCGCGAGCTCCTGGACCCGGAGTTCCTGGAGTTCCAGCCCCGCTGGGCCCCCAACATGGTGATCGGGCTCGGCCGGCTGGGCGGGCGGGCCGTGGGCGTGATCGCCAACAACCCGCTGCGCAAGGGCGGCTGCCTCGACTCGCTCTCGGCGGAGAAGGCCTCGCGTTTCGTGCGCATGTGCGACTCGCTCGGGGTCCCGCTCGTGGTCGTCGTCGATGTGCCCGGCTACCTGCCCGGCGTCCAGCAGGAGTGGGGCGGCGTGGTCAGGCGGGGCGCCAAGCTCCTGCACGCCTTCGCCGAGTCGGTCGTCCCCCGCGTCACGCTCATCACCCGCAAGTCGTACGGCGGCGCCTACATCGCCATGAACTCCAGGTCGCTGGGCGCGACCGCGGTGTACGCCTGGCCCGATGCGGAGGTGGCGGTCATGGGGGCCGAGGCGGCGGTCGGCATCCTGCACCGCAAGCGGCTGGCCGCGGTGCCCGAGTCCGAGCAGGCGGACCTGCACGCGCGACTGGTGGAAGAACATCGGCGGACGGCCGGCGGGGTCGAGCGGGCGATGTCGCTCGGCGTGGTCGACGCGGTCGTCTCGCCTCTCGAGACCCGGCTCCGGCTGGCGGAAGCACTGGCATCGGCACCGCAGGACCGCGGCTGCCACTCCAATATCCCGCTCTGAATCGAGGAGACCATGTCGAACATCAAGGTAATGCTCGTCGGCGGACCGAACCACCTCCCGGCCGAGCAGCGGATCGTGACCATCGCGAAGTTCTGCGAGAAGATCAAACTGCCTTTCGGCAGCGGGTACGAGCACTTTCTCCACAATGGCGAGCGCATGCGCGTGGACGGGCAGGAGGTGCCCGCCTACCACTGGATCATGCGGACGGCCATTGCCGAGTGACAGGTGACCGCCTAAGGGTTCGCTAGGGGTGGGAAAGCAGCCGGACCGGCGATTCAATATGAGTAGTCGGGTTTGACGGATGTTTATCCCGCCGGAGAGGTGAGGCATTGATCTAGACGGCACTTCCCCTTTTGCGAAGCCCCCAGCAGAACGAGAGCCACCGCCCTAAATAAAATGGACGGTGGCTCTCGTTCTTGCTTTTCACATAAAAACGCCGCGACGGCCGCCTTTCGGCGGCCGTCGGCGTGTCCTCCGGCATCAGCTGGCGTTCGCGAGCGTGACCCCCGTCCGGCCGCTCCGCCTGGCGGCCGAGCCGACCGCGGCCAGGGTCGCGTCGACCACGTTGGTGTCCACGCCCACGCCCCAGACCGTCGTGCCGTCCACCTTGCACTCGGCGTAGACCGTCGTCTTCATGCTCGTGACGCGCTCGGTGCCGTCGGCCCGGTGCACCGCCCGCACGTCGACGCCCCAGGGCGCCATCGTGGCGCCGATGGCCCGCACGGCCTGCTCCTGCTGGCCGTCCATGTGGAGCGTCGCGGTGATCCGGTCGCCCCGCCCCAGGGTGTCGGTCCGGGCCTGGCCGGTGAGGTACTCCTGCTCGAACAGCGCCCAGATCTCGTCGGGCGTCAGCTCACTGCCCCGTGCCTCCGCCCGGGCCTGGACCAGCCCGGCGAACTCCCGCTGCAGCTCGCGGGGCAGCCGCATTCCGTGCCAGGCGCTCATGACGTACGCGATGCCGCCCTTGCCCGACTGGCTGTTGATCCGCACGATCGCCTCGTACGTGCGCCCGACGTCCTTGGGGTCCACCGGCAGGTACGGCATGCTCCACGGCATCTCGTCGACCTCGACGCCGCTCTCGCCGGCGGCCCGCTCCAGGTCGTCGAAGCCCTTCTTGATCGCGTCCTGGTGCGAACCGGAGAAGGCGGTGTACACGAGCTCGCCGCCGTAAGGGTGCCGGGGGTGCACGGGGATCTCGTTGCAGAGCTCGACGGTGTCGCGGATCCGGTCGATGTCGGAGAAGTCGATCCCCGGGTCCACCCCGTGGGTGAACATGTTCATGCCGAGCGTCACCAGGCAGACGTTGCCCGCCCGCTCGCCGTTGCCGAACAGGCACCCCTCGATGCGCTCGGCCCCGGCCAGCAGCGCCAGCTCGGACGCGGCCACCCCCGTGCCGCGGTCGTTGTGCGGGTGGATGGACAGGCAGACGTGCTCCCTGCGGGAGAGGTTGCGGTCCAGCCATTCGATCTGGTCGGCGAACACCGAGGGCAGGGAGCGCTCGACGGTGGTGGGGAAGTTCAGGATGATCGGGCGGCCGGGGCCGGTCTCCCACACGTCCATGACCGCCTCGCAGACCTCGAGGGCGAAGTCCGCCTCGGTCTCGTTGAACAGCTCGGGCGAGTACTGGTAGCGCAGGTCGCAGTCCGCCAGGTCCCGCTCGGCGTACTTCATCATCAACCGGGTGCCCTGCACGGCCAGGTCCTTGCACTGGGCGCGGTCCATGTTGAACACCACGCGCCGGAACAACGGCGCGGTCGCGTTGTAGAGGTGGAACGTGGCGCGGGGGGCGCCGGCCAGCGCGGTGACCGAGCGCTCGATCAGCTCGTCCCGCGCCGGTACGAGCACCGAGATCCATACATCGTCCGGGATGCGGTCCTGCTCGATGAGCATCCGGACGAAGTCGTAGTCGTCCTGGCTGGCCACGGGGAATCCGACTTCGATCTCCTTGTAGCCGAGGTCGACGAGCAGCTCGAACATCCGCAGCTTCCGGGCCGGCGACATCGGGTTGGCCAGCGACTGGTTTCCGTCGCGGAGGTCCGTCGACAGCCAGCGGGGCGCCGCCACGATCCTCTTGTCCGGCCAGGTACGGTCGGGCAGGGCCAGCGGGGTGAAGTTCGAATAGCGCTCGACGGGACGGGTCGGGGCCATCGTGAATCTCCTTCGCAGGTCTCATGGTGTGGCTCTAGGAGATCTCCGCACTCAACGTACAAGCGGCGACGGGCCCGCGAACAGGTCGGGGATCATGAGAGTGCCGGTCCTGACCAAGGGATTCCGCAGGGGTATCGAGAGTGCGCGCCCCCGGTATCTTTCGACGCACCCCCCTTCTCCGGCCCTTGCCGGCCCTGCACACTCCGATCATGGCGACTATCGAACCGGCGATCCGGCGAGGCGGTCTGTGTTTCGCGGAGGCGCGGCCTACAGTGCAGTTCATCTTCCTGCTGCGCTTCCTCACCGGCACGGCGCTGTGCGCCTCGGTCGCCGGCGACGACGGCCACCTGGGCAGAACGGTCTGGGGCGCCGCGGCCTGGGTGATGATGATCTTCGCCGTCTACCTCTTCAACGGCGTCATGGACGTGCCGGAGGACCGGCTCAACGGCTCACGCAGGCCCATCGTCCGCGGCGACCTGCCGCCGGGCTTCGCCAGCGCGGTCGCGATCGGGGCGGCCCTGCTGTCGCTCGCGGCCGGCTTCGCGCTCGCGCCGCTGATGGGCGGCATGCTCGCCGTCGTGCTGACGCTCGGCTACCTCTACTCGGGCCCGCCGTTCCCGCTCAAGCGCAGCTCCGGCGGCACGGTCCTGACCGGAGGTGTGGCCACCCTGCTCACCTACTACGGGGGCGCCTTCTCCTACGCGAGCGAGATCAGGAGCTCGCTGATGCTGGTCGTCTTCGTGCTCGCCGCCTCGCTGTGGACCGCTCTCGTGGGCTCGACGACCAAGGACCTGCCCGACATCGAGGGCGACGCCCGCGCCGGGCGGATGACCTTCGCGGTCATGCACGGCGAGCGCGTCCTGCGGCTGACGATCTGCTGCACGGCGATCGGGCTGGCGCTGGCCTTCGCCGCGGCCGTCCTGCTGCTGAAGCTCCCGCTGTGGCCGTCCGCGCTCGCCATGATCGGCGGGGCGCTGGTCATCACGGTCCTGTGCTTCAAGGGCCGCCGCCGCGAGCCGTACGGCGCCTTCATGGCCACCCAGTACGCGCTGCACGGCCTGGCGATCCTGCCGCTCCTCCTCATCTGACAGGCGGACCGGCCGATCAGACCGCGCAGTCCGCGCCGGTCGAGCCGGGCGGGAAGGCCTCCTCCACCCGCCGGCACACCGTCTCGGTCAGCAGGAGCCTGACGGAACCCACGTTCATCTCCAGATGGACCGGGTCGCGCGTGCTGGGCACCGGCACCACGTCCGGCCCCCGCGACAGCAACCAGGCCAGGGCCAGGCGGCCCGTGCTGACGTCCATGTTCGCCGCCTCGGCCTGCAGCCGCCGGAGCATCGCACCGTTGCGCGGGAGGTTGTGCGGCGAGAACCGGGGATCCGCCCGGCGAGGGTCGGCCGGGCCGAGCCGCGAGGGCGACAGGCTGCGCCCGGTCAGGAAGCCGCGGCCCAGCGGCCGTCCGGCCAGCACGCCGATCCCGAGCTCGCGCGCCACCGGCAACTGGTCGAGCTCGACCGTACGGTGCCAAAGGGAGTATTCCATCGCCAGGGCGGCCATCGGATGGACCGCGTGCGCCCGGCGGAGCTCCTCCCCCGTCACCCCCGACAGGCCGACGTGGCGGGCCTTGCCCGCGGTCACCAGGTCCGCCAGCTGGTGGGCGGTCTCCTCGACCGGTACGGACGGCTCCTCGTGGCTCGCGATGTAGAGGTCGACGTAGTCGACGCCCAGGCGCTTCAGCGAGGCGTCGCACGACTGCGCCAGCTCGCCGCAGCCGGTACCGCGCCGGACGGTCCGCGTCGCCAGGAGCACGTCCTCGCGCCAGGGCCGGACGGCCTCGCCGACGAGCCGCTCGACCTCCCCGTCGGCCTGGTCGTCGGACATGTCGAGCAGCGTCACGCCCACGTCGAGAACGTAGTGGATCAACGCCAGGGACTCCGAGCGGTCCACGTCGCCGTACACGCCTGAGAGGGCCAGACACCCGAAGCCCAGACACGAGGTGATCAGCCCCGCATCGCCCAGCCTTCTGCTGTCCACGACACTCCCCTCCATTTGGCCGTCACGTTATACATACGATCTGCGGGCCGCGATTGTGCCACAACCCCTATCCCCCCTGTGGGCGGATGAATAAGGGGAGAATCTTTCCCGTTTAAGCCGCCTGACACAGAACGCAACGATCAGTTATACACCCAGTTAATGGAGCTGCCCACCGCGCGGACTCCGCGCGGTGGGCAGGATCTGGGAGGGGTTAGCGGACGGTCGGGCTCAGCTCCAGATCGGTGGGAAGATCCGATCTCTGAGTGATTCCGAGCTTGCGATAGATGCGCGTCAAGTGCTGTTCCACCGTACTCACCGTGATGAACAGCTTGGCCGCGATCTCCCGGTTGGTGTAGCCGACCGAGGCCAGGCCGGCGACCCGGCGCTCGGCGTCGCTGAGGATCGCCACGACCCTGCTGATCTCCGCGTTCTGCCCGTCGCCGGCGGAGGAGCCGTCACCGGCCAGCGCCTGGCTCAGCGGCTGGGCGCCGCACTCCTGCGCGAGGATGCGCGTACGGCTGGCGATGATGCCCGCCCTGCGGAACTCCCCGACGCTGTGGAACGCCTCGGTGAGCTCGAACAGCGACCGGGCCAGCTCGTAGCGGTCGCCGCAGGCCTGCAGCCGGTCCGTGGACTGCCGCAGCAGCATGGGCCGGTGCCGGAGCTCGCTCGTGGCGGCCAGCAGGCGCAGCGCGACCCCTTGCGTACGGGAGGCCATGGGGCCGCAGCGCGACAACTGCTCCTCGACCAGGGAACGGGCCTCGTCGTGCTCGCCCATCCGGATGAGCGCCTCGGCCGCGTCGGCACGCCAGGCGATGAAGCCCGGCGTGTCCATCTCCCACTCGCCCATGAGCTCGCCGCAGAAGCGGAAGTCCCGCAGCGCCGCCGCCGGATGGTCCACGGCCAGGTGGTAGCGCCCGCGGGCGTGCAGGTAGTGCAGCCCGAAGCGGGTGCGCAGCATGGCCTCCGGGACCGCGGTGTTGACCTGGGCGAGCGCCTGGTCGTACTGCCCCATGGCCGTGCTGGCCAGCATCAGGTTGGCCAACGGGGAACCCACGGTCACCCCCCAGCTGGCCGGCGGGATGAGCTCCAGGGCCAGGCGCGCGGACGAGGCCGCGGTCTCCAGATCGCCGCGCCGCATGGCGATCTCGGCACGGATCGCGGTGAGCCGGGCCCGGCGGGCCGGCGCGCTGCGGGACTGCGCCTCCTCGATGAAGGCGTCGCACCACGGCGCCGCCTTGTCCGGCCAGCCGCCGTAGGTGAGCGCGAGCAGCGAGCTCTCCACCGTGTCCATGGACATCTCGTCCAGGCGGGAGCTGTGCAGGATCCGCTCCACCGTGGCCAGGGTGCGCTCGCGGGGACCGCGGGTGAGCACCGAGGTCAGAGCGTTGATCGCCTCCAGCCGCCGGCTCACCCGCACCGGTAGGACGGCCTCCTTGTTCTGCTCGGTGGTCGCCCTGTTGACGTGGGCGAGCAACGGCGGCGCCGAGGCGCGCAGCCACAACCGGGTGCCGACGAGCTCGGCCACGGTCTGCGGCTCGGTGTCGCCGCTCTCCTTCAGGTGTTCGAGCACCTGGCAGGCGTCGTCCACCTTGCCGTGCCAGAGCAGCGCCCTGGCCAGGACGACCGCGTCGCTGCCGCGCAGGGTGCCGTTGTGCAGGGCGTCGGTCAGCTCGGCGATGTGCTCGGCCGGGGTGCTGGGGTTGATGCGCCACTCCGCGCGCATCAGGAGCGTGGCGATGGTCGTACGCCGCCGCTCGTCCGTGCAGCAGCGCCAGGCGAGCTTGAGATAGTCGACGGCCTCGTCCACGAACCCGTCGTCCAGCCGGTGCAGCGCCGCGGCCTCCAGCACGGGGACGGCCCACGGCAGGTCGGTGGCGTCGGCGCCGACCAGGTGCTCGGCTATCGCGACGTCGTCGGCCGCCTCCAGGTGCAGCAGCTCGGCGGCCCTGCGGTGCACGCTGCGCCGCATCTCGTCGCCCAGCTCGGCCAGCACCGTCTCCCTGGCGATCTCGGCCCGGTAGTGGCCCGACTCCAGCAGGCCGGCGGTCTCCAGCCAGCGGGTGGCCTGGGCGACCGTCGTGCCGTCCGCGTCGACCAGGCGCTGCAGGAGCTCCGGGTCGTCCAGCACCGCGAGCCAGCCGGCGACCTGCAGGAGCGCGGGGTCGGCCCGGTGCAGGCAGGACAGCACGGCCTCGCCGTAACGCTCGGCGGGGGCGCCGCCGCTCGTCCCGAAGTCCTCGATCAGGCCCCTGAGCAGGAGCGGGTTGCCGCCGCTCAGCGCGTACCAGTCCGGTGCGACGGCTTCGGCCGCCGCCTCGCCCAGGTGCTCGGCCGCCATGCTCACCACCGCGTCGTACGACAGCGGCGCCAGCCTTACGGCCGTGCAGTGCGGCTGGCGCAGCATCTCGGTGGCGAAGAAGCCGTGGGTGTGCGGCCGGTAGTCGGTCTGACCGAACACCGCCATGAGCGGGGAGTATCTGGCCCTGCGGACGAGGTAGGACAGGCAGAGCAGCGAGGCCCTGTCGGCGAGGTGGACGTCGTCGACGACGATCACCAGCGGGTGGCGCTCGGCGAGCGAGAGCAGCACCGCGGACAACGAGTGGACGATCTGGGCGTCCACCTGTTCAAAGCTCTCCCCCTTCGCGGGGGAGGCCATCTGCGCGCCCTCTCGCAGCAGGTCCGCCGCGAGCGCGCGTACGTCTTCCTGTAGCGGCGCGTTCTGGAAGAGCTGGCCGAGCACGCCCAGCGGCAGGTCGCTCTCCGCCCGGGTGGCCGAGGCCACCAGCGGCAGCGCGCCGTGCTCCAGAGCCTGCTCGGCGAAGGCGTGCAGGAGCTCGCTCTTGCCCGTCGCAACGACTCCCGTCACCATTGCGACCCGGCCCTTGCCGCCCACGGCCTCGGTGAGGAGACCTTGCATGGAGGCCATGGCGGTGTCTCTTTCGTACAGCCCCATGTTGGACACCCCTTTTAGAAAGGCAATTTCCGGCCGGAAGGGGTTCTGAGGTCCAAGGAGCCATTCAGCTCTTTTTTCGGCTTCGAATTCACGATCCGTCGGACTTGCCGCATGACCCTCAACCTCTTCCGTATCCGGTTATGGGTTGACGGTCATCACGTTAGGTGTCAGTTCGGGGTGCCCACAATATGGCTTATCCTTAATAACGCCCGCCGCTCCACACGGACCAGTCCGTCTCCAACTTTCGGACCAACGGGTGGTCCGAGTCGATCGGCCGGGCGGTCGCCTCGGTGGGGCGCCTCGGTGCGGCACCAGGCCCTGGGCCACCGTCCGCGGCCCCGCGGCCAGGGGTGGGCCGAGGCCCGGCCGTCCCGGCGAAGCGCTTGAATCATTTATTACCCACGCGTCAACATTGACCGAGCAGCGTCAATGTGAGCCGTGCTCATGTCGATCTGGGCCTTACCGACCGCGGCAGCTTCACATCTCACAAACGACCCCTATTGGACGGTGAGCACAAGATCGACCCCGCCTCCCCGGGCTCCGGAGGCCCCCGCCGAGCCGCCACGAGATAGGGCACCCTAAGTCACGAAATATTGACATTCCTACGTCGCAGGCATTCCCACTGGTCACAGGGCTCGCGAGCCCGGAGCGCAGCCCTGCGGCGCCTCGGGGCCTATGTTCATACAGTTGCCTACTCATCAGTGTTGACCCAAGATGTAAGCATTCGTGCATTTCCAAGGGGACATGGTGGGAGAAATTGCGCAAAGGGGCGAGCATGATGCCACGGGGACGGCGAATCTTATCGAGGAGTGTCGAGCCGACATACTGAGCAAGTACGAGCAGGGACTGGCCTCGATCGGCAGCGTGCTGATCAGGGATCAGCACACGAAAGCCCAGGTCATGGCTAACGCGGGCGAGATCCTGACAGAGATGGCCGGCACGCTGCGAGCAGGTCGCTTGCTCGACGACGAGACGTCCCGTTTCCTGTCCTGGGACATCGGCGTGTCCAGAGCGTCCGCCGGTATCCACCCGAGAGAGTCCCTCCTGGCCGCGTCGGTCTTCTTCCGCGCCGCATTCACTACTCTTAGTCACCGACTTCAGGACGACACCCAGGCCGCCAGGCTGCTCAGGCTTGTGGTGACGGCTCTGGAACAGAGCATCTCCCTGCGGATCAGAGAGGCTTCAAGCAGCTACACCGGGTTCTTGCTGAACCAGGTGACCGAGGCGCAGATGGCCGAGCGCCGCCGGATCGCCAGGGAGTTACACGACCGCATCGGCCACAGCCTCAGCGTCGCCCAGCGCCAGCTGGAGCTGTCGAACCTCTACCGGCCGTCCGAGCCGGCCAAGGCGCTGGCCAAGCTGGAAATGGCGCAGCAGGCCATCCAGGAGACGATGTGCAGCCTGCGCCAGGTGACCTCCGACCTCCACCCTCCCGACGGGAGGACCCTGGAGAAGGGACTGCTCGGCTACCTGGACGTGATCGGGACCGACGACGTACAGGTCGAGCTCGTCGTCAACGGCGACCAGAGCTGGGCTCCCCCGATCGTCAGCGAGGAGTGCCTGCTCATCCTGCGCGAAGCGGCCCGCAACGCGCTCACCCACGGAGACCCTTCGACCATCTTCATCAGGATCGACGTCGCGCCGCACGAGCTGATCGCCTCCGTGATCGACGACGGCTGCGGCTTCGACCCGAGCCAGCAGGCGCCCAAGGGCAGCCTGGGCCTGTCCTCCATCCGGGAACGCACCCAGCTGCTCGGCGGCACGGTCAACATCGTGAGCGAACCCGGCAAGGGGGCAAGGGTCGACCTCGCGGTGCCCATCCAGAGGCGACCCGATGATCAGGAGTGAACAACCGACCACAGTGGCCATCGTGGACGACCACGCGCTCTTCCGCGAGGGCCTCAGGGAGATCCTGGAGTCTCAGGAGGGGCTGGTCGTGGTGGGCGAGGCCGGCACCTCCAGCGGCGCGCTCAAGATGGTGGCCGACAAGAAGCCGGACATTCTCCTGCTCGACGTGGAGATCCCCGGCGACTCCGCCACCGACACCGTGACCCGCCTGCGCATCCAGTCACCGAACACGCAGATCATCATCCTGAGCATGTACGACGGACCGCAGCTGCTGCACCGGCTCCTGGCCGCCGGCATCCGCGGATACCTGCTGAAGAGCGTCCACTGGCACGAGCTGGTCTCGGCCATCCGCAGCGTGCACGACGAGCCGGAACGGGTCGTGCTCGCCGTCTCCCGCGAGAGCCTCGCCCAGATGGAGAGCACACCGTCCGAGGTGCTGACGAGCAAGGAGCGGGAGGTCCTCGAGCTGGCCGCGCAGGCGCTCAGCAACCGGCAGATCGCCGCCCGCATCAACACCACGGAAGCCACGGTGAAGCGCCACCTGCGCAACATCTTCGTCAAGCTCGGGGCCGCGTCGCGCATCGACGCCGTCAACCGGGCGATCGACGCCTCACTGATCACACCATCACGGACACGATCCGACAATTAACCCCAAATCGCCATATATCTGTATAAATCAGACCCCCTTCCCGGGGTAGGTTCACCCCGCAACCGTCTCCGGAGAGCCCGAGAAGAAGCGCCCGAACATTTTCTTCCGCGAAGGCCCTGCCTAGCGTGGAATTGTGAACACCAATGCATTCATCGGGAGCATCCTCCCGCCGTGGGTGGTGGCGGTCGACACGTTCGACGACCACGACGCGGTGCTCTTCCCTGCGGAAGAAGAGGTGATCAGCCGATCGGTGGAGAGCCGGCGCAAGGAGTTCGCCACGGCACGCATGTGCGCCAGGACCGCAATGGGGCTGCTCGGCCTGCCCGAGCAGCCCATCCTGCCGGGCGTGCGCGGCGAACCTCAGTGGCCGACGGGCTTCGTGGGCAGCATCACCCACTGCGCCGGTTACCGCGGCGCCGTCCTCAGCCCCGGCACCGACACCATCACGATCGGCATCGACGCCGAGCCCAACCAGCCGCTGTCCTACGGCGTCCTGGAAGCGGTCTCCCTGGCTGAGGAGCGCAAGTCGCTGAGCGCGCTTGCCGCCGACTACCCGGACGTCGCCTGGGACCGCCTGCTGTTCTCGGCGAAGGAGTCGGTCTACAAGGCCTGGTTCCCGCTGGCGAAGCGGTGGCTCGACTTCGAGGACGCGATCCTCACCTTCAACCCGGTGCAGGGCACGTTCTCCGCCCGGCTCCTGGTGACCGGGCCACACGTGGAGGGCCGGCAGCTGATGGGCTTCTCCGGCACGTGGAAGGCCCAGGACGGCCTCATCGTCACCGCCATCGTCAAGGCCTCCGGCCCCGCCACCCGCCGCCACCGCGCGGCGCACAGGCGCCCCGCCGCCCAGCCCGTCAAGGCCTGACCCGGCCGGACGGCGCGGCCCACTCCTGCCGCGCCCGATTCCCCATCTCCGGCCGGGTACCGGGCGTTTCGCGCGCCCTCCTCTCCCCGCGACCGCGAGGCGCGTGAACGGCTCCGGCGGCGGCACGTGAGGACCCACCGACGCGAAAGCCCGGCACAGAGGCCGGGCATGCGATTGACGGTGGCGTTCAGGCGACCCGCCACCGTCACGAGGATGCGAGGTCAGCTGTCCTTCGCCGTCCAGCGGAACGTCTTCAGGCACAGCAGCAGCGCGCCGACGCACCAGGCGCCGAGCACGAGGGCGGTCATCGGGAGCTGCCATGAGCCGGAGGGCTCCAGCGCCGCCGCGTGTTCCGGCAGGAACACCGAGCGCATGCCCTGGGTGATCCACTTGAGTGGGAACAGCGACGCGAAGAACTGGAGAATGCCCGGCACGTCGGAGAAGGGCATGAAGACGCCGGAGCAGAACTGCACGATGAGGAACGGCAGCGTGATCACCGCGTTGGCCCCGCGCGTCGACTTCGGCAGGCTGCCGGCCGCGATGCCCAGCAGCGCGCAGGCCGTACCACCCAACAGCAGGACCCAGGTGAACGTCAGCCACCGGTCGAAAGAGGTGGGCACCTGGATGCCGAACAGCAGCGCTCCCACCGTGACCAAGATGGCCACCTCGGCGACCATGCACACCAGGACCTGGATGACCTTCCCGCCGAAATACGCCATCCGTGGCAGCGGCATGCCGTAGAGCCTCTTCAGGGTCCCGTCATGGCGTTCCAGGGCGATGTTGATGCCCAGGTTCTGGAAGGACGTGCCCATCACGCCGGCGCCGATCATGCCGGCCGTGAGGATCTGGGCCCCCGTGATCCCGGCGATGGCCGGCTTGTTGATCTGCATCGCGCCGAGCAGCATCAGCATGATCGCCGGAAGCGAGAAGATGACGATGAACTGGCTCTTGGTGCGGAAGAAGCTTCTGAGCTCCAGCCCGCCGCGCTTGAGCGCCAGGCCCCAGGCGCCGGGCAGGCCCACCGAGCTCGCGGCGGGGATGCGAGTCGTCGGTCTCGACATCGTGGTTGTCACGGCTGGTCTCCGATCAGGCCGAGGTAGATGTCTTCGAGGGTCGGCCGGGTCACGGCCAGCTCCGGGATCTCCCCCTCGAACTGGCGGCCCAGCTCGGCGACGACCTGCGTGGGCGTCGCCGTCTTCACGCTGCGCTCCCCGTCCGGGCCGGCCCAGCTGACGGTGGCCATCGCCTGCGCGCGGCCGGCCAGCGTGGCCGGCTCCCCCAGCGCGACGACCTTGCCCCCCACGATCACTCCCACCCGGTCGGCCAGCGCCTCGGCCTCGTCCAGGTAGTGCGTGGTCAGCAGGATGGTGGTGCCCTCGTCGGCCAGCTGCGAGATCAGGTCCCAGAACTGGCGGCGCGCCACGGGGTCGAACCCGGTGGTGGGCTCGTCCAGGAAGACCAGCTCGGGATTGCCCACGACGCCGAGCGCCACGTCGACCCTGCGCCGCTGGCCGCCGGAGAGGTGGCGGGTGCGGACGTCGGCCTTGCCGGTGAGCCCGACGAGCTCGATCACGTGGTCGGGGTCGCGCGGGCTCGGGTAGTAGGTGGCGTAGTGGTGCACCATCTCCCGGACGGTCATCTCCGCGGCGTCGGTGGCCGACTGCAGCACGATGCCGAGTCTGGCGCGCCAGGCCCTGCCGGCCTGGCCGGGGTCCTCGCCGAGCACGCTGATGTCGCCGGCGTCGCGGCGGCGGTGCCCTTCGAGGATCTCAACAGTGGTCGTCTTGCCTGCGCCGTTGGGGCCGAGGAGCGCGAACACCTCACCCCTGGCGATGTCCAGGTCGACGCCGTCAATGGCGACCACGTCGCCATATCGCTTGCGCAGCTCACGTACCCGCACCGCTGTATCGCTCATACCCATCAGGGTTGGGGATCGGCTCCGCCACCGACACCCCTATTTAGGGTTTCACCTGGTCAAACGTCTAAGCCGCAGGTCGGACCCCAAATCAAGGAGCTGACCCCCTATCAACCGTTCGGAGGATGTCGGAAGTCGCGGCCACCGATGATTCTGTAAACATGACAGTCATCGAAATCGAGGGCATGAGTAAGAGCTACCGAGGCAAGCAGGTTCTCGAGAGCGTATCCCTGAAGGTGGAAAAGGGCGAGATCTTCGGGATCGCCGGCCCCAACGGCGCGGGCAAGACCACGACCGTGGAGTGCATGGCGGGCCTGCGGCAGCGCGACGGCGGTGTGCTGCGCGTGCTGGGCCTCGACCCGCAGACCGACCGGCGCCGGCTCCTTCCGCGCGTTGGCGTTCAGCTGCAGGAGGCGGCGCTGCCGGACGCGCTCAAGGTGGGCGAGGCGCTGAAGATGTATGCCTCCTTCTACGAGAAGCCCGCCGACTGGAGGGCGCTCATGGACGAGTGGGGGCTGACCGAGCGGCAGCGCTCCAGCTTCAGGAGCCTGTCGGGCGGTTGGAAGCAGCGCCTGTTCATCGCGCTGGCCCTGGTCGGCAACCCGGAGGTCGTCTTCCTCGACGAGCTCACCACCGGTCTGGACCCCTCGGCCCGCCGCATGACGTGGGGCCTGGTCCGCGAGATCCGCGACCGCGGGGTGACCGTCGTGCTGGTCACCCACTTCATGGACGAGGCCCAGGCGCTGTGCGACCGCATGGCGATCATCGACCAGGGCCGCGTCATCACCCACGGCACCCCGGGCGAGCTGAAGGCCCAGGGCCGTACCGAATCGCTCGAGGACGCGTACTTCGCTCTGACGGGAGGGCAGGCGGCATGAGAGGCATCACTCAGGTCATCGCGGTCGAGCTCAAGCTGATCGCACGGGACCCCATGTCGGCGTTCTTCGCGCTGGCCTTCCCCGCGATCATGCTCTGGGTCAAGCTGCGCAACGGCGGGTCCCTTCCCAGCGGGCTGTCGCTGGCGGACGCCAACGTGCCCATGCTGACCACGTTCGTCATCGGCATGGCCGCGCTGGTCATCCTGCCGGCCACGGTCGCCCAGTACCGGGAGCGCCTGGTGCTGAAGCGGCTGCGGGCCACGCCGGCCTCGCCCGGCATGCTGTTCGGCGCCCAGTGGGTCGCTCACATGCTGCTGGCCGTGTTCGGCACGGCGCTGCTGGTGGCCATCGGCTTCTTCGTCTACGGCGCGTCGGCCCCCGCCAACGTGGGCGGCGTGGTCGTGGCGTGGCTCCTCGCCGCGCTGAGCCTCAGCGCCATCGGCTTCCTGCTCGGCGCGGTGGTGCCCTCCGGCCGCGGCGCGACCGTGATCGGGCTGAGCCTGTTCTTCCCGATGGTCTTCATCTCCGGCGCCATCATCCCCCGCGAGAGCATGGGCGGTTCGATGCGGGCGATCGGTGACCTGACCCCCATGGCACCCGCCGTCCAGGCCATCCGCGCCGGCTGGGAGGGCCAGGCGCTGTCCCCGATCTCGCTGGCCGTCATGCTCGCGATCTGCCTCGTCGCCGGCGGCGTCGCCATCAAGGCCTTCCGGTGGTGAGCAGCGTCGACCGTGAAGGGCCGGGGCCGGTGGTCACCTCCACCGGCCCCGGCCCTTCACGATGGGACCGGGTCTGGCCCTATCTGCCCTACCTGTTCATCCTGCTCCCGGCAGGCTTCTCCCTGCTGCAGAACTGGCGGCCGGACACGCTGGTCCTGGCGCTGTTCGCGATGGCCTGGCACTGGTTCATGGTCGGCGCGCACCCGGAGTGGATCAAGCACCACCTCGTCGCGCTCGTCTACTTCGCCGTCCTGCTCGCCGCCATCGGGGCGCTGGTCAGCATCGACTCGGTGTTCACGGTGGCCGGCCCGGCGGTGTTCATCCAGTCCTTCGCGCTGCTGCCCCGCTGGTGGGCCTACGCCGGGGTGGTCGCGACCGCGGGGGTGCTGGTCTCGATGCGGCCGGAGGCCGGGCGGAGCCCGGGCCAGATGCTCTTCTCGTTCCTGGTGGCCGCGCTGGTCGCCTCCGCGGTCGGCCTGGTCGTCCAGACCATCTCCGACCAGAACGAGAGCCGCAGGGTGATGATCGCGCAGCTCCAGGAGACCGGCGCGAGGCTGGCCGCCCTCGCGGCCGAGAACGCGAACCTGCAGGCCCAGCTGCTGACCAAGGCCCGCGAGGCCGGAGTGGTCGGGGAGCGGCAGCGGCTGGCCAGGGAGATCCACGACACGATCGCGCAGGGTCTGACCGCCATCGTCACCCAGGTGGAGGCCGCCGAGGAGGCGCTCGACGACGTCAAGGCGGCTCGTGCCCGCCTTGACACGGTTCGCATGCTGGCCAGGGACAGCCTGAAGGAGGCCCGCCGGTCGGTGCAGGCCCTGCGCCCCGCGCCGCTGGCCGAGTCGCAGCTGCCGGCCGCGCTCCAGGACGTCTCCGGCAAATGGTCGCAGGCCAGCGGCGTGACCTCGTCCCTGGAGGTCACGGGCGAGGCCCGGCCGCTGCACGCGGAGGTGGAGATCACCCTGCTGCGGGTGGCGCAGGAGGCGCTGGCGAACGTCGCCAAGCACGCTTCCGCCGGACGAGTTGCCCTCACTCTGTCGTACATGGAAGATGTCGTGGTGCTGGACGTACGCGACGACGGAGCCGGTTTCGCCCCCGAGCCACCGGGCCTGCCGGCCGCGCACGCCTCCGAGGCGGGCGGTTTCGGCCTCCTGTCCATGCGCCAGCGCGTGACCAGGCTGGCGGGCGACTTCCAGATCGAGTCGGCCCCCGGCGAGGGCACCGGCATCTCCGCCGCCGTCCCCGCCATCCCCGCCGAAACGGGCCTCGAGCCATCCGACCGATCCAGAAACGCCGGGTGAGACATGCCGATTCGGCTGATCATCGTGGACGATCATCCGGTCGTCCGCGACGGGCTGCGCGGAATCTTCACCGACGACGAGTTCGAGGTGGTCGGGGAGGCGGGTGACGGGTTCGAGGCGCTGGCCGTGGTGGAGCGCACCAATCCCGACGTCGTGCTCACCGACCTGCGCATGCCGAGGATGAAGGGCGCGGAGCTCATCCGCCGGCTGCGCGAGCAGGCGCCCGACGTCCGCGTGCTCGTGCTGACCACGTTCGACGATGACGTGGACGTGCTGCCGGCCATCGAGGAGGGGGCGACCGGCTACCTGCTCAAGGACACCCCGCGCGCCGAGCTGCGCCGCGCCGTGCAGGCGGCGGCGCGCGGCGAGACCGTGCTGTCCCCCTCCGTGGCCGGCGTGCTGACGCAGAAGCTGCGCGCGCCGCGCCAGCAGCCTCTCAGCCGCCGCGAGCTGGAGGTCCTGTCGCTCATCTCCCGGGGCGCCACCAACCGCGACGTGGCCAAGCGGCTGTTCATCACCGAGGCCACCGTGAAGACGCACCTGCTGCACATCTTCGCCAAGCTCGAGGTCAACGACCGTGCGGCCGCCGTCGCCGCCGCCTACGAGACGGGCCTGCTCAGGCCGGGCGCCGACAGCTGATTAAGGGCGCCTAGGGGTGTGCCGCCCCTCCGGCCGCTTCGTACCGTGGAACAGGCGGCCGTTCCATCTCTACCCGAGGGCACCTTTCCTGCCCCGGACGCGACGAGTCAAGCGGTGTGTCAAATGTGACCACCGCATTTCCTTTTCCCCTGATGAATTCTTTCGCGTGCCGCCGAATCGGTTCCTGAAGATCGTCCGGAAGGATTTGGAGATGAACTCATGAACACGCTTGCCCTGGCCGACCCGAGGGCCGAGCTGGAGATCGTCGGCGGCAAGGGGGAGTCCCTGGCGCGCCTGGCCAGGGCTCGGCTGCCCGTGCCGGCGGGTTTCCACGTCACCACCGGCGCCTACCGCGACTTCGTGACCCGCCATGGTCTGCGCGAGGCGATCCTGTCCGGGGACGCCGAGGAGATCCAGGCGCTGTTCGCCGGGTGCGAGATCCCGCCGGAGATCGCCGAGGACATTCTGGCCTCGTACGCCGCGCTGGGCGAGGACGCCGCGGTGGCCGTCCGGTCGTCGGCGACCGCGGAGGACCTGCCGGGGATGTCGTTCGCCGGGCAGCAGGACAGCTATCTCAACATCCGCGGCGCCGAACAGCTCCTGGACGCGGTCAGGCGCTGCTGGGCCTCGCTCTGGACCGACCGCGCGATCGCCTACCGCGACCGCCACGACATCCCGCGGGACCAGGTGGCCATCGCCGTCGTCGTCCAGGAGCTGGTGCCCGCCGACGCCGCTGGCGTGCTGTTCACCGAGGACCGGGTCTCCCCCCACGACCGGCTGACCATCAACGCCGCATGGGGTCTGGGCGAGGCGGTCGTCGGCGGCCTCGTCACGCCCGACACGATCACCGTCGACCGCGCCGGCCTCACGGTCGTCGAGGAGCGCATCGCGTCCAAGGCCGTCATGACCGTGCGCACCCCGGACGGCACCCGGGAGGAGCCCGTCCCGCCCGCCAGGCGCGACGAGCCGGTCCTGACCTCGGCGCAGGCGACCCGGCTGGCCGAGCTGGGCCTGGCGATCGAGGAGCTGTACGGCCGCGCGATGGACATCGAGTGGGCCCTGCACGACGGGCGCCCGCACATCCTCCAGGCCAGGCCGATCACCGGCCAGCGCGAGGTGTGGAACGACTCGCTCCAGGGCGACTACCTGTGGACCAACGGCAACCTGGGCGAGGCCATCCCCAGCGTCATGACGCCGTGCACCTGGTCGCTCGTGCAGGCGTTCATCGCCGAGATCATGGTCGTCGGCGACCTCGGCGGCCACCCCATCTGCGGGAACATCGGCGGCCGCGTCTACATGAACATGAGCCTGACCGCCTCCCTCGGCAAGGCGCTCGGCATGACCAAGAAAATCAAGGACTCCCAGGAGCCGATCTACGGCAGGCTGCCGGAGGGAGTGGGGACCCCGCTGCTGCCGATGTCGCGCTGGCAGACCCTCAGGGCGGCCAGACCGATGGCGGGCGGCCGGCGCGAGATCCAGAAGCTCGTAGCGCGGATCCCCGAGTACATAGCGGACGCGCCCCGCCGCACGGAGGAGCTCCGCGCCATGATCGCCGAGAGCGACGACCTGGTCGCGCTCTGGCAGAGCGAGATCGAGCCCAGGTTCGACGAGTGCAACCGCATGCTGGCCGCCGCGGCCCGCCAGGACGCCGGCTCGCTGGTCTACCTCGGCGCCCGGCTGACGAAGCTGGTCGGGGAGGCGGACGCCACCGTGCTGATGTCCGGCATCCAGGCCAGGGACGGCCGGCTGGAGAGCCTCGGCCCGCTGCTCGGGCTGGCCCGGCTCAAGCGCGGCGAGATCTCCCGCGAGGAGTACGTCCGCAGGTACGGGCACCGCTGCCCGGACGAGTTCGAGGTCTCGGCCGCCCGGCCGGTGGAGGACCCGGCGTGGATCGACGAGCAGCTCGCCGCCCTCACCGTCGACCCCACCGAGCTGCTCGAACGCCAGGAGGCGGCGAGCGCGGCGGCCTGGCGGCGCTTCCGCGAGCGCCACCCGAGGCAGGCCGAGAAGTTCCGCCGCCAGATCGACCGCTGGGAGGCGATCGTCCGCTCCCGTGAGGAGACGCGGTCGGAGATGATGCGCGGCTTCTGGATGGTGCGCGATTTCGTCCTGCGTGCCGGCGAGGTGACCGGGCAGGGCGACGATCTGTTCTTCCTGACGGTCGAGGAGATCCTGGGCGTGCTGCGCGGCTGGAACCGGCCGCTGTCGTACGTCGCCAGGCGGCGGGCCACGTACGAGCTGTACAAGGCGCTGCCGCCGTACCCGGGCATCATCCGCGGCCGGTTCGACCCCGAGCGGTGGGCCGCGGACCCGCACCGGCGCGGCGACGTGTTCGACGCCGAGGACACGGCGGCGCCGCCGTCGCAGACCATCAGCGGCTTCCCCGGCGCGGCCGGCGTGGTCGAGGGGACCGCCCGGGTGCTGGCGTCGGTGGCGGAGGGCGACCGGCTGGGCGAGGGCGAGATCCTCGTGACGACCGTGACGAACGTGGGCTGGACGCTGCTCTTCCCGCGCGCGGCGGCGGTCGTCACCGACGTCGGCGCTCCCCTGTCGCACGCCGCGATCGTCGCCCGTGAGCTGGGGATCCCCGCCGTCGTCGGGACCAGGAACGCCACGATGCTGGTGCGGGACGGCGACCGGATCCGCGTCGACGGCAGCAAGGGCAGCGTCGAGGTGATCGGCGAGTCGGCGCGGGAACGGGAGGAGGCGCTCGTCCTGAGCTGAGGCCACGCGGAAGGCGCCGGGCTCTCCAGGAGCCCGGCGCCTTCGTGGTGTTCGGCCCGGTTTCAGCGGGTGGCGGTGAGCAGCCGCATCCCGAGCGGCAGGTCGAGCAGCCTGCCGGGGGTCAGGTCGGCCTCCTCCAGGAGCGCGCGGTACTCCGCCTCGGTGCGCTCCCGTCCCCCGGTCATCACCATCATGTGCAGGTCGTACGCGAGCGGCAGGTACGAGTCCTGGCCGACGACGCGTTCGACGACGAGCAGTTCGGCCCCCGGCTCCATCGCCTTGGCGCAGTTGGCCAGCAGGACGGCGCAGCGCTCGTCGTCCCAGTCGTGCAGGATGCGCGAGAGCACGTAGACGTCGCCGCCCTCCGGCACGGCGTCGAACAGGTCGCCGCCGACCAGCTCGCACCTGTCCAGCACGCCCATCCGCGCCAGGTGCGCGGGCGCGGCCTCGACCACGTCCGGCACGTCGAACAGCACGCCGCGCGCCGCGGGGCTGCTCCGCAGGACCGTGGCCAGCAGGGCGCCGGTGCCGCCGGCCAGGTCGACCACCCGGCGCGCGCCGGAGAAGTCGTAGGCGTCGGGGACGCCGCGGAAGAACGAGGCGCCCGCCGCCATTCCCCGGTTGAAGACGGCCGCCTTGCCCGGGTCACCGGCCAGGTGCGCGAAGACGGGCTCGCCGTGGACGTGCTCGAACGCCGGCTCCCCGGTGCGGACCGCGTGTGCCAGGCCGTCCCAGGCGGAGGCGAAATAGTCCTCGCCGTAGAGGGTTGCCAGCGGGCCCAGCGCGTCGCCGCGCAGCTGCGCCCCCATCGGAGTCAGCCCGTACCTGTTGTCGGCGTCGGCGTCGGCCAGGCCCACACCGGCCAGCAGCCGTAGCAGGCGGTGCAGCGCGTCCGGGTGCGCGCCGACCTCCTCGGCGATCTCCTCGGGGGCCAGGCGCCGCCCGTCGAGCGCGTCCGCGACGCCCAGGCGCACCGCGGCGAAGGTCGCCTGCGCCACCCATCCTCCGGTGAGGATGCGCATCAGATCCTGCTCCATCGAATCCTTCCTCAGGGTGTGGACGGCCACGCGGTGGCGACGGCGCGGGACAGCTCCGCGATCACGTCGCCCTGCCGCGGCACGAGGTAGAAGTGGTCGCCCTCCATCACGCGGACGGCGAATCGGTCCCTGGTGAGCTCGCCCCATCGCGCCGCCTGCCCGGCGGTCACCTCGGGGTCGTCGCTCCCGAGCAGCGCGGTGACGGGGCAGGCGAGCACGCCGCCCGGCCGGTGCCGGTAGGTCTCGTCGACCCGGTAGTCGTTGCGTACGGCGGGCAGGGTCAGCTCGCGGATGTCCGGATCGTCCATGAGCTCCCGGTCCACGCCGCCGAGCCGGACCAGCTCGTCCACCAGCTCGTCGTCGGAGCGGGCGTGCGTGTCGCCGGGGCGGTGCTCGTGAGGGGCGTGCCGGCCGGAGGCGAACAGGTGCGTCACGCCCCTGCCCCTGGCCTCCAGCGCGCGGGCCACCTCGTACGCGATCAGCGCCCCCATGCTGTGCCCGAACAGCGCGACCGGCCGGTCGAGCAGCGGCGCCATGGCGTCGGTGACCAGCTTGGCGAGGTGGACGGCGTCGTCCACGAGCGGGGCGGCGCGGTGATCGCCGTGTCCCGGGTACTGCACGGCGCGTACCTCGACGGAGTGCGGCGCGTCCCCGTGCCAGCTCCGGTAGAAGCTCGCGGAGCCGCCCGCGTGCGGGAAGCAGAACAGCCGCAGCCCGGCGTACGGCCTGGGCCGGTAACAGTGGAACCAGTTCATCTGTTACTTCCAAGGAGACCCCCGCTTTCAGGCGGGGAAGGAATGGGGCTCCTGCGGAGCAGGGCAGGAGCAGGTGATTCGCCGTCGAGCGGACCGCCGTCTACGACAACCGGGCAGTAATTAACTGATCGCTTTGTAGAATGTGAGGCGTGGTGCAGCTGGTGAAGCGGGCCTACAAGTACCGCTTCTACCCGACCCCCGAGCAGGCCGGCGAGCTTGCCCGGACGTTCGGTTGCGTGCGCCTGGTCTACAACAAGGCGCTGGAGGAGCGGACCCGCGCCTACACCCTGGAAGGCAGGCGGGTCTCCTATGTGGAGTCCTCCGCGGCGTTGACAGCGTGGAAGAAGACGCCCGAGCTGGCGTTCCTGGGTGAGGTGTCGTCGGTGCCGTTGCAGCAGGCACTGCGGCACCTGCAGGCGGCGTTCGCGAACTTTTTCGTGCGCCGGGCGAAGTACCCGACGTTCAAGAGCAAGAAGAAGGCGCGCGCGAGTGCGGAGTACACCCGTTCGGCGTTTCGCTGGCGCCAGGGCCGACTCTTTCTGGCGAAGATGGACGCGCCGTTGGACATCGTGTGGTCGCGTCCGCTGCCCGAGGGGGCCGAGCCGTCCACGGTCACGGTGTCGAGGGACGCGGCCGGGCGGTGGTTCGTGTCCATCCTGGTCGAGGAGAAGATCTCGCCGCTGCCGCCGGTCGAGGCGTCGGTGGGGGTGGACGCGGGCATCACGGCGCTGGCCACGCTCTCGACCGGTGAGAAGATCGTCAACCCGCGTCACGAGCGTGCCGACCGGCGCAAGCTGGCCCGTGCTCAGCGATCGCTTGCCCGTAAGGAGAAGGGATCGAACAACCGGGCCAAGGCCCGGCTGCGCGTGGCGAAGGTGTACGCCCGGATCGCCGACCGGCGCCGGGACCATCTGCACAAGGTGACCACACGGCTTGTTCGCGAGAATCAAGTGATCGCCGTGGAGGACCTGACGGTCCGCAACCTGGTCAAGAACCGCTCGCTGGCCCGCGCCATCTCGGATGCGGCCTGGCGCGAGTTGCGGATGATGCTGGAGTACAAGGCCGCCTGGTACGGGCGCACGCTGGTGGCGGTGGACCGCTGGTTCCCCTCCTCCAAGCTGTGCTCGGCCTGCGGGACCCTGCAAGAAGCGCTGCCGCTGAACATCCGGGGATGGACCTGCGGCTGCGGCGCGGTCCACGACCGGGACGTCAACGCCGCGCGCAACGTGCTCGCCGCCGGGCTGGCGGAGAGCTGAAACGCCTGTGGAGCTGGTGTAAGACCTCAACGAGAGTCCTCTCGGGCGGGCGACCGGCGGTGAAGCAGGAAGGCCAACCGGCAACGGTTGGAGTCCCCCTCGTTCGCGAGGGGGAGGAGGTCAAGTGAGCTCCGCGGCGGACAGGGGTCGTGGTGCCGTCTGGACCAGCAGTTCGGGCCGGCCGATCGCGGCGGTGGCGTCGAGCCAGAGGCGGCTGAGCGTCAGGTGGTACTGGCCCTGGCGCAGCGGATCCCGCCCCTCCTCGACGTCCTGGCGCAGCTCCGACAGCGCCCGCCGGACGCCGTCGGGCCACACGGACGTGACGATGTCGTGGAAGGTGGGCGCGTGCGCCGGTCCGATGGTGGTGGCGCTGGGCAGGCGCAGGTGGTCCGCGCCGGTGTCGAAGCGGTCGTCGGCGTCGCGGCCGACGTACATGCGGGGGCTCCACACGAGCGGGCCGTGCGTGTTGACGAGGGTGAGGCTGCCGCCCTCCGTCCCCACGGTGACGCGGTGGAGCAGGTGCAGGTGGGCGTCGGGGTCGTTGGGGGCGATCTGGTTCTGCACCCGGAGGGTCAGCGGCACGCCGCCGACCGTTCCGGTGAGGCAGGTGAACGGCGTGCCGGGGGCCGTGGCGGTGAACGTCCACGGGCGTAACGCGCCCAGAGCCCGGCCGAGGATGTCGAACAGGGCGTAGGCGACGTGGACGCTGCAGGCGGCGTCCACGTAGAGGGGCCGCTGAAGCTCGAACAGGCGGCGGGCGGTCTCGATGAACCGGCGTACCGGGTCGAGGTGGACGTACAGGGTGTTCACGTGGTGCACGGCGGAGGCGGCCCGGGCGGTGCGCAGGCAGCGGGCCAGCTCGTCGGCGTGCAGCGGATGCTCCTGCAGCACGTGCACGCCGCGGGCCAGCAGGGCGCCGGCCAGCTCGCTGCCCTCTCCCCCGACGACTCCCGACCTTACGACCACGCAGGCCAGGTCCGCGAGCTCGGGCACCTGGTCGGGGTCCGTGAGCAGCGGGACCCCGTACTCCTCGGCGTACGCGGCGGATCGGGCGCTGCCGCGGGCGAGGACGCCGGTCAGCTCGAAGGGGCCATCTCGCAGCGCGGAGAGGTAGATCTGGCCGAACTTGGTCCCGCACACCACCACCCGCTTCACAGCGCGCCCTCCTCGAACACCGGCGCGACCAGGTCGATCGGCGCCACCGCCTCGGTGATCTCGATCTTCGCCACGGGCTCCAGGTCCGCCAGCACCCGGGCCGGGTCGAGCACGGCGTCGGCCTGGTGGAGCCCCGCGGCGACCTCGCCGCGGAGCACCGCCATGGCCGCGTGCGCGGCGACCCCGGCGGTGAGCGCGTAGGAGTCGTGGGTGCGCAGTACCAGAGTGCGGGTGCCGTGCGGGCCGCTGAGCTGGAAGAGCAGGACGTAGTACGGGGTGCGCCCGGCCAGTTCGAGCTCGGCCGCGCGCGTCAGGTCCGCGGCCTGGCCGGCGGCGCTCGCGGCGGCGAGGACGCCGTCGCCGGTGATGACGTTGTACCAGCGGGCCTCCGCCAGCCCGAGCTCCCCGGCCACCCGCTCCGCCTCGGCGCTCAGGTAGGGGTAGGCGGTGACCGGCCCTGGGAAGTAAGGGAGCTGGACGTCGTGGACGGGGGTCAGGGCTCGGGAGACCCTGGCGCCGTCACGCCACGCGGCCAGCGCGGCGCCCCGCTCCTCCTGCCCGGCCAGCAGGAAGTCACCGGCGGCGGCGGGGGTGAGCCGGTCCAGCCCTCCGGTGTAGACGTCCAGCCGGAGACCGGCGTTCGGGGAGGCGAGGGCGGCCAGGTGGCGGGGCACGAGTCCGGTGAGGCCGGGGAGCATTCCCGCCGACAGCACCGCCGTACGTCCCCGCGTGCCCGTCCCGGCCAGTTGGGCGAAGGCGGCGGCGTCACCGGCGGCGTCCACGTAGTCGGCCCCGGCGGCGAACGCGGCCCGCGCCACCCGGTCCCGCAGGAGGTAGGAGGGGCCCGCGCAGTTCACGACGACCTGGCAGCCCGCGCAGAAGCGGGCGAGCTCGGCCGCGTCGAGCGCGTCCACCTGCCACGCCTCGCCGTGCCCGCCCAGCTCCGCGTCGACGAACCGCCGGGCCGCCGCCCCGTCCCGCCCGCCCACGCGCAGCCCCGGGTGATCGGCGAGCAGGCGGGCCGCGGTGCCGCCGACCGCGCCGTAGCCGCCGAGCACGCCGATCACGCGGTCACCTCGGTCACCAGCTTCGCCACGTCGGCCGCGTACGGCCCGCCGAGGCAGCTGAAGTGGTCGCCCTCGATGTCGAGCGCGGTGAGCCGGCCCAGGCAGAGGTTCTGCCAGAAGTCCGTCATGTCGTCCTGCAACGTCGGCACGAGGTTGGTGACGCCGCGCTGGCGGAGGAACGTGATGTCGCCCGCGTACGGCTCCGGGTCGTAGTGGGTGACGGCCGTGAAGCTCTGCCGGAAGACCCGGTAGGCCAGCTCCACCCGCTCCTGCGGATGGCCGAGGGCACGGGCGACGGCGGCCAGCCGGTCCGTGGGTGAGGTGGCGGCCAGTTCGGCGAAGTGGCGGCCGATCTGCGCGAGGCCGGGATCCGCGCTACCGGCGAGCGCGGCCAGGCTGCCCTCGGGCACGTGTCCGGGCGACGACCCCAGCACCACCCGCAGGACCCCGGCGAGGTCTCCGCCGGGGTGGCCGAGCCGCGCCGGGTCCAGGCCGCAGGCCTGCGCGAAGCCGTACTCCAGCATGAGCTCGTCGCTGACCCGGTAGGGGAAGCGGGAGCTGCTGATGACGGTGAGCCCGTCGACCACCGCGCCGCTCTCGGTGAGCCGGCGGGCGACCTCGGTGGCGATGAGGCCGCCCATGCAGTAACCCACGATGTGGTAGCCGGCCGCGCCCTCCTCGATCAGGAGCCGCGCGTACGATCCGGCCAGCGATTCCACCGTTTGCGCGGGGTCCAGCTCCAGGTAGCGCTCCGCGTCGTTGATCACGAGGCCGAGCAGCGGCGTCCCGGAGAGCTCGGGGACGAGCGCCCGGTACGGGGTCAGGGTGCCGGTGCCGTCGTGCAGCAGCACCCGCACCGAACCGCCCTTCGTCCCGTCCCCGGACAGGCGTACCAGCGGGCTGGCGTGCGTTCTCGGCAGCCCCTGCTCGCGGTCGTCGCGGGCCTGGCGGAGGTGGGCCGCCAGCGCGGCGACGGTCGGCTGGTTGACGAGCTGGCGGACCAGGCTGTCCCAGTAGAAGCCGCTCGCCTCTTCCAGCTCCTCGCGCACCCGCCCGGCCAGGCGGGTGACCAGCAGGGAGTCGCCGCCCAGCGCGAAGAAGTCCTGGTCGCGGTGGACGCGCGGGAGCCCGAGCAGCTCGGCCCAGAGGGCGGCCAGCCGCCGTTCGAGGTCGTCGCGCGGCTCCTCGCCGCCGGGCGCGCTCTCTCCTGTCGTGCTGGGCAGGAGGGTACGCAGCCGCGCCCGGTCGATCTTGCCGTTGTCCGTCAGCGGCAGCTCGTCGACCACCTGGACATGGGCCGGGAGCATGTAGTCGGGCAGCCGCTCGGCGAGGAACGCCCGCAGCTCCGCCAGGTCGATCCGCTCCCGGTCGTCGGGGAAGCGGGCCGCGAAGACGCACTGCCCGAGGGACGCCAGCGGGTCGCCCGGCCCGGGCAGGCAGGCGAGCGTACGGGCGCCCGCCCCGCGCAGCAGGTCGAGCCACTCGTCGCGGGTGACGAACGTCCGGTCGCGGCCCTGCCGCACGTCGGCGTAGTCGTGCGGGTTCATCAGGAACTCCATCGAGCTCATGATCTGGACGTGCTCGCGGGTGGTCTCGATGAACACCAGCCACCCGCCGGGCACCAGCAGCTCGCGGAACCTGGCCAGCACGGCGGCGGCGTCGTGGGAGTTGTGCAGGACGTTGGCGCAGAGGATGACCTCGAAGGAGTTCGGCTCGTAGCCCTGGGCGCGGTAGTCGGCGTTGATGTCGAACAGGCCGTAGCGCACCCACGGGTGGTCCGCGAACCGTTCGGCGGCCTGGGTGAGGAAGAACCGCGACAGGTCGGTGAAGACGTACTCGACCTGGTGTCCGGCCAGCTCGGGGATCAGCTCGGCGCTGGTGCCGCCCACGCCCGCGCCCGCTTCCAGGACGCGCAGCGGCCCGCCGGTGTGGTGCTCGGCCACGCGGCCGACCACCGCGCGCACGATGCGGTTGACGTACCTGCTGAGCACGTTGTCCTTGTACGCGCCCTCGGCCGTCCCCACGTCACCCTCGGGGAACAGCAGCTCGCGGGCGTCGAGCTCGCCGCGCATCAGCTCGGACAGGTGCGTGGTGCTGACCCGCAGGAACCTGATCAGCTCGGCCCCGTAGTCGAGCCCTTCGGCCAGGATCCCGACCCGGCGCCACAGCGGCTCCACGCCGGTGTCCCCGCGCAGGTTCCGGTACCGCCCGTCGGGGTCGCGGTCGAGCCGTCCGCGCTCGTGCAGCGCCGTGAGCCAGCGCCGGACGAGCCGGTGGTGGTCCGGCGCGACCCGCGCGGCGGCCAGGATCTCCTCGAGGCCGTGGCCGTCCTCGGTGGTGAACAGGCCGCCCGTACGGAGCGCCGCCGCCATCGACGCGAGCGCGATCTCGTCGAGCGTCTCGGCCACCGCCACGACGCGCGCCAGATCGACGCCCTCCAGGGCCGCGACCGCCGCGACCTCGGCCGCACCCGCGACATCGAGCCCGCCATCCCGCCCAGCCCCCGCGTCCGGAACGCCGCCCCGCCCAGCCCCTGCGTCCGGCGCGCCGCCCCGCTCAGCCCCTACGTCCGGCGCGTCGCCCCGCTCAGCCTCCGCGGCCGGTGCGCCGTCGTCCTTGCGGGCGGCGGCCTGGGCGAAGGCGATCAGGCGGCGTTCCAGCGCGCGGTCGCCGTCCACGATCACGGTCCCGGCCGCGACCGCGGGGTGTGCCTGCAGCGCGGTCTCCACCTCGGCCAGCTCGATCCGATGGCCGCGGATCTTGACCTGGGAGTCCTCCCTGCCGAGGAACTCGATGTTGCCGTCGGGCCGGTAGCGGCCGAGGTCGCCGGTCCGGTAAAGGCGCTCGCCACGGTGGCGCACGAAGCGCTCGGCGGTCCTGCCCTCATCGCCGAAGTAACCGATCGCCACGCCGGAGCCGCCGATGTACAGCTCTCCCGGCACCCAGTCCGGGCAGGGCCGCATGGCGGCGTCGAGCACGTGGAAGGTCTGGTTGGCCAGCGGCTTGCCGTACGGGACGCTCACCCAGCCGGGCAGCGGGTCGCCGACGGGGTGGTAGATGGACCAGATCGCGGCCTCCGTGGCCCCGCCCAGGCTGATCACGTCCAGTCCCGGCACGCGGCGGCGGATCTGGCCGGGCAGCGCCACCGGGATCCAGTCGCCCGACAGCATCGCCAGCCTCAGCGTGGGCAGCTCCACCGTGGGCTCGGCGTCCAGGTAGTGCTGGAGCATCTGGAGCTGCGCGGGCACCGAGTTCCACACGGTGACCCCGTGCCCGGCGGCGAGCTCGGCCCAATGGAGCGGGTCGCCCCGGCGTGACGGGTCCGGCAGCACGAGGGCCGCCCCGACGGCGAGCGGTCCGAAGATGTCGTAGACCGACAGGTCGAACCCCAGGCCGGCCAGCCCGAGCACGCGGTCGTCCGGGCCGACGCCGAAGCGGGCGCTGATGTCGTCGATGGTGTTGCGGGCGGCCCGATGGCTGATCATCACGCCCTTGGGCACGCCCGTCGAGCCCGAGGTGTAGATGACGTAGGCCAGATCGTCAGGGTGCCGCCGAGCGCCGTCCTCGGCGTGGGCCGGCGAGAAGGCGTGTTCGGCGCGGGCCGTTGGGAGGGCGTGGCCGGCGATCCAGTCATGCTCGGCGGGGGTCGGCGCGAGGGCGTCGACGACGATCCAGTCATGCTCGGCGGGGGTCGGCGGGAGGGTGTCGACGGCGATCCAGTCGTGCTCGGCGTGCCAGGACTGCGTGAGCACCAGGCGGGCCGAGGCGTCGGCGAGGATGCGGTCGCGCCTCGCCGGCGGCTGCCCGGTGTCGACCGGCAGGTAGGCGCCGCCGGCCAGCAGCGTGCCGAGCACGGCCACGACCTGCTCGGCCCCCTTGTCCATGACCACGGCGACGATCTCGCCGGGCCGGTGCCCCGCCTCGCGCAGCGCCCGCGCCACCCCGGCGGCCCGGCCCAGCAGCTCGCCGTACGTGATCGAACCGGCGCCCGTGACGACGGCGGTTCGTTCCGGCGTGCGGCGTGCCTGGGCCACGACCTCCTCGTGAAGCAGCCCGTCCGGGAGCGGCGCGGCGGTGGCGTTGGCCAGGGCCCGGCGGCGCGCCTGCGCTCCGGGCAGTTCGACGGGGTCCTGCGACGACCAGGCCTCGTCCGAGGACAGGCCGTCCAGGAGCGCGGTGAACGCGGCGAACATGTCGTCCACGAGCGCTTCGGGGAACACCCCCGCGCGCACGTCCCAGTTGACCAGCAGCGCGTCGCGGTGCTCCTTGACCTGGCAGTCGATCCACACCTGGGGCGTCTGGCTGATGCCGTACTCCGGCGTGCCGTGCTCGGCGTCGTCACGGCCGAGGCCGATGGCGCTGGTGAACACCACCGGCATCAGCGCGGCGTCCCGGCCGCGCCGGCGGGCCAGCTCCCGTATGACCTCGATGCCGCCGCAGCGGCGGTGCTCCATGTCGGCGAAGAGCTGCCGGCCGATGGCATGGGCGCGCTCGGCGAAGGACCGGCCGGGCGTGGTGTCGACGGCGAGCAGGTTGAGCGTGGTGAAGTCGCCGACGACCCGGTCGATGTCCGGGTGCAGCGGCGGGCGGTCGAGCAGCGTCAGGTTGAGCGTGAACCTGGGCCGCCGGCTCCACCTCCCGATGACCTCGGCGTAGGCGGCCAGCACGGCCTGCGACGGCGTGATGCCGGCCGCGGCGGCCCGGGTGCGTAACCGCGCCCATTCCGCCGGCTCCACCCTGCTCTCCCACCGCCCGAACCGGGCGTCCACGGCGGCCTGGTCGAGCGCGGGCAGTTCGGGCGCGGGCGGCAGGTCGTCCATCCGTTCCCACCAGTAGGCGCGATCCCGGTCGTAACGGGCGCTCTCGCGCTGCGCGCGCAGGGCCAGCAGGCAGTCGCGGAAGCTGACCGGGACGGGGGGCAGGTCGGCGTCGGGGTTCTCGTGCAGCAGGTGCAGCTCGCCGAGCAGCAGCTGGATGCTGACGTAGTCGGCGATGAGCAGGTCGATCGAGGCGTGCAGGAGGGCTCCGCGATCCGTGAGCGAGATCCGCAGCTCGAACAGGGGCCAGCTGCCCGCCGGATAGACCGTGTTCGCCATCTCCTCGCGGACGGCGGCGAGCCGCTCCTCCGGGTCTGTGCCGCGCAGGTCCGTCAGGCGGACCTCGTAGCCGGGGACCTCGGCGAGCACCTGCTGGTGGCCGTCGGGGTGGATCACGGCGCGGAGCATGTCGTGGCGGGCGATCAGGGCGCGCCACGCGGCCTGCACCCGTTCCGGGTCGAGCCGGGGGAAGGAGACCTCGACATAGCCGTGGCAGGCGACTCCGCCGTAGCCGAACGCGTCGTTGCGGCCGAGCAGGTAGGCCTGCTGCACGTCGGTCAGCGGGAAGGGGTCGAGGCGGCGTTCGGGCTCGGGCCGGACCGTCTCGGCCTCGGACTCGCGGCGCAGGTGCGCGATGATCTCGGGCTTCGCGCCGATCAGCGCCGCGCGCCGATCCTCGGTCAGCGCTCCCTTGGGCGCCCGGAAGCGGAGGCTGCCGTCGTCCTCCCACAGCCGAATCCCGGCGGCCTCCATGTCGGCGATGAGTTCGTGTACGGCCGGTGCCTGGGTCACAGCACGCCCTCTTCCGTCTCTTGGGTGTCGTCCGCCGTCAGGCCGATCGCCTCGGCGCAGTCGGCGATGGTGGGAGTGGCGAAGAAGCGGCGCAGGGACAGCTCCACGCCGAGCCGCCGCCGTACGATCTCGGCGAAACGGGTGGCGAGCAGGGAGTCGCCACCGAGGGCGAAGAAGCTCTGGCCCCGGCCCGGCGGCGGGATCTCCAGCAGCTCGGCCCACAGCTCGGCGAGCAGCACCTCCGTGCCCGGGCGTGGGGGGTCGTCATCCGGCAGAGGTTCCAGCCGGGTGGACAGAGCTCCCCTGTCGATCTTGCCGTTGGCGGTCAGCGGCAGCCGGTCCAGTACGGTGATCGTCGGCGGGACGGCATAGCCGGGCAGCCGATCGGACAGGAACGAACGCAGCTTGTCGAGATCGACGTCCTCAGGGGTGACGAAAGCGGCCAACCGGCGCTGCCGCCGATCCCCGACCGCGACCGCCACCGCACGGGCCACCTGCGAAGACGCCTCCAAGGCCGCCTCGATCTCCCCCAGCTCGATCCGATGCCCCCGGATCTTCACCTGATGATCGGCCCGCCCCAGGAACTCCAGCGTCCCGTCCGGCCAGTACCGGCCCAGATCTCCGGTCCGATACCACCGCTCGCCACCGCTCTCGACGAACTTGGCCGACGTCGTCTCCGGATCACCCCGATAACCGATGGCGACACCGGCGCCACCGATCCACAACTCCCCCGCCACCCAGTCCGGGCAGTCCCGGCCACGCCCATCCACCACCCGATAGCGCTGATTACGCAACGGCAACCCGTAAGGAATCGACGTCCAATGCGCCGGGACCCGATCCACCTCCCACGCGTTCGACCAGATCGCCGCTTCCGTCGCGCCGCCCAACGCCACCAATCGGCACTCGCTCTGGGCGGCCAGCCGCGCGTGCAGGTCCAGCCCCACCCAGTCACCCGACACCAACGCCAGGCGCAGACTCGGAGCTGTGGTGTGCAGGAGCATGTCGAGCAAGGTCGGGACGGTGTTCCAGATCGTCACCCCGTGCGCGGCGCACAATCGGGCCCAAGCCTGCGCATCCCGCCGCTCCTCCTCCTGCGGCAGGACGAGCGCACCGCCCGCCGACAGCAGGCCGAAGATGTCGAAGACGGACAGGTCGAAATCCAACGCCGAGACCGCCAGGACCCGATCGTCCGGACCCACACCAAAGCGCTCGTTGATGTCCTCGATCGTGTTGAGCGCCGCCCGATGAGAGACCTCCACCCCCTTCGGCTCACCCGTCGAACCCGACGTGAAGATCACATACGCCGACATATCCGGCGCGACCATCACCGGCTCGGCCAACCCTTGGGACTCCCCGGGCAGACCAGTCAGGACATGGCGCGCACCCGCTCGCGACAGGATGCGCTCCCGCCGGGCAACCGGCTGATCCACCCCCACCGGGACATACACCCCACCAGCGGCAAGAACACCCAAGACAGCGGCGATCTGGTCTGGTCCCTTGGGCAGCGCAACCCCCACCACATCGCCCGTCGAGACCCCAGCCGCCCGCAGATACCCCGCGACCTGCAACGCCTGATCCGCCAGCGCGCCATACGACACCACCCAGCCATCACCGATCAACGCCGCACGATCCGGCTCACGGCTGGCCCACCCGAAGAACCCCTCGTGCAAAACGCCTTCCGGCAACGGCCCCGAAGTGGCGTTCACCCGCTCCCGCACCACCGCCTGACCAGCAGGCAACCCCACCGGAGCGGCAACCGACCAATCCCCCTCCGCCAGCCACTCCAACAACTCCCCGTAGGCGGCGAACATCACATCCAGCACACCCGGCGCGAACAGCTCCTCCACCGCGTCCCACCGGACCAGCAGATCGCCCTCGACCTCCCCCACCTGGCTGTCCAGCCAGACCTGCGGGGTCTGCGACACTCCCCAGACCTGCTCGGCGAAGGAGGGGCCGAACGCGCCGCCGCCGGCGACGCCGAGCGTGCTGGTGAACACGACCGGCATGGTCATCTCGATCGAGTCGCTCCGCCTGGCCAGCTCCCGCATCACCCAGACCGCCGACACCTCGCCGTGTTCGAGCCCGCGCCACACCTCTTCCTGCAGCCCGCGTGCCCCGTCCAACCAGCCGGGTCCCGACCGGTAGCCGGCGAGGAGGAGGGAGGTGAAGTCGCCGAGCACGCGGTGGATGTCGGGGTGGACCTCCCGCCTGTCGAACAGCGTGAGGTTGAGCGTCAGCGCCTCCTGGCCGCTCCACCTGCCCAGGACCTCGCCGAAGGCGGCGGCCAGCACGGTGGCGGGGGTCAGCTCGTGCCGCCTGGCCAGATCCGTGATCGTACGCCACCGCTCGGCCGGTATCCGGAGCTCGCGGCGAGCGAACCGGGGCCGGTCGATCATCGCCGGGTCCACGCGCAGTGGCAATCTCGGGGCGGGCGGCAGTTCGGGCAGCCGGGCGGCCCAGTATTCCTTGGCCGTCTCGAAGACCGTGGGATCGGGCTCCTGCGCGAGCACGTAGTCGCGGAACGACACCTCGATCGGCGGCAGGACGGTGTCGGGGTCGTGGTAGAGCTGGTCGAGTTCGGCGAAGAAGACCATCATGCTGAGCGCGTCGACGATGATGTTGTCGAAGCTGACGCCGAGCCGTACCCCGCCGTCGTGGCGGGCGGCCCGCGCGTCGAACAGCGGCCAGCTGGACACGTCCAGCACCTGGTGCGACATCTGCTCGCGCAGCTGTTCGACGCTGTCGACGGCGGCGATGGCGAAGCGCGGCACCTCGGGCAGGATGCGCTGGAGCCCGTCCTGGTCGAAGACCGCGCGCAGCATCTCGTGCCGCTCGATCAGCAGGTTCCAGGCCGTTTCCAGCCGTTCGAGGTCGATGTCGCCGTCGAACTCGGTGTAGAAGTGGCAGCCGACGCCGCCGAGCGTGAAGTGCTCGGCCCGGCCGAGCCAGTAGGCCCGCTGCACCTCGGTGGGCGGGAACGGGTCGTGCCGGTGCTCGACGTCCGGGACCAGCACGGGAGCGGGCGCAACCGCCTCCCCCACGGTGAAGGTGGCCGCGAAGTCCGCCAGCACGGGCGTCTCGAACAGCAGGCTCAGCCTGGCGTCGGCGACGCCTTCCGCACGCAGGCGCGCGATCATGCGGGTGGCGAGCAGGGAGTCGCCGCCGAGGGCGAAGAAGCTGTCCGTGCGCTGTACGGCCGGGAGTTCGAGCAGGTCGGACCAGATCTTGGCGAGCACGGTCTCGGCTGGTCCTACGGGCGGCTCCTGGACGGTGCTCTCCGCTGTCTCGATGACCAGGGCGGTGAGTGCACTTCTGTCGATCTTGCCGTTGGCGGTCAGTGGCAGCCGGTCCAGCGCGGCGATCGTCGGCGGGACGGCATAGCCGGGCAGCCGATCGGACAGGAACGAACGCAGCTTGTCGAGATCGACGTCCTCAGGGGTGACGAATGCGGCCAGCCTGCGCTGCCGCCGATCCCCGACCGCGACCGCCACCGCACGGGCCACCTGCGAAGACGCCTCCAAGGCCGCCTCGATCTCCCCCAGCTCGATCCGATGCCCCCGGATCTTCACCTGATGATCAGCCCGCCCCAGGAACTCCAGCGTCCCGTCCGGCCAGTACCGGCCCAGGTCCCCGGTCCGATACCACCGCTCGCCACCGCTCTCGACGAACTTGGCCGACGTCGTCTCCGGATCACCCCGATAACCGATGGCGACACCGGCGCCACCGATCCACAACTCCCCCGCCACCCAGTCCGGGCAGTCCCGGCCACGCCCATCCACCACCCGGTACCGCTGATTACGCAACGGCAACCCGTAAGGAATCGACGTCCAATGCGCCGGGACCCGATCCACCTCCCACGCATTCGACCAGATCGCCGCCTCCGTCGCGCCGCCCAACGCCACCAGCCGGCACTCGCTCTGAGCGGCCAGCCGCGCATGCAGGTCAAGGCCCACCCAGTCACCCGACACCAACGCCAGCCGCAGACTCGGAGCCGTGGTGTGCAGAAGCATGTCGAGCAAGGTCGGGACGGTGTTCCAGATCGTCACCCCGTGCGCGGCGCACAGCTCCGCCCAGCGTTGGGCATCACGCCGTTCGCTCTCTTCGGGCATTACCAGCGCGCCACCCACCGACAGCAGGCCGAAGATGTCATACACCGACAGGTCGAAGTCCAACGCCGAGACCGCCAGGACCCGATCGTCCGGACCCACACCAAAGCGCTCGTTGATGTCCTCGATCGTGTTGAGCGCCGCCCGATGAGAGACCTCCACCCCCTTCGGCTCGCCCGTCGAACCCGACGTGAAAATCACATACGCCGACATATCCGGCGCGACCATCACCGGCTCGGCCAACCCTTGTGACTCCCCAGGCAGACCGGTCAGGACATGGCACGCACCCGCCCGCGACAAGATCCGCTCCCGCCGCGCGACCGGCTGATCCACCCCCACCGGCACATACACCCCACCAGCGGCAAGAACACCCAACACCGCCGCGATCTGATCGGGCCCCTTCGGCAGCACCACCCCCACCGCATCGCCCGTCGAGACCCCAGCCGCCCGTAGATGCCCCGCAACCTGCAACGCCTGATCCGCCAACGCGCCATACGACACCACCCGGCCATCACCGATCAACGCCACACGATCAGGCTCACGGGCAGCCCACCCGAAGAACCCCTCGTGCAAAACGCCTTCAGGCAACGGCCCCGAAGTAGCGTTCACCCGCTCCCGCACCACCGCCTGATCAACAGGCAACCCCACCGGAGCAGCAACCGACCAATCCCCCTCCGCCAACCACTCCAACAACCCCCCATAGGCGGCGAACATCGCATCCAACGCACCCGCCGCGAACAACTCCTCCACCGCGTCCCACGCCAGATGCAGCCCATGGTCGTACTCGTTGATCTGGTGATCGAGCCACACCTGCGGCGTCTGCGTGATCATCCAGCCGGGAGCGCCGAAGGCCTCGCGTACCTCCGGGACGATCAGCTCGGTGCCCAGGTTGCAGGCGAACACCACCGGAGCCCCGGTGTGCTCGCCGCCGCGGGCGAGGTCGCGGAGCACTTCGACGCCGGAGTACCCGGTGTGCCGCGCGTCGGCGCGGAAGCGGGCCTGCAGGGTTCTGGCGCGCTCGGCGAACGGCTGCGCCTCGGACAGGTCGGCGGCCACCAGGATCAGGTTGGTGAAGTCCGCGACGAGGTGGGCCACGTCCGGATGCACGGTCTCGTCCCGGTCGAACAGCGGCAGGTTGAGGAGGAAGCGCTTCTCGCCGCTCCACGCGGCGAGCACCTCGGCGTAGGCGGTGGCCAGCACCATGGCGGGGGTCAGCCCGTACGCGCGGGCCTGCTCCTGGATCCGCCGCCACGAGTCGAGGGACAGCCACCTCTCGCGCCGGACGAACCGGGGCCGGGCGATCCGGCCGGGCTCCACGGCGAGGGGCAGCTGGGGCGCGCCGGGGAGCTCGTCCAGGCGGCCGCGCCAGTACTCCTGGTCCCGTGCGCGCCGCGCCGCGCGTTCGGCGTCGCGGGCCGCGAGATATCGGGGGAACGAGCAGGCCAGCTCAGGGAGCGGCCGGTCCGGGTCCAGGTAGAGCATGGCCAGGTCCCGCAGCAGGATCTGCAGCCCGAGCACGTCGGCGACCAGGAAGTCCACCTCGAAGTGCACCCTGGAGCGGCCGCCCGGCAGCAGCGACAGCCGCACGTCGAAGACCTCGCCCCTGGAGGCGTCGAAGCGGCGGTGCGACAGCCGTTCCCTGACGGCCTCGGCGGCCTCCTCCCCGAGCTCCGTCAGGTCGTGCACGGTCAGGCCGGGCCAGGGGCTGGTGTCCGTGATCTGCTGGGTGCCGTCGTCGTGGAAGATCGCGCGGAGCATGCCGTGCCGGTCGATCAGCGCGCGTACGGCCCGCTCCAGCCGCGCCGGGTCGATGCCGGAGCCGTCGAACTCCAGGTACGCGTGGCAGCCGACACCGCCGATGACCTGCCCGTCGCCACGCCCGATCCAGTACGCCAGCTGGACCGGGGTGAGCGGGAACGGCGCCGCCTCGTCCACGACCGGCTCCGGCGCGGGGACCTCCACGGCCGGGGACAGTCGCGAGCTGACCAGCGACCACCAGGCCGCGAGCGTGAACTCCGTCGCCAGCTCGCTGAACGCGATGCCGGCCCCGGCGCGCCGCCACCGTCCGGCCAGCCGCATCGCGCGGAGCGAGTCGAGCCCCAGGCTGATCAGGTCGGCGTGGTCGGTGACCGCCGAGGGGTCGAGGTCGAGCTGGCCCGCGATGTCCGCGCGCATCGAGTCGAGGGTCGGCGGAGAGGTGGAAGGGGCATGGGGAACGACGGCTTTGTCCGACACGAGAGAACCCGCCTATCGAGTAGTGCCTGCATCACGCCCGCGGCCGGGTGCGGACCCGGCCGCGGGTTCGTCAGAGGTTCGCGCCGGCCGCCTGCAGCCTCCGGGCGAGGCCGGCCGGCGTCGGCTCCTCGAAGATGTCCTTGAGCTTGAGCCGGATCTGGGTCTCCCGCTTGATCTCCTGCAGCAGCTTGACCGCCAGCAGCGAGTGCCCGCCGAGCGCGAAGAAGTGGCTGTTGGGGCCGAGATCGGTGCGGTTGAGCATGACCTTCCAGAGCGCCACCAGGGAGTCGACCAGCTCGTCCCCGCTCTCGGACGGGAGTTCCTCCTCCACACTGTTCTCGGCGTCGCGCAGCTCCGTGGCCAGGCAGCGCAGGGCGGGGTAGTCGACCTTGTCGTTGCCCGTCATCGGGAACGCGTCCACGGTCACGTACTCCTGGGGGGTCGCGGCGTACGGAAGGGAGGCGCTGGCGTGCTCCCACAGCTCCGAGGTGACCTCGGGGCGCTCCGGCGCCACCACGAAGGCCCACAGGACGGCGTCGGCGCTGGGGTCGCCGACGACCACGACCGCGGCGGCCCTGACGTCCGGGTGGGTCAGCAGTACCCCCTCGACCTCGGCGAGCTCGATCCGGTTGCCGCGCAGTTTGATCTGGCGGTCGAGCCTGCCGAGGATCTCCAGCCGGCCGTCGGACGTCCACTGGGCCAGGTCGCCCGTGCGGTAGGACCGGCC
Organism: Nonomuraea sp. NPDC049625; assembly: GCF_040675285.1. NCBI lineage: Bacteria > Bacillati > Actinomycetota > Actinomycetes > Streptosporangiales > Streptosporangiaceae > Nonomuraea > Nonomuraea sp. NPDC049625. The sequence continues at coordinate 113,421 of NZ_JBFAOQ010000017.1, read as the reverse complement.
GTACTGGGGGTGCTCGCCGAACCGCTCGGCGGTCAGCTCCGGGCGGTTGTGGTAGCCGATGGCCACCCCGTCGCCGGCGATGCAGAGCTCGCCCCGGGTCCCGATCGGCAGCGGGCGGCCGTCGGGGGCGGAGACGTACACCTTGGTGTTCGCGATGGGCACGCCCACGTCGACGCGGTCGGCGACCGGGTCGATGCGGCCGGAGGTGGACCAGATCGTGGTCTCCGTGGGGCCGTACACGTTGTAGAGCTCGCACCCGGTCGCGGACAGCCGTTTGGCCAGGACGGCGGGCATCGGCTCGCCGCCGCAGAGCACGCGGCGGCCGGCCAGCTGCCCGGCCACCTGGTCGATGACCAGACGCCAGGTGGTCGGCGTGGCCTGGGCGACGGTGACCTCGTAGCGTCGGAGCGCCTCCGCGAGGGGTTCGCCCTGGGTGCGGGCGTCGTCCGGCGCGACGGCCAGCCGCGCGCCCGTCGTCAGGGGCAGGAACAGCTCCAGAGCGGAGATGTCGAAGCTGAACGTGGTCAGCCAGAGCACGGTGTCCTCCGCGCTCACGGCCAACTGGTGCGCGAAGTGCGCGATCAGGTTGGCGAGGCTGTAGTGGTCGATCAGCGTGCCCTTGGGGAGCCCGGTGGAGCCGCTGGTGTAGATGAGGTACGCGCAGTCCTCCGGCCTGACGCTGCTGAACGCCGTCACCGTGCCGGAGACCGGGGTCACCGAGTCGACGGGCACGAGCGGCAGGACCGTACGGTCGCCGGAGACGACGATCCCCTCGCCCGCGAGGACCACGGCGGCGCCCGCGTCGTCGAGCTGGTAGTCGAGCCGCTGCTGCGGGTGGTCGGGTTCGAGCGGCAGGTACGCCGCCCCGGCGAGCCACACGCCGACGGCGGCCGCGGCCAGCTCGGGACCGCGCCGCGCGAGCAGCGCGACGACGTCGCCCCTGCCCACGCCGGCGGCCCGCAGCTCGTCGCGGGTGGCCTCGGCTGCGGCCCACAGGCGGCGTAACCCGACGCGGCGCTCGCCGTCGAGCACCGCGTCGGTGTCCTCCGGCGGCGCGGCGGAGACCTGGCGGGCGATCTTGTCCAGTACGGTCGCCGGCGTCACGGCGCGCTCGGTGGCGTTGGCCAGCTCGATGGCCGCCCGGTCCTGGTAGCACCAGACGGGCAGGTCCGCGAGCGGCGTGTCGGGCTGCTCCGCGAGCGTGACGAGCAGCTCGTCGAAGCGGGCCAGCAGCAGCTCCACGTCGGCCCGGTCCAGGACGTCCACGCAGAACGCGGTCCTGATCCTGATCGCCTCGGGGGTGGAGGTGACGAAGAACTCCAGGTCGAACTTGCTGAAGCCGTTCTCGATCACCACCTGCCCGGCCCGCAGCCCGCCCAGCATGAACTCGGCGGACAGGTCGGCGGGCACGTAGTTGAAGGTGTGCCGGAAGAGGTTGTTGCGCCAGCCGTCGCGCGGAACGATCTCCAGCAGGTCGTCCACCGGGTGGTCGGCGTGCGACATGGCCTCCATGAACGTGCGGCGGGTGAGCCGCGTGTACGTGCGGAAGTTGTTCGCCCATTGCACGCGGGTGCGCAGGGTGAGCACGTTGATGTGGTAGCCGAGCCGGGTGGCGGCCTCGGGCGTCCGCACGCTGATGGGCGAGCCGATGGTGAGATCGGGGCCGGCGCCGTGGGCGGCGAGCAGCACGCCGTACGCGGCCATGAGGACGACCGACTCCGGCGCCCGCAGCTCGCGCTGCATCCGCCGCGCCGCGTCGCGAGCGGCGGGGGACAGCTCCCAGTTGACCACGTCGCCCAGGAGGGTGACCTGCGAGGCTTCCGGCTGCTCGCACCACAGGTCCAGCTCGTCGGCGCGGAACCCGTCCAGCTTGTCGTGCCAGAACTCCCGGCTGCGCGGGTCGGAGGCCGGCTCCTCCCAGGCCGGCACGGTGTCGCGCGGCGGCGACTCGCCCGCCGCGAGGGCGTTGTAGGTCGCGGCGAGCTCGTTCATCAGCAGCGCGGACGACAGCCCGTCGAAGATCGAGTGGTGGATCGCCAGGCAGTAGACCTCGCCCGCCTCCTCCTCCAGGACGGCGGCGCGCACCAGGAGCTCGCCGTCCGGCCGGAACGGCCGGGCCACGAACTCCGTCAGCCACTCGCGCGTGGCTCCCCGGCCGCCCTCCTCGAAGCGCAGCTCGGCGTACTCGGGCGGCAGGACCTCCCGCGTCATGCCCTCGGCCTCGATCCCGAAGACCGTGCGCAGGATCTCGTGCCGGCGCAGGACGTGGTTGATCGCGTCCAGCATGAGGGTGCGGCTCGGCAGCCGCGCCACGCTGAACGCCACGCCCAGGTTGTTCACCCCGGTACCGGGGACCAGCTCTTCCAGCATCCACAGCGCCTGCTCCTTGCGCGAGGCGCGCTGACCCAGCATCTGCTCCATGATCATCTCTCCAGCAGCTTGGTGACGGCCCTGGCGACCTCGTCCGAGGTGAGCAGCACGTCGTGGCCCTCCTCGAACCTGAGCTCCTCGGCCACGACGGTGCGACCGGAGTCACGCAGCCGGTTCAGGCCGTTCCGCGGGTTGGACGAGCTCACCGCGATGGCGCGCAGCCACCCCTCCCAGGGGTCCAGGTGGTCGGCGTAGGTGAGGAAGGCCAGGAAGGCGCTGAACGTCTCCCACATCTCCTCGGAGTACTCCGGGTCGAACCCGGCCCTTTCGAACGCGCGGTGCCCGACCTCGCGGAAGGTGGCATACAGCTGGGCGGCGTAGCCCTCGACCGTGATCCCCTCGACCTGGAGCGTCGTGTCCATGGTCTCCCGGAGCTGGGCGACGTCCTCCTCGTTCAGGATCGAGGAGAGGATGCCGAAGACCTTGCCGAACTGGAAGTAGACGTTCTCCAGGCTCGTTGGCTCCGGGTCGAAGAGGATCAGCTCGGGCGTCGAGCCCTGCAGCTCGGCCAGCCGGTCGACGAGCTCGGTCGCGTAGACGGCGCCCACGCAGTAGCCCATGACCGCGTGGACCTTCCTGCCGCTCTCCTTGATGGGCTCCACCCAGGAACGGACATAGGCGGCACCGTCGATCCCGCAACCGGGCGCCACGGCGGGCGGGCGCACGTGCCAGAAGGTCGCGTCATAGTCAATGTTCGCCACCAGCTCGGGGAAGCCCGCCTCCGCGCGGCCGGTCTCCGTGAAGTCGACGCAGAGGACGAGGTCCGCCGAGTTGGATGCTTTGAGCGTCGTCCAAGTGGTTACCAGGGTCATGATCATTCCTTTGATCGGAGTTCTGCCTAGGAACTCCCGCCTTCAAGGGCGAGCTGAATCAGGAGGTCGGCGTCCATGCTGTCGATCTCCTCGGTCCTGCCGTTCGGCTCTCCGTCCTCCTCCGGGCCGGCTAGGCGGAACAGGCTGTCCAGCAGCCCGGCCTCACGTAGCCGTGAGATCGGGATGGTCGTCAGGAGCTGCCGCACCTCGGCGTCGCTCCGGACCGCGGCGGGCCCGGCCGTCCTGGCCGCGGCGGCCGGGAAGAGCTGCTCCAGTACGAATCGCGTCAGGTCGTGGGGAGTCGGGTAGTCGAAGATGAGCGTGGCCGGGAGCTGCAGTCCGGTGGCCGCGTTGAGCTGGTTGCGGAGTTCGACCGCGGTCAGGGAGTCGAAGCCGAGATCCTGGAACTGGCGCCCCGGCTCGATCGCCGACCCGTCGGCGAACCCGAGCACCGCCGCGACCTGGCCTCTGACGAGTTCCGCCAGGGTGTCCTGCAGCTGGTCCGGCTCCATCGTGGCCAGCCGTTCCGCCAGTCCCTGGGCCGGGCGGACACGGCGTGGCCGGGTACGGGTCCCGGCCTTGGTGAACTTCGCGGGGACCAGCGCGGCGCGGCCGGAGCGGACGCCGACGTCGAAGAGTTCCAATCCCTCCTCAGTGGTCAGGGGCTGCACGCCCGCGCGTTCCATGCGGCGCAGGTCGGTCTCCGTCAGCTCGCCCGCCATGCCGCTGGTCGTCCAGAGGCCCCAGGCGAGGGAGGTCGCCGGGAGACCCTGGGCTCTGCGGTGGTGCGCCAGGGCGTCCAGGTACGCGTTGGCGGCGGCGTAGTTGCCCTGGCCCGCGCTGCCCAGCACGCCGGCCAGCGAGGAGAACAGCACGAACGCGGTCAGATCGAGCCCTCGCGTGAGCTCGTGCAGGTGCCAGGCGGCGTCGGCCTTGGGCCGCAGCACCGCGTCCAGCCGCTCGCCCGACAGGGAGGTGATCACGCCGTCGTCCAGGACACCGGCCGTGTGCACCACCCCGGTCAGCGAGTCCGCCACCGAGGCCACCACCCCGAACAGCGCCTCGCGGTCGGCCACGTCGCAGGCCGCCACCTCCACCTCGGCACCGAGTTCCGAGAGCTCGGCGACCAGCTCGGCCGCGCCCGGCGCCTCCGGGCCGCGACGGCTCACCAGCAGCAGGCGTCTGACCTCGTGTTCGGTGACGAGATGGCGGGCCACCAATGCGCCCAGCCCGCCCGTGCCACCGGTGACCAGCACCGTGCCCTCCGGCCCGAACACCGGGTCCTGATCTTCCAGATCCGTGGCGCTGCCCAGGCGTGGCACCCATAGCTCGCCCGCCCGCACCGCGAGCTGCGACTCGCCCGACGCCAGCGCCCGGCCGATCACGTCTTCAGGTGTGTCGCCGTCCAGGTCCAGCAGCACGAACCGGCCCGGCTGCTCGGCCTGCGCGGCCCGTACCAGACCCCAGACCGCCGCCTGCGCCGCATCCGGTACGTCGTCCGCGGTCGCGGCCACCGCGCCGTGGGTGACGACGACCAGCCGGGACGAGGCCAGGCGGTCGTCGGCGAGCCACTCCTGGACCAGCTCCAGCGTCGCGTGGGTCGTGGCGTGCACGTTCTGGCCGGCGCCCGGGCACGCGACCAGGACCGCCTCCACCGGCTGAATCGAGGCCAGGTCGGGATACGTCTGCGCGCCGGTTCCGAAGTCGTCGGGACCCAGCACGGCCCACCGAGGTGCTTGCGAGCCGGCCGCGGGCGGGATCGCGATCCAGTCGAGCTGGTGCAGCGAGCTTCGGTTCTCGGTGGTGGACAGGGCACGCAGGGCCAGGGTGCCTATCTCTGCCACCGGCGCGCCGCTCTCGTCGGCGATGCTCAACGTGATGCTCGCCTCGCCAGTCGCGCTCACCTTGACGCGCAGGCCGCTCGCGCCGGCCGCGTGCAGCGACACCCCGCTCCAGGCGAACGGGAGATACGGGCGTCCTGCCTCCGGTCTCGGCACCACGTCGCCCAGCGCGGCCGCGTGCAAGGACGCGTCCAGCAAGGCCGGGTGCAAACCGAACCGGCCCGCCTCGGCGTGCGCCTGCTCCGGCAGCGTGATCTCGGCGAACACCGTGCTTCCTTGCCGCCAGGCCGCAGTCAGTCCCTGGAACAGCGGCCCGTACTCCAACCCGTCCGCGGCCAGGCCGTCATACAGCTGCTCGACATCAACCGGAGCCGCACCGGCCGGAGGCCATTGAGCGAGGTCGAACACCGGCTCCTCGGCCTGGTCGGCGAGCAGGCCTTGGGCGTGCTGCACCCACTCCGCGGCCTGGCTGCTGCGGGAATGGATGCTTATGGGGCGGGCGCCTGACTCGTCGCATGGTCCGGCGACCAGCTGGATGTGCACGCCTCCCTCGGCCGGCACCAGCAACGGCGCCTGGATGGTCAGCTCCCGCAGTTGCGGGCAGTCCAGCTCATGCCCGGCCCGCACCGCCAGCTCCACCAGCGCCGCACCCGGCACCACCACCCGGCCGTTGACCTGGTGATCGGCCAGCCAGGGCTGGGAGGTGAGGGACAGGCGGCCGGTGAAGATGACCGACGCGCCACCGGCCACCTCGGTCATCGCACTCCACATCGGATGCTCGATGGCTCCCAGCCCGGCGGCGTCCACATCACCGGACTCCAGACTGGCCGGCACCCAGTACCGCTGGTGCTGGAAGGCATAGGTGGGCAGATCGACATGCTTGGCCGGGGTCAGCACCGCTGTCCAGTCCACGGCGATGCCGTGGGTGTGCAATCGGCCGAGCGCCTCCATCAGCGCGCGGACCTCGTCGCGGTCCTTGCGGGTGGCGGGGATGAACACCCCGTCGGAGATGCTCTGCTGGGCCAGCCCGGTCAGCACCCCATCGGGGCCGACCTCCAGGAAGCAACCGGCCTCCGCAGCCGCAACCCCGTCGGCGAACCGCACCGCCTGGCGCACGTGCTCCACCCAATAGCTCGGAGTGGTCAGCTGGCCCGGCTCGGCCAGGCGGCCGGTGAGGTTGGAAACGATCGCGACCGTCGGCTCGTGGTAGGTCAGACCGGAGATGGCCTGCTCGAAGTCGGCGAGCATCGGCTCCATCAGCGGCGAGTGGAAGGCATGGGAGACCCGCAGCCTGCGTGTCCGAACGCTGACCCGCTCCTCGATCTCAGCGATTGCTTGGGCGTCGCCGGAGATCACCACGGCTGCGGGGCCGTTGACCGCTGCGATCCCGACCTGGCCCTCCAACAGGGGCAGAACCTCCGCCTCGGGTGCCGCGATCGCGAGCATCGCACCACCGGTCGGCAAGGCCTGCATCAACCGAGCCCGAGCCGCCACCAGCGCACACGCATCGGCCAGCGAGAACACTCCGGCCACATGCGCGGCGGCAATCTCCCCGATCGAATGACCGACCAGCACATCCGCGCGGATGCCGAAGGACTCCAGCAGCCGATACAGAGCCACCTCGAAGGCGAACAACGCCGGCTGCGTCATGCCCGTCTCGTTCAACACCCCATCCGGGTCGTCGAACATGACCTCACGGATCGGCAGGAGCTGGTTGATCTCTTCGAGGGTCTCGGCGAACACCGGGAACGCCTCAGCGAGCTGCCGACCCATCCCGACCCGCTGACTTCCTTGACCGGCGAACAGCAACGCCAGCCTGCCTCCAGCCGCCACCTCCGGGGAACCCTCGGCCAGCGCCCGCAACCCGGCCAGCAGCTCGTCACGGTCAGCGCCCACCACGACCGCACGCTGATCCAACACGGCCCGGCCCGTGGCCAACGACCACGCGGCATCGGCCGTCTTCAGCTCCGGCCGCTCCTCCAGCCATGACGCCAGTCGAGACGCCTGAGCCTGAAGGGCCTCGCGACTTCTCGCGGAGACCAGCCATGGCACCACCCGTGGCTCCGCGCCACCGGTCTCGATTGTCGGCGCGGGAGGCTCCTCCAGCACGACATGGGCGTTCGTACCGCTGATCCCGAACGAGGAGACCGCCGCACGACGGGCGTGCCCGTTCTGCTCCCACGGCTGCGCGTCGGTGAGCAGCCGCACCGCGCCCGCCGTCCAGTCCACGTGCGGCGACGGCTCGTCCGCATGCAAGGTCTGCGGCAGCACCCCGTTCCGCATGGCCATGACCATTTTGATCACGCCACCCACACCGGCTGCAGCCTGCGTGTGACCGATGTTGGACTTCAGCGAACCGAGCCACAGCGGCTGGTCCCGTTCCTGGCCGTAGGTCGCGAGGAGCGCCTGGGCCTCGATCGGGTCGCCGAGCTTGGTGCCTGTGCCGTGCGCTTCGACCACGTCCACATCGGCGGCCGACAACCCGGCGTTGGCCAGCGCCTGGCGGATCACCCGCTGCTGGGAAGGACCGTTCGGGGCTGTGATCCCGTTGCTCGCGCCGTCCTGGTTGATCGCCGACCCCTTGAGGACCGCCAGCACCTGATGACCGTTGCGCTGAGCGTCCGACAGCCGCTCCACCAGCAGCACACCGACACCCTCACCCCAGCCCGTACCATCCGCCGAGGCCGAGAACGCCTTGCACCGCCCATCCGCCGCCAGCCCCCGCTGCCGCGAAAACTCGATAAACATCCCCGGCGTCGACATCACCGTCACACCACCGGCCAGCGCCAGATCACACTCCCCCGACCGCAACGCCTGCGCAGCCCAATGCAACGCCACCAACGACGACGAGCAAGCGGTGTCCACGGTCACCGCCGGACCCTCCAACCCCAACGTGTAAGAGACCCGACCCGACACCAAACTCCCGCCACTGGTGTTCGCCGGAGTGCCCAGCCCGTAGTCGTGGTACATCACCCCGGCGAACACACCCGTCCGGCTGCCACGCAACCCCGTCGGATCGATCCCCGCCCGCTCAACCGCCTCCCAAGAGGTCTCCAGCAACAACCGCTGCTGCGGATCCATCGCCAACGCCTCACGCGGCGAAATCCCGAAGAACACAGGGTCGAACTCGGCGGCGTCGTACAGGAACCCGCCCAGGCGCGTGTAAGTCTTGCCCGGCGTGCCGGGCTCCGGCCCGTACACCCCTTCCACATCCCAGCCGCGATCGGTCGGGAAGTCTCCGATCGCGTCCCGGGCCTGCGCCACCAGCTCCCAGAGGCCCTCCGGCGAGGTCACGCCACCTGGGTACCGGCACGCCATGCCGACGATCGCGATCGGCTCGTCCGTCGCCGTCGTGGTGGCCGCCACGGCCTGCGAGGTCTGCCCGCCGACCAGCTCACCCGCCAGGAACTCCGCCACCGCCTCAGCGGTCGGGTAGTCGAAGATGAGGGTGGCCGGGAGCTGAAGTCCGGTGGCCGCGTTGAGTTGGTTGCGGAACTCGACCGCGGTCAGCGAGTCGAAGCCGAGATCCTGGAACTGGCGTTGCCGGTCGACGGCGGACCCGTCTGCGAACCCGAGTACCGTGGCCGCGCTGCCGCGGACCAGGTCTGTCAGCATCGCTCGGCGTTCGGCCGGGTCCAGCGCGGTCAGACGCTGGGCGAGGCCGTTGGCGCTGCCGGCACGACGCACCGGGGTGCGCCCGTTGGTCCGGGTTTGTACGAACCGTGCGGGGATCAGCAGCGCCTGCCCGGACGACACTGCGGTGTCGAAGAGTGCGAGCCCGTCGTCGATGGACAGCGGCTTCACGCCTGCGCGTTCCATGCGGCGTAGGTCGGACTCCTTGAGCTCGCCGGCCATACCGTCGGTGGCCCAGACACCCCAGGCCAGCGAGGTGGCCGGGAGACCCTGCGCTCTGCGGTTGTGCGCCAGCGCATCCAAATATGCGTTGGCCGCGCCGTAGTTGCCCTGGCCCGCGCTGCCCAGCACCCCGGCGACCGAGGAGAACAACACGAACGCGGTCAGATCGAGGTCCCGTGTGAGCTCGTGCAGGTGCCACGCCGCGTTGGCCTTCGGCCGCAGGACGGCGTCGATGCGCTCCGGCGTGAGGGAGGCGATGACACCGTCATCCAGAACACCTGCCGTGTGGACGACACCCGTCAGCGGGTGCTCGGCGGGGATCGAGGTGATCAGGCGGGCGAGGGCGTCTCGGTCGGCGACGTCGCAGGCGGCCACCGACACGTTCGCGCCGTGCTCGGCCAGCTCGACCACGAGTGCGGCGGCACCGGGCGCCTCCAGGCCCCGGCGGCTGACCAGCAGCAGGTTCCTGACCCCGTGCGTGATCACCAGGTGCCGGGCGACCAACGCGCCCAACCCGCCGGTGCCACCGGTGACCAGTACAGTCCCCTCGGCCTCGAACAGCGGCCCGCTGAGCTGCTCCGGCCCCGAAGCCGGGCCTGCTGCCCGCTTGAGGCGCGGGGCCAGCAGTTGACCGGCTCGGACGGCCAGTTGGGCCTCGCCCGTGGCCAGGACCTGATCGATCGTCTCTGCGCGCAGCGGCTCCGCGTCCAGATCCAGCAGCGTGAACCGGCCGGGCTGCTCGGCCTGCGCGGCCCGTACCAGACCCCACACCGCCGCCTGGGCCGGATCCGGCACATCCTCCGGACCGGCCGCCACCGCGTCACGTGTGACGACGACCAGCCGGGACGAGGTCAAGCGGTCGTCGGCGAGCCACTCCTGGACCAGCTCCAGCGTCGCGTGGGTCGTGGCGTGCACATCCTGGCCGACGGCCGGGCACGCGACCAGGACCGCCTCGGGCGGCTGAACGGAGGCCAGATCCGACCGGGTCTCGGTCCCCGTGCCCAGGTCATCGGACCCCAGCACTACCCACCGGTGCGCCTCTTGCGCCGGAGCTGTCGGGACCACCTCCCAGTCGAGCTGATGCAGCAAGCCCTGGGTCTCGGACGCGCTGAGTTCGGTGGCGGACGGAGCTCGCAGGGTGAGCGCATTGACCTCGGCCACCGGCGCGCCGCTCTCGTCGGCGATGCTCAACGTGATGCTCGCCTCGCCAGTCGCGCTCACCTTGACGCGCAGGCCGCTCGCGCCGGCCGCATGTAGCGACACCCCGCTCCAAGCGAACGGCAGATACGGCCGCCCGGCTTCCGCTCTCGGCACCACGTCACCCAACGCGGCAGCGTGCAGGGACGCGTCCAGCAAGGCCGGGTGCAAACCGAACCGGCCCGCCTCGGCGTGCGCCTGGTCCGGCAGCGTGATCTCGGCGAACACCGAGCTTCCCTGCTGCCAGGCGGCGGTCAAGCCCTGGAAGAGCGGCCCGTACTCCAGTCCGCTCGCGGTCAGGTCGTCGTACAGCTGCTCGACGTCAATCGCAGTTGCTCCGGCCGGGGGCCATTGAGCGAGGTCGAACACCGGCTCCTCGGCCTGGTCGGCGAGCAGGCCTTGCGCGTGCTGCACCCACTCCCCCGCCTGGTTGCTGCGGGAATGGATGCTCACCGGACGAGCGCCTGTCTCATCGGATGGCCCGGCGACCAGTTGGATGTGCACGCCTCCCTCGGCAGGCACCAGCAACGGCGCCTGGATGGTCAGCTCCCGCAACTGCGGGCAGTCCAGCTCATGCCCGGCCCGCACCGCCAGCTCCACCAGCGCCGCACCCGGCACCACCACCCGGCCGTTGACCTGGTGATCGGCCAGCCAGGGCTGCGTTGTCAGCGACAACCGACCCGTGAAGGTGTGAGTGTCGGAGTCCGGCGCCGAGATGGCGGCACGGAGTACGGGGTGATCGATGGCACCCAGCCCGGCGGCGTCCACATCGCCGGTGTCCTGTGCGGCGGGCACCCAGTACCGCTCCCGCTGGAAGGCGTAGGTGGGCAGGTCTACGTGCCTGGCCGGGGTCAGCACCGCCGTCCAGTCCACGGCGATGCCGTGGGTGTGCAACCGGCCGAGCGCCTCGACCAGCGCGCGAACCTCGTCCCGGTCCTTGCGGGTGGCGGGAACGAACACGCCGTCGGCGATGCTCTGCTGAGCCAGCCCCGTCAGCACCCCATCCGGGCCGACCTCCAGGAAGTGGCTCGCCCCGGCAGCTGTCACTCCGTCGGCGAACCGCACGGCCTGCCGCACGTGCTCCACCCAGTAACCAGGACGGGTGAGCTGCCCCGGCTCGGCCAGCCGACCGGTGAGGTTGGAGACGATCGCGAGAGTGGGCTCGTGGTAGGTCAGACCGGAGATGGCCTGCTCGAAGTCGGCGAGCATCGGCTCCATCAACGGCGAGTGGAAAGCGTGCGAGACCCGCAACCTGCGCGTCCGAACACTCACCCGCCCCTCGATCTCCGCGATCGCCTCGGCATCTCCGGAGACCACCACCGCAGCCGGGCCATTGACCGCCGCGATCCCCACCCGGTCTCCCAGCAGCGGCAGAACCTCCGCCTCGGGTGCCGCGATCGCGAGCATCGCACCGCCGGTCGGGAGAGCCTGCATCAACCGGGCTCGGGCCGCCACCAAGGCGCACGCATCGGCCAGCGAGAACACTCCGGCCACGTGAGCGGCTGCGATCTCGCCGATCGAATGCCCGACCAGCACATCCGCGCGGACCCCGAAGGACTCCAGCAGCCGATACAGCGCCACCTCGAAGGCGAACAACGCCGGCTGAGTCATCCCCGTCTCGTTCAACACCCCATCCGGGTCGTCGAACATGACCTCACGGATCGGCAGGAGCAGGTTGATCTCTTCGAGGGTCTCGGCGAAGACCGGGAACGCCTCAGCCAACTGCCGGCCCATGCCGACCCGCTGGCTGCCTTGACCGGCGAACAGCAACGCCAGCCTGCCCCCGGCCGCCACCTCCGGGGAACCCTCGGCCAGCGCCCGCAACCCGGCCAACAACTCGTCACGATCCGCACCCACCACGACCGCACGCTGCTCCAACACGGCCCGCCCCGTGGCCAACGACCAAGCAGCGTCCGACACCGAGAGCGACGGCCGCGCCGACAGCCACGACTCCAGTTGAGCCGCCTGAGCCTGAAGCGCCTGCGGGTCCTTGGCCGACACCAGCCACGGCACCACCGGCAACTCCGCGCCACCGGTCTCGGTTGTCGAAGCGGGAGGCTCCTCCAGCACGACATGGGCGTTCGTACCGCTGATCCCGAACGAAGAGATCGCCGCACGACGCGCATGCCCGTTCTCCTGCCACGGCCGCGCCTCGGTCAGCAGCTCAACGGCACCGGCCGACCAGTCCACATGCGGCGACGGCTCGTCCACGTGCAACGTCTGCGGCAGAACCCCGTTCCGCATGGCCATGACCATCTTGATCACGCCCGCGACGCCCGCCGCGGCCTGCGCGTGGCCGATGTTCGACTTGATCGACCCCAGCCAGAGAGGCTGGTCCCGTTCCTGGCCATAGGTGGCGAGCAGCGCCTGGGCCTCGATCGGGTCCCCCAGAGCGGTTCCGGTGCCATGTGCCTCGACCACGTCCACGTCCCCGGCCGACAGCCCGGCGTTCGCCAGCGCCTGGCGGATCACCCGCTGCTGGGAAGGGCCGTTCGGCGCGGTCAGGCCGTTGCTGGCGCCGTCCTGGTTGATTGCCGAGCCCCGAACCACCGCCAACACCCGGTGACCGTTGCGCTGGGCATCCGACAGCCGCTCCACCAGCAGCATGCCGACACCCTCACCCCAGCCGGTGCCATCAGCGGCGGCCGAGAACGCCTTGCAGCGCCCGTCCGGCGACAGGCCCCGTTGCCGGGAGAACTCGATGAAGGTGCTCGGTGTGGCCATCACGGTGACGCCGCCGGCCAGCGCCAGGTCGCATTCACCCGATCGCAGGGCCTGTACCGCCAGGTGCAGCGCCACCAGGGAGGAGGAGCATGCCGTGTCCACGGTCACGGCCGGACCTTCCAGGCCCAGGGTGTAGCTCACCCGGCCGGAGGCGATGCTGCCGGAGCTGCCGGTGCCGATGAGCCCTTCCAGCTCGCCGGGCACGGCCGAGAGCTGGGGCGCGTAGTCGTGGTACATGACCCCGGCGAACACACCCGTCCGACTCCCCCGCAACCCGTGAGGATCGATCCCCGCCCGCTCAACCGCCTCCCAAGAGGTCTCCAGCAACAACCGCTGCTGCGGATCCATCGCCAACGCCTCACGCGGCGAAATCCCGAAAAATCCCGAATCGAACTCCGCCGCGTCATACAAGAACCCGCCATGCCGCGCATACGACGTCCCACGGCTGTCCGGATCCGGGTCATACAACCTCTCCAGATCCCAACCCCGATCAACCGGGAACTCCCCAACCGCATCCCGACCCGAGAACACCAACTCCCACAAACCCTCCGGCGAGACCACACCCCCCGGATACCGGCACGCCATCCCCACAATCGCGATCGGCTCATCCACCACCGAGGCGGCGGTCACCACGGCCTGCGAGGTCTGCCCACCGCCCAACTCACTCGCCAGGAACTCCGCCACCGCCTCAGCCGTCGGGAAGTCGAACACCAACGTCGCCGGCAACCGCAGCCCGGTCGCGGCGTTGAGCTGGTTGCGGAACTCCACGGCGGTCAGCGAGTCGAAGCCCAGCTCCTGGAACCGTTTGGTCGGCTCCACCGCGTCGCCGCTCTGGAACCCGAGCGCCGTGGCCACCTGGCTTCGGACCAGTTGCAGGAGATCGGCCGGGTTCGCGCTGGTGGTGGTCGTGCTGGTACGGCGGGCAGGCACGCGGACCAGCCCGTGAAGGAGCGCGGGCAGCGTGCCCGCCTGCGCCTGGGCCTGCAGCGCCGGCATGCTCAGCGCAGCCGGGACCAGGTCGGCGCGGTCGCCGTTGACCGCAGCGTCGAACAGAGCCAGCCCGTCGGCGATGGGCAGGGGTGTGATGCCGCCGCGTTCGAGGCGGCGCAGGTCGGACTCGTCCAGCTCGCCCGCCATGCCGCCGGTGGCCCACAGGCCCCAGGCCAGCGAGGTCGCCGGAAGGCCCTGCGCTCTGCGCCGCTGGGCCAGGGCGTCCAGGTACGTGTTCGCGGCGGCGTAGTTGCCCTGGCCCGCGCTGCCCAGCACCCCGGACAGGGAGGAGAACAGCACGAAAGCGGTCAGATCGAGATCCTGCGTGAGCTCGTGCAGATGCCACGCTGCGTCGGCCTTCGGCCGCAGGACGGCGTCGATGCGCTCCGGCGTGAGGGAGGCGATGACACCGTCATCCAGAACACCTGCCGTGTGGACGACACCCGTCAGCGGGCGGTCGGCGGGAATCGAGACGATCAGGCGGGCGAGGGCCCCGCGGTCCGCCACGTCACAGGCGGCCACGTCCACCTCGGCGCCCAGGTCGGAGAGCTCGGACACCAGCTCGGCCGCGCCCGGCGCCTCCAGACCGCGACGGCTGACCAGCAGCAGGTGCCTGACCCCGTGCGCCACCACCAGATGCCGAGCCACCAACGCGCCCAACCCGCCGGTGCCACCGGTGACCAGCACGGTCCCCTCGGACCCGAACTGCTCTGGTCCCGAAAGCGGCCCCGAAACCGGCCCTGCTGCCCGCTTGAGGCGCGGGGTCAGCAGCCGGCCGGCCCGTACCACCACCTGGGGCTCACCGGTGGCCAGCGCCTGGGAGACCGGCTCCGTCGAGTCGTCGTCCACGTCCAGGAGCAGGAACCGGTCCGGCTGCTCGGCCTGCGCGGCGCGTACCAGACCCCACACCGCCGCCTGCGCCGGGTCCGGCACGTCGTCCGGGGTCGCCGCGACCGCGCCGTGCGTGACGACCACCACGCGCGCGGGCGTCTCCTGCACCGCCGCCAGCGCGGCATGGGTGGCGTGCCTGATCGCCTCCGGGGTTCCCGCCTCGGTCACGGGTACGTCGAAGATCTCGTACTGGAGGTCGTTCTGCGAGGTACGGCCACCAGCCGGCACCCAGTCGATCTGGAACAGGCTGTTGGAACCGGTCGTCCGCTGGTCGGCGGAGCTCGGGCGCAGCGTGAGCGAGCCGACCTCCATGACGGGCACGCCGGCGGCGTCCGCCATGGTCAGGGCGACCACACCGGGGCCGGACGTGGGCGCGATCCTGACCCGTAGCACCGTCGCACCGTCGGCGTGCAGCGCCACCTGGCTCCAGGCGAAGGGGATGTACGGTCGTCCCGGTTCGGCCTGCGGCAGCAGCCCGGACATGGGGATGGCGTGCAGGGAGGCATCGAGCAGCGCCGGGTGCAGGCCGAACCGCCGGGTCTCGGTGTGCTCCGGCAGCGCGATCTCGGCGTAGACGGCGTCGTCGCTCTTCCAGACGGCCCTGAGGCATTGGAAGGCGCCGCCGTACTCCATGCCGGTCGCGGCGAGGTCTTCATAGACGCTGCCCACGTCGAGAGACTGCGCGCCGGGCGGCGGCCACTG
Source organism: Nonomuraea sp. NPDC049625 (assembly GCF_040675285.1). Taxonomy (NCBI): domain Bacteria; kingdom Bacillati; phylum Actinomycetota; class Actinomycetes; order Streptosporangiales; family Streptosporangiaceae; genus Nonomuraea; species Nonomuraea sp. NPDC049625. The sequence continues at coordinate 97,979 of NZ_JBFAOQ010000017.1, read as the reverse complement.
CGTGAGATCGAAGCCGGGTACGGCGGCGGCCGGGGCCAGCGTTCCCTGGGCGTTCTGGCTCCAGTCCGTGGCGTCCTCGGCCCTCGAGTAGATCGTCACCGACCGGCGTCCCGACTCGTCGGCGGCTCCGACCACCACCTGGAGATGGAGGGTGCCCCGCTCGGGCAGGACCATCGGGGTCTGGTGGGTGAGCTCGTCGAGCACCGGGCAACCGGCCTCGTCCCCGGCCCTTACCGCCAGCTCCACCTGTGCCGAGCCAGGCACGACCACCCGGCCGCCCACCACGTGGTCGGCCAGCCATGGCTGCGTGGCCGGTGACAGGCGGCCGATGAGGGTGAGGGTGTCCGTCCCCGGAGAGGGGACGGTCGCGGTCAGGAGCGGGTGTTCGACAGCCGCCAGCCCACCGCCCGAGGCGACGTCACCGGTGGCGTATCCGGCGTCGAGCCAGTACCGCCGGCGCTGGAAGGCGTAGGTGGGCAGGTCGACGTGCCGGGCGGGGACGGAGGCGAAGTAGGCGTCCCAGTCCACGATGATGCCGTGGGTGTGCAGTCGGCCGAGCGCTTCGACCAGCGCGCGAACCTCGTCCCGGTCCTTGCGCGTGGCGGGGATGAACACACCATCGGCGATGCTCTGCTGAGCCAGTCCCGTCAGCACTCCATCCGGGCCGACCTCCAGGAAGCAGTCAGCCTCCGCAGCCTCCACTCCGTCGGCGAACCGCACGGCCTGCCGCACGTGCTCCACCCAGTAGCTCGGGCTGGTCAGCTGCCCCGGCTCGGCCAGTCGGCCGGTGAGGTTGGAGACGATCGCAAGAGTGGGCTCGTGGTAGGTCAGGCCAGAGATTGCCTGCTCGAAGGAAGCCAGCATCGGCTCCATCAGCGGCGAGTGGAAGGCGTGCGAGACCCGCAGCCTGCGCGTCCGAACGCTCACGCGCTCCTCGATCTGCGCGATCGCCTCGGCGTCGCCGGAGATCACCACCGCAGCCGGACCGTTGACCGCCGCGATCCCCACCCGACCCTCCAGCAGGGGCAGAACCTCCGCCTCCGGTGCCGCAATCGCGAGCATCGCACCGCCGGCCGGCAAGGCCTGCATCAGCCGGGCTCGGGCCGCCACTAGCGCGCATGCATCAGCCAGCGAGAAGACTCCGGCCACGTGCGCGGCGGCGATCTCGCCGATCGAATGCCCGACCAGCACATCCGCCTGGATACCTAAGGACTCCAACAGCCGATACAGCGCGACCTCGAAGGCGAAAAGCGCCGGCTGGGTCATCCCGGTCTCGTTCAACACCCCATCCGGGTCGTCGAACATGACCTCGCGGATCGGCAGGAGCTGGTTGATCTCCTCCAGCGCCTCGTCGAAGACTGGGAACGTCTCGGCGAGTTGCCGGCCCATCCCGACTCGCTGGCTGCCCTGGCCGGCGAACAACAAAGCCAGCCTGCCCCCAGCCACCACCTCCGAGGAACCCTCGGCCAGCGCCCGCAACCCAGCCAGCAGCTCGTCACGATCAGCGCCAACCACGACCGCACGCCGCTCCAGCACCGCTCTCGTGGAGACAAGCGCCTTACCGACTCCGGCAAGCGATACGTCATCCCTCGATGCCCAGTCCGCGAGCCTGCCCGCCTGCTCCCGTAGCGCTGCGGTGTCGTTGGCCGAGATGAGCCACGGCACGGCGGGCATCGACGGGTCGTCCTCGCCGACGGGCTCGACGGCGGCCGGGCCCTGCTCGACGATCACGTGGGCGTTGGTGCCGCTGACGCCGAAGGACGAGACTCCGGCCCGGCGCGGGCGGTCCTGGAGGTCCCACGGGCGGTCCGAGGTCAGCAGTTCGACCGCCCCCGCAGACCAGTCCACGTGCGGCGACGGCTCGTCCACGTGCAGGGTCCGGGGCATGAGGCCATGCCGCATCGCCATGACCATCTTGATCACGCCACCCACCCCGGCGGCGGCCTGCGTGTGACCGATGTTCGACTTCAGCGACCCCAGCCACAACGGCCGGTCCCGCTCCTGCCCATAGGTCGCGATGATGGCCTGCGCCTCGATCGGGTCGCCCAGCGTCGTACCGGTGCCGTGGGCCTCGACCACGTCCACGTCCGAGGTCGTCAGACCGGCGTTGGCCAGCGCCTGGCGGATCACGCGCTCCTGGGAGGGGCCGTTCGGGGCGGTCAGGCCGTTGCTGGCGCCGTCCTGGTTGATCGCGGTGCCCCGGACGAGAGCGAGGATCTGGTGGCCGTTGCGCTGGGCGTCCGACAGCCGCTCCACCAGCAGCATGCCCGCGCCCTCGGCCCAGCCGGTGCCGTCGGCGGAGGCGGAGAAAGCCTTGCACCGGCCGTCCGCGGCGAGCCCGCGCTGCCGGGAGAACTCGATGAAGACGTTGGGCGTGGCCATCACCGTCACCCCGCCGGCCAGGGCGAGATCGCACTCGCCGGACCGCAGGGACTGGGCCGCCAGGTGCAGCGCCACCAGCGACGACGAGCACGCCGTGTCCACCGTTACGGCCGGGCCTTCCAGCCCGAACGTGTAGGCGACCCGGCCCGAGGCGATGCTGCCCGCGCTGCCGTTGAGCACGAACCCCTCGAACCCCTCGGGCGCCTGCGGCAGGCGCGTGCCGTAGTCGTGGTACATCACGCCCGCGAACACGCCGGTACGGCTCCCGCGCATCGCCTTGGGGCTGATCCCGGCTCGCTCGATCGCCTCCCACGAGGTTTCGAGGAGCAGCCGCTGCTGCGGGTCCATCGCGGTGGCCTCGCGCGGCGAGATCCCGAAGAGCGCGGGGTCGAAGAGGTCGGCGTCGTGCAAGAACCCGCCCTCTCGGGCGTAGCTGGTGCCCGCGTGGGCGGGGTCGGGGTCGTACAGCCGTTCCAGGTCCCAGCCCCGGTTGCCGGGGAAGGTGGTGATCGCGTCGGCGCCCTGGGTGAGGAGCCGCCAGAGGTCCTCGGGCGAGACCACGTCGCCGGGGTAGCGGCAGGCCATGCCGACGATCGCGATGGGCTCGTCGGCGGTCCCGGTCTGGGCGGCCACCTGGTCGGCCCGCGAGGATCCGGTGAGCTCGGCGCGCAGGTGCTCGGCGAGTTCGTCGGGAGTGGGGAAGTTGAACAGGAGCGTGGCGGGCAGCCGCAGGCCGGTGGCGGCGTTGAGCCGGTTACGCAGCTCGATGGAGCTCAGCGAGTCGAACCCGAGGTCCTTGAACGCGGTCCCGATGTCCACGGCGTCGGCGTCGGCGTGGCCGAGCACCTGCGCGACGCTCGTACGGATGAGCGACAGCAGCGCGCCCTTGTCGGCCCGCGCCCTCGCCTGCCTGGGGGCCGCAGGCTTGCGCGCCGGGGCCTTGACCAGGGAACGGAAGACGGCGGGGATCTCGTCCTGGCGGCGCAGGGCGGTTGTGTCGAGGCGGGCGAGTATCTGCACTCCCCTGTCGAGCGCGAGCCCCGCGTCGAACAGGGCCATGCCCTCGGCCACGGGCAGCGGCGCGAGCCCGACCCTGTTGAGCCGGGCGACGTCGACCTGGCTCAGCGCGCCGGCCATACCGCTGTCCGACTCCCACAGCCCCCACTGGAAGGAGGCGGCGGGCAGGCCCTGCGCCCGCCGGTGCAGGGCCAGGGCGTCCAGGTACGTGTTCGCGGCGGCGTAGTTCGCCTGGCCGGCGCTGCCGACCGTGGCCGCGACGGACGAGTACATCACGAAGAACGACAGGTCCTCGGTGAGCTCGTGCAGATGCCAGGCGGCGTCCGCCTTCGGGCCGAAGACGCGGTCGATCCGCTCGGGGGTCAGCGAGGTCACGGCGCCGTCGTCCACGACCCCGGCCAGGTGCACGACACCCTGCAGCGGCCGGTCCGCGGGGATGCCGGCCAGCAGGGCGGCCAGTTCGGCGCGGTCGGTGACGTCACAGGCCGCCACGGTGACCTGCGCGCCCAGCGAGGTCAGCTCGTCCAGCAGCGCCTGCGCGCCGGGCGCCGCGGCACCGCGGCGGCCGGCCAGCAGCAGGTGCCGGACGCCGTGCCCGGTGACGAGCCGCCGCGCGGCCAGGGCCCCCAACTCGCCCGTGCCACCGGTCAGCAGCACGGTCCCGTCCACCGTCATCGACGCGGTCGCGGGCGCGGTCTGGGTCACGGGAACGATGCGCGGCACGCGGAGCTCGCCCTGCCGCAGGGCGACCTGCGGCTCGCCGGACGCGCAGGCGCGCAGCAGCGCGGCCGCGGAGTCGGGATGGTCGTCGGTGTCGACGATGACGAACCGCCCGGCGTGCTCGGACTGGACGGACCGCATCAGGCCCCAGACGGGCGCGGTGGACAGATCCGGCACCTCGCCCTCGACCGCGCTGACCGCCCCACCGGTCACCAGCGCCAGCCTGGCCTGCGCGAACCGCTCGTCCGCGAGCCACAGCTGGACGAGCGCCAGCACCTCGTACGTCCTGGTACGTCCTTCACCGGCCGGGACCCGGGCAAGCACCAGGTCCGGGACCGCCTCCACGTCACCCAGCGAGGCCAGGCCGTCGAGCTCCACCACGCGCTCGGGCTCCGGCCCGGTGGTGGCGGGCGCGGTCACCCAGTCCAGCGCGTACGGCGTGCTCCCGGGCGACAGCTCGGCCGTCACGGGCCTGACCACCAGGGAGTCCACGGTGAGGATCGGCGCGCCGGTGTCGTCCGCGACGCTCAGCGACAGCTCACCCTGGCCCTTCGCCGTCGTACGGACCCGCGCCATGGTCCCGCCCACCGCGTGCGGCGAGATGCCGGACCAGGCGAAGGGCAGGAACGGCTGCCCCGGCTCGGTACGCGGCAGGAGGTCGCCGAGCGTGATGGAGTGCAGCACCGCGTCCAGGAGGGCGGGGTGGAACCCGAACCGCTCCGCGCCCGTCAGCGCCTGGTCGGGCAGCACGATCTCGGCGTAGACCGCGCCGTCGCGCTGCCAGGCGCTCACCAGCCCCTGGAAGGCTTCGCCGTACTCCAGGCCCGAGACGGCCAGGTCGTCGTACAGGTGGTCGATGTCGATGGGCTGGGCCCCGGCCGGCGGCCATTGCGCGAGGTCGAAGCCGGGTCCGGCGGCGGCGGGGCCGAGCGTGCCCTGGGCGTGCCGCTGCCAGGAGTCGCCGCCTTCGGGGCGGGAGTACACGGCGATGCCACGCCGGCCGCCGTCGTCCGGCCCGTCGATGGCCACCTGGAGCTGTACGGGGTGCTCGTGCGTGATCACGAGAGGAGCTTGGATGGCCAGTTCGGAGACCGCCTCGCAGTCCTCGGTCTCCGCCGCGGCCCGCAGCGCGATCTCGAGGAAGCCCGTGCCGGGAAGGATCACGGTGCCGTTGACCGCGTGGTCGGCGAGCCAGGGCAGCGTGGCCAGGGACAGCCGCCCGGTGAGCGTGAGGGTGTCGGAGTCGGGGGCGGGCACGGCCGCGCTGAGTATCGGGTGCTCCACGGCGCTCAGCCCGGCGGCGGTCACGTCGCTGACGGCTCTGCCCGACTCCAGCCAGTACCGCTGGTGCTGGAAGGCATAGGTGGGCAGATCGACCTGCCTGCCCGGAGCCAGCACCGCCGTCCAGTCCACGGCGATCCCCTGGGTGTGCAGCCGGCCAAGCGCCTCCATCAAGGCACGGACTTCATCCCGGTCCTTACGGGTCGCGGGAACGAACACCCCATCGGCGATGCTCTGCTGAGCCAGCCCCGTCAACACCCCATCGGGGCCGACCTCCAGGAAGCAGTCAGCCTCCGCAGCCGTCACCCCGTCGGCGAACCGCACGGCCTGCCGCACGTGCTCCACCCAGTAACCGGGACGGGTGAGCTGCCCCGGCTCGGCCAGCCGACCCGTGAGGTTGGAAACGATCGCAAGAGTGGGCTCGTGATAGGTCAACCCGGAGATGGCCTCCTCGAAGGAAGCCAGCATCGGCTCCATCAGCGGCGAGTGGAAGGCGTGCGAGACCCGCAACCTGCGTGTCCGAACGCTCACGCGCTCCTCGATCTCCGCGATCGCCTCGGCATCTCCGGAGACCACCACCGCAGCCGGACCGTTGACCGCCGCGATCCCGACCCGGTCCCCCAGCAGCGGCAGAACCTCCGCCTCGGGTGCCGCGATCGCGAGCATCGCACCGCCGGTCGGGAGAGCCTGCATCAACCGGGCTCGGGCCGCCACCAAGGCGCACGCATCGGCCAGCGAGAACACTCCGGCCACGTGCGCGGCGGCGATCTCGCCGATCGAATGCCCGACCAGCACATCCGCGCGGACCCCGAAGGACTCCAGCAGCCGATACAGAGCCACCTCGAAGGCGAACAACGCGGGCTGTGTCATGCCCGTCTCGTTCAACACCCCATCCGGGTCGTCGAACATCACCTCACGGACCGGCAGGAACTGGTTGATCTCCTCCAGCGCCTCGGCGAACACCGGGAACACCTCAGCGAGCCGCTTGCCCATCCCGACCCGCTGACTGCCCTGACCAGCGAACAGCAGCGCCAGCCTGCCACCCGAGCCGCTCCCGGAAACCCCATCCGAAGCAAGCGCCCGCAACCCAGCCAGCAGCTCATCACGATCAGCACCCACCACGACCGCACGCTGCTCCAGCGCAGAACGCCCCGTCGCCAACGACCAAGCGGCGTCCGGCACCGAGAGCGACGGCCGCGCCGACACCCACGACGCCAACCGCCCGGCCTGCTGCACCAGCGCCTCGCGGCTCTTCGCCGAGAGCACCCATGGCACCACCGGCGAGCCCACGACCTCGTCAGAAGCCGGTTCGACCGGATCCCCCTGCTCAAGGATCACGTGAGCGTTGGTGCCGCTCACCCCGAACGACGAGACGGCGGCGCGGCGCGGATGATCCAGAACGTCCCACGACCGGGCCTCGGTCAGCAGCTCAACAGCACCGGCAGACCAGTCCACGTGCGGCGACGGCTCATCCACGTGCAAGGTCCGGGGCATGAGCCCGTGCCGCATGGCCATCACCATCTTGATGACCCCGGCCACGCCGGCGGCGGCCTGCGTGTGACCGATGTTGGACTTCAGCGACCCCAGCCACAACGGCCGATCCCGCTCCTGGCCATACGTCGCGATCAACGCCTGCGCCTCGATCGGGTCACCCAAGCTGGTCCCGGTCCCGTGCGCCTCGACCACGTCCACCTCAGCGGCCGACAATCCAGCGTTCGCCAGCGCCTGGCGGATCACCCGCTGCTGCGAAGGACCGTTCGGAGCCGCGAGGCCGTTGCTCGCCCCGTCCTGGTTGATCGCCGACCCCTTGATGACCCCCAGCACCTGGTGCCCGTTGCGGCGGGCGTCCGACAGCCGCTCCACCAGCAGCACGCCGACACCCTCACTCCACCCCGTGCCGTCGGCAGAGGCCGAGAACGCCTTGCACCGCCCGTCCGCCGACAACCCCCGCTGCCGGGAGAACTCCACGAACGTGCCGGGCGACGCCATCACCATCGCGCCGCCCGCCAGGGCCATGTCGCACTCGCCCGTCCGGAGGGCCTGAGCCGCCAGGTGCAGCGCGACCAGGGACGACGAGCACGCGGTGTCCACGGTCACCGCCGGGCCCTCGAACCCGAACGTGTACGACACCCGCCCGGACGCCACGCTGGCCAGCTGCCCGGTGAGGAGGTATCCCTCGACCGCGTCGGAGCCCTCGGAGCGCCGTGGCCCGTACTCCATCGGCGCGATGCCGGTGAAGACCCCGGTCTGGCTGCCGTGCAGCGTGGCCGGGTCGATGTTGGCGTGTTCGAAGACCTCCCACGAGGCCTCCAGGAGCAGCCGCTGCTGCGGGTCCATGCCCAGGGCCTCGCGCGGCGAGATGCCGAAGAAGGCCGCGTCGAAGTCGGCGGCGTCGTACAGGAAGCCGCCCTGCCGGGTGTAGGAGGTGCCCCGGTTGCCGGGGTCGGGGTCGAACAGCCGGTCCAGGTCCCATCCGCGGTCGGTGGGGAACTCGCCCACCGCGTCCCGGCCCTGCGCGACCAGTTCCCACAGGTCGTCCGGCGACAGCACGCCGCCGGGGAAGCGGCAGGCCATGCCCACGATCGCGATCGGCTCGTCGTGCCCGGCCGACCGCACCGCGGTGGCGGGCGTGGCGGAGCCGCCGAGCAGTTCGGTACGCAGGTGGTCGGTCAGCGCCTTGGGCGACGGGTAGTCGAACAGCAGCGAGCTGGGCAGCTGCAGCCCGGTGGCGGCGTTGAGCCGGTTCCTGAGCTCGACCGCGGTGAGCGAGTCGAACCCGGCGTCCTTGAACGCTCCGGTGGCGCTGATGACGTTCGGCGTCACGTGCCCGAGCACGAGGGCGGCCTGGCCGCGTACCAGGTCGAGCAGGGTGCGTTCCTGCTCGTCCGGGCTCAGCCCGCGCAGGGACTGCGCCAGCGATGCCTCGCCGGAAGCGGAGCCGGAGCCGCCGGCCGCGCGGCGCTCGACGGGCTTGCGCAGCATCCCGCGCAGCATCGCCGGTACGGGGTCCGCGACCTTGGCCAGGCTCAGCCGGGCGGGCAGCGTCGTCACGGCGCCACCCGCGAGAGCGGAGTCGAAGAGCTCCAGCGCCTCGTCGCGCGGCAGCGGGGCGACGCCGAGCCGGGCCCAGCGCGCCAGGTCGGCCGTGGCGAGCGTGCCCGCCATGCCGCCGAATTCGGAGGAGTTGTCCCACAGGCCCCAGTCCAGGGCCATGGCGGGCAGGCCGAGCGAGTGGCGGTGGCGGGCGAGGGCGTCGAGGAAGGCGTTGGCGGCGGCGTAGTTGGCCTGGCCGGCGCTGCCGAGCGTGGCCGCGCACGACGAGAACAGCACGAACGCCGACAGTTCGCGCTCGCGGGTCAGCTCGTGCAGGAGCCAGGCGGTCTCGGCCTTGGTCCGCCACACGGTGTCGAGCCGCGCGGGGGTCAGCGCCGGGACGACGCCGTCGTCGAGCACGCCGGCGATGTGCACGACGCCGGTGAGGTCGCGGCAGGAGTCGATGAGCCCGGCCAGCGCTTCGCGGTCGGTGACGTCGCAGGCGACCAGCTCGGCGTGCGCGCCGAGCTCGGCCAGCTCGGCCGCGATCGCGACGGCCCCGGCCGAGTGCGGGTCGCGGGTGACGAGGACGAGGTTCCGTACGCCGTGCCGGGTGGCGAGGTGCCGGGTGACCGTGCGTCCCAGCGCGCCGGTGCCGCCGGTGACCAGCACGGTCCCCTCGGGATCCCAGGGCCGGTCCGCCGCCGGCCGGCCGCGCCGCGCCAGCCTCGGGACGTAGATCTTGCCGGACCTGATCGCCAGCTGGGGTTCGTCGTAGGCGAGGGCGGCGGCGACGGCGTCCTCGGCGCTGCCGTCGTCGTCGAGCAGCACGAACCGGTCCGGGTACTCCGTCTGCGCCGATCGGACCAGGCCCCACACGGCGGCGCCGGCCAGGTCGGGCACCTCGTCGGTCGCTCCCCTGGTGACGATCACCAGCCGGGCCGACGCGGGCTGCTCGCCGTCGAGCCAGTCCTGGACGGCGGAGAGCACGCGGAGCACGGCCGCGCGCGCCCGGCCCGGGCCGTCCCCTTCGTCCTCTTCGTGCCAGGGTAGGAGCACGTCGCCGGGCGCGATGGTGGCATCGCCCGTGGCGGGTACGGGCATCCAGTCCACCTCGAACAGCCCGACGTGCTCGGTGGGCAGGTCCACGGGACCGCGTGCCTCCAGCCAGAACCGCTGACGTTGGAAGGCGTAGGTGGGCAGGTCGACGTGGAGCGCGGGGGCGGGCCCGAAGTAGGCGTTCCAGTCGATGGTGACGCCGCAGGCGTGGAGCTGTCCGAGGGCCTGGACGAAGGTGTCGATCTCGTCGCGGTCCTTGCGTACGGCGGGGATGAAGACGCCGTCCGAGAGCATCTGCTGGGCCAGCCCGGTGAGGACGCCGTCAGGCCCCACCTCCAGGAAGAGCGCGGCGTCCGCGGCGGCGATGCCGTCCGCGAAACGGACGGGCCGCCGTACGTGGTCGACCCAGTAGCGGGGGCTGGTGAGCAGGCCGGGCTCGGCGAGCCCGCCGGTGACGTTGGAGATCACCGGGATCGTGGGCTCGTGGTAGGTCAGCCCCGCGATGGCCTCCTCGAAGGGTGCCAGCATCGGCTCCATCAGCGGTGAGTGCGCGGCCTGGGAGATCCGCAGCCGTCGCTTGCGTGCCGTGACGTTCCCCGCGATCTCCTCGATGGCGGCCTCCGCGCCGGAGATGACCACCGAGGTCGGGGTGTTGACGGCCGCGATGGCGACCCGGTCCTCGTACCCGTCGAGCAGCGGCAGGACGTCGGCCTCGGACGCGGCGATGGCGAGCATCGCGCCGCCCGGAGGCAGCATGTGCATGAGCCGGGCCCGTACGGCGATCAAGGTGCAGGCGTCGGCGAGGGAGAACACCCCGGCCACGTGGGCGGCGGCGATCTCGCCGACGGAGTGCCCGACCACCACGTCCGCCCGTACGCCGAGGGATTCGAGCAGCCGGTACAGGGCGACCTCGAAGGCGAACAGCGCCGGCTGGGTCATGCCGGTCTCGTTGAGCACCCCGTCGGGGTCGCTGAACATCACCTCGCGCAGCGGGTGCGGCAGGTGGGGGTCCAGCAGCGCGCAGATCTGCTCCAGCGCCTCGTCGAAGACGGGGAAGGCGGCGGCCAGCTCGCGGCCCATGCCGAGCCGCTGGCTGCCCTGCCCGGTGAACAGCAGGGCGAGCCGGCCCGCGGGTCCGCTGCCGGTCAGCACGCCGGGCGCGGCGGGGCCGCCGGCCAGTGCCCGCAGGCCGGCCAGCAGGTCGTCACGCTCGCGGCCGACGATCACCGCGCGGTGTTCGAGCACTGACCGCTCGGCGGCCAGCGCGGCGCCGGCGGCGGCGACGGGGATCTCGGGCGTCGCCTCGGAAGCCCAGGACGCGAGCCGCTCGGCCTGCCCGGCCAGCGCCTCGGGCGTCCTCGCCGAGATGAGCCAGGGGACGGCGGGGAGGTTCGCGTCGTCGCGGGGGGCCGGGACGGCCGGGTCGCCCTGCTCGATGATGACGTGGGCGTTGGTGCCGCTGATGCCGAAGGAGGAGACGGCGGCGCGGCGCGGGCGGTCCCGGAGCTCCCACGGCCGGGCCTCGGTGAGTAGTTCGACGGCACCCGCGGACCAGTCCACGTGCGGGGACGGTTCGTCCGCGTGCAGGGTCTGCGGCAGCACCTCGTGGCGCAAGGCCATGACCATCTTGATCACGCCGCCCACGCCGGCGGCGGCCTGGGAGTGGCCGATGTTCGACTTCAGCGAGCCCAGCCACAGCGGCTGGTCCCGCTCCTGGCCGTAGGTCGCGAGAAGCGCCTGCGCCTCGATCGGGTCGCCGAGCACGGTGCCGGTGCCGTGTGCCTCGACCGCGTCCACGTCCCCGGCCGACAGCCCGGCGTTGGCCAGGGCCTGGCGGATCACCCGCTGCTGCGAGGGGCCGTTCGGGGCGGTCAGGCCGTTGCTGGCGCCGTCCTGGTTGATCGCCGAGCCCTTGATGACGGCCAGCACCTTGTGACCGTTGCGCCGGGCGTCCGACAGGCGCTCCACCAGCAGCATGCCGACACCCTCGGCCCAGCCGGTGCCGTCGGCGGAGGCCGAGAACGCCTTGCAGCGCCCGTCCGGCGACAGCCCGCGCTGCCGCGAGAACTCCACGAACATGCCGGGGGACGCCATCACGGTCGCGCCACCGGCCAGCGCCAGGTCGCACTCCCCCGACCGCAGCGACTGCGCGGCCAGGTGCAGGGCCACCAGCGACGACGAACAGGCCGTGTCCACCGTCACCGCCGGGCCCTCGAACCCGAACGAGAACGCGACCCGGCCGGAGATCACGCTGGCGGAGGTGCCGGTCAGCACGTAGCCCTCCGCAGCGCCGGTAGCCTCGTGCAGGCGCGGGCCGTAGTCCTGGGCCATCGCGCCCGCGAACACGCCGGTACGGCTGCCGCGCAGCCCGGCCGGATCCACACCGGCCCGCTCGATCGCCTCCCACGACGCCTCCAGCAGCAACCGCTGCTGCGGATCCATCGCCAACGCCTCACGCGGCGAAATCCCGAAAAATCCGGGATCGAACTCCCCCGCGTCATACAGGAAGCCGCCGTGCCGCGCATACGACGTCCCACGGCTGTCCGGATCCGGGTCGTACAGGGCCGCCAGATCCCAGCCGCGATCGACGGGGAACTCCCCGATGGCGTCCGTACCGGAGATCACCAGGTTCCACAGGTCGTCCGGGGAGCGCACCCCGCCGGGGAAGCGGCAGGCCATGCCCACGATCGCGATCGGCTCGTCCGCCACCGAGGCGGCGGTCACCACGGCCTGGGCGGCCTGCCCGCCCGTCAGCTCCGCGCGCAGGAACGCGGCCAGCGCCTGCGGCGAGGGGTAGTCGAACAGCAGCGAGCTGGGGAGCTGGAGCCCGGTGGCGGCGTTGAGCCGGTTCCTGAGCTCGACGGCGCTGAAGGAGTCGAAGCCGAGCGCCTTGAAGGCGGTGGCGGTGTCCACGGTCGCGGCGTTGGCGTGGCCGAGGACGAGCGCGATGCAGGTCCGTACGAGCTCCAGGAGCAGTTGCTCCTGCTCCGGCCCCGGCAGGCCGTGCAGCCGGTCGGCGAGCGGCTGCGTCCCGTCGCCGGTGGCCGCCGGCTCCGGGGGCGCGGGTGGGGGCGGCGCCGCGCCGTCCGGCTCGGGAAGCCAGTGGTACGTGCGCTGGAAGGCGTAGGTGGGCAGCGGGACGCGCCGCGCGCCTGGGTAGAGGGCGTCCCAGGCGGGCGCGGTGCCGCGTACCTGCAGCTCGGCCAGGGCAAGGGCGGCGCTGTGGCATTCGCCCCGGTTGTCCCGCAGCGTGGCGACGAACCGGGTGCCGGGGTCGGCGGGCAGGCAGTGCTGGCCCATGGCGGCCAGCACCGAGCCGGGGCCGACCTCGACGAACGTGGTCACGCCCGTGTCGGCCAGCGCGCGGATGCCGTCGCTGAAGCGCACGGCCTCGCGGACGTGCCACACCCAGTGGCCGGGCGAGCACAGGTCCTCGCCGGACGCGACGGCCCCGGTGAGGTTGGAGACGATCGGGATGGCCGGCTCGCGGTAGGTGAGCGACTCGGCCACCTGCCGGAACTCCGCGAGCATCGGGTCCATCAGCGGCGAGTGGAAGGCGTGGCTCACGCGCAGCCGGCGGGTCTTGCGGCCGCGGGCGCGGAACGCCTCGGCGATCTCCGTGACGCGCTCCTCCGCGCCGGAGACGACGACGGAGTCGGGGCCGTTGATCGCGGCGATGCTGACCGAGTCGTCGAGATGGGGGCGGAGCTCCGCCTCGGTGGCCTGGACGGCGATCATCGCGCCGCCTGTGGGCAGGGCCTGCATCAGCCTGCCGCGCGCCGCGACCAGGGTGCAGGCGTCGGCCAGGGACAGCACACCGGCGATGTGCGCGGCCGAGATCTCGCCGATGGAGTGGCCGATCAGCCGGTCGGGGCGGATGCCCCAGTGCTCGTACAGGCGGGTGAGCGCGACCTCGAAGGCGAAGAGCGCGGGCTGGGTCATCCCGGTCTCGTCCAACACCCCGTCGGGATCGTCGAACATCACCTCGAGCAGCGGCCTGGCGAGCTCGCCGTCGAAGCAGGCGGCGATCTCGTCGAGGGCCCGCGCGAAGGCGGGGTACGCGGCGTAGAGCTCGCGGCCCATGCCCGGGCGCTGGCTGCCCTGGCCCGAGTAGAGGAAGGCGACGTCGCCGTCGCTCGGCCGGCCGGTCACGATCTCGGCGGCGGCCTCTCCCCTGGCGAGCCGGTCGAGCGCGGCGGCCAGTCCGGACGGCTCGTCGACGACGATCGCGGCGCGGCGGTCGAAGGCCGTGCGCGTCGTGGCCAGCGAGTAGGCCATGTCCACGGCGTCGGACACGGCTTCGGACACGGCTTCGGCTTCGGCGTGGCCGGCGGCGGCGGACACGGCGTCGGCGGGCTCGGCGAGCAGGTGGTCGCGCAGCCGGCCCGCCTGGGCGCGGAGCGCGGCCTCGCTCTGCCCGGCCAGCGGCAGGATCACCGGCCCGGCGGGACCGGGCGCCGGTCGCGGCGTCTCCTGAGGGTGCTCGGCGAGCACCACGTGGCAGTTGGCGCCCCCCATGCCGAACGAGCTGACGCCGGCGACCAGCGGTTCGCCGGCGCGCGGCCAGGCGGACAGCGCGGTGTTGACGCGCAGGTTCAGCTCGTCGAAGGGGATCAGCGGGCTGGGCGTCTCGAAGTTGAGTGACGCCGGCAGCTCGCGGTGCCGGATGGCCAGCACGGTCTTGAGCAGGCCGACGATTCCGGCGGCACCTTCCAGGTGGCCGATGTTGGTCTTGGCCGAGCCGACGAGCAGCGGCGTGCCCGCGTCCTTGGCGGTGCCGATGGCGGCGCCGAGAGCACGTGCCTCGATGGGGTCGCCGACCCGGGTTCCGGTGCCGTGCAGCTCGACGTACTGGACGTCGGCCGCCGGCACGCCGGCCCGCTCGCAGGCCAGCCGGATGACCTCTTCCTGGGCGTCCTGGTCGGGGACGGTGAGCCCGTCGCCGCCGCCGTCGTTGTTCACGGCGCTGCCGGCGATCACGCAGTGGACGTGGTCGCCGTCGGCGAGCGCGCGGGCCAGCGGCTTGAGCACGACGATGCCGCCGCCCTCGCCGCGGACGTAGCCGTTGGCGCGGGCGTCGAAGGTGAAGCACCTGCCGTCGGGCGACAGGGCGCCGAACCTGAGCGCGGCGAGCGTGCTGTCGGGGGTCAGGTTGAGGTTCACGCCGCCGACGATGGCCAGGCCCGACTCGCCGCTGCGCAGGCTCTCGCAGGCCAGGTGCACGGCGGTGAGCGAGGCCGACTGGGCGGAGTCCACGGTCATGCTGGGGCCGTTCAGCCCGAGCGTGTACGAGATCCGGTTGGCGAGCAGCGCCCGGCTGATGCCCGTGAGGCTGTGCCGGGTCAGCGCCGCGCGGCCGGTGCCCTGCAGCAACTGGGCGTAGTCGCCGGCCATGGCGCCGATGAAGACGCTGGTGCCGGTGCCCCGCAGGCTGTCCGGGACGATGCCGGCGTCTTCGAGCGCCTCCCAGCTCAGCTCCATGAGCAGCCGCTGCTGGGGGTCCATCATCGCGGCCTCGTTCGGCGAGATCCCGAAGAACTCGGCGTCGAACTCGGCTATGCCGGTGAGGAAGCCGCCGCGGAGCGATTCGGTCTCCGGGGAGTTCCACCGGCCGCTGGGAACGTCGGTGACGGCGTCGCCCCCGTCGCGCAGCAGCCGCCAGAAGGAGTCCGGGTCCGGGGCCTGAGGAAGGCGGCAGGAAATGCCGACGATCGCCACCGCGTCGTCGGAAAAACTACGAGAGGAGCGTTCGTAGGACATTGAACCAATCCAGTTTCCGACGGAGCGAGCAGAGGGCAGGGAAACGCTCTTGGGCCATCAGCTGATGACGTCGTACTTGCCGAATCCGGTGCCGACG
Source organism: Nonomuraea sp. NPDC049625 (assembly GCF_040675285.1). Classification (NCBI taxonomy): domain Bacteria; kingdom Bacillati; phylum Actinomycetota; class Actinomycetes; order Streptosporangiales; family Streptosporangiaceae; genus Nonomuraea; species Nonomuraea sp. NPDC049625. The sequence continues at coordinate 82,630 of NZ_JBFAOQ010000017.1, read as the reverse complement.
GTGACCGGCTCGCGGAAGAGGTCGAGCGGGTCCTCGGGCCTGAACTTCCCGGAGTGCACATACGCCTCGAGCGTTCCGTCGGGGCGCAGGCCCAGCAGGTCGGGCCGGCCGTCCAGGTCGATGTCGGTGAGCGTCACGAGGCGCATGTCCTGCCAGCCGTGGGCGACGGTGTACCAGGTGCCCTCGGTGGTCGCGGCGGCCGGGGTGCCGGGCGGGGCCGCGAACTCGTACAGGTCGAGGTCGCCGTTCGCGCGGAGGACCAGCAGGTCCAGGTTGCCGTTGCCGGTGAAGTCGGCCATGGCGACGGGAAGGTCGTCGACGCCGACCTCGGTGAGCCGCACCGGGTCCTTGTCGTAGGTGTCGTTCCGCACGACCCCCAGGTCGCGGTGGGGGAAGACGTCCACGTTGCCGGCATCCTTGCCCTTGCCGAACGTGTCGTCGGGGCCGGTGCCGGTCACGTCGGCGAACCCGATCGTCTCCCATTCCCGGCCGTCGTCGCGCTTGCCGGACACGCGGATCGGCTCGGCAAACGGGCCGATCTCGCCGGGGCCGCCCAGGTTGCGCAGCAGGAAGAAGCCGTGCTCGCCGTTCTCGCCGGGGTTGATGCCGTACTCGCTGGCGCTGAACGCGCAGATGTCGGCGTGCCCGTCGCCGGTCGCGTCGACGGCGCGGACGAAGAAGAACCGCCACCAGCCGAAGCCGTCACCGATCTTCACCGGGTCGCCGTAGGTTTCGGTCCCGTTGAACTCGCCGCTGTGCGGATGGACGAACAATTCGCCGGTTTCCGTGTTGCGCACCAACAGGTCCGGCCGCCCGTCGCCGCGGAAGGAACGGCACTGGCCGTTCGCGAAACTCGACGCCATTGTTGAACGCCCCTCCCCGCCAGAATTTCCCGGTCAAGCGTCATCAGTATTCGCGAGCCGGGATAAGGCGGGTAACCCCTAGCGCCCATTAAAGAGGCCGCTCAAGCCCCACTTCGGGGCCGGACGGCACGCCGAATTCCCGGCGCGCGTGACGCGCGCCGGGAGCGGGGGAATCTCTCAGGTGTCGCGCGAGCGGAACAGCGCGAACGCCACGAACAGCAGGACCGCGGTGAACGCGGCCATCACGCCGAGCCCGGACCACGGGAGCATCCGATCCGGCAGCTGCACAGTGGTGGTGATCTGGAGGCCCGCCGAGATCGGCCAGTACGTCGTCACCCAGTCGCCGACCGCGTCGGGCAGCAGCCTGGGCGTGATGACGGGGATGATGAAGTTGATCGCCACCACCACGGTCGTGGCGCTCATCGTGGCCCGCAGCAGGCCGCCGACCGCCACGCCGACCAGGCCGACGAGCGCCCAGATCAGGCCCATGCCGACGATGGCGCGCAGCACGCCCGGCTGGCCGAGCGAGGCGGTGGGCGCGCCGGCCGCCCCGATCACCCGCTGCCCGAGGAAGTACGCGCCGAAGCCCGCCACCAGGCCCATCAGCAGGGCGATCAGCCCGAACGTGGCCACTTTGGCGGCCAGCAGCCGGCCGCGCCGCGGGACCACGGTCACGCTGGTGCGGATCAGGCCGGTGGCGTACTCGTGGGTCACCACGAGCACGCCCAGCGCGCCCACGGTGATCTGGGCGAACAGGAACCCGCCGTACATGCTGATGTAGGTGGGGTCGAACATCGCCCGGCCGGTCGCGGAGGCCGCCAGGTAGCCCTCGGCCGCGCCGTTGGCGGTGGCCGCGCCCAGGCCGACCATGAGCGCCACGGCGGTGAGGATCGTGGGGATGTTGGACGGTATCGTGCGGAACTTGGTCCACTCGGAGCGGATCGTGTCCGCGATGGCCACGCTCATGCCACACTCGCCTGGAACTCGATGCTGTCACGGGTCAGATCCATGTAGGCCTGCTCCAGGGAGCGCTGCGGCGTCAGCTCCGTCAGCACCACCCCGGCGGCCAGCGCCGCCTTGCCGATCTCCCTGGGCTCCAGCCCGGTGACGATGAGGGCGCCGTCGGCGCCCGGGTGGACGGTGGCGCCGGCCTCGGTCAGGAGCGGGACGAGCAGCTCGTGCTCCTCGGCCCGCACCAGCACGTTGGAGCCCTGCCGGACGAACTCGCTGATGCCGATGTCCGCGATCAGCTTTCCCCTGCCGATCACGATGAGATGGTCGGCGGTCTGCGCCATCTCGCTCATCAGGTGGCTGGAGACCAGCACGGTACGGCCTTCCGCGGCCAGTCCCCGCATCAGCTCGCGGATCCACTTGATGCCCTCGGGGTCGAGGCCGTTGACGGGCTCGTCGAATAACAGCACCTTCGGGTCGCCGAGCAGCGCCACCGCGATGCCGAGCCGCTGCCCCATGCCCAGCGAGAAGCCGCCGGCGCGCTTGCCCGCCACCGACTCCAGCCCGACCAGGCGCAGGACCTCGTCCACCCGACGGGCGGGGATGGCGTTGGTCTGGGCGATGCAGAGCAGGTGGTTGCGGGCCGTGCGCCTGGGGTGCACGGCGCGGGCGTCCAGCAGGGCACCCACCTCGCGCATCGGCCGGGGCAGGCCCGCGTAGGCGCGCCCGTTGACCGTCACACTTCCCCCGTCGAGGCGGTCGAGGCCGAGAATGGCCCTCATCGTGGTGGATTTGCCCGCGCCGTTGGGGCCGAGAAATCCGGTGACCCGCCCGGGGTGGACGCCGAACGTCAATCCGTCGACCGCGGTTTTATTGCCGTAGCGTTTCGTCAAGCCGGTTATTTCAATCATTTCCAGCCCCTCCAGAGACCGGTCGTTTCCAAGATCTTCTCATCGGGACTGTCTATATGGTGCCCTTTCCGACAACGGAATCGCCAGCGCATTTAGCATGGGCCGGAACTTGAGCCGGGTCTCCTCCAGCTCGGCCTCCGGGTCGGAGCCCGCCACGATGCCGCATCCGGCGTACAGGGTCGCGGTCTCGTCCTGCACGTGCGCCGAGCGGATCGCCACCGCGAACTCGCCCTCCTGCTCGTCGTTCATCCACCCGACGGGGCCCGCGTACCAGCCGCGGTCGAAGGGCTCGGCGTCGCGCACCCACTCGAGCGCGGCCTGGCGCGGATGGCCGCCGACGGCGGGTGACGGGTGCAGCCGCTCCACCAGGTCGAGGACGCTGGCGGTCTCCGGGTCGGCGATCTCGCCGACGATGCGGGTGTGCAGGTGCCGCAGGTTCGGCAGGTCGAGCACGTGCGGCTCGTCCGGCACCGTGACCGTGCGGCACACCTGGTCGAACGCGTGGCGCAGCGTCGCGGTGACGATCCGCTGCTCGCGCCGGCTCTTGTCGTCCTGCAGCAGGGCGGAGCGCAGGCACGCGTCCTCGGCGGGCGTCGCGCCGCGCGGCATGGACGCCGCCAGGCTCATCGACTCGGCCCGCCCACCGCGCAGGCCGACCAGCCGCTCCGGGGTGGCGCCCACGAAGGCGTGCCCGTACGCGGCCACGGCGAAGACGGTGCTCCCCGGTTGCGTGTCGCGCAGGGAGCCCAGCACGGAGGCCAGGTCGTACCCCCACGGGGAGGTGATCCGCAGCTGGCGGGCCAGCACGGCCTTGTCGAACCTGCCGCGGGCGATCTGCTCGGTGGTGTGCGCGACCAGCGCCTTCCATTCCGACGCGGAGGGGACCTCGATCATGGTCGTGCCCGGGAGCAGCGGGCTGGGGCAGGGACGGATCCCGCCGGACGAAATCAGGGCGAAGGCGTCCGCGACCGTGCGCGCGGGCCCGTCCGTCGTGGTGGGCCGGGGGTCGACGCTGACGCTGAGCGCGAGCGAGGTCGTGCCGTCGGGGTCCCGCGAGATCAGCACCCTGGGCACCCACATCAGCGCCTCGGGCAGCGGCCCGGGGCGCGGCGCGAAGGCGAACCCGCCGACCAGCGACGGCATGGCGCGCGGCCCCGGCCCGCCGGAGACCGCGGTCCCGGCCGCCCGTTCCCAGCCTCGCCGGATGCCGGCGAACCTGTCGTGACCGGTGTGCGTGAAGTCCGTCGCGCTGCCCATCGCTATGACGCTGGCATGCGGCGACATCCAGACGAAGGTCCGCGTGGACCGCTCGAACAGCGGTCTCAGCAGCCCGACCGGGTCCACGGGCGGGATTTCCTGGCGCCAGGTCGCCAGCGCCGGGCAGGCGTTGTTGCGCGCCTCGATGGTGGCCTTGGCGTGCACTTCCAGGAAGCCGGGCAAGTCGATGTCTGCGACGTGCATCGGGTACATCCTCTGCGAGCGTGGGTTAGCTGAACATCCCGGCGAGCGCCTTCTTGCTGACCTTGCCGAGCGGGGTGACCGGGAGCTCCTGGACGATCTCCAGGCGGTCGGGGAACTTGAAGGCCGCCACCCCGCGCTCTCGCAGGAACGCGGTCAGGTCGCCGAGCGCCGGCGGCGTGCCGCGGGGCACGACGCACGCGCACGCCCGCTCGCCGAGCACCTCGTCGGGCAGGCCCACCAGGGCGACCTCCCTGACGCCCGGGTGCGCGAGCAGGTGGTTCTCCACCTCCTCGGCCGCGATCTTCTCGGCGCCCCGGTTGATCTGGTCCTTGACCCTGCCCTCGAAGACGACGTGCCCGGCCGGCAGCAGCCGTACGAGGTCGCCGGTCCGGTAGTAGCCGTCGGCGGTGAACGTCCTGGCGTTGTGCTCGGGCGCCCGGTAGTAGCCGCGTACCGTGTACGGGCCGCGCGCCAGGAGCTGCCCCACCTCGCCCGGCGCGACGTCGCGGTCGTCCTCGTCGACGACCCGCACCTCGTCGTCCGGGGAGACGGGGAGCCCCTGGCTGACCAGGACCACGTCCTCCGGGTCGTCCCACCGGTGGAACCCGCACAATCCCTCGGCCATGCCGAAGGCCTGCTGGAGCCGGCAGCCGAGCGCGGGCTGGACCCGGCGGGCCAGCTCGTTCTGGAGCTTCGACCCGCCGATCGTGACGCGGCGCAGGCTGGACAGGTCGTATTCGTCCCACTCGGCGGCCTCCATCCACAGCAGGGCCGCGCCGGGGATCAGGCCGGTCTCGGTCACCCCTTCCCGCTCGATGAGCGGGAAGGTCTCGTCCGGGCTGGGGACGGGCGCCAGCACGAGCGTGCCGGCGACGTGGAAGGTGGCCAGCAGCCCGTGGGTCAGCGGCCAGTTGTGGCACAGCGGCAGACTCACCAGGTGGACGGTCTCCTCGCCGTAGTCGCACGCCTCGGCGACCGCGCGCCCGCTGTAGGCCCACTCCTGGTGCGCGCGGGGCACGAGCTTGGGCACGCCGGTCGTACCGCCCGACAGCAGGAAGAGCGCCACGCCGGCGGGGTCGGGCCGGGGCAGGCCGGTCGCCCCGGCGTCCGCGTAGTCCAGCCGGGTGAAGCCGCCCGGGTCGCCCGCGACGAGCACGTGCTTGAGCGTGGGCACCCGCGCGGCCACGTCGGCGGCCAGATCCCGGTAGTCGAACCCGGCGTGCACGTCCGGGATGACGTACGCGGCCGCCTCCGTGAACTCGCAGAAGTACGTGATCTCGCTGCCGCGGTGGGCAGGCAGCGCCATGACCGGCAGAGCGCCGATCCTGAACAGGGCGAACAGCAGCGCGACGAGCTCCGGGACGTTGGGGAGCTGCACGACGACCCGGTCCCCCGGGCCGATGCCGATCTCGCGCAGCCGCGCCGCCATGCGGTCGGCCCGGCTGTCCAGCTCGGCGTAGCTCCACCGGTGGTCGCCTGCCACGAGTGCGAGCTTGTCCGGGTGGGAGCGCGCCCGCGCGCCGAGGATCTCGCCCAACGTCTCGTCGCGCCAGTGACCGGCCGAGCGGTAGCGCTCGGCGAACTCCTCCGGCCAGGGCGTGCAGCCATCCAGCATGGGTGCGTCCTTTCTCAGGTGGGGTCCGCGAGGGGTGGGGCCGCGAGGGTGGGTACGCGAGCTCAGCTCACGGCCTCCGCGAGCAGGTGCTCGGCCAGCTCGGCGGGGGTCGGGTAGTCGTAGATCGCGTCGGCCGCCACCTCGATGCCGGTCAGCTCGACGAGCCTGTTGCGCAGCTCCACCGCGGCCATCGAGGAGAAGCCCAGCTCGAAGAACTCCGCGTCCCGCTCCACCGCGTCGGGCAGCGGCAGCTGCAGGATCGCGGCGGCCTGGCCGCGTACCACGTCGAGCACGATGCCGTGGTGCTCGTCGGCCGGGCTGTCGGACAGCAGGCGGCGGAAGGCGGCGATGCCGTCCACCACGTCGTCCGGACCGTCCTGCCGGGCCGCCGCCTGCGGGATCTCCCCCAGCAGCCGGGCGGGCCCGGCCGCGGCGAGCGCGGCCCAGTCCGGGTCGGCGACGACGAGCGCCCTGTCCCCCTGGCGCAGGGCCTGGCGGACGGCGGAGACCGCGTCCGCGGGCTCCTTGAGGCCCGCCGCGACGGCCAGCGCGGGCTGCCCGGACGCGAGCCGCTCGTCGGCGAGCGCGGTGAAGTACTCGTACGTGCCGGCTCCGTCCCCGCCCCAGGCCGCGTGCGCCGGGGCCAGCATGAGGAAGACGGGCACGTCCGCGGCGCGGGCGGGCTTGTCGAGCGCGTACGCCGCCTCGGCGGTCGTGCAGACGACGGCGGTCACCCGGCCCGCGGGCAGCCGCCCGCCGACGGCCCGGACCACCACGCCCGGCTCGCTTTCGAGCTCGGCGTGCGGCTGGGTCAGGACGACCTCGTCCGCGCCGTTGCGCGCGGCCCATCTGGCCAGCTCGGCGGCGGTCTCGTCGAGCGGACCCGCCACCAGGACCGTGCCGCCGGGACGCCATTCGCGGCCGGCCGGGGCGCCGCGCGGCGGTGCCGGGCGCAGCCTGCGGGCGAAGGCCCCGCCGGAGCGCACCGCCACCTCGTTCTCGCCGGTCCGCCCGGACAGCACCCCGCACAGCCGGCGCATGACCTGCTCGTCCAACCGGTCCGGAAGGTCGATCAGCCCGCCGCGCCCCTGACCGGCCGTGGCCCGCAGGTCGCCCCAGTCGCGGGCGGCCTGCGGCCCGGCCAGCGGGTCGGACGGCGCCACCTGGATCGCTCCCCGCGTGAGGAACCAGACCGGCGCCGATCCCGCCGGAAGGTCCGGAGCGGTCGCGCCTTCCGGCAGCAGGCACACGACGCCCGCCACGCCGCCGTCGGAGTCCGGCATCGCGGACAGCCGTACGGTGTCCGCGCCGTGCGCCGCGAGCCCGGCCACCAGCGCCTGGCCCGATGCGGTGCCGACCGGCGTCCCGTCCGGGCCGGCGCCGTCGGGCGCGACCACCAGCCAGGTGCCGCGGAGCGCGGGTGCGGGCAGATCCGTCAGGGGCTGCCAGCCGAGCTGGTAGCGCACGTCCGCGTGGTCGGCGCCGTCCTGGCCGCGCAATCTGGCCAGCGCGGGCAGCAGCTCGTCGAGCGTCGCCCCGCCGCGCAGGCCGAGCACCGCGAGCAGGCCGTCGCGGTCGCCCCGGGCGACGGCGTCCCACAACTCCCGGTCGGGCCCCGCGGCCTCCTCGTGCCGGGGCGCTTCCGGCCAGTAGCGCTGCCGCTGGAAGGGATAGGTCGGCAGCGGTACGGGCGTGCCCGTGCCGATCACCGCGCCCCAGTCGACGCCGACGCCGTTCGCGTGCCCCCGGGCCAGGGCCTCGACCAGCGTGGTGGCCTCGGCCCGGTCGCGGCGCAGCACCGGCGCGGCGACGCCGCTCCAGCCGTCCAGGCAGTCCTCGACCATGGCCGACAGCACGGCGTCCGGCCCGAGCTCCAGGAACGTGGACACGCCCTGGTCCCGCAGGGTCCGCACGCCGTCGCAGAAGCGCACGGCCTGCCGCAGGTGGCGGGCCCAGTACTCGGGCGAGGTCAGCTCGTCGGCGGTGGCGAGCTCGCCGGTGACGTTGGAGACGATGGGGATGGCCGGCGGCCGGAAGGCCAGCCCCCGCGCCACGCTCACGAACTCCTCCAGCGCGGGCTCCATCAGCGGCGAGTGGAACGCGTGGCTGACGGTCAGCCGCTTCGTCTTGCAGCCGCGCCGGGCCAGCCGTTCGGCCAGCTCCAGCACGCTCGTCTCGTCGCCGGACAGGACCAGGGACGCCGGTCCGTTGAGCGAGGCGATGCCGACGCGCTCCTCGTACCCGGCGAGCAGCGGCAGGACCTCCTCCTCGGTGGCGCCGCGCACCGAGACCATCGCGCCGCCGGGCGGCAGCGCCTGCATGAGCCTGCCCCTGGCGGCGACGAGCGTCACCGCGTCGTCCAGCGACAGCACGCCGGCGACGTGCGCGGCGGCGATCTCGCCGATGGAGTGGCCGGCCAGGTAGTCGGGCCGCACGCCCCACGCCTCCAGGACCCGGAACAGGGCGACCTCGACGGCGAACAGCGCCGCCTGGGTGTACCGCGTCTGCTTGAGCAGCTCGGCGTCGCCGGCGATGACCTCGCGCAGCGGCCGGTCGAGGTGCCGGTCGAACCTGGCGCAGACCGCGTCGAAGGCCTCGGCGTACTCGGGGTAGGCCGCGTACAGCTCCTCCCCCATGGCCGGGCGCTGGCTGCCCTGGCCGGTGAAGAGGTACGCCGTCCTGCCGCGGGCCGCCGATCCGGTGATCACGTTGTCCGCCGCGGTCCCCTCGATCGCCGCCTCCAGCCCGGCGGCGAGCTCGTCACGGGTGGCGCCCAGGACGACCAGCCGCCGCTTGAACGAGGACCGCGTGGTGGCGAGCGACCAGGCCAGGTCCGCCGCCGGGCGGGCGGGCCGGGCCGCCAGGTGCTCGCGCAGCCGGCGGGCCTGGGCCTTCAGCGCGTCCTGCGTCTTGGCCGACAGCACCCAGGGGATCACCGGCCGCCCGGTCTCCGCAGGCGGCGCGGCGGGCTCCTCCTGGACCTGCTCCACGATGACGTGCGCGTTGGTGCCGCTGATGCCGAAGGACGAGACGCCCGCGCGGCGCGGCCTGCCGGTCTCCGGCCACGGGGTGGCCTCGGTGAGCAGCCTGACGGCGCCGGCGTCCCACGCGACGTGCGTCGTCGGCTCGTCCACGTGCAGGGTCTTCGGCAGCACGCCGTGCCGCATGGCCATCACCATCTTGATGACGCCCGCCACTCCGGCCGCGGCCTGGGTGTGGCCGAGGTTCGACTTCACCGAGCCCAGGTAGAGCGGCCGGTCCTGCGGCCGGTCCTGGCCGTAGGTGGCGACGATGGCCTGCGCCTCGATCGGGTCGCCGAGGGTGGTGCCGGTGCCGTGGCCCTCGACGGCGTCGACGTCGGCGGCGCCCAGCCCCGCGTCGGCCAGCGTCTGCTCGATGAGCCGCTGCTGGGAAGGGCCGTTGGGCGCGGTGAGCCCGTAGCTGGCGCCGTCCTGGTTGATCGCGCTGCCGCGTACCACGGCCAGGATGGGGTGGCCGTTGCGGCGCGCGTCGGAGAGCCGCTCGACGAGCAGCATGCCCACGCCTTCCGCCCAGCCGGTGCCGTCGGCGGCCGCGGCGAACGACTTGCAGCGGCCGTTGGAGGCCAGGCCGCGCTGGCGGCTGAAGTCGACGAACACGGAGGGGGTGGACAGCACGGTGACGCCGCCGGCCAGGGCCAGCGAGCACTCGCCGCGCCGCAGCGCCTGGATCGCCATGTGCAGCGCCACCAGCGAGGAGGAGCAGGCGGTGTCGAGGGTGACCGACGGGCCCTCGAACCCGAAGGTGTACGACACCCGCCCGGAGGCGACGCCGGCCGAGATGCCGGTGCCGACCAGGCCCTCGAGGTCGCTCGCCGGTTGCTGCAGGTGCATCCCGTAGTCGTGGTACATCAGGCCGACGTACACGCCGGTCTTGCTGCCGCGCAGCCCGGCCGGGTCGATGCCGGCGTGCTCCAGCGCCTCCCACGAGCTCTCCAGCAGCAGGCGCTGCTGGGGGTCCATGGCCACGGCCTCCCTGGGCGAGATGCTGAAGAACGCCGGGTCGAACGCGGTGGCGTCGTAGACGAAGCCGCCCTCGCGGGCGTACGTGGTGCCGGGGTGCTCGGGGTCCGGGTGGTAGAGCTCGTCCAGGTTCCAGTTGCGGTCGGAGGGGAACATCGACATCGCGTCGCCGCCCTCGGCCACCAGGTTCCACAGCTCGTCGGGGTTGGTGACGCCGCCGGGGAGCCGGCAGCTCATGCCGACGATGACGATCGGCTCCTCCTCACCGGCCCGGGTCGTGGCGGAGACGGCCGTCTGGGGGCCGTCGAGCAGGCGGCCCCGGAGATACTGGACCAGCTGGACGGGTGTCGGGTAGTCGAAGATCAGCGTGGCGGGCAGCCGCAGCCCGGTGGCCGCGTTCATCCTGTTGCGGAACTCGACGGCGGTCAGCGAGTCGAACCCGGCCTCGTTGAACGGGCGGTCCTGCTCCACGGCGCCGGCATCGCGGTAGCCGAGCACGGTCGCCACCTGGCCGAGCACCAGGTCGAGCAGCACCCTGGCGTACTCGGCCTCGGGCATGCGGGCCAGGCGCTCGCGCAGCTCCGACGCGGCGGCCGGGTCGTTGCCCACCACCCGCCGCTTGGAGGTGGGGACGAGCTCCTGAAGGATCGTGGGCAGCGCCCCGAACTGGGCCGCCATCCGCAGCGCGGCGAACTCCAGCCGGATCGGCACCAGCGCCGCCCGGTCCGCGGCGCAGGCCGCGTCCAGCAGCGCGAGCCCGTCGGCGGTGGACAGCGGCGCGACCCCGGTGCGGGCCAGCCGCGCCCGGTCGGTCTCGCTGAGGGTGCCGGTCAGCCCGCTGTCCTGCTCCCACAGGCCCCAGGCCAGGGACAGGGCGGGCAGGCCGAGCCGCCCGCGCCACTGCGCGAGGGCGTCCACGAACGCGTTGGCGGCGGCGTAGTTGCCCTGGCCGGGGCCGCCGAAGACGCCGGCGGCCGACGAGAACAGCACGAACGCGGTCAGCGGCAGGTCCTTGGTCAGCTCGTGCAGGTTCAGGACGGCGTCGGCCTTGGCCCGCAGCACGCTGTCGATCCGCTCGGGCGTCAGCGCGGCCAGGACACCGTCGTCCAGCGCGCCGGCCGTGTGGACGACGCCGGTGAGCGGGTGCTCGTCCGGGATGGCGGCCAGCACGTCCGCCAGCGCCTGCCGGTCGGCGGCGTCGCAGGCGGTGACGGTCACGTCCGCGCCCAGCCCGGTCAGCTCGGTCATCAGGTCGGCCGCGCCGTCGGCGTTGGGGCCGCGCCGGCTGATCAGCACCAGCCGCCGGACCCCGTGCTCGGTCACCAGGTGACGGGCGACGATCCCGCCCAGGGTGCCGGTGCCGCCGGTGATCAGCACGGTCCCGTCGGGGGTCCACGTGCCGTGGCCGGCGGGTTCCGCGGCGCGGTGCCGGGCCAGCCGCGGGACCAGGGCCTCGCCTTCGACCAGCGCGAGCTGGGGTTCGCCCGCGGCGAGGGCGGCGGGGACCGCCTGCCAGGACGCGTCCGTGCCGTCCACGTCGAGGAGGACGAACCGGCCGGGGTTCTCCGACTGGGCCGATCGGATCAGCCCCCATACGGCGGCGCCCGGCAGGTCGTCGCCAGTGGCCCCCTGGGTGAGGACGACCAGGGGCACGTCGGCGTACCGCTCCTGTTCGAGCCAGGACTGGGCGGCGGCCAGCACCTCGCCGGTCGCGGCGCGGGCGCCGGCGGCCGGGTCGTCGCCCGCGTACGGGGTGCAGACCAGGATCGCCAGGTCCGGCACGGGGCCGTCCGGGTCGAGGGCGTCCACCGGCAGGCCGAGCCGGGAGGCGTCGCCACCGGCGAGCGCGTATCGGATGCCGTCCCGGGCGGGGGCGGGCTGCGCGGGCACCCATTCGAGGGCGAACAGCGCGTCCCGCAGCGGGTCCGCGGCGGCCTTGAGGTCGGCAGCGGCCATCGCGCGCACGACCAGCGAGTCCACGGAGGCGACGGGCGCGCCGGTGGCGTCGGCCACCTCGATGCGGACCGCGTTCGCTCCCGCCGGCGCCAGCCGGACCCGTAACGTGGCCGCGCCGGTGGCGGCCAGCCGCACGCCGGTCCAGGCGAAGGGCAGGACGGGCCCGGCGCCGTCCTGGGCGGGGAAGAAGTCGCCCACGGCGAGCGGCTGGATGGCCGCGTCGAGCAGCGCCGGGTGCAGCCCGAATCCGGCCAGGTCCGCGGTGGCCTCCTCGGGCAGGGCGACCTCGGCGAACAGCTCCCGGTCGCGCCGCCAGACGGCCCGCAGGCCGCGGAAGGCCGCGCCGTAGCCGACGCCGATGCCCGCGAGCAGCTCGTAGACGTCGTCGGCGCCGACGGCGGTCGCGCCCGCGGGCGGCCACGACGGCTCGCCGAACGCCACGGCGCCGGTGTCCTTGGCGAGGAAGCCGGTGGCGTGCCTGGTCCAGGGCTCGTCGTCGAGCCGGGCGTGAATGGTCAGCGCCCGCCGGCCGTCCTCGTCGGGCGCCCCCACGGCCACCTGCACCTGGACGCCGCCGCGCTCGGGCAGGATCAGCGGGGCCTGCAGGGTCAGCTCTTCGAGCAGGTCGCAGCCGGCCTCGTCACCGGCCCTGACGGCCAACTCCACGAACGCCGTGCCGGGCAGCAGCACCTGGCCGTTGACCTGGTGGTCGGCCAGCCACGGGTGGGTCTTCAGCGAGAGCCTGCCGGTCAGCAGCACACCTTCGCCGTCCGCGAGCGACACCGCCGCCGCCAGCAACGGGTGCCCGGCGGGGCCCATGCCGACCTGGGTGAGGTCGCCGTTGGACTGGACGGTCTTGGGCCAGTACGGCTCGCGCTCGAAGGCGTAGGTGGGCAGTTCGACCCGGTTCGGGCGGGCGGGCTCGTACACACCGGCCCAGTCGATCTCCGCGCCGCGTACCCACAGCTCGGCGGCACTGGTCCACAGCCTGCGCAGGCCGCCGTCGTCGCGGCGCAGCGTGCCGCAGGCCACCACGTCCTCGACCGTCTCCTGCACCGCCATCATCAGCACCGGATGGGCACTGACCTCAACGAACACGCCATGTCCCTGCTCGGCCAGCGCCCGCACCGACGGCTCCAGCCACACCGTCCGCCGCAGGTTCTCGTACCAGTACGCGGCATCCACCTCGGTCCCGCTCAGCCAGCACTGCCGCACGGTCGAGTACCACGGCACCTCGCCCGTTTGCGGGGTCACCGGAGCCAGCAACCTCGCCAGCTCATCTTCGATCGCTTCAACATGGGCCGAATGCGAGGCGTAGTCCACCTCGATCCGCCGCGCCCGCACTCCCCGGGCCTCATAGTCGGCAATCAGTTCCTCAATGGCATCCGCGTCACCTGACACCACCGTCGAGGCAGGCCCGTTCACCGCCGCGATCGAGATCCGGTCACCTGAGATCACTTCCGCAGCCGGTAGCGGGATCGACGCCATACCGCCCCGACCGGCCAGCGCCACGATCGCCTGGCTCCGCAACGCGACCACCCGCGCGCCGTCCTCAAGCGACAACGCACCCGCCACGACCGCGGCGGCGATCTCACCCTGGGAGTGACCGACCACGGCGGCCGGGGCCACTCCGAGCGAGCGCCACACCTCGGCCAGGGACACCATCACGGCCCACAGCACCGGCTGCACCACATCGACCCGGTCCAGACCCTCCCCGCTACGCAACACCTCTGTGAGGGACCAGTCCACGAACTCCGACAGCGCCGCCTCACACTCCGCCATCCGCGCCGCGAACACCGGCGAGTCATCCAGCAACTCGACGCCCATACCGAGCCACTGCGACCCCTGACCAGGAAAGACGAACACCGTCTTGCCACCCGGCCCGGCCACACCCCGCACCGCGCCCTCGTCCAGACCGGCCAGCAGTTCCTCCCGATCCGCGCCGATCACCACCGCACGGTGGTCGAACGCCGAGCGGCCGAGCAACGACCAGCCGACGTCCACCGCGCCCAGCTCGGGATGCGACCGGGTCCACAAGGCCAGCCGTCCGGCCTGCCGCTCCAGCGCCTCGCCCGTCCTGGCCGAGAGCGTCCACGGCACGACGGGCAGCTCCCCGCCGGGCTCCGCCGGGGTCTCGGCGGGCGCCTCCTCCAGCACCACGTGGGCGTTCGTGCCGCTCATGCCGAACGACGACACGCCGGCCCGGCGCGGCTCGCCGCCCGCGGGCCAGGGGCGGGCCTCGGTGAGCAGCTCGACCGCGCCCGCCGACCAGTCGATGTGCGGCGAGCGCTCCTCGGCGTGCAGCGTCGCGGGCAGGACGCCGTTGCGCATCGCCATGACCATCTTGATGACGCCCGCCGCGCCGGCGGCCGCCTGGGCGTGGCCGATGTTCGACTTGATCGACCCCAGCCACAACGGCTGGTCCCGCTCCTGGCCATAGGTCGCGAGCAGCGCCTGGGCCTCGATCGGATCCCCCAGCGGGGTCCCCGTGCCGTGCGCCTCGACCGCGTCGACCTGGACGGGCGCGAGCCTGGCGTCGGCGAGCGCCTGGCGGATCACCCGCTGCTGGGAAGGGCCGTTCGGCGCGGTCAGGCCGTTGCTGGCGCCGTCCTGGTTGACCGCCGAACCGCGGACGACCGCCAGCACCGGGTGGCCGTTGCGGCGAGCGTCCGACAGCCGCTCGACCAGGAGGATGCCGACTCCCTCGGCGAGCCCCATGCCGTCCGCCTCGGCGGAGAACGCCTTGGAGCGGCCGTCCCTGGCCAGCCCGCGTACCCGGCTGAAGCCGATGAAGGTGCCCGGCGTGGACAGGACGGTCACGGCCCCGGCCAGCGCCAGCGAGCAGTCCCCGTTGCGCAGCGCCCGTACCGCGAGGTGCAGCGCCACCAGGGACGAGGAGCAGGCCGTGTCGATCGTGACGGCCGGTCCCTCCAGGCCCAGGGTGTAGGAGACGCGGCCCGACACCACGCTCGGGGCGACGCCGGTCATCAGGTAGCCCTGCAGCTCCGGCGGCGCCTGCATCATCATCGTGAGGAATTCGGGGCTGTTGGCGCCCACGAAGACGCCGGTCCGGCTGCCGCGCAGCGCGTCCGGGTCGATGCCGGCCCGCTCGATCGCCTCCCAGGAGGTTTCGAGCAGCAGCCGCTGCTGCGGGTCCATGGCCACGGCCTCGCGCGGCGAGACGCCGAAGAACGCGGCGTCGAAGGCGGTGGCGTCTCGCATGAAGCCGCCGTCCCGGACGTACGAGGTGCCGACCGCGTCGGGATCGGGGTTGTACATCGACTCCAGGTCCCAGCCGCGGTCGTCCGGCATCCCGGCGATGGCGTCGGTACGGCCGGACACGACCCGCCACAGGTCCTCGGGACTCGCGATGTCGCCGGGGTAGCGGCAGCCGATGCCGATGATGGCGATGGGCTCGTGGTCCTTGTCCTCGGCCGCCTGCAGCCGCTTCTTGCTGTCGTGGAGCTCGGTCGTCACGCGCTTGAGGTATTCGACGAGCTGCTCTTCTGTCGCCATGTGTGCTGCCTTCCTAGCCTTCGGTGACGCCTGCTCAGGAGAGTCCGAACTCGCTGTCGATGAAACTGATGATCTCGTCGGCCGTGGCCGAGCTGAGCTGATCGGCCACGTCCTCGACGGTGGCTCCGGATTCTTGGTGCCGTTCCTTCCAGGAGAAGACCAGCTGTTCGAGCCGGGCGGTGATCTCCCCGGCGGTGGCGCATTCGGCCGCCATGACGGCCAGCCTGGCCTCGATCCGGTCGAGCTCGGCCAGGACCTGCTGTTCGGCGCTGTGCGCGGGTGGCGCCAGCTCCTCCAGCAGGTGCCCGGCCAGCGCGGCGGCGTTGGGGTAGTCGAAGATCAGGGAGACGGGCAGCCGCAGTCCCGTGATCGCCTTGAGCCGGTTGCGCAGCTCCACGGCGGTCAGCGAGTCGAAGCCGAGGTCCTTGAACGCCCGTCCCGGTTCGACGGACTCCGGCCCGGCGAAGCCGAGCACGGCGGCCACGTGGCCGCGTACCAGGTCGAGGAGCATCGGGGCCCGCTCCGCCTCCGGCAGGGCGGCCAGCCGGTCGGTGAGCGACTCGCCCATGGGCGTCTCCGCCGCGAGCACGCGGCGCGTGGAGATGCGTACCAGGCCGCGGAAGAGCGGGTGGCCGAACCCCTTGGCCGCGCCCGCGCGCAGCGTGGCGAGATCCAGGTGGATCGGCACGAGCGCCGCCTCGTCCACGCTCAGCGCCCGGTCGAACAGGCCGAGGCCCTCGTCGAGGCCGAGCGCGCCCATGCCGGACCGGCTCAGCCTGCTCAGGTCGGCCTCGTCCAGGTGGCCGGTCATACCGCTGCCGCTCTGCGGCGACCACAGGCCCCAGGCCAGGGAGGTCGCCGCCAGCCCGCGGGCGCGGCGGTGCTGGGCGAGCGCGTCCAGGAACGTGTTCGCCGCGGCGTAGTTGCCCTGGCCGGGGCTGCCGAGGATGCCCGCGGCGCCCGAATACAGGATGAACTGCGCCAGGTCGAGATCGGCGGTCAGCTCGTGCAGGTTGGCGGCAGCGGTCACCTTCGGGCGCATGACGGCCTCGACGCGTTCCGGGGTGAGCGAGGAGATCATCCCGTCGTCGAGCACGCCCGCCGTGCTGACGACCCCGGTCAGCGGGTGCTCGGCGGGGATGCTCGCGAGCAGCGCGGCGAGGGCGTCGCGGTCGGCGGCGTCGCAGGCGGCGACCGTCACGGTGGCGCCGAGCCCGGTCAGCTCCGCCTCCAGCGCCGCCGCGCCGTCGGCGGCGGGGCCGCGCCGGCTGGCCAGGACCAGGTGCCGCACTCCGTGCTCGGTGACCAGGCGCCTGGCGGCGAGGGCGCCGAGCGCGCCGGTGCCGCCGGTGACGAGCACGGTGCCCTCGGGGTCGAGGGCGGGCGGTGCCGTCAGGACGACCTTGCCGATGTGGCGGGCCTGGGCGACGTACCGGAACGCGTCGGGGGCGCGGCGGACGTCCCACGTGCTGATCGGCGGGAGCCGGAGCGCGCCGCGCGCGAACAGGGCGGCGATCTCGGCCAGGATCTCGCCGGTGCGGGCCGGGCCGAGCAGGGTGAGGTCGAAGTTCTGGTAGCGGACCGAGGGCAGCTCGGCCGGGTCCCGTACGTCCGTCTTGCCCATCTCGATGAAGCGTCCGCCCGGTCGCAGCAGGCCCAGCGAGGCGTCCACGAACTCGCCCGCGAGGGAGTTGAGCACGACGTCCACGCCCGAGGCGAAGGTCTGCGCGAACTCCAGCGTCCGGGACGAGGCGATGCGCTCGGCGGGGACGCCCAGCTCGCGTACCGCGTCCCATTTGCTCTCGCTGGCGGTGCCGTAGACCTCGGCGCCCAGGTGGTGCGCGAGTTGCACGGCGGCCGTGCCCACGCCGCCCGCGGCGGCGTGCACGAGCAGCGCCTCGCCTGCCTGGAGCCCGGCGAGGTCCACCAGGGCGTGGTAGGCGGTGACGAAGGCGATCGGCACGGACGCCGCCTGGGCGAACGTCCAGTCGTCCGGGATGCGGGCGAGCAGCCGGTGGTCGGTGACCGCCTCCCGGGCGAAGCCGTCGACGATGCCCATCACCCGGTCGCCGGGCGCGAGCGTGGTGACGTCGTCGGCCACCTCGATGACGACGCCGGCGCCCTCGCCGCCCATCGGCGCGTCGCCCGGGTACATGTCCAGGGCGATCAGCACGTCGCGGAAGTTCAGGCCCATGGCCTTGGTGCCGATGCGGACCTCGCCGGGCGCGAGCGGCGCCGACGGGGTGGGAAGCAGCGCGAGGTCGTCGAGCGTGCCGCGGGCGGTGACGTCCAGCCGCCAGTTCGCGGCATCGGCCGGCGGGGTCAGCGCGCCGTCGGCTCCGGGCCGGGCCAGGCGGGGCGCGTACGCCGTGCCCTTCCTGATCGCGAGCTGCGCCTCGCCTGTCGCGAGCGCGGCGGGCAGCGCCCGACAGGAGTCCGCGTCACGGTCGAGGTCGAGGACGACGACCCGTTCGGGGCTCTCCGACTGCGCGGACCTGACGAGGCCCCAGACCCCGGCGTTGACCAGGTCCGGCACCTCCTCTTCCGCCGTGGTCGCGACCGCGCCCCGGGTGAGGAGGACAAGCTTGGAGGCGGGGAAGCCCTCCTCGGCCAGCCAGGTCTGCAGCAGCTCCAGCACCTGGCAGGTCCGGTCGGCGACCGTCGCGGCCAGATCGGGCTCCGGTTCGCCGTCCAGCGGGACGACCACCCATTCGGGCACGGATCCGGTGGCCACGAGTTCGGCCAGGCCGGCGTGCGCGGCCGCGTCGATCCCGGCGGCTGCCAGTTCTGACGGGTCGCCGATGACCGCCCATCGCTGCTCGCCCGCGGGTTCGCCGGCAGGTACCGGCGCCCATTCGAGCGTGTAGAGCGAGTCCTCTCCGGTGGCGCGCTGCTCGGCGCCGAGGTCGGCGGGCAGCGGGCGCAGGATCAGCGAGTCCACGTGCGCGACGGGCACGCCGGTCGTGTCGGTGACGGCGAGCGTCACGTCGTCGGTGCCGCGGGGGGTGAGCCGGACGCGGATCGAGGTCGCGCCGGTCGCGTGCAGCCGTACGCCGGTCCAGGCGAACGGCATCCGCGGCCCGTCCTCGGCGGTGGCCGCGTTGAGCGCGACGCTGTGCAGCGCGGCGTCGAGCAGCGCCGGGTGCAGCCCGAATCCGCCGGTCTCGGTACCTTCCGGCAGCGCCACCTCGGCGAACAGCTCCTGGTCGCGCCGCCAGGCCGCCTTCAGACCCTGGAACGTGGGTCCGTAGCCCAGGCCGACCGCGCCGAGCCAGTCGTACAGGCCGGTCATCGGGAGCGGCTGCGCGCCCTCGGGCGGCCAGGCGGCCGTCTCCTGGGCGGGCGGCGCGGCGGCCTCCGGCGCGAGCACGCCGGTGGCGTGGCAGGTCCACGGGTCGTCGGCGGCTCCGCCGTCGGGCCGGGTGTGGACGGTGAGCTGCCGCCGCCCGTCCTCGTAGGGGGCGCCGACGGCCAGCTGGAGCTGGATCGCGCCGCGTTCCGGCACGATGAGCGGGGCCTGCAGGGTGAGCTCTTCGAGCAGGTCGCAGCCGGCCTCGTCGCCGGCCCTGACGGCCAGCTCCACGAACGCCGTGCCGGGCAGCAGCACCTGGCCGTTGACCTGGTGGTCGGCCAGCCACGGGTGGGTCTTCAGCGAGAGCCTGCCGGTCAGCAGCACGCCGTCGGAGTCGGCCAGCGAGACGGCGGCGGCCAGGAGGGGATGCCCGGCCGCCCCGAGCCCGGCGGCTCCGACGTCACCCGCGCTCGCGGTGCGCTCCTCCAGCCAGAAGTGCTGGTGCTGGAAGGCGTAGGTGGGCAGGTCGACCATCCGGGGGGCGGCGGGCTCCAGGGCCTGGGCCCAATCGACGTTCACCCCGCGTACCCACAGCTCGGCGGCGCTCGTCCACAACCTGCGCAGACCACCGTCGTCGCGGCGCAGCGTGCCACACGCCACCACGTCCTCGACCGTCTCCTGCACCGCCATCATCAGCACCGGATGGGCACTGACCTCAACGAACACGCCATGTCCCTGCTCGGCCAGCGCCCGCACCGACGGCTCCAGCCACACCGTCCGCCGCAGGTTCTCGTACCAGTACGCGGCATCCACCTCGGTCCCGGCCAACCAGCACTGCCGGACGGTCGAATACCACGGCACCTCGCCCGTTTGCGGGGTCACCGGGGCCAGCAGTCGCGCCAGCTCGTCCTCGATCGCCTCGACATGCGCCGAATGCGAGGCGTAGTCCACCTCGATCCGCCGCGCCCGCACCGCGTCGTGCCGAGCCAGGAATTCCTCAATGGCATCCGCATCGCCTGACACCACCGTCGAGGCAGGCCCGTTCACCGCCGCGATGGAGATCCGGTCGTCTACCGCCACCTCCGAAGCGGGCAGCGGGATCGACGCCATACCGCCCCGACCGGCCAGCGCCACGATCGCCTGGCTCCGCAACGCCACCACCCGGGCACCGTCCTGAAGCGACAACGCACCAGCCACGACTGCGGCGGCGATCTCACCCTGGGAGTGACCGACCACGGCGGCCGGTGACACTCCGAGCGAGCGCCACACCTCGGCCAGCGACACCATCACGGCCCACAGCACCGGCTGCACCACATCGACCCGGTCCAAGCCCTCCCCGCTACGCAACACCTCTGTGAGGGACCAGTCCACGAACTCCGACAGCGCCGCCTCACACTCCGCCATCCGCGCCGCGAACACCGGCGAGTCATCCAGCAACTCGACGCCCATACCGAGCCACTGCGACCCCTGACCAGGAAAGACGAACACCGTCTTGCCACATGGCCCGGCCACACCCCGCACCGCGCCCTCGTCCAGACCGGCCAGCAGCTCCTCCCGATCCGCACCGATCACCACCGCGCGGTGGTCGAACGCCGACCGCGAAGCCACCAGCGAATGCGCCACATCCACCGGCCGGACCCCGGCCACCGCATCGGCCAACCGGCCCGCCTGGGCCCGCAACGCCTCCGCGCTGCGACCCGAAAGCACCCACGGCACCACCGGCGGCTCGTCGACGGGCTCGGGCTCCTCGTCCGTGCCCGGCACCTGCTCGATGATCACGTGGGCGTTGGTGCCGCTGATGCCGAAGGAGGAGACGGCGGCGCGGCGCGGATGATCCTGCACGTCCCACGGCCGGGCCTCGGTGAGCAGCTCGACGGCCCCGGCCGACCAGTCCACGTGCGGCGACGGCTCGTCCACGTGCAGCGTCTGCGGCAGCATCCCGTGCCGCATCGCCATGACCATCTTGATGACCCCGGCGACACCGGCGGCGGCCTGGGTGTGGCCGATGTTCGACTTGACCGAGCCGAGCCACAGCGGCTGGTCCCGGTCCTGGCCATAGGTGGCGATCAGCGCCTGGGCCTCGATCGGGTCGCCCAGCGTCGTGCCCGTCCCGTGTGCCTCGACCACGTCCACGTCGGCGCCCGACAGCCCGGCGTTGGCCAGGGCCTGGCGGATCACCCGCTGCTGGGAAGGGCCGTTCGGCGCGGTCAGGCCGTTGCTGGCCCCGTCCTGGTTGATGGCCGAGCCCTTGACGACCGCCAGCACCGGGTGGCCGTTGCGGCGGGCGTCCGACAGCCGCTCCACCAGCAGCATGCCGACGCCCTCCGACAGCGCGAACCCGTCCGCCGCGCCGGCGAAGGGCTTGCACCTGCCGTCCCGGGCGAGCGCGCCCTGGAGGCTGAAGCCGATGAATCCGAGCGGGGTGCACATCACCGTGACGCCGCCGGCCAGGGCCAGGTCACAGTCGCCGTTCCGCAGCGCCTGCGCCGCCAGGTGCAGCGCCACCAGCGACGACGAGCACGCCGTGTCCACCGTCACCGCGGGCCCTTCGAGCCCCAGCGCGTACGCGACCCGGCCGGACGCGATGCTGCTCAGCGTGCCGGTGACCAGGTGCCCCACGGATTCCA
Source organism: Nonomuraea sp. NPDC049625 (assembly GCF_040675285.1). Lineage (NCBI taxonomy): Bacteria > Bacillati > Actinomycetota > Actinomycetes > Streptosporangiales > Streptosporangiaceae > Nonomuraea > Nonomuraea sp. NPDC049625. The sequence goes on along the minus strand of NZ_JBFAOQ010000017.1, from coordinate 61,437 downwards.
GCGGGACCTGGTCGGAGTGGCGGCCGTACTCCTCGTAGGCCGCGCCGACGAAGACGCCGGTACGGGTGCCGCGCAGCGAGCCGGGCTCGATCCGGCCGTGCTCGATCGCCTCCCACGAGGCTTCGAGCAGGACCCGCTGCTGCGGGTCCATGGCCAGGGCCTCGCGCGGGCTGATGCCGAAGAACTCGGGGTCGAACTCGGCCGCGTCACGCAGGAAGCCGCCGTCCCGTACGTACGAGGCGAGCTGCGCCTCGGGGTCCGGGTCGTAGATCCCCTCGACGTCCCAGCCGCGATCGTCCGGGAGGGCCGAGATCGCGTCCCCACCCTCGGCGACCAGCCGCCAGAGGTCGTCGGCGTTGGTCACGCCGCCGGGCATCCGGCAGCTCATCCCGACGATCACGATCGGGTCGTCGGAGACCGGCCCGCGGGTCTCGCCGGTGAACCCGGCCTCCGTCCGGGTGCCCAGGATCTCGCCGCGGACCAGGCCCGCGAGCGCCTTGACGTTCGGGTAGTCGAAGACCACGGTCGCCGGGAGCCGCACGCCCAGCGCGGCGTTGAGCCTGCCGCGCAGCTCGACCGCGGTGACCGAGTCGAAGCCGAGGTCTCGGAAGGCCCGGTCCACCTCCACCTCGCCGGGGGCGTACCCGAGCACGGCGGCCACCTGCTCGCGCACCTGCGCGACCAGCAGCCGGTCCTGCTCGTCCTCGCTCAGCGGGAGGAGTTTCGCGCGCAGCTCGGAGGACTCGGAGTCGGCTACCGCCTCCTTCTGGAACACCGCCACGGCCTCGGGAACGCCGTCGAGAAGGGGCCGCCGCCGGGCGGCGGTGAAGATGGGGAAGAACCGTTCCCAGTCGACGTCGGCGACGACCAGGTTGGTCTCGCCGTCGTCCAGGGCCTGCCGCAGGGCGTCGATGGCCAGGCCGGCGTCCATGTAGCGGACGCCGGTCCTGCGGGCGTCCTCCTCGTCGAGGAGCGTGGTCATGCCGCCGCCCGCGGCGTCCCAGAAGCCCCAGGCGACGGCCGTGGCGGCGAGGCCGCGGGCGCGGCGGTGCGCGGCCAGCGCGTCGAGGTAGGCGTTGCCGGCGGCGTACGCGCCGTTCAGGGCGCCGCCCCAGACACCGGCGCCGGACGAGAACAGCACGAACGCGTCGAGCGGTCCGTCGAAGGCCGCGTCCAGGTTGGCGGCTCCGACGATCTTGGCTTGGGTGGCCTCGGCCAGCTCGTCCCGTCCGAGCCGGGTGAGGGGCTGCATGTGGGGCACGCCCGCGGTGTGGAAGACCGATCGGACGGGGGCGTCGGCCTCGATCTCGCGGACCAGGGCCGCGAGCGCGTCGCGGTCGGCCACGTCGCACTTGGACACCGTCACCCGCGCGCCGAGTTCCTGGAGCTCGGCCACGAGCGTGGCGGCGCCGGGGGCGTCGGCGCCGCGCCGGCTGGTGAGCACGAGGTGCTCGGCGCCGTCGCGGGCCAGCCACCGCGCGACGTTCGCGCCCAGGCCGCCGGTGCCGCCGGTGATCAGTACGGTGCCGCGGGCCCGCCAGTGCTCGGCCGGTTCGGTCCGCGCCCTTGGCGCCCTGGACAGGCGGCGGGCGAAGATCCCCGAGGCGCGGACGGCGAGCTGGTCCTCTTCCCCGATCCCGGCGAGCACGGTGACCAGGCGGGTCAGGACGCGCTGGTCGAGCGTCTCCGGCAGGTCCACGAGGCCGCCCCAGCGGGCGGGGTGCTCCAGGCCGAAGACCCGGCCGAGCCCGGAGACCGCGGCCTGCTCCGGGTCGCGGACCGGGTCGGCCCGGCTGACGCTCTCGGCTCCGTCGGTGGCGATCCAGAGCGGCGCCGCCACGCCGGCGTCGTCCATGGCCTGGATCAGCGTGACCGTCCGGGCCAGGTCGCAGTGGAGGGCGAGCACGCCGGCCGGCGTCTCGTCCCCGCCCAGCAGCGCGGCGAGGTCGTCCCTCCCGGAGTCGCTGGTGACCTCCAGGAGCTCGCACCGGGCTCCGTGCCGTTCGAGCGCCCCGGTGACGGAGGCCGCCGCGTCGCCGCCGGCCCGGTCCGCCGGGACGACGACGCGCCAGGTGCCCGACAGCGCGGGCGGCTTCCCGCCGGGTGCGCCGACGGGCGTCCAGGTGACGCGGTACCGCCAGGAGTCGAGCACGTCCTGGTCGCGCCGCCGGCGCCGCCAGGACGACAGCGCCGGCAGGATGGCCGCCAGCGGGGAGCCGTCCTCGATGCCGAGGGTGGCGGCGAGCGCGGCCACGTCCTCGCGTTCGACCGCGGCCCAGAACTCGGGGTCGACGGAGCCTTCGGGCGCCTGCTCGGCCGGGGTCGCGCCGGGCATGAACCAGAAGCGCTTGCGCTGGAAGGCGTACGTGGGCAGCTCGACGCGCTGGGGGACGGCGTCGGCGAAGTACGCGTCCCAGTCGACGGCGACGCCCCGGCAGTGCAGCCGGCCGAGGGCCTCGACGAAGGCGCGGGCCTCGTCGCGGTCCTTGCGCGTGGCGCTGACGAAGAACGCGGCGTCGTCGCCGTCGAGCGTCTGCCTGGCCAGGCTGGTCAGCACCCCGTCCGGGCCGATCTCCACGAACACGGTGGCGCCGGCGGCCCTGGCGGTGGTGACGGCGTCGCCGAAGCGCACCGCCCGGCGGACGTGGTCCACCCAGTAGCCGGGGTCGGTGAGCTGCCCGGGCTGCGCCTTCTGCCCGGTCACGTCGGAGATGATCGGAATGGCGGGCTCGCCGTACGTCAAGGACTCCGCGACCTGCCGGAACTCCTCCAGCATCGGCTCGACGAGCGGCGAGTGGAAGGCGTGGGAGACGCGCAGCCGGCGGGTGCGTACCTGCCCCGCCTCGAGTGCCTGCGCGATCTCGTCGATGTCGCCGGCGGCGCCGGAGACGACGACCGCGCCCGGCGCGTTGACCGCGGCGATCCCGGCCCGGTCCGCGCGGCCGGCCAGCAGCGGGAGCACCTGCTCCTCCGGGGCGGCGACGGCGAGCATGGCGCCGCCCGCGGGCAGCGCCTGCATCAGCCGGGCCCGCGCGGCGACCAGCGCGCAGGCGTCGCCGATCGAGAGCACCCCCGCGACGTGGGCGGCGGCGAGCTCGCCGACCGAGTGCCCGGCGAGCACGTCGGCCTCGATGCCCAGCGAGGTCAGCAGCCGGTACAGGGCGACCTCGAAGGCGAACAGGGCGGGCTGGGTCATGCCCGTCTCGTCCAGCACCCCGTCGGGGTCGGTGAACATGACGTCCCTGATGGGGTGCGGCAGCAGCGGGTCCAGCACCTTGCAGACGTCTTCGAGCGCGGCGGCGAACACCGGGAACGCCTGGGCGAGCGCGGCGCCCATGCCCACCCGCTGGCTGCCCTGGCCGGCGAACAGGAAGGCGATCCTGCCTCCCGCCCCGGAACCCGTGACGGCGGTGGCGCCGTCGGCGAGCGACCGGAGACCGGCCAGGAGCTCGTCCCGGGTCTCCCCCACGATCACGGCGCGCTGGTCGAGCGCCGCCCGGCCGGTCGCGAGCGACCAGCCGACGTCCTCGACGCGCAGGTCCGGCCGCGTGGCCGCCCACGTACTGAGCCGGTCGGCCTGCGCGGCCAGCGCCTGCGCGTCCCTGGCGGAGACCGTCCAGGGCACCAGCGGCAGGTTCAGCCCGGCCTGCTCGGCGGTGTCGTCCTGCTCGGCCGGCGTCTCTTCGAGGATCAGGTGGGCGTTGGTGCCGCTGAAGCCGAAGGCCGAGACGGCGGCGCGGCGGGGCGCCTCGCCGGACTCCCACGACCGGGGCTCGGTGAGCAGCTCGACGGCGCCGGCCGACCAGTCCACGTGCGTGGACGGCTCGTCCACGTGCAGGGTGCGCGGCAGCGTCTCGTTGCGCAGCGCCATCACCATCTTGATCACGCCGCCGACGCCGGCGGCGGCCTGGGCGTGGCCGATGTTCGACTTCAGCGAGCCCAGCCACAGAGGCTGGTCCCGGTCCTGCCCGTACGCGGTGATGAGCGCCTGGGCCTCGATCGGGTCACCCAGGGTGGTGCCGGTGCCGTGGCCCTCCACCGCGTCCACCTGCGAGGGCGACAGGCCCGCGTCGGCCAGCGCCTCCCTGATCACGCGGATCTGGGAGGGGCCGTTCGGCGCGGACAGCCCGTTGCTGGCGCCGTCCTGGTTGACCGCGCTGCCGCGGATGACCGCGAGGACGTGGTGCCCGTTCTCCCGCGCGTCCGACAGGCGTTCGAGGAGCAGCACCCCCACGCCCTCGCTCCAGCCGGTGCCGTTCGCCGCGTCGGCGAAGGACTTGCAGCGGCCGTCGGCCGACAGGCCCCGTTGCTGGGAGAACTCGATGAAGGTGTTCGGGGTCGCCATCACCGTCACGCCGCCGGCCAGCGCCAGCGAGCACTCGCCGCGCCGCAGCGCCTGCGCCGCCAGGTGCAGCGCCACCAGCGACGACGAGCAGGCCGTGTCGACCGAGATCGCCGGGCCCTCGAGGCCGAGCGCGTACGCCACGCGGCCGGAGACCACGCTGCCGAGCGCCTCGGCGCGGAAGTAGTCGTGGTACATGACGCCGGCGTAGACGCCGGTCCGGCTGCCGCGCACGGAGTTCGCGTCGATGCCGGCGCGCTCGAACGCCTCCCAGCACGACTCCAGGAACATCCGCTGCTGCGGGTCGGTCCCGAACGCCTCACGTGGCGAGATCGCGAAGAAGCCGGCGTCGAAGTCGGCCGCGTCGTAGACGAAGCCGCCCGTCCGGGCCGTGGTCGTGCCCGGGTTGTCCGGGTCGGGGTGGTAGAGGTTCTCGTCCCAGCCGCGGTCGGTGGGGAACTCGGAGATCGCGTCGACGCCGTCGGCGACGAGCCGCCACAGCTCCTCGGGCGAGGTAACCCCGCCCGGGTAGCGGCAGGCCATGCCGACGATCGCGATCGGCTCGTGCTCCCGGCCCTGGATCTCCCGCAGTTGCTGCCTGGTTTGGTGCAGGTCGGCCGTGACCCGCTTCAGGTAGCCCCGGAGCTTGTCTTCGTTTGCCATCGAACGTAGCCCTTCTGAGCCGCTGCAACTGTCAAGAGATCTCGAGCTCGTTGTCGATGAAGGCGAACATCTCGTCGTCGCTGGCGGACTCGAGCTGGTCCGCGACGTCCGACTCGCCCGTGCCGTTCAGGCCCGACAGGAGCTCTTTGAGGCGCGCGGTGAGCCTGGCGCGCACCGTGCTGTCCTCGGCGAGTGTGGTCAGTGAATCCTGGATCTGGTCCAGCTCCGCGAAGATCCGCAGGATGCCGGCCTCCTCGTTCTCCGCCCCGGCTTCGCCGAAGTACCCCATGAGGTGGTCGGTCAGGGCCACCGGCGTGGGGTAGTCGAAGACGAGGGTGGCGGGCAGCCGCAGGCCCGTGGCCCTGCCGAGCTGGTTGCGGAACTCGACCGCGGTCAGGGAGTCGAACCCGAGGTCCTGGAACGGGCGCTGCGGGTCGATGGCGGATCCGTCGGAGAACCCGAGGACGGCCGCCACCTGGCCGCGGACGGTGTCCGACAGCGCCGACCGGCGCTCGGCCGGTTCCATCGCGGACAGCCGCTCGGCGAGCCCGTCGGTGGTTCCCGCCCGCCGCATGGAGGTCCGCGCGCTGGCGCGGGCCTGGACGAATCGGGCCGGGATGAGCAGTGACCGGCCGGACGCGACCGCGGTGTCGAACAGCTCCAGCCCGTCGGCCGCGGACAGCGGCGCCACGCCCATGCGCGCCAGGCGCCGCAGGTCGGCCTCGGTCAGCTCGCCGGACATGCCGCCCTGCTCCCACAGCCCCCAGGCCAGGGACGTGCCCGCCAGCCCTTCGGCGGCCCGCAGCTGGGCCAGCGCGTCGAGGAACGCGTTCGCCGCGGCGTAGTTGCCCTGGCCCGCTCCTCCCAGCACCCCCGACATCGAGGAGAACAGCACGAACGCCCGCAGGTCGAGCCCTCGCGTCAGCTCGTGCAGGTGCCAGGCGGCATCGGCCTTGGGCCGCAGGACCGTGTCAAGGCGCTCGGACGTCAGGGACGTGATCACCCCGTCGTCCAGCACGCCGGCCGTGTGCACGACACCGGTGAGCGAGTCCGCCACCCAGGCGACCGTCGCCGCCAGCGACTCACGGTCGGCCACGTCGCAGGCCGCCACCTCCACCTCCGCACCCAGCTCCGAGAGCTCGGCCACCAGCTCGGCCGCGCCCGGCGCCCCCAGGCCACGACGGCTGACCAGCACCAACCGCCTGACCTCGTGCTCGGTGACGAGGTGCCGGGCCACCAGCGCACCCAGCCCGCCCGTGCCACCGGTGACCAGCACCGTGCCCTCCGGCCCGAACACCGGACCCTGATCCTCCAGATCCGTGGCCCGGCCCAGCCGCGGCACCCACAGCTCGCCCGCCCGCACCGCGAGCTGCGACTCGCCCGACGCCAGCGCCCGGCCGATCACGTCCTCGGACGTGTCCCCGTCCAGGTCCAGCAGCACGAACCTGCCGGGCTGCTCGGCCTGCGCGGCCCGCACGAGGCCGCCGACCGCCGCCTGGGCGAGGTCCGGGCTCTCACCGGTGGTGGGTGCGAGGGCGCCGCGCGTGAGGATGACGAGCCGGGACGACGCGAGGTGCTCCTCCGCCAGCCAGCTCTGCAGCAGTTCGAGGACGCCGTGCGTCGCCGCGTGATGGTCCTGCCCGGTGGAGGGGCCGGTCAGGACCGCCTCCGGGAGATCGGCCGGGTCGTGCAGCGAGACCAGAGTGGCCAGGTCCGGATAGGTGACGCGGCCGGTGCCGAGGTCGTCGGCACCGAGCAGCGCCCAGCGCGGCGTCTCGGACGCGGGCGCGTCGGGGAGCCGGGTCCACTCGATCTGGTGCAGGGCGCCCTGGTTCCCGCCGCCTTGCCGGCCGCCGGCCATCGGGCGCAGGGTGAGGGTCTCGACGGCGGCGACCGGCGCGCCGAGCTCGTCGGCGATGCTCAGCGTGATGGCCGCGCCGCCGACGTTGGCGATCTTGACGCGCAGGCTGGTCGCTCCCGCCGCGAGCAGGGACACGCCCGACCATGCGAACGGCAGGTACGGCCGCCCCGGCTCGGGCCGCGGCAGCAGACCACCCAGGGCGGTGGCGTGCAGCGCGGCGTCCAGCAGGGCGGGGTGCAGCACGAACCGGCCGGCGTCCGCGTGCGCCTCCTCTGGCAGGACGATCTCGGCGAACACCTCGCCGCCCCGCTCCCAGGCGCTTGTCAGCCCCTGGAACGTCGGCCCGTAGTCCAGTCCGATCGCGAGCATGTCGTCGTAGAGGTCCTGGACCGGGACCGGCTCCGCGCCCGCGGGCGGCCACTGCCGCAGGTCGATGTCCGGCTCGGGCACGGTCGCGGTGAGCGTGGCCTCGGCGTGCTGGGTCCACTCGGTCGCGTCCTGCGTACGGGAGTGGATCGCCAGCGACCTGCGGCCCGGCTCCTCGGTGGCGGTGGACACCAGCTGGAGCTGGACGCCGCCGCCCTCGGGCAGGACCAGCGGGGCCTGCAGGGTGAGCTCCTGGAGGTGCGGGCAACCGCTCTCGTCCCCGGCCCGGACGGCCAGCTCGACGAGCGCGGTGCCCGGCACGATCACGCTGCCTCCCACGACGTGGTCGGCCAGCCAGGGGTGCGTGGCGACCGACAGCCGCCCGCTGAAGATCACCGTCTCGCCGCCGGCCACCTCGGTCGCGGCGCCGAGCAGCGGGTGCTCGACGGCGCCCAGGCCCGCGGTGGTGACGTCGCCGGTGTCGGGGCCGGGCATGAGCCAGTAGCGCTCGTGCTGGAAGGCGTACGTGGGCAGGTCCACCCGGGACGGGCGGGCCGGCGCGAAGAACGCTTCCCAGTCGACGGCGACGCCGTTCGCGTGCATCCGGCCCAGGGCCTCGACGAACGTACGGGTCTCGTCGCGGTCCTTGCGCGCGGCCGGTACGAAGGCGCCGTCCTCCAGGCTCTGCTGGGCCAGCGCGGTCAGAGTGGTGTCCGGACCGACCTCCACCCACACCTTCGCCCCGGCGGCACGAGCGGCAGCGACCCCGTCGGCGAACCGCACGGCCTGGCGCACGTGCTCCACCCAGTAGCTCGGGGTGGTCAGCTGGCCCGGCTCGGCCAGTTGGCCGGTGAGGTTGGAGACGATCGCGAGAGTGGGTTCGTGGTAGGTCAGACCGGTGATGGCCTGCTCGAAGTCGGCGAGCATCGGCTCCATCAGCGGCGAGTGGAAGGCGTGCGAGACCCGCAACCTGCGTGTCCGGACGCTGACCCGCTCCTCGATCTCCGCGATTGCCTCGGCGTCGCCGGAGATCACCACCGCTGCCGGGCCGTTGACCGCCGCGATCCCGACCTGGCCCTCCAGCAGCGGCAGAACCTCCGCCTCCGGTGCGGCGATCGCGAGCATCGCACCGCCGGTCGGCAGGGCCTGCATCAGCCGCGCCCGGGCCGCCACCAGCGCGCATGCATCGGCCAGCGAGAACACTCCGGCCACGTGCGCGGCGGCGATCTCGCCGATCGAGTGACCGACCAGCACATCCGCGCGGACGCCGAGGGACTCCAGCAGCCGGTACAGCGCGACCTCGAAGGCGAACAGTGCCGGCTGGGTCATGCCGGTCTCGTTCAACACGCCATCGGGGTCGTCGAACATGACTTCACGGATCGGCAGGAGCTGGTTGATCTCTTCGAGGGTCTCGGCGAACACCGGGAACGCCTCGGCCAACTGCCGGCCCATGCCGACCCGCTGGCTGCCCTGACCGGCGAACAGCAGTGCCAGCTTGGCCCGCGAGCGCACCAGCCCCGTCTGGGTCCTCGGCTCGTCCGGGCTGCCGTCGGCTAGCGCCGCCAGTGCTTCGAGCAGTTCGGCGCGGTCCGCGCCGGTGATCACCGTCCGGTGCTCCAGCACCGACCGGCCCGCCGCCAGCGACCAGCCGACATCGGCCACGTCCAGCTCGGGCCGCGACTCGATCCAGGAGCGGAGCCGTCCGGCCTGCGCCGACAGCGCCTGCTCGCTGCGTCCCGACAGCACCCACGGAACCATGGGCAGCTCGCCGGCGGGCTCCGGCTCGGGCGCGACCGGGGACTCCTCCAGGACGACGTGGGCGTTCGTGCCGCTGATCCCGAAGGAGGAGATGCCGGCGCGGCGCGCGTGCCCGTTCCGCTGCCAGGGCTGCGCGTCGGTGAGCAGCCGGACCGCGCCGGCCGTCCAGTCCACGTGCGTGGACGGCTCGTCCGCGTGCAGGGTCTGCGGCAGCGTCTCGTTCCGCAGCGCCATCACCATCTTGATCACGCCCGCGACGCCCGCGGCGGCCTGGGAGTGGCCGATGTTCGACTTGATCGAGCCGAGCCACAGGGGCTGGTCCCGCTCCTGGCCGTAGGTCGCGATCAGCGCCTGGGCCTCGATCGGGTCGCCGAGCACCGTGCCCGTGCCGTGCGCCTCGACCGCGTCCACGTCCGCGGCCGACAGTCCGGCGTTGGCCAGGGCTTGGCGGATCACCCGCTGCTGGGAGGGGCCGTTCGGGGCGGTCAGGCCGTTGCTGGCACCGTCCTGGTTGACCGCGGATCCGCGGACGACCGCCAGCACCTGGTGGCCGTTGCGGCGCGCGTCCGACAGCCGCTCCACCAGCAGCATGCCCGCGCCCTCCGACAGCCCGACGCCGCCCTCCGCCTCGCCGAACGCCCTGCACCGGCCGTCCACGGAGAGGTTGCGCTGCCGGGCGAACTCGATGAACGTCCACGGGGTGGCCATCACGGTCACGCCGCCTGCCAGCGCCAGGTCGCAGTCCCCCGACCGCAGCGCCTGAACCGCCAGGTGCAGCGCGACCAGGGACGACGAGCACGCGGTGTCCACGGTCATCGCGGGGCCCTCGAAGCCGAAGGTGTACGACACCCGGCCGGAGGCGACGCTGCCCGAGTTGCCGGTGCCGATCAGGCCTTCCAGCTCTTCCGGCACCGAGGACAGCTGGGACGCGTAGTCGTGGTACATCACACCGGCGAACACACCCGTCCGGCTGCCCCGCAGCCCGTGGGGATCGATTCCGGCCCGTTCGAGCGCTTCCCACGAGGTTTCGAGCAGCAGCCGCTGCTGCGGGTCCATGGCCAGCGCCTCACGCGGCGAGATCCCGAAGAAGCCGGGGTCGAACTCGGCGGCGTCGTACAGGAAGCCGCCGTGCCGGGCGTACGAGGTGCCCCGGTTGCCGGGGTCAGGGTCGTAGAGCCTGTCCAGATCCCAGCCTCGGTCCGCCGGGAACTCGCCCACGGCGTCCCCGGCCTGCGCCACCAGCCGCCACAGATCCTCGGGCGAGGCGACCCCGCCGGGGTAGCGGCAGGCCATGCCGACGATCGCGATGGGCTCGTCATCCGCCGCCGAGGTCCGTGCCGTGACCGCGACCTCATGCGTGCCCAGCAGCTCGCCGGACAGGAACCTGACGAGCGCCGCCTGGGTGGGATAGTCGAAGACCAGCGTCGCCGGCAGCCGGATGCCCGTGACCTCGCTGAGCCGGTTGCGGAACTCCACCGCCATCAGCGAGTCGAAGCCCAGCTCCTGGAACGACATGCCCTCGTCGAGGGCCGACCGGTCGGCGAAGCCGAGCACCACGGCCAGCTGATCGCGTACGAGGTCTTCCAGCACGGACTGCTGTCCGGCCGGCGGCATGCTCGCCAGCTGCTGCTTCAGCGTGGCGGCGGCCTCCGACGCGGCCGTCACCACGCGCCTGGCGGGACCGGACACGAGCCCGCGCAGCAGCGGGGGCAGCATGTCCGCGTGGGCGCCGAGGACCTTGAGGTTCAGCTGGGCGGGGACCAGCGTGGCCCGGTCGGTGCCGAGCGCCGCGTCGAGCAGGGCCAGCCCGTCCTCGGCCGACAACGGGTCGACGCCGGAGCGTGCGAGCCGCCGCAGGGCGGCGTCGTCGAGCTCCGCGAGCCCGCCTTCCCTCCACAGGCCCCAGGCCAGCGAGATCGCGGGCAGCCCGTGTGCTCTGCGGTGCTCCGCCAGGGCGTCCAGGTACGCGTTCGCCGCCGCGTAGTTGCCCTGGCCCGCGCCTCCCATGACGCCTGCCAGGGAGGAGAACAGGATGAACGCGGACAGGTTCAGATCGCGGGTGAGCTCGTGCAGGTGCCAGGCGGCGTCGGCCTTGGGCCGCATGACCGTGTCGAGCCGTTCGGACGTGAGGGAGGTGATCACGCCGTCGTCCAGGACGCCGGCCGCGTGCACCACACCGGTCAGCGAGTCCGCCACCGAGGTCACCAACTCCGCCAGCGCCTCACGGTCGGCCACGTCGCAGGCGGCGACGCTCACCTCCGCGCCCAGCGCGGACAGCTCGGCCACCAGGTCCGCGGCCCCCGGAGCATCCGGCCCGCGCCTGCTGACCAGCACCAGACGCCCCACCTGGTACACCGTGACCAGGTGCCGGGCCACCAGCGCGCCCAGACCGCTCGTACCGCCGGTGACCAGCACCGTCGACTCCGGCCCGAACACCGGCGCCCGGCCTTCCGGCACCGCCGCCCGCGCCAGGCGCGGAACCCGCGCCTCACCGGCCCGCACGGCCACCTGGGCCTCGTCGCCGGCCAGTGCCCGGCCGATCACGTCCTCGGACGTGTCGTCGTCCAGGTCGAGCAGGACGAACCGGCCGGGCTGTTCGGCCTGCGCGGCCCGTACCAGGCCCCAGATCGCCGCCTGTGCCGGATCCGGCACGTCCGCCGGACCCGCCGCCACCGCGCCACGCGTGACGACGGCCAGCCGCGACGACGTGAACCGCTCGTCCGCCAGCCACTCCTGCAGCAGGTCCAGCGTCTCGTGCACACCGGCCGGAGCCGCCACCGGCACGCATTCCGGAACCGTCCCGATCTCGGCGAGCCCTGCCAGGATCTCTTGCGGGTCGCCCGTCGCGCTCAACTCCACCGGCACCCAGTCGACCTGGAACAGCTTGTTCCTGCTCCTGGCCGCCGGGGTGGTCTCCAGCGGGCCGGCGGAAACCGGACGTACCGCCAGCGAGGCGACCGTGGCCACGGGCAGGCCGCCCGTGTCCGTCAATGTCACGGAAACCGCGCCCTGTGCCCGCAAGGAGATCCGTACGCGAAGCTTCGTGGCGCCGGAGGCGTGCAGCGCCACGCCGCTCCAGGCGAACGGCAGGGACGGGCGGCCGGGCTCCGCGTCCGGCGCGAACCCGCCGAGCGCGGTGGCATGCAGCGCCACGTCGAACAGCGCCGGGTGCAGCCCGAACCGGGCGGCGTCGCGCGCCATCTCCTCCGGCAACGCCAGCTCGGCGAAGACCTCGTCGCCCTTGCGCCATGCGGCCCGGAGCCCGCGGAAGGCGGGGCCGTAGCCGAGGCCCATGGCGGCGAACTGGTCGTACAGGCCGTCCAGCGCCACCGCCTCTGCCCGTTCCGGCGGCCAGACGCTCTCGGGCTCCGGCGCCGTCACGCCGGCTCGCGTCAGAGTTCCGGCGGCGTGCTGGGTCCAGGGCTCGTCCTGCGCGCCGTGGAGGCGGGAGTAGATCCCCAGCCGCCGGCGGCCGTCCTCGTCCGGGGCGCTGACGGCGACCTGGAGCTGGACCGCGCCGCGCTCGGGCACGACGAGCGGGGCCTGCAGGGTGAGCTCTTCGAGCAGGTCGCAGCCGGCCTCGTCGCCGGCCCTGATGGCCAGCTCCACGAAGCCCGTGCCGGGGAGGAACACCTGCCCGTTGACGGCGTGGTCGGCCAGCCACGGGTGGGTGGCGATCGACACGCGGCCGGTGAGAACCACCGCTCCGCCGTCGGCGAGGCCCGTGACCGCGCCGAGCAGCGGGTGTCCCGTGGCCCACAGGCCGAGGCTCTCCGCGTCGCCGGCACCGGCCGACTCCAGCAGCCAGAAGCGCTGGTGCTGGAAGGCGTAGGTGGGCAGTTCGACCTGGTTCGGGCGGGCGGGCTCGTACACCCCGGCCCAGTCGATCTCCGCGCCGCGTACCCACAGCTCGGCGGCGCTGGTCCACAGCCTGCGCAGGCCGCCGTCGTCGCGGCGCAGCGTACCCACCACCACCGCCTCGGCGCCGGCCTCCTCGACCGCCTCGCGCATCCCGATCTGCACCACCGGATGCGCGCTGACCTCCACGAAGAACCGGAAGCCCGAACCCGCCAGCTCACTCACCGCCGGGGCGAACCACACCGTCTGCCGCAGGTTCTCGTACCAGTACGCGGCGTCCACCTCGGTGCCGGTCAGCCAGCGCTGCCGGACGGTCGAGTACCACGGCACGTCGCTCGTTTGCGGGATGACCGGGGCCAGCAGTCTCGCCAGTTCGTCCTCGATCGCCTCGACATGGGCCGAATGCGAGGCGTAGTCCACCTCGATCCGCCGCGCCCGCACCCCTCGGGCCTCGTAGCCGGCGATCAATTCGTCAATGGCGTCCGCATCGCCTGACACCACTGTCGAGGAAGGTCCGTTCACGGCCGCGATGGAGATCCGGTCGTCTGCGGTCACTTCTGCAGCCGGTAGCGGGATCGATGCCATGCCGCCCTGTCCGGCCAGTGCCACGATGGCCTGGCTCCGCAGCGCGACCACCCGGGCGCCGTCCTGAAGCGACAGCGCGCCAGCCACGACTGCGGCGGCGATCTCGCCTTGGGAGTGACCGACCACGGCGGATGGTGTCACTCCGAGCGAGCGCCACACCTCGGCCAGGGAAACCATCACGGCCCACAGCACCGGCTGCACCACATCGACCCGGTCCAGACCTTCCCCGCTGCGCAGCACCTCTGTGAGGGACCAGTCCACGAACTCCGACAGCGCCGCCTCGCACTCCGCCATCCGCGCCGCGAACACCGGCGAGTCGTCCAGCAACTCGACGCCCATGCCGAGCCACTGCGACCCCTGACCGGGGAAGACAAAGGCCGTCTTGCCACCCGGCCCGGCCACGCCCCGCACCGCGCCCTCGTCCAGCCTTTCCAGCCGGGCCAGCAGTTCCTCCTGGTCGGCGCCGATCACCACCGCGCGGTGGTCGAACGCCGAGCGGCCGAGCAGCGACCAGCCGACATCTGCCGGCCGGATCCCGGTCACCGCATCGGCCAACCGGCCCGCCTGGGCCCGCAACGCCTCCGCGCTACGGCCCGACAGCACCCACGGCACCACCGGCGGCTCGTCAACGGGCTCCGGCTCCACCGGGGCCTCGATCGGCGGCTCCTCCAGCACCACGTGCGCGTTCGTGCCGCTGACGCCGAAGGAGGAGACCGCTGCCCGGCGCGGGCGGTCCTGCCGGTCCCACGGCTGCCGCTCGTTCAGCAGTTCCAGCGCGCCCGCCGACCAGTCCACGTGCGGGCTGGGCTCGTCCGCGTGCAAGGTCCTGGGAAGCACGCCGTTGCGCATCGCCATGACCATCTTGATGACGCCCGCCGCGCCGGCGGCGGCCTGCGTGTGGCCGATGTTCGACTTGATCGAGCCGAGCCACACCGGCTGGTCCCGGTCCTGGCCATAGGTGGCGAGCAGCGCCTGGGCCTCGATCGGGTCCCCCAGCGGGGTCCCTGTGCCGTGCGCCTCGACCACGTCCACGTCGGTGGCCGACAGCCCGGCGTTGGCCAGGGCCTGGCGGATCACCCGCTGCTGGGAGGGACCGTTCGGCGCCGTCAGGCCGTTGCTGGCGCCGTCCTGGTTGACCGCCGTACCGCGAATGACCGCCAGCACCTGGTGGCCGTCGCGCTGCGCGTCCGACAGGCGCTCCACCAGCAGCACCCCGATGCCTTCGCTCCAGCCGGCGCCGTCCGCCTCGGCCGAGAACGCCTTGCAGCGGCCGTCGGTGGACAGGCCGCGCTGCCGGCAGAACTCGATGAACGTGCCCGGCGTCGCCATCACGGTCACGCCGCCGGCGAGGGCCAGGTCGCACTCGCCGGACCGCAGCGCCTGCACCGCCAGGTGCAGCGCCACCAGCGACGACGAGCAGGCCGTGTCCACGGTCACCGCGGGGCCCTCGAAACCGAAGGTGTACGACACCCGGCCGGAGGCGACGCTGCCCGAGTTGCCGGTGCCGATCAGCCCTTCCAGCTCTTCCGGCACCGAAGTGAGCTGGGAGGCGTAGTCGTGGTACATGACGCCGGAGAACACGCCGGTCCTGCTGCCGCGCAGCCCGTGCGGGTCCATTCCGGCCCGCTCCAGGGCCTCCCACGAGGTTTCGAGGAGCAGCCGCTGCTGCGGGTCCATCGCCAGCGCCTCGCGCGGCGAGATCCCGAAGAACCCGGGGTCGAACTCCCCCGCGTCGTACAAGAACCCGCCGTGGCGTACGTAGGAGGTGCCCCTGGTGTCGGGGTCGGGATCGTACAGTTTGTCCAGGTCCCAGCCGCGGTCGGTGGGGAACGCCCCGATCGCGTCCGTACCGGAGAGCACGAGCTCCCAAAGGCCCTCGGGAGACACCACGCCACCGGGATAGCGGCAGGCCATCCCCACGATCGCGATCGGCTCGTCGTCGATCACCGTCCGGGCCACGGCGACGGACGCCGCGGACGCGGCTCCCGTCAGCTCCGAGTCCAGGTAATCGGCGACCGCGGCGGCGGTCGGGTAGTCGAAGACGAGGGTGGCGGGCAGGCGCAGCCCGGAAACGGCGTTCAGCCGGTTACGGAGCTCCACCGCGGTCAGCGAGTCGAAGCCCAGCTCCTGGAAGGCGCGATCGGGCTGCACCGCGTCCCCTGAGGCGTGGCCCAGCACGGTCGCCACCTCCTGGCGTACCAGCTCCAGCAGCACCTGCCGGCGCTCCGCCGGCTCCAGACCGGCCAGCCGCCGCCCCAGCGCCGACGCGTCCGAGCGCGCCACCCGCCGGGCCGAGCCGCGTACCAGGCCGCGCAGCAGCGCCGGAAGGCCGTCGCCCCGCGAACGCAGCGCTTGCGCGTCGACCCGCAACGGCACCAGCACCGCCGCCTCCGCGGCCACGCCCGCGTCGAACGACGCCAGGCCCTCGTCCACCGACAGCGCCGGCAGACCCTGACGCCGCATCCGCTCCAGGTCGGCCTCGCTCAGCCAGGCGCTCAGCCCCGTCTCGGCGTCCCAGAGCCCGTACGCCAGGGACGTCGCCGGCAGCCCCAGCGAGCGACGGTGCACCGCCAGCGCGTCCAGGAACACGTTGGCCGACGCGTACGCCGCCTGCCCGGCCGCCAGCACCAACCCGCCGGCCGACGAGAACAGCACGAACGCCGACAGGTCCAGATCGCGGGTCAGTTCGTGCAGGTGCCAGGCTCCGTCGGCCTTCGCCCCCAGCACCCCGTCGATCCGCTCGGCCGACAGCGAACCCACCAGCCCGTTGTCGGCCACGCCCGCCGCGTGCACCACGCCGACCAGCGGATGCTGCTGAGGGACGGAGGCGATCGCCTCGGCCAGCGCGTCCCGGTCGGCGACATCACAGGCCGCCACCGACACCTCGGCCCCGAGCTCGCCCAGCTCGGCCACCAGATCTGCCGCGCCTGCAGCCGATGGCCCGCTGCGGCTGGCCAGAAGCAGGTGCCGCACTCCGTGGGTGACCACCAGGTGCCGGGCGACCAGCGCGCCGAGCCCGCCGGTGCCACCGGTTACCAGCACCGTGCCGTCCGGCCCGAACGCCGGTGACCCGCCTTCCGCGCTCGCGGCCCGCGCGAGCCGCGGCACCCACACCTCGCCCTCGCGCACAGCGGCCTCGGGCTCCCCGGAAGCGACCACCGCGCCCAGAGCGCGCCAGGACTCCTCGCTGCCGTCCACGTCCACCAGGACGAACCGGCCCGGGTTCTCGGCCTCGGCCGCCCGCACCAGCCCCCATACCGGGGCCACGCCGACGTCCACGGACTCGTCGGGCCGCACCGCCGCCGCGCCACGCGTGACGATGACCAGCCGCGACGACGCGAACCGCTCGTCCGCCAGCCACTCCCGCACCGATTCCAGGACGGGACGGATGGCCTGCCGTACGGCGGTGGGGACGTCCGTCGCGGGGTCGGTGGCCGGGCACTCCAGGAACGCCCACTCAGGCACCGCATCCCCCAGAGCCGCCAGGTCCGGGTATTCACCCACTTCGACGGGCGCTGCCGGAACCTCGGCCGGCTTCGTCCAGGTCACCTGGTAGAGGGGGTTCTGACCCGTTTGCAGCTGGCCGGTGGACAGCGGCCGGACGGTGAGCGCGTCGATGTCGGCCACCGGAGCGCCGGTGCCGTCCGCGATGGTCAGCGAGACGGAGGTGCTGCCGGCGGCGGTGTTCTTGGCGGCCTTCACGCGCAGGCCGGTCGCTCCGGTCGCGTGCAGCGACACTCCCGACCAGGCGAAGGGCAGGAAAGGCTGACCCGGCTCGGGCGTCGGCAGCAGATCGCCCAGTGCGCTGGCGTGCAGCGCGGCGTCCAGCAGGGCCGGATGCATCCCGAACCGCGCCGCCTCGGCGTGCGCCTGGTCCGGCAGCGTGATCTCGGCGAACACCTCGCCCGGCCGGGTCCACGCGCTCGTCAGGCCCTGGAAGAGCGGGCCGTACTCCAGGCCGATCCCCGCCAGGTTCTCGTACAGGTCCTCGACATCGACCGGCACCGCGTCCGCCGGCGGCCACTGCGCCACGTCGAAGCCCGGCTCCGCGGCCGTGGCCGCCAGGACGCCCTCGGCGTGCCGGACCCACTCGTCCCCGTCACCGGACCGGGAATGAATGCTCACCGACCGCTGGCCGGACTCCTCCGCCGCGCCGACCACCACCTGCAGCTGCACGCCGCCCTCGGCGGACACCACCAGCGGAGCCTGCAGGGTCAGCTCCTGCAGGCACGAGCAGCCCACCTCGTCACCGACGCGAACCGCCAGCTCCACCAGGCCCGCGCCGGGAAGCAGGACCGTGCCGTTGACCAGGTGATCGGCCAGCCAGGGCTGCGTGGCCAGCGACAACCGGCCGCTGAAGACCACCGACTCGCCGCCGGCCACCTCGGTCACCGCGCTCAGCAACGGATGATCGACGGCGCCCAGCCCTGCGGCGTCCACATCGCCGGTGCTCTGAGCGGCGGGCACCCAGTACCGCTCCCGCTGGAAGGCGTAGGTGGGCAGATCCGCCCGCTGCGCCCCCACGGGGGCGAAGAACGCCTCCCAATCGACGGTCAGACCACAGGCGTGCATCCGTCCCAGGGCTTCGACCAGGGTACGGACCTCGTCGCGGTCCTTGCGGGTGGCGGGGATGAACACGCCGTCGGAGATGCTCTGCTGGGCCAGCCCGGTCAGTACTCCATCCGGGCCGACTTCCAGGAAGTGGCTCGCCCCGGCGGCCGTCACTCCGTCGGCGAACCGCACGGCCTGGCGCACGTGCTCCACCCAATAGGTCGGGGTGGTCAGCTGGCCCGGCTCGGCCAACTGGCCGGTGAGGTTGGAAACGATCGCGACCGTCGGCTCGTGGTAGGTCAGACCGGAGATGGCCTCCTCGAAGGAAGCCAGCATTGGCTCCATCAGCGGCGAGTGGAAAGCATGGGAGACCCGCAGCCTGCGTGTCCGAGCGCTGACCCGCTCCTCGATCTCAGCGATCTTTTGGGCGTCTCCGGAGACCACCACCGCTGCCGGGCCGTTGACCGCCGCGATCCCGACCCGGCCCTCCAGCAGGGGCAGAACCTCTGCCTCGGGTGCGGCGATCGCGAGCATCGCACCGCCGGTCGGCAGGGCCTGCATCAACCGAGCCCGAGCCGCCACCAGCGCGCACGCATCGGCCAGCGAGAACACTCCGGCCACGTGCGCGGCGGCGATCTCGCCGATCGAGTGACCGACCAGCACATCAGCGCGGATACCGAAGGACTCCAGCAGCCGATACAGAGCCACCTCGAAGGCGAACAACGCCGGCTGCGTCATGCCCGTCTCGTTCAACACCCCATCGGGGTCGTTGAACATGACCTCGCGGATCGGCAGGAGCTGGTTGATCTCTTCCAGGGTCTCGGCGAACACCGGGAACGCCTCGGCGAGCTGTCGGCCCATCCCGACTCGCTGACTTCCTTGACCGGCGAACAACAACGCCAGCCGGCCACCAGAGCCACTCTCGGAAACCACGTCCGAGGCCAGCGCCCGCAACCCGGCCAACAGCTCGTCACGGTCGGCGCCCACCACGACCGCACGCTGCTCCAGCACCACCCGGTTCAACGCCAGCGCCGCGCCCGTACCGGCGATCGAGGTCTCCTCCGAGACCCACGACTCCAGACGCCGGGCCTGGGCCTGCAGCGCTTCGGTGGTCCTGGCCGAGATCAGCCACGGCACCATGGGCAGAACCGCGTCATCACTCGCGACCTCGGCATCAGCCTGCTCGATGATCACGTGGGCGTTCGTACCGCTGATCCCGAATGAGGAGACCGCCGCCCGGCGCGGCCGGTCCTGCCGCTCCCACGAGCGGGCCTCGGTCAGCAGCTCAACGGCACCGGCCGACCAGTCCACGTGCGGCGACGGCTCGTCCACGTGCAAGGTCTG
This sequence comes from Nonomuraea sp. NPDC049625, assembly GCF_040675285.1. Classification (NCBI taxonomy): domain Bacteria; kingdom Bacillati; phylum Actinomycetota; class Actinomycetes; order Streptosporangiales; family Streptosporangiaceae; genus Nonomuraea; species Nonomuraea sp. NPDC049625. Next base: position 42,109 of record NZ_JBFAOQ010000017.1, on the reverse strand, counting down.
AGGCATGAGGCCATGGCGCATGGCCATCACCATCTTGATGATCCCCGCCACACCGGCCGCGGCCTGCGTGTGACCGAAGTTCGACTTCAGCGAACCCAGCCACAACGGCCTGTCCCGCTCCTGGCCGTAGGTCGCGAGGAGCGCCTGGGCCTCGATCGGGTCACCGAGCTTGGTGCCCGTGCCGTGCGCCTCGACCACGTCCACGTCCCCGGCCGACAGACCGGCGTTCGCCAGCGCCTGCCGGATCACCCGCTGCTGCGAAGGACCGTTCGGAGCCGTGATCCCGTTGCTCGCACCGTCCTGGTTGATCGCCGAACCCTTGACGACCGCCAGCACCTGATGCCCGTTGCGGCGGGCGTCCGACAGCCGCTCCACCAGCAGCACGCCGGCGCCCTCGCCCCAACCGGTACCGTCCGCCGCGGCGGCGAAGGACTTGCACCGGCCGTCCGTGGCCAGGCCACGCTGGCGGGAGAACTCGATGAACGTGCCCGGCGTCGACATCACCGTCACACCACCGGCCAGCGCCAGATCGCACTCACCGGACCGCAGCGCCTGCGCCGCCAGGTGCAGCGCGACCAGGGACGACGAGCACGCCGTGTCCACGGTCACCGCCGGGCCCTCGAACCCGAACGTGTACGACACCCGCCCGGACACCAGGCTGCCGCCGCTGGTCGACGCGGGAGTGCCCAGCCCGTAGTCGTGATACATCACACCGGCGAACACACCGGTCCGGCTGCCGCGCAGCGCGACGGGACTGACACCGGCGCGCTCAAGCGCCTCCCACGAGGTCTCCAGCAGCAGCCGCTGCTGCGGATCCATGGTCAACGCCTCGCGCGGCGAGATCCCGAAGAACCCGGGGTCGAACTCGGCGGCCTCGTACAAGAACCCGCCGTGGCGTACGTAGGAGGTGCCCTTGCTCTCCGGGTCGGGGTCGTACACCCTGCCGAGGTCCCAGCCGCGGTCGGTGGGGAACTCCCCGATCGCGTCCGTGCCGGAGGAGACGAGCTCCCACAGACCTTCCGGAGACACCACGCCACCCGGGTAGCGGCAGGCCATCCCCACGATCGCGATCGGCTCGTCGTCGATCACCGTCCGGGCCACGGCGGCGGACGCCGCGGACGCGGCTCCCGACAGCTCCGAGTCCAGGTAATCGGCGACCGCGGCGGCGGTCGGGTAGTCGAAGATCAGCGTGGCCGGCAGGCGCAGCCCGATGACCGTGGTGAGCCGGTTGCGGAACTCGACCGCGGTGAGGGAGTCGAAGCCGAGATCCTGGAACGTCCGATCGGGCTGTACCGCGTCGGCCGAGGCGTGGCCCAGGACGGTCGCCACCTCTTGGCGCACCAGGTTCGACAGTGCCGACTGGCGTTCGGCCGGCTCCATCCCGGCCAGCCGGTCGGCGAGCCCGTTGACCGCGGCGGCCCGCCGCGGCTGGGTACGAGCGCTCCTGGCCTGCGCGAACCGCGCCGCGACCAGCACCGGCCGATCGGAGCACAGCGCGGCGTCGAAGAGCGTCAGCCCTTCTGCCTCCGACAGCGGCTTCAGCCCCACGCGCTCCATGCGACGCAGGTCGGCCTCGGTCAGCTCCTCGGTCATGCCACCCGTGTTCCACAGGCCCCAGGCCAGCGAGATCGCGGGCAGCCCCTGTGCCCTGCGGTGCTCCGCCAGGGCGTCCAGGTACGCGTTCGCCGCCGCGTAGTTCCCCTGGCCAGGGCCACCCAGCACCCCGGCGATCGAGGAGAACAGGACGAACGCCGACAGCTCCAGATCCCGGGTCAGCTCGTGCAGGTGCCAGGCGGCGTCGGCCTTGGGCCGCAGGACCGTGTCGAGCCGTTCGGACGTCAGGGAAGTGATCACTCCGTCGTCCAGGACGCCGGCCGCGTGCACGACCCCGGCCAGCGGACGCTGCATGGAGGCGATCAGCTCGGCAACGGCTTCACGGTCGCTCACGTCGCAGGCGGCCACACTCACCTCGGCGCCCAGCGCGGACAGCTCCGCCACCAGCTCTGCGGCCCCCGGAGCGTCCGCGCCCCGCCTGCTGACCAGCACCAGATGCCCCACCTGGTACGCGGTGACCAGATGCCGGGCCACCAAGGCGCCCAGACCGCTCGTACCGCCGGTGACCAGCACCGTCGACTCCGGCTCGAACACCGGCCTCAGGCCCTCGGGCACCGCCGCCCGCGCCAGGCGCGGCGCCCACACCTCACCGGCCCGGACCGCCACCTGGGCCTCACCGCAGGCCAGCGCCCGGCCGATCATGTCCTCAGGTGTGTCGTCATCCAGGTCGAGCAGCACGAACCGGCCCGGCTGCTCGCCTTGCGCGGCCCGTACCAGACCCCACACCGCCGCCTGCGCCGGCTCCGGCACATCCTCCGGACCGGCCGCCACCGCGCCACGCGTGACGACGACCAGCCGCGACGACGTGAACCGCTCGTCGGCCAGCCACTCCTGCAGCAGGCCCAGCACCTCATGCACTGCTCCCCGTCCGGCCGGGGCCGCCACCAGCACGCACTGCGGAACCGTTCCGGCTTCGGCGAGTCCCTCAAGCAACGCCCATGTGGGCGCCTGAGCCGCGTGATCGGCCGGAACCGTGCTCCACTCGAGGTGGTGCAGCGACTCGAGGCTGTTCCTCTTGGCCGCGGCGAGCTGGTCAGCCGAGATCGGGCGTACGGCGAGCGACTCCACCGACAGGACCGGAGCCCCGGTGGGATCGGCGATGGTCAGGGCGATGGCGTTGTCGCGCAAGGGGGAGATCCGCACCCGTACGCTGGTCGCGCCGGCCGCGTGCAGATCCACTCCGGCCCAGGAGAACGGGAGGACCGTCGGCCCGTCCCCGGCGACCAGCTGCGCGTGCAGCGTGGCGTCCAGCAGAGCCGGGTGGATCCCGAAGCGTCCCGCGTCGGCGAACGCCTGCTCCGGCAGCGCGACCTCGGCGAATATCTCTTCGCCGCGCCGCCAGGCCGCCTGCAGCCCCTGGAAGACCGGCCCGTACTCGTAACCGCGGTCCAGCAGCATGTCGTAGGCGTCTGCCACATCGATCCCGACGGCATCGGACGGCGGCCACTGCTCCAGCCTGGACGCCGACACCGACACCGGCGGAGCCGTGGTCAGCGCGCCTTCGGCATGCCCCGTCCACGCGCCCGCGGCGTCGGTCTCGACACGGGAGTGGATCGAGACCGGCCTCGTCCCGGACTCGTCGCTCGCGCCCACCACGACCTGCAGCTGACAACTGGCATCCGCAGGCAGCAGCAGCGGCGCCTGAAGAGTGAGCTCCTGCAGGCGCGAGCAGCCCACTTCGTTCCCGGCGTGCAGCGCCAGCTCCAGGAACGCCGTGCCGGGGAGCAGGATCGTGTCGTTGACCATGTGATCGGCCAGCCAGGGCTGCGTGGCCACCGACAGCCGGCCGCTGAAGACCACGGACTCTCCGGCGGCCACTTCGGTCATGGCGCCCAGCAGCGGATGGTCCACGTCCGCCAGCCCGACGGAACTCATCTCGCGGGCCTCGACCTGCGCGTTGACCCAGTACCGCTCCCGCTGGAAGGCGTAGGTGGGCAGGTCTACGTGCCTGGCCGGGGTCAGCACCGCTGTCCAGTCCACGGCGATGCCGTGGGTGTGCAATCGGCCGAGCGCCTCCATCAGCGCGCGGACCTCGTCGCGGTCCTTGCGGGTGGCGGGGATGAACACCCCGTCGGAGATGCTCTGCTGGGCCAGCCCGGTCAGCACCCCGTCCGGGCCGACCTCCAGGAAGCAACCGGCCTCCGCAGCCGCAACCCCGTCGGCGAACCGCACGGCCTGGCGCACGTGCTCCACCCAATAGCTCGGAGTGGTCAGCTGGCCCGGCTCGGCCAGGCGGCCGGTGAGGTTGGAAACGATCGCGACCGTCGGCTCGTGGTAGGTCAGACCGGAGATGGCCTGCTCGAAGTCGGCGAGCATCGGCTCCATCAGCGGCGAGTGGAAGGCATGGGAGACCCGCAGCCTGCGTGTCCGAGCGCTGACCCGCTCCTCGATCTCAGCGATTGCTTGGGCGTCGCCGGAGATCACCACGGCTGCGGGGCCGTTGACCGCTGCGATCCCGACCTGGCCCTCCAACAGGGGCAGAACCTCTGCCTCGGGTGCCGCGATCGCGAGCATCGCACCGCCTGTCGGCAAGGCCTGCATCAACCGAGCCCGAGCCGCCACCAGCGCACACGCGTCGGCCAGCGAGAACACTCCGGCCACATGCGCGGCTGCGATCTCCCCGATCGAGTGACCGACCAGCACATCGGCGTGGATGCCGAAGGATTCCAGCAGCCGGTACAAGGCCACCTCGAAGGCGAACAACGCCGGCTGGGTCATCCCGGTCTCGTTCAACACCCCATCGGGGTCGTCGAACATGACCTCACGGATCGGCAGGAGCTGGTTGATCTCTTCGAGGGTCTCGGCGAAGACCGGGAACGCCTCGGCGAGCTGTCGGCCCATGCCGACCCGCTGGCTGCCTTGACCGGCGAACAGCAACGCCAGCCTGCCTCCAGCCGCCACCTCCGGGGAACCCTCGGCCAGCGCCCGCAACCCGGCCAGCAGCTCGTCACGGTCAGCGCCCACCACGACCGCACGCTGCTCCAGGACCGCCCGCTCCGTGGCCAACGACCAAGCGGCATCGGCCGTCTTCAGCTCCGGCCGCTCCTCCAGCCACGACGCCAGTCGAGACGCCTGGGCCTGAAGCGCCTGCGGATCCTTGGCCGAGACCACCCACGGCACCACCGGCGGCTCGTCAACAGGCTCCGGCTGCTCCTCTGCCCCCGGCCCCTGCTCGATGATCACATGCGCATTGGTGCCGCTGATCCCGAACGAGGAGACCGCCGCACGACGGGCGTGCCCGTTCTGCTCCCACGGCTGCGCCTCGGTCAGCAGCTCAACGGCACCGGCCGACCAGTCCACATGCGGCGACGGCTCATCCACGTGCAAGGTCCGGGGCATGAAGCCGTTCCGCATCGCCATGACCATCTTGATCACGCCGCCCACACCAGAGGCTGCCTGCGTGTGACCGAAGTTGGACTTCAGCGACCCCAGCCACAACGGCCGGTCCCGCTCCTGGCCGTAGGTCGCGATCAAAGCCTGCGCCTCGATCGGGTCACCCAGCGTCGTACCAGTCCCGTGCGCCTCGACCACATCCACATCAGCGGCCGACAACCCGGCGTTCGCCAGCGCCTGCCGGATCACCCGCTGCTGGGAAGGACCGTTCGGAGCCGTGATCCCGTTGCTCGCACCGTCCTGGTTGATCGCCGAGCCCTTGAGGACCGCCAGCACCTGGTGACCGTTGCGCTGAGCGTCCGACAGCCGCTCCACCAGCAGCACACCGACACCCTCACCCCAGCCCGTACCATCCGCCGAGGCCGAGAACGCCTTGCACCGCCCATCCGCCGCCAGCCCCCGCTGCCGCGAAAACTCGATAAACATCCCCGGCGTCGACATCACCGTCACACCACCGGCCAGCGCCAGATCACACTCCCCCGACCGCAACGCCTGCGCAGCCCAATGCAACGCCACCAACGACGACGAGCAAGCGGTGTCCACGGTCACCGCCGGACCCTCCAACCCCAACGTGTAAGAGACCCGACCCGACACCAGACTCCCGCCACTGGTGTTCGCCGGCGTCCCCAACCCGTAGTCGTGATACATCACCCCGGCGAACACACCCGTCCGACTCCCCCGCAACCCCGTCGGATCGATCCCCGCCCGCTCAACCGCCTCCCACGACGTTTCGAGGAGCAGCCGCTGCTGCGGATCCATCGCCAACGCCTCACGCGGCGAAATCCCGAAAAATCCCGAATCGAACTCCGCCGCGTCATACAAGAACCCGCCATGCCGCGCATACGACGTCCCACGGCTGTCCGGATCCGGGTCATACAACCTCTCCAGATCCCAACCCCGATCAACCGGGAACTCCCCAACCGCATCCCGACCCGAGAACACCAACTCCCACAAACCCTCCGGCGAGACCACGCCACCCGGATACCGGCACGCCATCCCCACAATCGCGATCGGCTCGTCCGTCGCCGTCGTGGTGGCCACCACGGCCTCCGACGACCGCCCACCGGCCAGCTCACCCGCCAGATACCCGGCCACCGCCTCAGCCGTCGGGAAATCGAACACCAACGTCGCCGGCAACCGCAGCCCGGTGGCGGCGATCAGCTGGTTGCGGAACTCCACGGCGGTCAGCGAGTCGAAGCCCAGCTCCTGGAAGGCGCGATCCGGCTGGACCGCGTCCATCGAAGCGTGTCCGAGCACCTTGGCGACCTCTTGCCGGACCAGCTCCAGCAGCGCCCGGTCCCGCTGGTCGGCCTCCATCCCTGCCAGCCGCCGTGCCAGCCCCGTTCCCGCCGCACGCGCCACCTGCCGCGCGGGACCGCGTACGAGCCCGCGCAACAGCGCCGGAAGCCCTTCACCGCGGTTCCGCAGGGCCGTCGCGTCCACCCGCAACGGCACCAGCACCGCCGCGTCACCCGCCGACCCGGCGTCGAACAGCGCCAGCCCCTCCTCCACCGACAGCGCCGGCAGGCCCTGGCGCCGCATGCGCTCGAAGTCGGCCTCGCTCAGCGCGCCGCCCATGCCCGCGTCGGTATCCCACAGGCCGAACGCCAGCGACGTCGCCACCAACCCCATCGACCGCCGGTACGACGCCAGGGCGTCCAGGAACACGTTCGCCGCCGCGTAATTGGCCTGCCCCGCCGCCAGCACCAGGCCACCGGCCGACGAGAACAGCACGAACGCCGACAGGTCCAGACCCGCCGTCAGATCATGCAGATGCCACGCCGCTGCCGCCTTGGCCCCCAGCACCCGCGCGAGCCGCTCCACCGACAGCGACCCCACCAGGCCGTTGTCACTCACCCCGGCCGCGTGCACCACCCCGGTCAACGAGTCCGCCACCGAAGCGACAACCCGGGCCAGCGCCTCCCGGTCGGCCACGTCGCAGGCCTCGACCGCGACCTCGGCTCCCAGCTCGGCCAGCTCCGCCACGAGGTCAGCGGCGCCGGGCGCCTCCAGGCCACGCCGGCTCACCAGCACCAGCCTGCGCACTCCATGCGCCGTCACCAGGTGCCGGGCCACCAGGGCACCCAGCCCGCCCGTGCCACCGGTCACCAGCACCGTGCCGTCCGGGCCGAACACCGGCTCGCCCGCCGACGCCTGCGCCTTCACCAGCCGGGGAACCCGCACCTGCCCGTCGCGAACGGCCGCCTCCGGCTCCCCCGAAGCGACCACCGAACCCAGGGCACGCCACGACTCCGCGCTGCCGTCCACGTCCACCAGCACAAACCGGCCCGGATTCTCCGCCTCGGCCGCCCGTACCAGGCCCCACACCGGGGCCGTACCGACGTCCAGGCCCTCGGCGGCCTGCACGGCCACCGCACCACGCGTCACCACGACCAGCCGCGACGACGTGAACCGCTCGTCGGCCAGCCACTCCTGGATCACGCCCAGGGCCTCGGCGGTGATCTCGTGGACGGCGTCGAGGACCTCGCCCTCCGGCGCGGACACCACGTACGTCACGGCCTCGGGCACGGCGGCATCCTCGGCGACGGCCGTCAGCTCGGGCAGCTCCTCGGCCCCGGCGGGGGCGAGCGAGAGCGGTGTCCAGTCCACGCGGAACAGCGCGTCGGCGTGGTCGCCGCGAGCGGCGATGAGCTGACCGGCCGAGACGGGCCGCACGGCCAGCGACTCGACCGACAGCACCGGCGCGCCGTCGGCGTCGGCGATGGTCAGGGCGATGGAGGTGTCCCGGATGCGGGAGATCCGCACCCGGACGCTGCTCGCGCCGGCCGCGTGCAGCCGCGCTCCGCCCCAGGAGAACGGCAGGACGGTCTGCCCGTCCCCGGCGATCAGCTGCGCGTGCATGGCGGCGTCCAGCAGAGCGGGGTGCAGTCCCGACCTGGCCGCGTCGGCGTGCGCCTGCTCGGGCAGCGCGACCTCGGCGAACACGTCGCGGTCTCGGGACCAGGCCGCCTGCAGGCCCTGGAAGACGGGCCCGTACTCGTATCCCATGTCCAGGAGGAGGTCGTAGGCGTCGGACACGTCGATCACGGCGGCGCCGGACGGCGGCCACTGCTCCAGCCCTTCGACGGGCGTGGACGCGGCAACGGCCAGCGTGCCGTCGGCGTGCAGCACCCAGGGGGCGTCGCCGTCGGCTCGGGAGTGGATCGAGACCGGCCTCACCCCGGCGCCGTCACCGCTGCCGACCAGCACCTGCAGCTGGCGCCCGCCGTCGGCGGGCAGCAGCAGCGGCGCCTGAAGAGTGAGCTCCTGTACGACCGGGCAACCGACCTCGTCCCCGGCCTGCAGTGCCAGCTCCAGGAACGCCGTGCCGGGCAGGAGAATCGTCCCGTTGACGGCGTGGTCGGCCAGCCACGGCTGCGCGGCCACGGAGAGCCGGCCGCTGAGGATCACGGACTCGCCGCCGGCGATCTCGGTCACCGCGCTCAGCAGCGGGTGATCGACTGCCGCGAGCCCGGCCCCGGCCATGTCCCCGGCGTCGGCCCGCGCCGACATCCAGTACCGCTGGTGCTGGAAGGCGTAGGTGGGCAGATCGACCTGCCTGGCCGGTGCCAGCACCGCGGTCCAGTCCACGGCGATGTTGTGGGTGTGCAGCCGGCCGAGCGCCTCGATCAGAGAGCGGACCTCGTCGCGGTCCTTGCGGCTGGCGGGGATGAACACACCGTCGGCGATGCTCTGCTGAGCCAGCCCGGTCAACACCCCGTCCGGGCCGACCTCCAGGAAGTGGCTCGCTCCTGAAGCCGTCACCCCGTCGGCGAACCGCACGGCCTGCCGCACGTGCTCAACCCAGTAACCAGGGGTGGTCAGCTGCCCCGGCTCAACAAGCCGGCCGGTCACGTTGGAAACGATCGCAAGAGTGGGCTCGTGGTAGGTCAACCCGGAGATGGCCTCCTCGAAGGAAGCCAACATCGGCTCCATCAGCGGCGAATGGAAAGCGTGCGAGACCCGCAACCTGCGCGTCCGAACACTCACCCGGCCCTCGATCTCCGCGATCGCCTCGGCATCTCCGGAGATCACCACCGCAGCCGGACCGTTGACCGCCGCGATCCCGACCCGGTCCCCGAGCAGCGGCAGAACCTCCGCCTCGGGTGCCGCGATCGCGAGCATCGCACCGCCTGTCGGCAGGGCCTGCATCAACCGAGCCCGAGCCGCCACCAGCGCACACGCATCCGCCAGCGAGAACACCCCCGCTACGTGCGCGGCGGCGATCTCCCCGATCGAATGCCCGACCAGCACACCCGCCCGGACCCCGAAGGACTCCAACAGCCGATACAGCGCCACCTCGAAGGCGAACAGCGCAGGCTGGGTCATCCCCGTCTCGTTCAACACCCCATCCAGGTCGTCGAACATCACCTCACGGACCGGCAGGAACTGGTCGATCTCCTCCAGCGCCTCGGCGAACACCGGGAACGCCTCGGCCAACTGCCGGCCCATCCCGACCCGCTGGCTCCCCTGGCCGGCGAACAGCAACGCCAGTTTTCCGCCAGAACCACTTCCGGAAACCCCATCCGAGGCCAGCGCCCGCAGCCCGGCCAGTAACTCGTCACGATCCGCACCGACCACGACCGCACGCTGCTCCAGCACGGTACGACCGGTCGCCAGCGTCCACGCGACCCCGGCGGCGTCCGGCTCCGGGTGTTCCTCCACCCATGACGCGAGCCGCTCGGCCTGCCCCGCCAGCGCCTCGGGCGTCTTCGCCGAGATCAGCCACGGCACCACCGGCAGCCCCGTGTCGTCACCGGCGACCGCGTCGGTCTCCTCACCCTGCTCGATGATCACATGCGCGTTGGTGCCGCTCACCCCGAACGACGAGACGGCGGCACGGCGCGGATGATCCTGAACGTCCCACGACCGGGCCTCGGTCAGCAGCTCAACGGCACCGGCCGACCAGTCCACATGTGGGGACGGCTGGTCCACGTGCAACGTCTGCGGCAGCACCCCGTGCCGCATCGCCATGACCATCTTGATCACGCCACCCACCCCGGCCGCAGCCTGGGAGTGACCGATGTTGGACTTCAGCGACCCCAGCCACAGCGGCCGTTCCCGCTCCTGGCCATACGTCGCGATCAAAGCCTGCGCCTCGATCGGGTCACCCAGGGTGGTCCCGGTCCCGTGCGCCTCGACCACGTCCACGTCTCCGGCCGCGAGCCCGGCGTTGGCCAGGGCCTGCCGGATCACCCGCTGCTGGGAAGGACCGTTCGGCGCGGTCAGGCCGTTACTGGCACCGTCCTGGTTGATCGCCGAGCCCTTGACGACCGCCAGCACCCGGTGGCCATTACGCCGCGCGTCAGACAGCCGCTCCACCAGCAGCATGCCGACACCCTCGGCCCAGCCGGTGCCGTCCGCCGAAGCCGAGAACGCCTTGCACCGCCCATCAGGGGACAACCCGCGCTGCCGCGAGAACTCCACGAACGTGCCCGGCGTCGCCATCACCGTGACACCGCCGGCCAGCGCCAGGTCGCACTCACCCGACCGCAGCGCCTGCACCGCCAGGTGCAGCGCCACCAGCGACGACGAGCACGCCGTGTCCACGGTCACCGCCGGGCCCTCGAACCCGAACGTGTACGACACCCGGCCCGAGGCGATGCTGCCCGAGTTGCCGGTCCCGACCAGGCCCTCCAACTCCTGGGGCACGGAGGACACCTGAGGGGCGTAGTCGTGGTACATCACCCCGGCGAACACGCCGGTACGGCTGCCGCGCAGCCCGGCCGGATCGACGCCCGCCCGCTCGATCGCCTCCCACGACGCCTCCAGCAGCAACCGCTGCTGCGGATCCATCGCCAACGCCTCACGCGGCGAGATCCCGAAGAACCCGGGGTCGAACTCCCCCGCGCTGTACAGGAAACCGCCGTGCCGCGAGTAAGACGTCCCACGGCTGTCCGGGTCCGGGTCGTACAGCTTGTCGAGGTCCCAGCCGCGATCGGCGGGGAACTCCCCGATCGCGTCCCCGCCCGTGGCCACCAGGTCCCACAGGTCCTCCGGTGACTGGACCTCGCCCGGGTAGCGGCAGGCCATTCCGACGATCGCGATCGGCTCGCGCGCCGCCTCGGCGAGAGAACGGTTCTGCGCACGCAGCCGTTCCGTCTCTTTCAATGAGGAACGCAGGGCCTCGATGAGCTTGGTGTCGTTCGCAGCCATTCTCGCCTCGTACTCTTCCTGCAACCGAAAGGGGGACCTACGCCTGGACGGCGGGGATGTTCTCGGTGATCTTCCGCATGACCGCTGCCGCGTGTGAGTTCAGGTAGAAGTGGCCGCCGCGGAAGACGTGCATGTCGAACGGGCCGCTGGTGTGCTCTTTCCAGCGCTCGGCCTCGTCCAGCGACACGTGCGGGTCGGAGTCGCCGACCAGCGTGATGATCGACGCGTCGATCTTGATGCCGGGCGGGCAGCGGTAGGTCATGATCGCCGTGTAGTCGCCGCGCAGCGACGGAAGGATCATGTTCACGAGCTCGGGGTCGTCCAGCATCCGCGTGTCGGTGCCGCCGAGCCGCCGTACCTCGGCGATGAGCGCCCGGTCGCCCTCCTTGTGCACGGTCTCGACGCGTACGCTCGACGGCGCGCGCCGTCCGGACGCGAAGAGCACCAGCGGCGAGACGCCGTCGCCCATCAGCCTCTTGGCCACCTCGAACGCGACCACCGCGCCCATGCTGTGCCCGAAGAAGGCCATCGGCCGGTCCGCCAGGGGCAGGATCTCCCCGGTGAGGCGATCGGCGAGGGTGCCTATGTCGTCGATGCACGGCTCCAGGCGGCGTTCCTGCCGGCCCGGATACTGGATCGCCAGGACGTCGAGCCGCGGTGCGAGCTGTTTGGCGACCGGGTGGAAATAGGAAGCGGAGCCGCCCGCGTGCGGGAAGCAGATCAGACGGGTGGCGGATGCCGGCGCGGCGAAGAACCGCCGTACCCACGCTCCGGTTTCGGTGATCACTGAACATTCCTTCCTCTGCCGACAGGGAATTCGGCACCACGCCGCGGGATATCACCGTTCATTCCAGCCCATGCGGCCGCGGCGTAGCCACGGGATTCGCCCCCTAATGTCCGGGGGTATTCCCCTAACGAATCCGCCGACGCTCCGGCGCGCGGTGAAGCCGCGTCGAGATAAGGGGCGATAAGGGTTGCCCGAGCGCGTCAGGCCGTGCTCAGCAGGGCGGACGCCCGACGGCCGGCACGCCTAGTGGGCGCTAGGGGTTACCCCGCTTTCTCCGCTCACAAATACTTGTGACACCCGGACCGGGCGCATCAACGCGGTACGCAAGGAGAAACGATGGACTTTGGTCTATTCTATTTCGCGGACGATGTCAGGGCGGGAACCGACCAGTACCGGCTGCTGCTGGAAGGGGCCAGGTTCGCCGACACCCATGGATTCTCCGCGGTGTGGACACCCGAGCGGCATTTTCATGAATTCGGCGGCCGATATCCCAATCCCGCCGTGAGCGCCGCGGCCGTCGCCGCCGTGACCGAGCGGGTCGCCATCCGCGCGGGAAGCGTCGTGGCGCCGCTGCACCACCCGGTTCGCATCGCCGAGGAATGGGCCATGGTGGACAACCTGTCCGGCGGCCGGGTCGGCGTGTCCTTCGCCCCGGGCTGGCATGTGGTCGACTTCGCGTTGCGGCCCGAGAACTACGCCGGCCGCCGGCAGGTGACGACGGACACCATCGACACGGTGCGGCGGCTGTGGCGGCAGGAGGAGGTGGAGCTGGTCGACGGGGCCGGCGAGTCGGTCAAGCTGCGCGCCTACCCGGCGCCGGTCCAGCCGGAGCTGCCCACGTGGCTCACCAGCTCGGGCAACCCGGAGACGTTCCGCCAGGCGGGCGATCTCGGCTACGGCATCCTGACGCACCTGCTCGGCCAGAGCCTGGACGACCTCGTGCGCAAGGTCGCCGACTACCGCGAGCACTACGCCAGGGCGCACAGCGGCACCGGCCACGTCGCGCTGATGCTGCACACCTTCATCGGCGAGGACCGCGCCCGCGTGCGCGAGATCGTCCACCAGCCCTTCACCGACTACCTGCGCAGCTCTCTCGGCCTGGTGCTGAAGGCGGCCGAGGACCTGATGCCCGGCATCGACCCGGACTCGATGGACCCGGAGGACATCGAGTTCCTTCTGGAGGTATCGTTCGACCGCTATTTCGACACGGGCGGCCTGTTCGGCACGGTCGACGATGGCATGGCGGTATTGAGCTCGCTCCAGGAGATCGGCGTCGACGAGGTCGCCTGTCTCATCGACTTCGTCCCCGACACGGACACCGTCCTCGACGGGCTGCGCCACCTCGACGAGCTCAAGCGGCGCTGGAGCACACGATGATCGACAGCCTGAGGCTGAGGCGCGTGCTCGGCCACTACCCGACGGGGGTCGTCGTGATCGCGGCGCTGGAGGACGGCGAACCGCACGGTTTCACGGTCAACTCCTTCACCTCCGTCTCCCTCGACCCGCCCATCGTGAGCTTCTGCGCCGCCCACACCTCGGCCACCTGGCCCCGCATCAAGGCCGCGGGCGCCTTCACGATCAGCGTGCTGGGGGCCGGGCAGGAGCAGGTGTGCCGGTCGTTCGCGGCCAAGGGGAGCGACAAGTTCTCGGGGGTCGGCTGGTCGGTGCGGGAGAGCGGTCACCCGGCGATCACGGGCGCGGTCGCGTGGATCGACTGCGTCCTCGATCTGAGCCACGTGGTGGGCGACCACGAGCTGATCCTCGCCAGGGTGGTGTCGCTCACCGTGAACGACTCCGACGACGACCCGCTCGTCTTCCACCGCGGGCGCCTCGGCCGGGTGTGCGCCGAGACCTTCCCGATCCTGACGCGCCGATGCCCGGCGCCCGCCTGATCAAAAAAGCCCAGGCCACCTGAGTGACCTGGGCTTTTCGCTGTGCGCCGCCAGGGACTCGAACCCCGGACCCGCTGATTAAGAGTCAGCTGCTCTGACCAACTGAGCTAGCGGCGCAACAGGTGTAACTGTATCAGCCGCCGAGCCCTGACCGCACATCATCCGAGCCGCCCCGCCAGCCTCTCGTACGCTCCCAGCACCAGCTCCCAGAATCCCTTGACGTCGATCGACGTGGCCACGAGCGCGTTCGAGTCCTGCTCGCTCACCTTGAAGTCCGTCACGGTCATCCCCCGCGTGTAAAGCCCGGCGGTCTCGACGTTCACCGTCGCGGGGACGCAGGTGAAGAGGGAGGGATCGAGCACGTACGCCACCGCGCACGCGTCATGGATGGCCGGCCCGCCGTCGGCCGTCACCACTCCATAGAACTGCGCGGCGGGCACCAGCAGCTCGGCCAGCCTGCCGAGCGGCCGCATCCGGTCCAGGACATCCGAGGTGACCGTGGCGGACAGGGTGACGTCCAGCCCCAGCATCCGCACCGTCCACCCGGCGCCGAAGACGATGGCCGCCGCCTCCGGGTCGGCCAGCATGTTGAACTCGGCCGCCGGATTGTGGTTGCCACGCGTGAACGAGCCACCCATGATCACCAGTTCGCGGGCCCACTCCACGACGCGCGGCTCGCGGCGTACGGCGAGGGCGATGTTCGTCAGCGGGCCCACGGCCACCAGCGTGATCTCGCCCGGAGCGGCCTTCAGGGTCTCCACGATGAAGTCGACCGCGTGGCCGTCCGAGGGCCCCAGCTGCGGGGTGGGGAGCACCACGCCGCCGAGACCCGTGGTGCCGTGCACGCGGGTGGCGCGCACGGTCTCGCGCAGGAGGGCGCCGGCGCTGCCCGGCGTCACGGGGACATTCCCCATTTCCAGGAACTCGCGCAGCGCGAGGGCGTTCGCGGTGGTCAGGGAGAGGTCAACGTTGCCCCCCACGGTGGTAATGCCCACCACGTCCAGGGAGGGGGAGCCGGCGGCGAGGGCCAGAGCGAGCGCGTCGTCGATGCCGGGGTCGCAGTCAATCAGCACTTTCTTCACGAAAGGGGAGGATACGCATAGATCGGGCCGGGCAGTTCCCCCAAAGCTGCCCGGCCCGATCGGCGGCGGTCCAGGCCGGCGCTTCCCCCAAAACGCCGGCGGTCCCGCACTGGCGAACCGCGGTCCCCCTCCGCGTCCGCTTCGGTGAAGGTCTATTGGCCTCTTGACCTGCTACAACGCTACCGAGACGAATGCAACGGTCGCGTCATAACGGGGTCGAATATCTGTTTAATCCGACTACGGAAGCTCCAACCGAACCTCCGTACCTTCCTGAAGCGACCTGCTCACCGTGCAGTACTTCTCGTGCACCCGCTCCGCGACCGCCCTGAACACCTCGTCGGCCTCCTCCGAGGGCAGCTCGACGTCGTACGTGACGGTGACCGGGCCCAGCTTGCTGGGCTCGACCTTCTCCGCCTGCACCGTCATCGCCAGGCGGACCAGCCGGTGACCCCGCTTGGCGGTCAGCGGCTCGACCGTCACGATGTTGCATCCGCCCACGGCCGCCAGCAGCAACTCCACCGGGGTGAACACCCCGTCCTCGTCCCCGCTGCCCATCCGCACCTCGGCGCCGCGGGCGTTCGTGGCCCGGAAGCCGCCGTCCTCAGTTCGTTCGACACGCACGTTAGCCATGTTTCAGACCCTACTCAGAAACCTTTAATGTTCATTCAGCATCGTGAGTGGCATGGCTAGCGAGGCGAATGCGAACCAAGGTCCCATCCTCTTCTGGTGCGGGGTCGCGGTGGCCGAGTTCGGTGCGATCCAGCCGGGATTCGGCTACCCATGGCGACCCAGTGCCTACGCCGCCGCGGCGCTGCTCGTCGCGTTCGGCCTGATCACCGTCAAGGCCGCCGACTACCTCCGCACCGAGGAGGCCAGGCAGCGCCTGCGGCTCGGCAGCTATCTCGCCGGCGCGCTGCTGGTGGCCCACCAGTTCAGCTCCACGGCGTACGTGACCGACCTCAGCCGCGCCGGCTCGCTCGTCCTGTACGCGATGGCGGCCGTCATGGCGGTCTGGAGTCACCAGCTCTCCCACGCGACCAGGCCGACCCTGCTGATCGCCACCGGCCTCGACGCGGCCGCCCTGCGCGAACGGCTGGCCGGCACGCCCGGCACCGTGGCCGTCTACCGCACCGAGCGCGCCACCGACGAGCTGCGCGACCTGGAGGCCCGATACGGGCTCATCCTCGTCGAGGGCGCCGAGCACGACCCGCGCGCCAAGGAGCGCCTGAGCGCCTCCGGCCTGAGCCGCCAGATTCCCGACATCGCCGAGCGCGACGTGGTGGTGGCCGGTCCGCGGCAGTTCAAGAGGTACGTACGCGGCGCGTTGTCACGCCTTGCTGTCCCAAGATCACAAATTCATTTCAAATCACGGCAAAAGGTTTAGCTCCACATTACGCGCCATCTGCAACGGTGGGCTGCGGACAAGGAGGCAAGGTGACGACTTTCCCCGGAAGCGCCCGTGTCGAGATGGTCATGGGCATGCCGGTCAGTGTGGACATCCGCACCGCTCTCCCGGTGCGTGAGATGACGCCCCTGCTGGATGACGCGTTCTCCTGGCTGAGGTGGGTGGAAGACACCTTCAGCCCGGTAAGAGAGGACAGCCAGATCGGCCGCCTCAACCGCGGCCAGACGATCAAGCAGATCCCCGAGCTCATCGAGGTCCTCCACCGCTGCGACGAGATCAGCCAGGCCACCGACGGCTACTTCGAGGCCCGCATCAACGGCGTCACCGACCCGTCGGGCTACATCAAGGGCTGGGCGCTCGAACGCCTTTCCCGCGCCCTGGTCAACGCGGGCGCGGGCGACCACCGCATCAGCGCGGGCGAGGACATCAGGGTGCGCGGCTCGGCCGCCCCGGGCAAGCGCTGGCGGGTCGGCATCCGCGATCCGCGCAAGGACGTGATCCGCAAGGTCGTCTTCGCCCACGACCTCGGCATCGCCACCTCCGGCGGCGCGCCCATCGTCAACCCGCACACGGGGGCCGTGGAGGAAGGGCTCGGCTCGGTCACCGTGATCGGTCCCGACCTGGGCCAGGCCGACGCGTACGCGACCGCCATCTACGCCATGGGGCCCATGCTGTCCAGGCGCTTCGCGGCCGACCTGGCGGCGGCGGGGCCGTACCAGACGATGATCATCACCCGTGACGGGCAGGAGGTCAGCACGCCCGGGTTCGCCGAATTCAGCGGCAGCGAGGCCCGCATGGCGGGCTGAGCGCGCCCGTGTGATTACGGAGGGTGGCCCGTATCGGCCTCGCGAGGTCACCCCCCGGCGCCCTGGGAGCACGGTCAGGCGTCGGGATGTTTACGCAAATACTCTATGTAGATCGGGCGCAGCGCCTCACCCAACTGCCCCTCGCCGGAGGCGATGGCATCGCTGAGCAGCGCGGAGACCCTGCTGAGGTCGTTGGCGGCCTCCGTCCCGTGACCGCTGGCGGCCTCGGCGGCCGGGATCACCTTCAACAGGTCCCAGAGAAACCCCAGGTCCCCGTGCCGTACGGCGTACCGCACCGCACGGTCGTGCAACTCGTCGGCCGGCAACGACTCGAGCCCGTTCGCGTCCATCTCGCTCCCTCCCCCTGGACGCCTCTTCCCGAGTTGGGCCAACCATAACCGACGACTACGCACAGTAGCCGCTGAGAATCGTAGTGGCCGCGCCACTATCGAAGTGCCGATCTCAAGTGGGAGGATCAAGCAGCGTGAGATTCATCATCAGAACCATCGCCGCGGCGGCGGCCCTCTGGGTGGCCATCCAACTGGTCCCCGGCATCGAGGTCAGCACCTCCCCCAACTCCGCCAAATACTGGGGCGTGCTGCTGATCGTGGCGTTGATCTTCGGCATCGTGAACGCGATCGTCAAGCCCATCGTCAAGGCCCTCGGATGCGCGATCATCGTTCTGACACTGGGCCTGTTCCTCCTCGTGATCAACGCGGCCATGCTGCTGCTGACGAGCTGGATCTCGACCCAGCTCGACATCCCCTTCCACGTCGACAACTTCTATCCGGCCGCCTTCTGGGGCGCGATCATCATCAGCGTGGTGAGCTGGCTGCTGGGCCTGTTCATTCCCGACGGCGACTGAACCGCCGGTGGAGCTCGACGGCGCCGGCCTGACCTGCGCGCAGGTCCACGAGGCCGCGTACGACGGTGCCCGGGTCACGATCGCCTCCCTCGATCGGGCCCGGGCCGCGTGGGCCACCGCTCAGGAGCTCACGGGCCCCGTGTACGGGCGGAGCACCGGCGTGGGCGCCAACAGAGGCGTCATCCTCGACAAACCCGGCCTCGACCTGCTCCGCAGCCACGTGTGCGGCGCCGGCCCGATGATCCCGCCGGCCCGCGCCCGGGCCATGCTCGTGGTCCGGCTCAACCAGCTCATCGCCGGCGGCTCCGGCATCGATCCGGCCGTCCTGCCGGCGCTGGCCGAGGCGATCAACGGCGGCTTCACCCCGCCGATCCAGACGTACGGCGCCATCGGCACCGGCGACCTCTCCGCCCTCGCCACCACGGCCCTGTGCCTGCTCGGCGAACTCCCCTGGCACCACGAACCCCCACCCCCGTTCCCTCCGGGGGCGCCTTCGATCGACGTGGCCGGGCCCCGCTTCCCCTTCGCCCCGGAGGACGCGCTGCCGTTCATCAGCTCGGGGGCCGCCACGCTGGCCGACGCCGCCATCGCCTGCCACCGCCTCCGGCTCCTCCTGGAAGCCGTCATCGACGTGGCGGCGATGTCGTTCACCGCCGTGGGCGCCTCGGCCGAGCCGCTGGCGGCCGCCGTACAGGAGGCCCGCCCCCACCCCGGCCAGGCCGCCGTGGCCGCCCGCCTGCGCGGCCTGCTCACCCAGGAGCTGGCGACCCGCGTGCAGGACCCGTACGGCTACCGGGCCTTCGCCCAGGTGCACGGGGCCGCCGTGGACGCCCTCGACCGGGCCACCGCCGCCGTCGAGATCGACCTCAACGCCGCCGCCGAGAACCCCCTCATCGCCGGCTCCCTGGCCTGGCACAACGGCAACTTCCACTCGGCCCCGCTGGCGCTGGCGCTCGACGCGGCGCGTGCCGCGCTCGTACAGACGGCCCAGCTCAGCGCCGCTCGCCTGGCCACCCTCATGGACCCCGCCTACACCGGCCACCACCCCTTTCTCGCCGACCGCCCGGGGTCGTCGGGGGCGCTGATCCTGGAGTACGTGGCCCAGGATGCCCTGGCCGAGCTCCGGCTCCTCGCGACGCCGGTGACGACGGGCACGGCGGTGATCTCCCTGGGCACGGAGGACCACGCGGGCTTCGCCACCCAGGCGGCCCGCAACGCCCTGCGCTGCCTGGAGCCCCTGGAAATCGTCCTGGCCTGCGAACGCACCGCCGCCCTCCGGGCCCTCAACACCCCCACCGCGGACCGCCCCCTCACCGACGACCTCACCGCCTCCCGCCACGCCCTGACCCTCCACCCACCCCTCTGACCCCCCGAGTGCGCCCGCCCTCGGGGGTGCCCGCTCTCGGGTGCCCCCTAAGGGATGCGCACCGAGGCCGGGGAGGCGTCACGTCATGCGGGCGACCGATCCCCGCTCGCGAAGGGTGGGCTCCTGGACGACGCGCCGCCGCCGGGTCCCCCCGTCCGCCGCCGCCGAGATGAGGCGGACCGCGGCCTTGACGATCCCGTCGATGTCCCAATCGACGGTCGTGAGACCAGGCGTGAGCAGCCCGGACATCGGGTGATCGTCATACCCCATGACCGACACGTCGTCGGGCACGGCCAGCCCCAGCTCCTGAGCCGCGGCGTAAACCCCGTAGGCGATCGAGTCCGCGAAGCAGAACACCGCGCTCGGCCCCTGCCCCGCCAGCAGCTCCCGCGCCGCGGCGGTGGCCCCCGCCAGCCCGTGCGGGGCGGTGGCGACCACGATGTCCAGCCCCAGCCGGTCGGCCTCGGCGGTGACGTGCACGTCGGCGGGCCGGTCGGGAGTGCTGGCCCGGGTCGGGGTGAGGACGGCGATGCGGCGGTGGCCCAGCGCGCGCAGGTGCTCCAGCGCCAGCGTCACGCCGCGCCGGTTGTCGAAGACGACCTCCCCGGCCGTGCCCGCGATCGAGTCGCCGATCGCGACCACCGGCAGCGACTCGCACAGCTCGGGCCAGAACGCCGCCGCCGGATCGATCGGCTGGACGATCAGCCCGTCGACGCGCTGGTCGCGCAGCCGCTGGGCGAAGGCCCGCTCGCGGGCGGGATCGCCCACCGCGTCAAGGATCAGGGCATAGCGGTCTTTCTCCCGCAGCCCTCTGCTGATGCCGACCGCCAGGGACTGCTGCCACAGGTCCTCCAGCGAGCCGCACAGCAGGCCGATCATGCCGGTGCGCCCGCTGGCCAGGGCCCTGGCGATGGGGTCGGCCTCGTAGCCCAGCTCGGCGGCCGCCGCGCGTACGCGCTCCATCGTCTCCTCGGAAACCTGCAGGCCGCGCAGCGCGTATGAGACGGCTGCCGGTGACAGGCCTGTGGCCTGAGCCACCTCCCGGATCGTGGCTCTCTTGCGAGGCATTAAGCCAGCCTATTCGCTAGCGCCGACAGAACCGATTCCAGTCAGACGATTCGCGCTCCTCACCGCGCGTGCGCCGCCCCGGAACGCCGGGCCTGTCGGTGTTTCCGGCGGCGCCGGGCCCGTTGACAACGGCCTTGTGAAGCGGTTCACTGAACCGTATCACTGAAACGCTTCACAGCTCAGTGTCGCAAGGTGGCGCGGGTTACCTGTAATGTTAGTAGGGAATAGGGGAAGGAGGAGGCCGTGAGCATCGACGTCCATCAGCACGTCTGGACGCGCCCGCTCGTCGACGCCCTGCGCGCCCGCTCCTCCCCTCCCCACGTCGACGGCTGGACGTTGTTCCTCGACGACGAGCCCCCGTACGAGATCGATCCCCAGGACCTCGAGCACCGCGACACCACCGGCCTGGAGCTGGCGCTGGTGTCGCCGTCGAGCCCGCTCGGCATCGAGTTCCTGCCGCCGGAGGAGTCCTGGCCGGTCATCGACGCCTACCACGGCGGCGCGCTCGCGCTGGGCGAGCCGTTCGGGGCCTGGGCGTCCACGTGCCTCAGCCGGCCCGACCCCGAGCGCCTGGCCCGGGACCTCGGCCGCGGCTTCGCGGGGCTGCAGATCCCCGCGACGGCCGTGCCCGACGACGGCCTGCTCGAGGTGCTGACGGACCTGGGCCTTCCGCTGTTCGTCCACCCCGGCCCGGCCGCGAAGACCCCGGGCACGCCGCCCTGGTGGCCCGCCGTGGTGCCGTACGTCCAGCAGATGCACGCCGCGTGGCACTACTTCCACGCCGTCGTCCGCCCCAGGCACCCGGAGCTGCGCGTCTGCTTCGCCCTCCTCGCGGGGCTGGCCCCACTGCACTCCGAGCGCCTGATCGCCAGGGGCGGCGGCAGCCGCGGCCTGGTCGATCCGAACTTCTTCGTGGAGACCTCCTCCTACGGCCCGCGGGCGATCGACGCGATCGTCCGCGAGCTGGGCATCGACGTCGTCGTCAACGGCTCCGACGCCCCTTACGCCACCGCACCCGAGCCCGGACTCGGCGCGGCCGCCGGCCACGCCATCCGGGTCGTCAACCCCCGTCGTCTATTGAGCGGAAAGGAGACTCGTACGTGAGCACTCAGCAGATCCAGGACGGGGGCACCTGTGCCCGGTTGCCCGAGCGCACGCTCGACCGGCGCGAACTGCGCGACCTGGTGAACGAGCTGGCAACCCACCCCGAGGAGTGGCGGGACCAGGTGCAGTTCCCCGAGGACGGCGGCAGGCACTACGCCTCGCTCTACCGTGACGCGTACGTGGACGTCTGGCTGCTCTGCTGGCGCCCCGAGGACGACACCGGCTGGCACGACCACGACATCTCCTCCGGCGCCGTCCACGTGGTGCAGGGCGCGCTCCTGGAGTGCAACCCGCGCATCGGCGGCGAGCACCTGGAGACCGTGGTCACGGAGGGGCAGTCGTTCTCGTTCGGGCCCGACCACATCCACCGGCTCAACGGCGCGGTGGACGAAAGCGTCTCCATCCACGCCTACTCGCCGCCGCTGTGGCGGCTCGGCCAGTACTCCATCGACGACACCGGCGTCATGCGCCGCGTCTCGGTGAGCTACGCCGACGAGCTCAGGCCGCTGGACGACGCGGTGGTGGCCTGAGCACGCAGCAGCTTCCGCAGGGCTCGACATCGGGCAGTGTGATCCACAGGCAGCAGGTCCTGCGGAAGTAGCCGTCGCCGGCGGGCTCGATCAGCCCGTCGACCGGCGGGCCGATCTCCTTCAGCAGCCGCATGTAGTCGCCCGGCACGATCGACGTCAGCGGATGGGCGAGCGCCTCGGCCGTGGATCCCCACAGCGTCCGCTCGCCCACCTTCGCGATCGCCCCGACGGCCCGCACCAGCGGCGCCTGCGACTCGGCGAGCGCCTCGCGGATCGCGGCGGCCCCTTCGGACCAGCTCACCCGCGTGGCCGCGATCGTCACCCCGGCGTCCGACACCTTGAAGTACGTGTCCGCCGGCCGCATGATCGGCACCCGCCCGTCCAGCGCCCAGCCGAGCGCCATGGGCATGGTGTGCCAGTAGCTGTAGGTCTTCCAGAACAGCGCCGCGCCGACGTGGCGTGGCGCGTTCCAGCGCGCGGCCGTCTCGTCGATCAGCCCGAGCAGCGTCGCGTACGGCTCCCGCAGCAGCTCGGTGACCGGCGTCCAGCTGCCGTCGGGCTCGATGACCAGGCTCGGCTCGACGCCCAGCACCCCGCCACGCGCGTCGGCGACCCGCTGGAGCGTCTCGGTCAGCACCCTGAACCCCCTAAAGGTTAGCCTTACCTAAGGTAGCAGGCCGCCCCGCGAACCACCCAGCCGCGATCTGCACCACGAGCACCCCCAGCCCCGCCAGCAGCGGCACCGTCCAGCCGCCGGAGACCTCCCTGAGGAACCCGAACAGCAACGGCCCCACCGCCGCGATCCCGTACCCCACGGACTGCGCCACGGCCGACAGCGCGGTCACGGTGGCCGGATCGGCGGGCCGCAGCGCGATGATCAGCAGTGCCAGCGCGAACGAGGCCCCCTGGCCGATCCCCAGCACGATCATCCACAGCCAGGGCGCGGCCGTGGGGGCCAGCAGCATGCCGAGGTAGCCGAGCACGGTCAGCACCCCCGCTCCGACCACGTACGGCACCTGCGAGGCCCGCCGGCCCGCCAGCACGGGGATCGCCAGCGAGGTGCCGACCTGGACCAGGTTCGTCAGGCTGAGCAGGTAGCCGGCCTGGTCGGCGGGGAGTCCGGCCTCCAGGAAGATCGTCGGCAGCCAGGCCAGCATGACGTAGAAGGTGAGCGACTGCAGGCCCATGAGAGCGGTCACGGACCAGGTCACGGGGCTCCTGAGCACCACTCCGAACGGCCTGGGCCCGTTCTGCGCCCCGCTCTGCTTGCGCAGCGCCTGGGGCAGCCAGAGCAGCGCGGCCAGCAGGGCGGGCACGGCGAGCAGCGCGGAGACGCCGCGCCAGCCGTACCCGGTGGCGTGCTCGATGGGGACGACCAGCCCGGAGGCGAGGGTGGCGCCGGCCACCACGGCGGCGACGTAGACGCCGGTCAGCAGGTTGACCCGGGTGGGGAAGTGCTCCTTGACGACGGCGGGCATGGAGACGTTCATGACGGCGATCGCCGTGGCGGCCAGGGCGGAGCCGAGGTAGAGCACGGGCGCGCCGCCGAGGCCGCGCAGCGTCACGCCCGCCGCGATGACCAGCAGTCCGGCCAGCAGCGTGCGGTCGAGCCCGAAGCGCCGCGCGAGCAGCGGCGTGACCGGCCCGAACACGCCGAGGCAGACCACCATGACCGTGGTGACGGCGCCGCCGCCGGCGGGCGACAGGCCCACGTCCTTCATGATCTCGTCGAGGAGCGGGGAGACCCCCGCGATGGCGGGGCGCAGGTTGAGCGCGGCCAGCACGAACCCGGTGACCAGCACGGCAGATCTCAACGACATAGGGCACCACTCTCGCATAACCCCTGACAACGTTGTCTGCCTGGTCCAGGTGAGGAATGATCCTGGCGTGAGACCGACGATGAAGGACGTCGCCTCGGCGGCGGGCGTGGCGCTCAAGACCGTCTCGCGCGTCGTGAACGGCGAGCCCGGCGTCCACCCGGCCACCGCCGAGCGGGTGCGCGCGGCCATCGAGCGGCTGGGCTACAGCCGCAACGAGAGCGCGGCGGTGCTGCGCAGGGGCAGGACCGCCACGGTCGGGCTGGTCATCGAGGACGTGGCGGACCCGTTCTACTCGGGTCTGAGCCGGGCCGTCGAGGACGTCGTCATCGAGCACGGCTGCCTGCTGCTGAGCGGGTCGTCGAGCGAGGAGCCGCTCAGGGAGCGCGAGCTGGTCGAGACGTTCTGCGCGCGCCGCGTGGACGGGCTGATCATGGTGCCCGCCGGCGAGGACCACACGTACCTGCGGCCCGAGCTGGAAGCCGGCACGCCGGTGGTGTTCGCCGACCGGCCGCCGGGAGCGGGGATCGACGTGGACACGGTGCTCGCCGACAACCTGGGCGGCACCGGGGAGGCGATCCGCCACCTCATGGGCCACGGCCACCGCAGGATCGCCTTCCTCGGGGACGCCCCGGGGATCTTCACCGCGGCCGAGCGGCTCAACGGCTACCGGCAGGCGCTCGGAGGGTTGTTCGACGAGCGGCTGGTGTCGATGCGGCCGCCCTCACTGGAGGGCGTACGCGCCGACCTGGCCCGCATGTTCGCCCTGGACGATCCGCCCTCCGCGCTGTTCACCGGCAACGGCCGCTACACCGTGACGGCGCTGCGCGCGCTGGCGGGGCGCCGGGTGGCGCTGGTGGGGTTCGACGACTTCGAGCTGGCCGACCTGCTGACCCCTGGGGTGAGCGTGGTGGCGCAGGACCCCGCGTGGATGGGGCGGGTGGCGGCCGAGCTGCTCTTCCGCCGCCTGCGCGGCGACACGGGCCCGCCGGAGCACATCGAGCTGCCGGTACGGCTCATCGCCCGCGGCTCCGGCGAGCTCCCCCCACCGGCCTGACCGGTCAGGCGACCCGCTCGTCCACGCCCACGGCGCCCACGCCGCTGGTGAAGATGCCGCCGCAGTATCCCCGGGACTCCCCCGACGCGCCGGGCGCGAGCGTCACCCACTCGCCCACGACGTCCGGCGCCCGGCCGCAGACCACCACGGCCCGGAACCTCCAGGTCTGGCCCGTGGGGTTGGTGCAGGACGCGATGCCGAGGTCTCGGTCCTGCGCGTGCACGTAGGTGTCGCAGCGCAGGACCGTGGCCGCCGCCACGGCGGGCGGCGCCATGTTCCCGACCACCAGGCCGACGGCCACCGCGACGTACATCCCCTTGGACATTGCCTCTCCCCTATCCCCCGTATTACTGTGCGCAGCCGATCGTAAGCGCAGAGTAGTAGTCCTGTCTGGAGAACCTCATGGCGGCTAGCCTTTCCAGCGGAGGACGCGGCAGTGGCCCCCGGGGACATCACCGCCTATAGTCGTTTGCGCATCGGTTCAGCAAAAATGTTCACAGGAGCGCGCGCATGAATGCCGCCGACGTCGCACCCGAGACGCAGGCCAGGTTCCCGCTTGAGCTGATGTACGCGGCGGCCCAGCAGTACTACATCGAGGAGGCCACGCAGGGCGACATCGCCCAGCGGCTCGGCGTCTCCAGGGCGACCGTGAGCCGGCTGCTCACCGAGGCCCGCAAGCAGGGCATCGTCGAGATCAAGGTGCACCGGCCGGCCGCGCTCGCGGACGGCCCGCTGGCCGCCGAGGTGGCCGAGGCGCTCGACCTGGAGCGCGTCTACCTGGTCCCCAAGGTCAGCGGCCCCACCCTGGGCCCGTGGCTGGCGCCCGCCGTGACCCGCGCGCTGGCGGCGGTCGGGCTGGAGTCCGGCGACGTCGTGCTCGTCTCGTCCGGCACCACGGTCTACGAGTGCGCCCGCGAAGGGCTCGGCCAGTACCCGGGCGTCACGATCGCGC
This sequence comes from Nonomuraea sp. NPDC049625, assembly GCF_040675285.1. NCBI lineage: Bacteria > Bacillati > Actinomycetota > Actinomycetes > Streptosporangiales > Streptosporangiaceae > Nonomuraea > Nonomuraea sp. NPDC049625. The sequence goes on along the minus strand of NZ_JBFAOQ010000017.1, from coordinate 16,215 downwards.
CCGCCGTGGGCGGCCAGGAGGAGCCGCAACCCTGGTTCCAGACCAACGAGACCACCCGTATCCTGGCCGAACGCGCCGGCGGCGTGCCCGCCTACCTCTACGCGCCCGCGCTGCCCGGCCCCGAGCTGTTCTACTCGCTGCAGCACGAGCCGTCCGTACGCCGGGTCATGGACCTGTGGGCGCACGCCAAGTGCGCCGTCGTCGGCGTCGGCTCGGCCCCGCTGATGCGGCAGATGACGCCCTCCCTCATGCCGCGCGACGCCGACAGCCTGCGCCAGGCCGTGGGCGACGTGTGCATGCGCGTCTACGACCGCGACGGCGAGCCCGTCACGTACCCGGGCAGCGAGCGCCTGGTCGCCACGAAGCCGGAGGAGCTGCGCCGCATCCCCGCCACGATCGCGGTCGCGGTGGGCGCCGAGAAGGTGCTGTCCATCGTCGCGGGCGCCAAGGGCGGCTACTTCAACCAGCTCGTCACGGATGTCCCGACGGCAGAGGGCCTGGTGGCCGCCGCTCGCCAGCTCTGAACATTTTTGCTGGACAAAGTTTCAGCACCCGCGCTACCGTGAGCCGCACCACAGGATGTGCCTGGTTGTGAGGGCATTGTCCTGTTTCGGGGGCAGTGCGTCATAGATCCCGGTAGCAAGTGAGGAACGAAACCCGTGAACAGAGCTAAGATGCGGACCTCCGCGTTCGCCGCAGCAGCAGTGCTCGCAGGCTCGGTGCTGGCCGCGTGCGGCTCCGGCTCCGGCTCGACCGGCGGGGACACCAGCGGCGGCGGCAGCGGCGCCGTCCAGAACGCCAAGGTCGCCTTCCTCATGCCCGACCTCGCCTCCACCCGGTACGAGCTGGCGGACAAGCCGCTGTTCGAGGCCAAGATGAAGCAGCTCTGCCCGACCTGCCAGGTCATCTACCAGAACGCCGACTCCGACGCCGCCAAGCAGCAGCAGCAGGCCAACTCCGCGCTCGCCCAGGGCGTCAAGGCCATCGTGATCGACCCGGTCGACTCCGCCGCCGCGGCCACCATCGTCAAGTCGGCCCAGGCGCAGCAGGTGCCGGTCATCGCCTACGACCGGCCGATCCCGGCCACGCCCGCCGATTACTACATCTCGTTCGACAACGAGAAGATCGGCTCCATGATCGCCCAGTCCCTGGTCGACCACCTGAAGAAGGAGAACGCCAAGGGCGGGATCCTCCAGGTCAACGGCTCGCCCACGGACGCGGCGGCCGGTCTGATCAAGAAGGGCATCCACAGCGCGGTCGACCCGAGCGGGTTCAAGGTGCTGGCCGAGTACGACACCCCCGACTGGCAGCCGGAGAAGGCCCAGACCTGGGTCAGCGGCCAGATCACCCAGTTCAAGGACCAGATCGTCGGCGTGGTCGCGGCCAACGACGGCACCGGCGGCGGCTCGATCGCCGCGTTCAAGGCCGCGGGCGTGAAGGTGCCGCCGATCACCGGCAACGACGCCGAGCTGGCCGCCGCCCAGCGCATCATCGCGGGCGACCAGTACAACACGATCTCCAAGCCGATCAAGATCGTGGCCGAGGCCTCCGCGAACGTGGCGTGGGAGTTCATGCAGGGCAAGAAGCCCGCGGGCAAGGCCACGCTCTACAACACCCCGTCGGAGCTGTTCGTGCCCACGGTGGTGACCAAGGAGAACATCAAGGAAGTGCTGTTCGACAGCGGCATCATGAAGGCCGCCGACGCCTGCACCGGTGAGTACGCCAAGGGCTGCGGCGAGCTCGGAATCAAGTGATGAGCGTCCTCTCTCTGCGCGGGATCAGCAAGACCTTCGGCGCGGTGGCGGCGCTGACCGACATCGAGCTCGACGTCGCCGCCGGCCAGGTCGTCGCGGTCGTGGGAGACAACGGCGCGGGAAAGTCGACCCTGGTCAAGATCCTCTCGGGCGTGCACCCGCCGGACGGCGGCACGATCACGTTCGAGGGGAACGAGGTCCACATCCCCACCCCGGCCGCCGCGCACAAGCTCGGCATCGCCACGGTCTTCCAGGACCTGGCGCTCTGCGAGAACCTCAACGTGATCCAGAACCTGTTCCTCGGCCAGGAGATCCGCCCGCTGCGCCTCAACGACGTGGCCATGGAGACCCGCTCGTGGGAGCTGCTCCGCCAGCTGTCCGCCAAGATTCCGAGCGTACGGGTACCGGTCGCGGCGCTGTCGGGCGGCCAGCGGCAGACGGTGGCCATCGCCCGGTCGCTGCTCGGCGACCCGAAGGTCATCATCCTCGACGAGCCCACCGCCGCGCTGGGCGTGGCGCAGACGGCCGAGGTGCTCAACCTGGTCGAGCGGCTGCGCGAGAACGGCCTGGGCGTCATCATGATCAGCCACAACATGGCCGACGTGAAGGCCGTCGCCGACACCGTCGCCGTCCTGCGGCTCGGCCGCAACAACGGCGTGTTCGACGTGGACCAGGTCTCCACCGAGGACATCATCGCCGCCATCACCGGCGCCACCGACAACGTGGTCTCCAGGCGGGCGCAGAGAGGGAACGGCTCATGAGCGCAGTGACGACCGACCGCCAGGACGAGCGCCTGCAGGACCGCGACGGCCTGCGCGGAGCGCTCGCCGACGTGATCGAGCGGGCCCGCGGCGGCGACCTGGGCGTCATCCCCGTCGTGGTCGGGCTCGTGGTCATCTGGACGGTCCTGCAGGTCCTGAACCCGATCTTCCTGTCCAGCGCGAACCTGGTGAACCTCACCCTGGAGTCCGCCGCTGTCGGCATCATCTCGCTCGGCATCGTCTGCGTGCTGCTGGTGGGCCAGATCGACCTGTCCGTCGGCTCGGTCAGCGGGCTGTCGGGAGCGGTGCTCGCGGTGCTGTTCGTGGGCCAGGGGCTGCCGGTCTGGCTGGCCATCGCCGCGGCGGTGATCATGGGTGCGGTCGTCGGCTGGCTGTACGGCCAGCTGTTCAACCGGTTCGGGGTACCGAGCTTCGTGATCACGCTGGCCGGCCTGCTCGCCTTCCTCGGGCTCCAGCTGTACGTGCTGGGCACCAAGGGGTCGATCAACCTGCCCTTCGACTCGGGCCTGGTGAACTTCGCGCAGCTCGACTTCGTGCCGGCCTGGCTGTCGTACACGTTCGCGGTCGTCGCGGCCGTCTGGCTGTTCGTCACCGGATACCTGCACGCGCAGGAGCGGCGCAAGGCCGGGCTGTCGGCCAGGAGCGTGTCCACGCTGGCCGTCAGAAGCGCGGCGCTGCTGGTCGTGCTGGCCTTCGTGGTCTGGTACCTGGGCCAGACGCGCGGCGTGGGCTGGATGTTCGTCTTCTTCGTGGCGCTCGTGCTGATCATGCACTACCTGCTGTCGCGGACGAAGTGGGGCCGGGCCGTCTACGCCGTCGGCGGCAACGTGGAGGCCGCCCGCCGGGCCGGCATCAACGTCAGGGCCGTCTACACCTCGGTGTTCGTGCTCTGCTCGACGTTCGCCGCGGTCGGCGGCATCCTGGCCGCGGCGAGGCTCGCGGCGGCCAACCAGTCCAGCGGCGGCGGCGACGTCAACCTCAACGCCATCGCGGCGGCCGTGATCGGCGGGACGAGCCTGTTCGGCGGGCGCGGCACCGCGTTCGGCGCGCTGCTCGGGATCATCGTCATCCAGTCCATCTCCAGCGGCCTGACCCTGCTCAACCTCGACTCGTCGATCAGGTTCGTGGTCACCGGAGCTGTGCTGCTGCTCGCCGTGATCGTCGACTCCGTGTCGCGCCGGTCGAGGACCTCCCACGGCAGGGCCTGATGGCGATCATCTGCGTTGACGCAGGCACCACGGTCATCAAGGCGGTCGGGTACGACGCCGAAGGCGCGGAGGCGTTCGTCGCCCGGCGGGAGACCGTGGTCTCCAGACCCCTGCCCGGCCACGCCGAGCAGGACATGAACGCCGTCTGGGACGCGGTCGCCGCCACCGTGCGCGAGGTCGCCGCCCAGGTGGACGGGGTCGACTTCGTGGCCGTGACCGCCCAGGGCGACGGCTGCTGGCTGGTCGGCCCGGACGGCGAGCCGACCGGCCCCGCGATCCTCTGGAACGACGCCAGGGCGGCCTCGGCCGTGGACGGCTGGACCCGCTCCGGGACCGCGGCCGAGGCGTTCCGGCTCAACGGCTCGTCGGCCGCCTCCGGGCTGCCGCACGCGATCCTGACCTGGCTGCGCGCGAACGATCCCGGCCGGCTGGAGCGGTCGAGCGCCATGCTCACCTGTGGCGGCTGGATCTTCGCGCGGATGACCGGGGAGCTGGCGGCCGACGAGTCCGACGCCTCCGCACCGTTCATGGACCTGCGGGCGCGGGCGTACTCCCCCGCGCTGCTGGCCCTCTTCGGCACGGAGTGGGCCGAGCGGCTGCTGCCCCCGATCCGCTCCGGCCACGTCGCCGAGCTGTCCGGGGACGCGGCCTCCGCGCTGGGGCTGCCCGCCGGGACACCCGTCGTGATGGCCCCGTACGACATCGCCGCCACGGCGCTGGGCGCGGGCGCGGTGCGGGCCGGGCAGGCGTGCGGCATCCTCGGCACCACGCTCTGCACCGAGGTCATCGTCGACTCGGCCGACCTGGAAGGCGAGCCGATCGGGATCACGATCGCGCTGACCGGCGGCTACCTGCGGGCCTTCCCCACGTTCGCGGGCACCGAGGTGGTGCAGTGGACATGCCGCATGATGGGGCTGAGCGGCCCGGCCGAGCTGGGCGACCTGGCCCTGCTGAGCGAGCCGGGCGCGCGCGGGCTGACATTCCTGCCGTATATGTCGCCCGCCGGTGAGCGGGCGCCGTTCTCGGACCCGCTGGCCAGAGGGTCGCTGCTGGGCATGTCGTTCGAGCACGGCCGCCCGGACGTGGCGCGGGCGGTGCTCGAGGGGCTGACGATGGTCATCCGCGACTGCCTTACCGCCACCGGCGCCGCGCCCACGGAGCTGCGCGTGTGCGGGGGCGGTTCGAACAGCACCGCCTGGCTCCAGCTGATCGCCGATGTCACCGGCCTGCCCGTGCGCCGCCCGGCCGACACCGAGGTGGGCGCGCGGGGCGCGTACCTGGTGGGACTGGCCGCCACCGCCGCCGCCCCGTCCATCGCGGCGGCCGCCTCGGAGCATGTACGGCTGCGCGACGCGCTCGAACCCAACCCCGCCCGCCAGGCGTCGTACGACCGGCTGTTCGACGACTTCTTGACCCTGCGCCAGGCGAACGCGGTCTCCTGGCCGCTGCTGGCCGAGATGAGGGGCCGTACATGAGTGTCTGGATCGGCATCGATCTCGGGACCCAGAGCGTGCGCGCGATGGCCGTCTCCGGGGACGGGCAGGTGGTCGGCACGGCCGGCCGGCCGCTGACCAGCCACCGCGACGGGCCCCGCCACGAGCAGGACCCCGAGCAGTGGTGGCGCGAGCTGGCCGCCGCCACCCGCGAGGCGCTGCGCGACGTGCCTCCCGAGCAGGTCGCGGGCGTGGCCGTGGCCGCCACATCTGGAACGATCCTGCTCACCGGCCCTGACGGCCGGGCGCTGACGCCCGCCCTCATGTACGACGACCGGCGCGCCGACGCCGGGCGCGCCAACGAGGCGGGCGCCCGCGTCTGGGAGCGGCTCGGCTACCGGCGCATGCAGCCCAACTGGGCGCTGCCCAAGCTCCTGTGGCTGCTCCAGGACGCGCCCGCCGGAGCGCGGCTGGCGCACCAGAACGACTTCGTCAACCGGCGCCTCGTCGGCCACGAGGTGGCCACCGACCTCAGCAACGCGCTCAAGACCGGCGTGGACCTCATCGAGGAGCGCTGGCCGTCCGAGGTGCTGGACTCCCTGGACGTGCCGGCGGAAATGCTTCCCGAGGTCGTACGGCCCGGCACCCGCCTGGGCGTGGTCTGCGCGGCCGCCGCCGAGGAGACCGGCATCCCCGCGGGCACGCCCGTGATCGCCGGGACCACCGACGGGTGCGCGGCCCAGCTCGGCGCGGGCGCCACCCGGGTCGGGAGCTGGAACTCGGTGCTCGGCACGACGCTGGTGCTCAAGGGCGTGACGAAGGAGCTGATCCACGACCCGCTCGGCGTCGTCTACTCGCACCGCGCTCCGGACGGCTCGTGGCTGCCGGGCGGCGCGTCGAGCACCGGCGCCGGCGTGCTCTCCCGCGACCTGCCCGGCCGCGACCTCGACGCGCTGAGCGCCCAGGCCGCCGCCCGCCCGGGCCCGCCCGCGAGCGTCACGTACCCGCTGGTCTCGCGGGGCGAGCGCTTCCCGTTCGACGCGCCCGGCGCTGAGGGGTTCACGCTCGGCAACCCGGCCGACGACGTCGAGCGCTACACGGCGATCCTGCTCGGCGCTGCCTTCGTCGAGCGCCTCTGCTTCGACTACCTCGACCTCCTCGGCGCGCCCGTGGACGGCGAGATCATCCTGACCGGCGGCGCCACCCGCAGCGCGTACTGGACCCGGCTCAGGGCGGACGTCCTGGGACGTCCGGTGACGCTGCGGGAGAACGCCGAGCCCGCCCTGGGCATGGCCGTCCTGGCGGGCGGCGACCCCGGCCGGATGATCAGGACCCGCGCGGTCGTCGACCCCTCGGGAGCCGACTTCACGGAGCCCTACCTGCGCTTCGTCACCGAGCTGGAAGGGCGCGGCTGGCTCGACCCGGCCGCCGCCCGGCACGCACGCGAGAGGACCGCCCGATGACCGACCTCGTCCTGGTCCGCCACGGCGAGACCGTCTGGCACGCCGAGAACCGCTACGCGGGGATCAGCGACATCGAGCTGACCCCGCGCGGCCACGCCCAGGCCGCCCAGCTGGCCGAGTGGGCAGGTCAGGCGGGCCTGGCGGCCGTGTGGGCCTCCACCCTCAGCCGGGCCCGGATCACCGCCGCGTCCGCCGCCGACCAGGCGAAGGTGGAGCTCCGGACCGACCCGAGGCTGCGCGAGCTGGACTTCGGCGAGGGAGAGGGCCTGACCTCGGCCGAGATGGCGGCCCGCTTCCCCGAGGCCCGCGCCGCGTTCGAGTCCGACCCCGCCGCGCACCCGCTGCCCGGCGGCGAGGACCCGAGCCTGGCCGCCGACCGGTTCGTGGCCGCCCTCGACGGCATCGCCGCCGCCCACCCCGACGGGCGCGTGCTGGTGGTCGCGCACACGACCGCCATCAGGCTCGCCCTGTGCCGCCTGATCGGGGTGCCGCTCGGCGAGTACCGGCGGCTGTTCCCGCGTCTGGACAACTGTGCCCTGACCGAGCTGCGCCTGCGCACCGGGCGGCGGGCCGCGATGCTGCAGTACAACTCCCCGATTGGAGCCGTTCGTTGACCATCCGTGTGCTTGCCGCGGGCGACCACTTCGTCCAGAACCGCCTGCTCATCGACGCGCTCAGGCGCGAGGTCCCCGGCGAGTTGGACATCAGCGAGCTGACGCTGCCGTGGCCAGTCGAGCCGTTCGGCCGGGTGGGTGAGGTGGACGAGGCCTCGGACGTGGAGGACGAGCTGATCGAGGCGCTACGCGGCGTCGAGGTCTGCGTGACCCAGATGGCCCCTTTGACCAAGCGTGTCCTGGACGCCTCTCCCGACCTGCGGCTGTTCTGCGTGAGCCGGGGCGGGCCCGTCAACGCCAACCTGGAGGCGGCCACGGCGGCGGGCGTGGCGGTGACGTTCGCGCCGGGCCGCAACGCGGTGGCCACCGCCGAGCACACCCTGGCCATGCTGCTGGCCGCCACCCGCCGGATCCCCCAGACGCACGGCGACCTGGCGGGGGGCGTGTGGCGGGGCGACTACTACATGTACGACAACGTCGGCCCCGAGCTGGACGGCAACACGGTCGGCCTGGTCGGCTACGGCGCCATCGGCCGCCGCGTGGCCCGCATGCTCGAAGGCTTCGGCGCGGAGGTCCTGGTCTATGACCCGTACGTGGACGTGCCCGGCCGGGTGGAGCTGGACGAGCTGCTCCGGCGCTCCCACTTCGTCTCCCTGCACGCCCGCGCCACCCCCGAGACCAACGGCATGATCGGCGCGGCCGAGATCGCCGCCATGCCGCGCGGCTCGGTCCTGGTCAACTGCGCCAGGGGCGCGCTGGTCGACTACGACGCCGTGTGCGACGCGCTGGACTCGGGCCACCTGTTCGGGGCCGCCATGGACGTCTTCCCGGAGGAGCCCATCCCGGCCGGCTCGCGCCTGCTCACGACCCCGAACCTGATCATGACTCCGCACCTGGCCGGGGCCAGCAAGCAGACGGCCATGAAGGCGGCCTCGATCGTGGCCGCCGACGTGGCCCGTTACGTACGCGGCGAGCCCCTGTCCCACGTGGCTACCCCTTGAGCGCCCCCGCCATCAGCCCGCGCATGAAGAACCTGCCCAGCAGGACGTAGATCAGCATCGTCGGGATCGACGACAGGATGGCCGCCGCCATCTGCTGGCTGTACGGAGTGGCCTGCGCGCCGGCGATGTTGTTCAGCATCACGGTCGTGGGCCAGTTCGTCGGCCCGGTCAGGAAGACGGCGAACAGGAAGTCGTTCCAGAGCGAGGTGAACTGCCAGATGACGACCACCGCGATCGCGGGCGCCGACACCGGCAGCACCACCGACCAGTACGCCCTCAGCATGCCCGCCCCGTCCACCCGGGAGGCCTCGATCAGCTCGTCGGGGATCGTGACGTAGTAGTTGCGGAAGATCAGCGTGCAGATCGGGATGCCGTACACGACGTGGGCCAGCACCAGCCCGGGGATGCCACCGTAGAAGACGCCCTGCAGCCCGGTCAGCTCGTTCAGCCCCACGAGCAGCTGCACCAGCGGGATCATGACCCCCTGGTACGGGATGAACATGCCGAACAGGAACAACGTGAACAGCACGTCCGCCCCGGGGAAGCGCCACTTGGACAGCACGTACCCGTTCATGGACCCGAGCGCGCACGACAGCAGCGAGCCCGGCACGGCCAGCAGCACGCTGTTCCACAGGCCGGGGGCCAGCTTCTCCCAGGCCACCTGCCACGCCTCGGTCGTCCACGTCCGCGGCAGGTTCCACGCCTGGCCGGGGTCGGCCTCCGTGAGCGGCTTGAAGCTGGTGACCAGCAGCACGTAGATGGGGATCAGGAAGATCACCACGAAGAGGATCAGCAGCCCGAAGCGCAGCCAGGGGAAGGCCGCCCGGCGCGTGGCCACCGCCGTCATGAGCGCCTCTCCTTACGCACGGACCAGATCAGGTACGGGATCACGAAGATCGCCACGCTCAGCACGATGTACGACGCGATCGTGGCGCCCTTGGCCGGGTCGTGCGAGTCGAACACCGCCACCCACATGAACACCGCGGGCACGTCCGTGATGATCTGCTTGCCCGACACCGCCACGATCAGGTCGAACACCTTGAGCGAGATGTGCCCCAGGATGATCAGCGCGGACAGGGTGACCGGCCGGAGCAGGGGCAGCACCACGTGCCGGTAGACACCCCACTCGGTGCAGCCGTCCACCCGCGCGGCCTCCCGCAGCTCCTCGGGCACGCCGCGGAAGCCCGCCAAAAACAGCGCCATGACATATCCGGACATCTGCCAGATGGCGGGGATCGCCATCGCGGCCATCCCCCAGTCCGGATCCCTGAACCACTGCCACTGCGGCAGCCCGATCCAGTCGAACAGCCGGTTCAGGCCGACCGCCCGCTCCCCCGTCCCCGAGTTCATCAGCCACCGCCACACGATGCCGGTCGCGACGAACGAGATGGCCATCGGGAACAGGTAGATCGCCCGGAACGTCCCCTCGCCCCTGATCCCCTTCTCCATGAGGAACGCCAGCAGCCACCCGAGCAGGAGCGCGCCCAGCACGAACGCGACCGTGAAGACGATCGCGTGGTTCACCGAGAGGTGCCATCGCGGCTGGTCCCAGATGTCGATGAAGTTCCGCAGCCCCACGAACTTCCCCTCGGACACCTCATCGTGCTTGTCCGTCATGGCCAGCCGGAAGTTCCAGCCGAGCATGCCGTACACGAAGACGCCGATCAGGATGATCGACGGCGTGACGAGGAGGAGTCCGGGCAGCCACGTGCGTGCCCGCCTCACAAGCATTCCCTCCCACGGACCCGGCGGGCGCCGGTCGGCGCCCGCCGGACCTCGCTACTGAGCGTTGGACTTGGCCGCGTCGGCGAGCCCCTGCTGCAGGGCCTTGACGTCCTTGCTGCCGATGAACAGGCCGACCGACTCGGTGATCGCCGCCAGCCACGGCTGGTTGACCGAGACGCCGTGCTGGATCGACCCGGCGAGCTTGTTGCTCGACCAGTCCTTCAGCGCGTCGGCCAGGTAGTCGGTGTAGAGGGCCTGGTCGGCGTCCTTGCGGGCGGGGATGGAGCCCTTCTTGGGGTTGAAGGCGTCCTGGCCCTCCTTGCTGGCCGCGACCTTCAGCCAGGCGATGGCCCCGTCACGGTTCTTCGCGCCCTTGGGGAGGGTGAAGCTGTCGGACAGCCACATGTACGTGCCCTCGGTCCCGGGAGCCGGCGCCCAGTCGAAGTCCGTCTTCGACTTCTTGCCCAGGCCGCCCTCCGGCGGGTTGTGGAAGTAGCCGTACGCCCAGTCGCCCATGATGTTGAACGCGGCCTCGCCGTCGGCGACCTGCTTGGCGGCCGGCTGCCAGTCGTCCTGCGGGTCGCCCGCGTACGACATGATCTTGGCGAAGCTCTCCAGCGCCTTGGTCACCTGCGGGCTGTTCCAGTCGGCGCCCGGCTTGAACAGCGCGTTGTAGGCGTCGGTGCCCATCGAGCCGAGCAGGACGTTCTCCATCAGGTGGGTGACGGTCCACTCGGAGCCGATCGACAGCGGGATCTTGCCCTTGGCCTTGACCTTCTCCAGGTCCGCGATGAACTCGTCGATCGTCTTGGGCGCGGCGGCCACGCCGGCGTCCTTGAGCACCGCGGGGTTGAACCACAGCACGTTGGAGCGGTGGATGTTCACCGGCACCGAGTAGATCTTGCCGTCGACGCTGATCTGATCGACGAGCTGCGTGGGGAAGACGTCCTTCAGCTTCAGCTCGTCGTACAGGAAGGTCAGGTCCTCAAGGTTGCCGGCCTTGATGTAGCCCTGCAATTCGGCGCCCGCGTGGCCCTGGAAGGTGTCGGGCGGGGTGCTGGCCTGGAGCTTCGACTGGAGCAGCGCCTTGGCCTTGTCACCGGAGCCGCCCGCCACGGCGGCGTCGAAGAATGTGTAGTTCGGATTCTGCTGCTCGAAGATCTTCTTCATCGCCTGGAGGCCGTCGGCCTCGCCGGGGCCCGTCCACCAGGAGAAGACCTCAACCTGTTTCTTCTCTCCGCCGCCGCCACTGGCGGCCGGAGACTGGGACGACTGCCCGCCTCCGCCGCCACCGCAGGCCACCAGGCTCAACGCGCTCACGATCGAGATCGAGACGGTCGCTAACCACCGTCGCATCGCACACCATCCCTTCGAAGCCCCCGAAGTTGGTGATTTGACAACGTTGTCAACCAACGGCCATCTACCCACTTCCCGCCGCGCGGCGTCAAGGGATGGGCGGATAACAGCTCCGCATACTCAGCGGACGCGCTCGAGCCCGCCGTCGGGGTTCGTCACCACCGTGACGCTGAAGTCGTAGCTCGTGCCGGGCGGCTCGCCGCCGCCCGCGGCCACCACCAGCGCGCCCTTGGACACGCCCAGGCAGACCAGGACGACCAGGTCGCACCGGCTGTCGGGCTGCCACGTGGTCAGCACGACGTCGGACTCGGCCAGGCCCACGGGCAGGTCGAGCTCCGCCATCCTGGACAGCAGGTCGGCGTGGGACATCCGGCGGCCGTCCGCCGTCAGCAGCGCGTCCTGGCGCTTGGCGTCGAGCGCGGGCAGCGGGGTGGGCTCCAGCGTGAGCAGGCAGCGGAAGTCGATCGTGTCGAGCGCCGTGCCCAGCGAGACGACCTGGCGCACCCGGGACTCGTCGGCCGCCCGCACCGCCGTCTCCGCCAGGTCGGGGGTGGTGATCAAGGTGCGCGCGTCGCACTCGCGCAGCCACGCGGCCATCTCCCCGGCGCCGAGCGCGGGATCGATCGGCGCCGCCACGCCGCCCGCCGCGAGCACGGTGTGCACGGCCAGCGTCTGCGCGCCGGCCGTCGAGACGTGCACGCCCACCACCTGGTCGCGCCGCGCGCCCCTGCGTACGAGCCCCGAGGCCGCCCTGGTCACCTCGGTCACCAGCCTGCGGTAGCCGTAGACGTGGCCGCCGCGCAGATCGACGAGCGCCGGCCGCTCCCCGCGCTCGTACGCCTGGCGGAACACCTCGTGGATCACGGTCCCGGTGGTCGAGGCGGCAGGCTTCATGACCGCCAACGTACGGCCGCCGGGCATGCACAGCATCCACCGATCTATGTAGGCAGATGTGCATTCCCGCGGGCGGGCCCGAGCCCTGCGCGACTCGAGCCCGCTGCCACGCGCCCGGAACCGGACCTCCACCCCTCCGAGGAGGCCCAGCTCCGCGCGGACGCGTGACGTCCCCGATGGATCGGCCGCACCGCAAAGGGTGGAACGTCGGTGCGGCCGATCACACGTAGCAACGGTAGGTGTGCAGATGGGTGCCGCACATGCGCTGACATGGCCATTCGACGATGTAAACCGGCAGGCTCCGTGATGTGTAGAGAGGTACGCGGATCAGCGGCTCTCGATCACCCATGCGGCGATCTGTGTACGTGTGGAGAAGCCCAGCTTGGACAGAATGTTGGCCACGTGGCGGGCGGCGGTCGCCGGGCTGATGACCAGTTCGTCGGCGATGGCCCGGTTGCTGAGCCCTCTGGCGATCAGCTCGGCGATCTCGCGCTCCCTGACCGTGAGCCTGCTGTCCTGGCTGACCGGTACGACCGGCTCCATGGGGCGTTCGGGCAGCGCGCCGTCCAGAGCGCACGCCACAGCCTGTTCGGCGGTCATCCCCGCGCCCTCGGCCCACAACATGCCGACCACGGCCTCGCCCAGCCCGGTCCGCGCCGGTCGCAGGACGTCCTCCGTACGCGCGTCCGGCTGGCGGCTGCGCAGCGCCACCGAGGCAGCGGCCAGCAGGACCGCGCGCCGGTGGTCGCCCTCGGCGGAGACCAGGACCGCCCACTCCTCCAGCCGCCTGGCGATGCCCGCGCGCAGCCCCGCGTCGCGGCTGAGCACCAGCGCCTCGGTGAACCTGGCCCTGGCCTCCACCAGGTCACCCTGGTCGAGCGCCACCTTGCCGAGCCCGGCCAGGCAGCTCACGATCTGCTGCCTGGCGTCCACGTGCCGCAGCAAGCTCAGCCCCGACTCGTAGTGCCGCTTCGCCGTCGGAAGGTCGCCCGAGCGCCTGGCGACCTGGGCGAGCCCGATGTGGGCGAAGGACCGGCCCACGTGGTTGTCGAGCCCCTCGTTGATCGCCAGCACCTCCTCGAACCCGCGCTGCGCCTCCCGCAGGCGGCCGTGGTGCAGGCCGAACTGCGCCCGGGTGCCCTGAGCCAGCGACTCCAGGATGAGGTCGCCGGAGCGCCTGGCCAGCTCCAGCGCACGGGTCAGGGTCTCGGGCTCGCCGGTGAGCTGGGCCAGCACGATCATGCCGACGGCCTCGCCGTACGCGTCGTCGACGGACCTGCACAGATCGAGCCCGGCGCGGGTACACCACGTGGCCAGTTCGAGATCGCCCGCCGCCAGCGCCAGCTCGCCGCGCAGGATCGTGGCCTGACCGCGCAGCGCCGGCCGCATCTGCGGGACGTCGAGGGCCAGCAGCCGGTCGAGCCGCTCGGCCATGTCGAGCTTCCTGCCGCTGCCGACCAGCAGGTAACGCAGGTCGGTCAGCAGGCTCAACGCGGTCTCCGGCAGGCCGATGGCGACCGACCACTCGCAGGCCGAGCCGACCTCGACCTTGAGCGCGTCGAACAGGTTCACGTACCGCTCGATCACCGGCCACGACGTGCGCGCGCCCGGCGCGATCGCCTCCTTGAACCCGCTCGCCATCGCGGCCAGCGCCGTCAGGTGCCTGCGCCGCAGCTCCGTCTCCTCGCCGGACTCGGCGAGCTGCTCCAGCGCGTAATCCCGTACGGTCTCCAGCAGCCGGTAGCGCGCCTGACCGGCGATCTCGCCGTCGAGCGCGACCAGCGACTTGTCCACCAGATCGCACAACCGGAGCAGCACGTCCTCCTCGGGCAGCCCCGGCCCCGAGCAGACCGCCTCGGCCAGGTCGAGCGTCCACGAGGAGCGGAAGGCCGCCGTGCGGCGCAGCAGCAGCCGCTCCTGCGGGGAGAGCAGCCGGTAGCTCCAGTCCACCGCGGCCCTGAGTGTGCGGTGCCGGGCCGGAGCCGTACGCGCGCCGCCCGCCAGCAGCCTGAACCGGTCGTCCAGCCGCTCGACGAGCTGGCGGACGGACAGGACCCGCACCATGGCGGCGGCCAGCTCGATCGCCAGCGGCAGGCCGTCGAGCGCCTGGCACAGCTCCGTGACCAGCGGCCGGCTCTCGTCGGTCAGCTCGAAGTCGGGCCGGGCGGCGGTGGCCCTGGCCACGAACAGCCGCACGGCCTCGCTGTCCTCCCCACCCACCGACAGGGGCGGCACCCGCCACACGGTCTCGCCGGGCACGCGCAGCGGCTCCCTGCTGGTGGCCAGCACGGTGAGCCCCGGGCAGGCGCAGAGCAGGTCACGGCACAGCTCCGCGCACTCCCCGATCACCGGCTCGCAGTTGTCGAGCACCAGGAGCGCGCGCCGGCCCGCGATCGACTCGGCCAGGTCGCCCGCGATGCCGAGCGCGGCGGCGACGTACTCTCTCAGCTCGCCCTTCTCCAGGTCGGCCAGCTCGATCAGCCACACGCCGCCCGGGTGGTCGGGGCCCACCCTGGCCGCGAGCCGCATCGCCAGCCGGGTCTTCCCGATGCCGCCCGCGCCGCAGAGGGTCACGGCCCGGGAGACGCGCATCAGATGGGCGAGCTCATCTAGATCGGACTCCCGGCCCACGAACGCGTTCGGCTCGGCCGGCAGGTCGCTGAAGTCGGCGAATCGCAGCATCACTGTGAGTGTGTCACCAACTACGCCGCGCGCCCAGACATAATCGGTGGAGATCTGTCAGTGCCCGTGGGCACACTCAAGTCATGGTCGATGAGCCGCTCGAGCTCGGTGAGATCTCCTTCTCCGACTGGCACGCCCATCAGGACAAGCTGGCGGAGGTCGGTTTCCTGACCATCGCCAGGCGGCTGCCGTCACTCGTGACACAGGCGATGCGCATGGCCTGGCAGGCCGGCCGGCGCGACACCCTCGCCACGATCACGCTCAACCTCCTCGGCGGCGTCTTCACGGCCTTCGGCCTGCTGGCGACCACCGGCGTCCTCAGCGCCCTCTTCAGCGAGGGCCCCACCCCCGACCGCGTGCTGGCCGCGCTGCCCAGCCTCGTGCTGGTCGGGGTGGCCGCGACGCTCCGCACCGGCGTGCAGGCCGGCGCGGGCTGGGCGCAGTCCCGCCTCGACCCCCAGGTGAGCCGGCTCACCGAGGAGCGCCTGTACGGGCTGACCAGCCGGGTGGAGCTCGTGGCCTACGACGACCCCGAGTTCCACGACGCGCTGCAGCGGGCCAGGTTACGCGGCGTGGCCATGGCCGACTCGGTGGTGACCTCGGCCATCAACGTGGTCACGGCCGCGGTCGGCATCGCGGCCGTGGCCGGCGTCCTCGGCGTGCTCCATCCGGTGCTGCTCCCGCTCCTCCTGCTGGCGGTGCTGCCCGACGCCTGGGCGGCGGTCCGCAGCGCCAAGATGCGCTACACCACCCTCTACGCCCTCATCCCTGCCAACCGCCGCAAGTGGATCATCGCGGAGCTGCTGGCCGAGCGCGAGCCGGCGGCCGAGGTGCGCTCGTTCACCATGCGCGGCTTCCTGCTGCGCATGTACGACGCGGTGGCCAGGGCCGAGCAGGACGTCCTGCTCAAGCTCGCCCGGCGCCAGACCTTCGCCCGCCTGGTCGGCGAGGCCCTCGGCGGCCTCGGCTCCGCCCTCGTCTACGTGGCCCTCGGCGTGCTCCTGGCCCTGGCCGCGATCCCGCTGGCGGTGGCGGGCACCGCGGTCCTGGCGATCAGGTCCGCCCAGTCCTCGCTGGCCAACCTGATGTACGCCACCAACCGCCTGTACGAAGAGGGCCTGTACTTCACCGACTTCCTGGAGTTCTGCGAGGACGCCGAGCGCCGCGTCCCCGCCGCGCGCGAGGCGTCGGTGCCCGAGAACTTCGAACGCATCACGGCCACGGACATCACCTTCACCTACCCCGGCGCCGAGGCGCCCGCCCTGCGCGAGGTCTCGATCGAGATCAAACGCGGCGAGGTCAT
>NZ_JBFAOQ010000016.1:359627-361506 GCF_040675285.1 Nonomuraea sp. NPDC049625 | reverse complement strand
ACGTTGGCGCGTCGGTCATGCTTGTGGATTCACATGATCACCGGGACGGTACACCCCTTCCCAGTGATCCACAGATCTCAAGCATTGCTCCCGTCCCTTCCGAGCGGCCCGCCAGCGCCAAAACCTGCTGCAACACCGGGGCCCCTAGGGTGTTACGGCCTGCCTTCCGCGCGCAGCGCGCTCAGAAAGGCGTGGTTCACAACAAGACCGTCACCGACCCACTACCGATGATCCGCCTACACGATCTACGCCACGTGCATGCGACCCTGCTGCTCCTGGCCGGCGTCCCCGTACACGTCGTCGCGGCCCGCCTCGGCCACGCCGACCCCGCGATCACCCTCCGCGTCTACGCCCATGTGATCCGCTCGGCTGAGACGGCCGCCGCTGACATCTTCGCCCACGCTCTGGAGAGCGGACCATAACCAACTCAACCAGCGCTCAGGCCCTTGTGCTCCGACGCAGGGGCCTGCAACATTTCCCCTGCCGCCGACGCGGGCCGCCGTCTCCAAAGACCACGAGGTGAGACGTTGGTGCCGACGTGGATCCTCAGGTCACGTCGGGCCTGCTCGTAGAAATAGTCTCGCGCCGCCCCGGCATCCGCGTAGACCGACGCCCACTCCTCGGGGTCGTTCCGGCTACCGTGAGCGAACTCTTCCATTCGAAGCGCAAGAGAGTGCCATGCGCGTCCCGCCTCGATTGTCTTGTCATCGCCAAGCAGCAGGACCGATTCCCATTTGGCCGAGCGCTCAAATGCGACGCGGGCGAGCTCCTTGAGACTCTCCTCAACATCGACCTTGTTCACGATCCTGAACCGAGTGTTGACACCTCGCGCTGCGGCTATCTCGGCCGACATCTGAATCACCGCCTTGACGGAGTGCGCGTACTCCGCGTAAGCCTTTCGGCGTTCCTCATCCCACCGAGTCGTCTGTTGCCGGTTCCAACGGACACGCTCTACCAGGTAGGTAGCCATATAGGAGCCCACTGCACCGACGATCACTCCCAGTAGGGCGGGGAGTTGCGAGAGTAAGACGTCCACAGCCCCATGCTGCATCACAACGATCATCTGGGCGAGCGCCCGTTAGCAGAAGTGTTAGCAAAAGGCCCTCCCGGATCATCTGGAAGGGCCTCTGACCTGGAGCCGCCTTGGCGGATTCGAACCCCAGACCCCTTCATTACGAGCAAAATCAAGGACTTGCTCATCCTCCCCCGCCGAGGAGGTGACCTGCCTTTTGTGGTCCGTCAGAGTCCGTGGACGTCCATGATCGAACGTCCTCGTTGTCACCCCCGGTTCGTCACCCGGTCGGGTCGGCAAGACCTTCGAGCGCCAGGCACAAAGATGCGGCTCAGCGCGGCTTTGCCGACCGGATCGCTCTCAGGCCGCATGCCTGGTGAGCGGCAGGCGCACGGCTGGGTGACGGCGCCCAGCGCCGCCGCCCCTTGATCCCCATGAGATCCATTCGGCAGGGCACTGGACGCCGTTTGTACTCATTCCTTCAGTTCGGTCTTGGCGGCGAACAGAGTTCCCCGTTCCGTGCCCTGCCCCCGGCGAATGTTCAGCCCCTCCTTGCGGAAGCTGATCCAGCCTTCACCGTCAGTCAGTCCCCGCACGACTCTGGTTTTCACGATGTCGTGGGTCGCATAACCGACGTCCAGATGAGTCAGGTGGCTGTTGTCCTTCCGGTGGACTTTGAGCCCCTCCACGGGGAAGGTGATCCATCCGTCGTCGGCGCTTCGTCCTTGCACCCATTCGGTGTTGATGCCGTTGAGGTCAGCCTTGTCGGCGTGCACGGTTCCCCAAGCTCCGCTTCCGTTGCGGACATCGAGCCCGTCCTTGGGGAAGGTGATCTTTCCGTCGTCGGCGCTTCTCCCCTGCACCCAT